>CASEOO010000016.1 GCA_949289565.1 uncultured Bacteroidales bacterium
AACCTGCGCGGCCGGCTCAGGAAATAATATCGTCCAGACTCGGCCAGTTCATATACATATCGAGTCTTGTCTATATAATAATAATTATCTTTTCTCAGGCTTTCGAAGTCCTGTATTCCTATCGGATATTTTTTTGGCATATATATTTTATACTTTCCGATTCCTGTCATTACGCATGCCTGACATGAGCATTGTCAAGATCCCCAGTATTACTGGCTACTTTATCCTGTCGGTTATCTTCTTATACACTGCGATGACATTCCTGACATCAAATTCTCGTTCGGCCTTCTTTCTGGCATATTCACCCATCTCTTTGCGCTCATCATCTGATAAATGGATAAATTTTTCTATAGCTTCGACCAATGCTTCAATATTTTTAGGCGGGATAAGATATCCATTCTTTCCGTCGTCTACAGTTTCCCTGCACCCTGGAATATCTGTCGTGATAATAGGCTTATGCATCGCCAGTCCCTCCATCAGAACACGGGACAGACCTTCATGATAAGAAGGAAGAACTATACAGTCGCTATTCCCGATAATCTCTCTGACATCAGATCTGAAACCTAAATAATTAATAATGCCCTTAGTCGCATCATGACGAACTATTTCTGAAGGGACATGGTTTGGATAATCTTCATCGATACTGCCCAGCAACATAAATTCCATATCCGGATATTTTTTCTTAATTATTCTAGATGCTTCTACATACTCTTTATATCCTTTGTCATATAGCACTCGCGCTACCATCAAGAAAACAAAATGTGTTCTTGACTTTCTGTCAGGGAAATAATTAAAAAGCGAAAGATTAATTCCTTCTCCACCAGGGAGCATGATCATCTTTCTAGAATCCGTCATATGTTTTGCCATCAAAATATCCTTATTGCTCTTATTCAGAACTATAACAAATTTTGATGCCCTCATCGCACAGCGGTACAAGGTCCTTGCAATAATGCTGGCAAACTCTTTTGAATTAAATGTATATCCCAATCCTGTAACCATCAAGACTGACGGAATTCGCAAAAATTTAGCAACGAAAGTTCCATAAATATTCGGTTTTATTGTATAATGAAAAACATAGTCTGGATTTTCTGTCTTATAAATCTTATACAAAGAACACAAATACTTAATATCAGTAAACGGATTTTTTTTCGACCTGTGCAAAACAACTGGAATGTATTTAACATTTTGCTTTTCAGGTCTCCAATCACTATCATCAGGAGTCACAAGTACTACGTCATGTCCGTCATCAGCATAACTGTTTATGACATCTCCTCTGAAGTTAATCAAAGAATACAAACTATTGTCGCAAAATAAAATTTTCATACTCTATACCATGTTTTTATGAAACATAGGATATGTATCATACCCCCCCCTGAAAAATTTTTATTAATGATGTGTATACTGCAAGTTTTCCAATAATTTTTTCACTATCTCTGGATAATTTTCCATATCAAATTTCCGGGCAAATAGACACTTTGTATTCACTATCAAATCCAAGTCCTCATCAAATTTTCTCTTGTCACTACCCCATATATATGGAGTCCCCCCCCCACTACTCATATCGATTAGGCGGATAGAATGCTCATATGGGAAATCTTCTGTATTTCCTTGAAAAATCTTCGACCGAAAATCAGAATTCCATAGCAATGTCTGGACAAACAATTCGTCAGGACAATAAGTATGCTTGAATACATTCAATATATAGTCTTCTTTGGAAATTAAATAATCACAACAATTCTTGGTAATGCTTACCCACTGTGAACCACATTTTATTTGTAAATCAGTCGGGAAATGGCGCGGAACGATATTAACAAAAAATTCGAACACCGACCTCAGCCCCTTCCAAAATATCTTGAGTAGAATATTCTTAGTTTTATAATAGCGCGTAAACAAATGAAAGCGTTTGCATCTGAAATAATAATTAGCATCTTAAGATGGAGCTATATATCCGACAAACTCCAGTCCTTTATAGTTTTCGAAAAAATCATGGATGTAGTCATTTGGTTTTATCGGCAAATCTATTCCGGAAATCATATGAAAATATTCATATTGACCACTATTATATGCCGTCTTAAGTAATAGCAGCTCTGTTTCAACCAGACTTATATCTCCCCACCGAGTATCTATTCTTTTATCTAAAATAGCAAGTTTTGAAAAATTTGGAGCAATAAGTTCCGGCAATTCTGACTTTTTATCTATATGTACAAAAATATCATTCCTTGGATCGTCCAAAAGATTTATTAATAACTGCAATTGCGGATATTTATTGTGTGCAATAATTAAATACGCATGCTTCATATAATTTAAATTTTTCAACTGCCCTGAGATTGTTTTCCACCAGATAAATTATCTATAAAAAAAACGATACAAATTTCTGAAAATATATTTAGACATGGGCACAGGCAATATTTTCTCAATACATACCATTATCATTTTTAATGATATTCTGGCAGAGCGGAAATTTTTCCATTTCAATTCCGAAGAAATAAACCATTTAACATAACTCTCTTGCAAATCATTAACACGCAAACATGCAAATGCAAGATCTATCGCACGCTGAGTCACTATTGGAGAATACTTTTCTTCTGCATAATTGCTTTTCAACCAAAAATACGTGTAAGCTAATTGGAATATATTATTCATTTTAATACAATTCGTATATGAATTCTCTCCTAATAACCTGCGGTAATGATATAAATTTTCTTTAATTTGAATTATCTTCGGCTCTCCCTTGAGCAATTTATATATTATCAATGAATCCTCACTAAGATTTATACCTTTGACATAGCACGAATTTGTCTTTGTAAATAAATCTTTTTTCACTAATTTGACCCACGACGAATTTGCGCCATATTGCAAAATGTCCTCATTGTCAACCACACCATCGTTCTCTTTATATTGCGCAGGATGAACAATACTGCTTCCGTTGCTGTACTCAGCATAATAACCGCAGACAACAATATCTGCTTCTTGATTTTTCGCGGCAGTATAAAGCAGTCGATACATATCCGGTTCTACCCAATCATCAGAATCACAAACAATGACATACTCTCCTCTTGCATTATTAAGACCGCTCTGTCTGGCCACAGATGAACCTCCATTATCCTGGTGTATTACTCTAAAACGAGAATCATTTCGAGCATACTCATCGCATATTCTGCCTGAATCATCCGAACTTCCATCATCAACTAAAATAAACTCTATCCCATCCATAGTCTGAGATGCTAATGAATCGAGACATTTTTGCAAATATTTTGATGTATTGTATATAGGCACAGTAACCGAAACGGCTATGTTATTTCCCATACGTTAAAAATAATTATAGAAATACTTTTCAAATCTATTCCGGAAATGGATATAAATATTCAGATAAACCATGTTCTATACCTTCAATTATCCTAGGATCGACATGTATTGTTTTCCATAACCGTGTATTCTTGATTGATATACTCGGATTGAAATTCTTCATCGGCCGAATATGATTTTCTGGGTTAAGCTCAAGGAACTTCATAACATTTTCTTTGAATTCATCGTATTTGAAAACAGTATCCTCAAACCTTATCCTAAGAATATTATGGTTCTCACTCCCCTCATTGACTTTTTTCCTAATCCCTTTAAATAATGTAATGAATTTGTCTACATCTTTCGGAACCCAGCCTTCTCCACACTTGATTACATTGTCTACATAATAATCTCGCGGATCTCTGTCTACCACTATGACATGCAAATCATCGAAATATTTAAAATACCTATCTATATTACTGGGAGGAAGGAGCTGATCAAAATACATGTATTTGTATCTATTCTGAGGATCTATTACAGCACACAATCTATTAATATACCGATTCACAGCAGATACGAATTTACTTTCTGAAGGATTTGCAAAATACATTGTCCTGTGTGGCAGATAATGTGCTATATATTTCCTATTGCCAGACAAAAGTTGCTTCAAATGAGGTATAACACGGTACTTCAAAAGAGAAACAAGACGTGGAGATATTATCTGATACTCTTCCCAATATCCAGGCCATTCCACTTCAATGATTTCATTCAGGAATTGCCTGCTTATTTCACCAAATTTCCCTTTAAAAAACTTATTATATCTGGCATTTATAAAATCTCCACATTGAAAGTTTACATAGTTGATGAAATTCTGTATTGCAATGTCCGAATTCAACCTGTGATGAGATCTGACCAAACAGTCTTCCAATGTTGTCACACCGCCATAATCTTGTAAAAATCTGAATTCATAATCCCCTGGATTATATATATTGTCAAATTCTGAAAGAAAATCAGTAACTACTCCTGAACCTGAAGTGCCAAAACTTGCACATGAAACTACTGAGTAAGCCATATTATACAGTCTATCTTAAATAATGTTCTACATTTTTCGCCCATGACTCTTTACTATATTTTGACGTAAAATTTTGAATATAAAAAGGATCTAAAGGGCGATTCATTATCTGCATTATACCTTTTACAACGCCTTCCACTGACCAGTCAACTACTATGCCTGTATTTGAATTGATTAACTCATCTGTGCCCGCAACAGGCGTTGATATAACAGGTTTGCCCAAAGCCATAGCTTCTACAGCTACAGTAGGAAAACCTTCAGACTTGGAAGTAATAATTAATGCATCTGACGATCTTATAAAGGGGTATGGATTTGCCTGGAATCCCTCAAAAAAAATATTTTTATTCAATAACACACCTGCCTCTTGCTTTAATTCATTTATATATGGACCATCCCCCAGTATGTGCAATTCAATGTCTATGCCCTGAGAAACAATCTGGAGTAAAGCTAAAATTTGGAGTTCAAAATTTTTGGGTTTTTCCAGCCGTCCAATTGAAACTAAAGTAAAACGATTCTTTTCAAATCCAGGGCTCAACGCCATCGTCCTTATTTTCTGAATATCATATCCATTATAGATTATACACGTTTTATCTCTAACCTCTGGCATAAATTTCAATATAGAGTCATAAGTTCTCCTTGATATAGCAACTATGGTGTCAGCCATGCTAAATGCTCTGCGTTGCATTGTTTTCATAGCTATGGCTTTTAATCCTCTGACCCCGCAAGCGTATGGTTCACTCAACTCAAAAATATCGCCATGAATCCACATGATTTTTTTAGATTCCAAATTTGGAGAATAAGCGACTAGATATGATGGGTATAAATAATTAAATGAAATTTCGAAATCATACTTCTCCCGAATATAATGTCTGTAAACATGCCTTGGCACAAGAAAAATTAAAAGCGACAAAAGCAAGCGCCACAGCCGTTGCAACAAAACACAAGAACCAGTTGCAGCCGCCAACCTGTCTGATTTAGACATAGATGGGAGATGGCAGATATTCTTATTATTAGGAACAAATGGCAACACATTATCTTCCAGACGCTCTATGACATCTATTCGATAGTCTTTTGACAGTTCATTAACAAGAGTCATTAGAACTTTTTCTGCACCGCCTCCCATAGATGCAGTATGCGTTATGAACAAAATCCGCTTCATTATATAAATTTATATGGCATCAATCCATCAAGTATCAGATACTCATTCATATACAATATGAATCTGAGAAACAAGTAAATAACATATATAGAACTAAAGATAAAACCAGTCTTGATATTGTTGCGTTTGATTTTATTCAAGATGTACGGAATACATACAATATAAATTATATTGTAAAATACTAATGAGCGGCCTAACATACTTATTTTATAACTGAGCATACCTATCAATAAAGCTGATAAAGAATAGACAATCAGCATATTGACATATGTGCCACCATGCTTCTTTTTTCTAGCATAGAACCATAAAAGTAAATTAGGGATATTTAAAACGAACTGCATGTAACCAAAATCTGAACTAAGAGCGCCTTCTCTCAAATAATCCTCATACCTGGCGAAGATTGGTATTTTCGAAAATATCAATACAGCAAATATTCCCATAAAGCATGCTATGATAAATGCTGGCAAAAAGATTTTTCGCTTCTTTTCATAAAGATAATACAAAACAAATGGAAGCAACACCAATATCGCCGAATAATGAAACAATATAGCGATAACAATACAAATCAAATATTTACCAAACTTCTGTTCTACTAAATATTTAGAATAATATAAAAGGAACGCGGCAACAAGATAAATTCTAACCAGACTGAAACTTTGGAAATAATATATAGCAACAAATGCCAATACACTTAATCCAACATCAATATTAGAGACATTCTCGCTAATTGTCTTAAATACAAAGAAAAGTGTAATAAAGGATATTAATGCGATAAATCCAACATCATTGAAACCTAGCTTATTAAATATGAGATTTAATAGCATATAGCCTGGTTCCTGATAATTAAAATATGACGCACCTAAATAGGCCTGATTAAATATGTCCTTGTAAACAGGCAAATCTGTACCGACATCCCTGAATGCCGAGAAAACTAACAGGAAGAGAAAAAGCAACGTAAATGCAAACTTATTGATAATATTTATCTTACATTTTTTATTATCAATAATTCTCGACCTTTTCCTATAGGAAATAATTCCTAGAAAATAAGAAATTATTACGATAGCCCAATACAGATATATAGTCTTAGGCTCCCATGCATTGATTATATAATTATTGTTCAATAATACTAAAAAATTCATAATGAATTATAAAATATTGATATACTTTCAGCGACCGATTTCATATCAAATCCAGCCTCTTCTATCAAAGCATAACCATCAACTCGCGCAAGCGACATCAATGATATAGCCTTGGCTGCCCAATCTTTAGATGACAAAGATAGACCTAAAGTATATAAATTCGGAGAAATGATTGCCTCTTTTGCTATCGTGTCTATAGTTAAAACAGGGATACCATTAGCTTGAGCTTCGACAAGTACAACACCTAATCCTTCAAATAAGGAAGGGAATAAAAATAAATCTGAAGACGAAAGAAGCGCAGGTATATCCTCTCTTACTCCCAGTAATTTAACGCTATCCTGAATGCCTAATTTAGATATCTGCTTGATTATATCAGATTCAAGCTCACCCCGACCCACGAGCAAAAGCTGTGCATCGGGTATTGAATGTAAAATTTCAGAAAAAATATTTAATAGAAATTCATGATTTTTTTGATAACTGAATCTTCCCACATGAAGAATGACAGGCGCCTCGCCTATAGCCAATTCTTTACGGATTCTTATTCTGTCATCGTTATTGAATTGAAATTTCAAGGGATCAATTCCATTCTTTACAATTCTACACTGCGCACTTTTTCTTCCAAACAACCAATGAGCGGCCAAATCGGAACAGGCGAACCTTTGTATTTTAAAACAATTAAGCAAAGGAACAAACATCTTATTTATTAATGGGTGCGGAGCACTGTTGTTATGAGAATGAACTATTATATTCCTCACTCCAGCCATTCTAGCAGGAAGAACCTGCAAGAAGGAACTATAGGCGTGACTGTTGTGAAAATGAACTATATTATACTCTTTATGCAACAATAAAAACCTGTAAAGTCTCAATGCTTGAACCCAAGGGTCTACATGTCGTATAGGCCTGCGAGATATCTTCAAACGATATATTGTTCCTCCCAAATCATGTATTTCCTCATCAAAGTCGCCTTTTTGGTCTGTGCTGACTAGAAAATCAAATTGAATCTGGCTGCGATCGATTTCTTTATACAGATTCATTATAAATGTTTCCAGTCCAGCTCTGTTCATTATTGTTACAACATGCAATACTCGTATCATCTTGATAATATTTTCATCACTGTGACAACAGACAACGCAGAAGTGCCTCTTTATAGCCTCTCTATACTGTGAATCTGCTCTGCAAGAGTTCGTAAATCGTCCTCAGACTGAATTCCCATATGCGACACTCTGAAGAAGCCTGGTTTTGAGCCTGGCATTATGAAAGTGTTATACATTTCAATCATTTTCCGGAAAATAATATCTCCATTCCGATTCACATCGAAACCTGAAATAGCATATGAAGGATTAGATGCTACAATATTCCAGCTGTATCTCTTGCACAATGTTCTGAAAAAGTGAGCTCGTTCATGAACTTTATTTATTACAGATGCGACACCCTGGGATTCAATTTGGTGCAAACGTTTATTGAGCATCATGTAAAGCATAGTAGCCGGACTATATGGAGTCTGGCCTCTTGTCAAATTGCGCAGGTTTTCACTGAAATCCCAGTAAAATCCATTATTGTGGAATTGATAATCATTCAATCGCTTATTTAAAAATATAATAGACAAACCTGGAGGGATGTTCAATCCCTTTTGTGTTGATGTGATGCATATATCAATACCAAGCTTATTCATGTCAAGTTCTTCTGCTAAAAAAGAACTAACCACATCCACAACCAGCGAAACGCCAAATCTCTGGCAGACAGTCGACAAACGAAATAAATCATATAATTGTCCGCTGGATGTTTCATGGTGCTGGCAAAGCAAGACATCCGGACGTTCTTCAGAGATCTTAGCTTCTAATTCGTCATAATCAATGTCTTTTCCGAAATCCAGCACTATATCCACATGATGGCATCCATAGTAATCACAAAGCTGACTCCAACGATGTCCAAATGTTCCACCATCAATAACAATCGCCTTGTTCTTAGTCGAAACGTAATTTTCCACAACCGCAGACATTGCACCTGTACCAGAGCCTGTATATATTATAGTTCGGCCACCGGCACAGCCGATAAATTTTAAAAGGAGCTCTTCAGATTCTTTATTCATATCACCGAATTCTTTAGTTCTCATATATGGAATCTGTTCTGCTCCTATTTTCAAAATATCTGAATCTATTATACCAGGAAATGCGTAGGTTTTCATTTTCTTGATTTTAATATAGCGAATCAAATTTCTATAAAATTTTCATGCTCTCCAAATTTCTGCATAATCTCGGCCATACTGATAGACTCCTTTGGCCTCAGACGTACAGATGCTCTATTGTTCAGTATACATGAAATAAATTCTTGAATTTCATATCTTAGGCCGAAGCCATCCCACTTATAAAAAAATTTCTTGTTGTCATTGATATCTTCATATCTCAGCTCAAAATAATCTGTTTTCCACCAAGGAGCCGGGACATAAACGTACCCTTTAGTTCCTGAAATAATAAGACTGCCCTCTGTTTTTACACCAATTCCGACCTTAAAAGAACAGACTGCCTTTGGATAACATAGAGTTCCTTTTGTATATATATCGACACCATTTCTCATACGACTGTAGAATCTGACACTCCTATACTCGCACCCCATCAATTTAATTATTGGAAGTAAAGGATAACTGCCGTTTTCGTACATTGCACCTCCTGCTTGTTTGGAATCTAATTCTCTCAGATTCTGATCCATCGGCATTAACTGTGAAAGCGAGGCCTCTATATCAACTATTTCGCCTATGACCCCACTTTTAATCATTACTATAAGATGATTAAATGCGGGACAATGCGCGGTCTTGTTCGCTTCCATCAGCACGACTCCATTGGATTGGGCGATTGAATACAATTCTTTTGCATGATCTCCATTCAATACCATGGGTGTCTCGCACAAGACATGCTTTCCTGCATACAACGCTTGTTTTATATTTTCATAATGAGACAAATGAGGCGTAGCGACATATACGGCATCTACTGCATCTAACAATTCTTCATAACTGCTGTAAATGCTGATATCAGGAAACTTTGAAATAAATTCATTCGCCTTTTCATTATCAATATCGAATGCTGCGCTAACATTGATTCCATTGACTAATCCTGCTTCAGCAGGAAATCTATTTGCCATACGGCCGCATCCCGTGATTCCGACTTTGACAATTTCTGTAGATTGTTCACGTAACAATGTTGATGATATTCCCTCTGTGCGTGGCAAATAAATAACTTTACAGAATTCGTTAAGATAATCAAATTTACCTGTCCAATCAGATCCTATAGCAAAAATGTCTATATCATATTTTTGAATATCATCTATTTTTTGACCGATATAATCTTCTATTACGATTTCATCCGCCAATCCTGACTGTCTCACAGCTTCTACTCTCTCCAAAACATTATTGCGGACATTTAATTTACCCCTGTCATTATCAAAGCTGTCACTAGTGACTCCCACTACTAGATAATCGCCCAATTCTCTAGCTCTTTTCAACAAGTTATAGTGTCCTTCATGAAACATATCGAATGTTCCATATGTTATCACTTTTATCATCTCTATAAATAATATGGAATTATATCTGTTTCGGCAATTTTCTGTAATACATCAATATATCCGAATATTATTCAATTCAATTTTTTCTGAACATTATAATATTATATAGTGTTTTCAAAAGATTCCTAGTAAAAATAAATGAGCTAATCATATATATAATAATTCCTGACAGAATCCCTGACACAAGTTGAAACCATAGATTGTGAAACACATTAGAAACAACATACACCAATATCCCCATAATAAATGTCTGAATTAGAATTGGGAACAAATTCGTTATTATTTTTACAAATGTTATTCTAGGCAAAATCTGTTTAATATAGTATGATACTATTAACAAATCTGCTATAGAATACAGAACTAGGCCAATGCACATAGCTTTCAAACCAAAAGGAATTGATAAAAACAATATAGCAAAAGCCACTATCTTTTTTATGATTTCTGATCTAAGCGATAAATCGCTTCTATGTTTAGCATTAAGCAAGTCCCATGACAATCTCATAATAGGATTCCACATATAGGCAACGCACATAATCCGAAGATAAGGAATTGAAGATACCCATTTATCTGTCAGGACAAGCTTAATCAATGGATCTGCGACAGCGGCAAGTCCTATCATCATTGGGAAAAAGACAAATGCTGTTAGTTTTATGAATTGAAAAAAACTATTCTCTAGACGCATATTGTCATCCTGCATCCTGCATTCAATGGGATAGGTTACTCTAGTCAAAATCGTAGTTACGCTCGTTGACGGCGTCTGCGTGATAGTAGCAGCCATATTGAAATGCCCTAAATCCGATGAAGAATATGCTTTACCTATAACTAATGAATACATATTGGTATAAAGCGTATGAAGCAACCCTCCAATCAATAACTTCGAACCAAAACTAAATAATTCTTTAAAAGACTGGATAGAGAAAACCAGACTTGGCAACCATTTGGCTGAAATCCATAGTAATATTGTGCTAATTCCATTATTCAGAAGTCCCTGGGCCACAAGAGCCCATACACCAAAGCCAGAATATGCCATCCAGACAGCAACAATGCCACTAAGAATTACCGATACTAAAGATATAATAGCTTGCTTCCTAAAATCTAGATCTATAGTCAGTTTTGCCCTTTGGACTGTAGAAAATGCTGATATCACAAAATTCAAAGCAACCCATATGGCGATATTTTCCAATTCTGGCAAATTATAAAACGATGCGATATACGGAGAGATAAAATAAAAAATTATGTAAATGACCGCCGCAACTCCAATATTAAAATAAAATACGGTTGAATAATCAACATCTGTTCTGCCTTGCTTCTGAATTAATGCATTCGAAAAACCTGAATCTACAAAACTCTGTGCTATAGCCATAAATATACTTAGCATAGCGATCATTCCATAGTCAGAAGGCAGAAGTTGTCGTGCTATTACTAATGATAGAATAAATTGAATCCCTTGAACTGAGAATCTCTCTATTCCACTCCATATTACGCCTTTAATTGCAGAGTCCTTTAAAGAGTCCGACATGAAACAGGGAAATTTTTAAATTCAGCAACAAAAATAATTATTATTCTCCCGCCACCTTCATCAAATATTGCCCGTAAGGGTTCTTGAGCATTGGCTGGGCGAGAGCCCGCATCTGGTCAGCGGATATCCAGCCTTTAGTGTAGGCGATTTCTTCGAGGCAGGCGATTTTCAGGCCCTGGCGCTTCTCGATGACTTCGACATAGGTGCTGGCTTCGGCGAGAGAATCGTGGGTGCCGGTGTCGAGCCATGCGAAGCCTCTCTCCAAGGTCTGGACTTTCAGCTGCCCGTCCTGCAGGAATCGCTGGTTCACTGATGTGATTTCAAGCTCGCCTCGTGCAGATGGCGCGATGTTCTTTGCTATGTCCACAACTCTGTTCGGGTAGAAATACAGACCTACCACAGCATAGTTGGACTTAGGCTTTGCCGGTTTTTCCTCTATGGAAAGGCAGTGGCCCTCAGAATCGAATTCTGCCACGCCGTATCTCTCTGGATCGTTCACCCAGTAACCGAAAACTGTGGCATCGCCATCATTCTCAGCAGAACGCACGGCTTCGGAAAGCATCCGGTGGAATCCGTTCCCATGAAAAATATTGTCCCCCAGAACCAGGCAGACAGCATCGTCTCCGATAAATTCCTCACCGATGAGAAACGCCTGTGCCAGACCGTCAGGTGAAGGCTGCTCAGCATACTCGAACTTCACTCCGAAGTCGCCTCCATCGCCTAAAAGGCGTTTAAAGCCAGGCAAGTCTGCCGGTGTAGAGATGATAAGAATTTCCCTGATATCGGCCATCATCAGAACTGATATCGGATAATATATCATCGGCTTGTCGAAAACAGGCAAGAGCTGTTTGCTGACACCTTTCGTGATAGGATACAGCCTGGTGCCTGAGCCTCCGGCCAATACGATTCCTTTCATTTATTCCATGTAGTTATTTGCACATTCAGCGTGGCGCGACTGCAGGACACGTATCCTGCGGCTGATGACAACATGCATTATAGTCCATGCCGCGATGTCAGCCGCGAGGATGATGTTTATGTTCACATGGCCTGCCATAAGTATGTTCACAAGGAAGAATATCAGCGAAATGCCGATAATCAAATGCCTGGTCTGGCCTATGGTGAGCCCCACAGCCAGAAACTTGTGGTGAATATGGCATCTGTCCGGCTCGAACGGGCTTCTTCTGTGCAAAAGCCTGTGGCAGAAAAGCCTCAGAACATCCAGGACAGGCACTATAAGCACCGCAAAAGCATATACAAAACCGAACTCCGGATCAGCGTTCAATTCAGGATGCCTGCCGGCAAATATAGCGGCCTTGATAGCAAACGCCGCCACTATATATCCCATGGTCAGAGAGCCGGCATCTCCCATAAATATCTTCGTCCGGTTCTCGGATGTGCCGTAAACATTGTAAATATAGAAAGGCAGAAGGACACCGAGAGTGGCCACGGCAATGACAGCAAAGTGGAAAAGTCCGGCCCATATAAAGAGCACAGCGAATACGGTGGTCATCATTATGCACAGGCCCGAGGCAAGTCCGTCTATGCCGTCTATCAAGTTGATGGCATTTATAATCAGCACCACCAGCACGACAGAAAATGGTATGCCGATGGCCGGATGAAGCTGATGTATGCCAAATATCCCATGCAGATCATCTATCCACAGCCCAGAAGAGCACAGAAGGAATGCCGCCACTATCTGTATCGGGAACTTGACCCTGTACGAGAGCCCCTCCAGGTCATCTGCCACCCCTGCCATATACAGGAAGAGAGCCCCGGCGGCGCCGAACAGTATCTCCGCCCTGGTGCTTGGAGGCAAAGGGATATCCATCAGGAAGCCGAATGCCAGAAAGACTGCGATCATGATGCCTGGAAGGAATGTGAATCCGCCCAGGCGAGGCACCTGCCCGTGATGCACCTTCCTGTAGTCAGGCACATCGAAAAGCTGTTTTTTAAAAGCTATCCTGATGACTTCAGGCAGTGCCACCACTGTCAGCAACACGCTAATGAAAAAAGTCACCGGAAGCACTGTCAGCACTAAATCCAGATTCATGCTTTCTAAAATTTGTGTAAACCATTTTTCTATCATAACACTGCATTTAACACTATTTCCATCAATATATAACTCAGGGTCACTCGGACAATTGTCTGAGCGGACTACTCAAATATGCTTCACCAGCCGAAGCCGTCTTTTCTGCGCTATCCAGCAGCAAAATCGAACCGAGCATAGATATTTAATTTATCTGTTAGTCTAAGCTTTTTTCCTTTTCCGTCGCTATCACTTCCAGATCTGTATCCGGGATATAGCTTGTAGCCACTGCAAGCATGCCAGGAAGCTCCACCATCACTCTGCGCGAGCGCTTCACTCTCACCACCGTTCCTTCCACCCCTTCAAAAGGCCCTGATTTCACCCTCACTCTCTGTCCGGCCCTGAGTTTTGAACTCACTTCGAGGAGATATACTATGTCCTCGTACCTGGTCTCCGACACCTTGATGAAATCATCCATGGCCTTGTCCGGCACTATCGCCGGCTTCCTCGTCGTCCGCTCCCAAATGAAACTTACACATGCCTTCAAACCTCTGTCGCTGAATATGGACTCGAGCATCTTCCTGTTTCCTCTGGCGAAGCAGAGATTGTTCACAGCCGGCACAGTCTTTCTGATTTTTTCTCCATGCCGTGTTTCAGTCTTCACTGTCATGGGAATGAAGCATTCCACCCCGTCCTTTTCCAGTACAGACTTCACTTTCAGCTCCCTCGAGTATGTCACTCTCAGAGGATACCATCTGAGCTTAGGAGCGCCGTTTGGCTTCGGAACTGTATCCGTACCCGTATCCATAGCCGTATCTGCCGTATCCATATTTTCTGTTCTGCTCTACTCCGTTCAGAACGACAGTCATCCTCGGATAAAGGCCGCCTTTTGCGATTTCCTCCACCATAGGAAGAGCACGCTTGTCCATCAGTCCGGCACGCATCACGAAGATAGTCAGGTCTGCCTCTCTCGCTATAATGGAAGTATCTGCCACTATGTCTATAGGAGGACAGTCGAGAAATACATAGTCATATTTCTTTCTGAGCTCGTCTATCAGTTTCTTGAATCTGTCAGACACCAGGAGTTCCGACGGATTAGGCGGAAGCGTGCCGGCAGGTATCACATCCATATTTTCTGCCAGATTCACTGTGATGCGGTCTAAACTGTCTTCGTTTCCAGAAAGGTACATGGAAATGCCTTCTCTTTTCAAGTTAAGAGTCTTGCTCATCGTTCCCTTTCTGAGGTCAAGATCCAGCAGGACAGCTTTTGTTCCTTTTATAGCCAGCGAGGCGGCGAGATTCATCGTTATGAAAGTCTTTCCGCTGCCAGGATTGAAGGACGACACCAGTATCACTTTTGTGCCTGAATCTTTTCCAGCCATGAAATCC
This sequence comes from uncultured Bacteroidales bacterium, assembly GCA_949289565.1. GTDB lineage: Bacteria > Bacteroidota > Bacteroidia > Bacteroidales > UBA932 > Cryptobacteroides. The sequence goes on from CASEOO010000016.1 coordinate 15,142, forward strand.
AGGTTCGTTCTCATCATGCGGAATGCCTCGTTCATGACATCTCTCTTCCCTTTTTCTACCACAATGCCGGCACTGACAGCATTCTCGAATTTTGCTCTTCTTAAAGCAGGAAGAAGCGCCCTCCACCTTCTGGAGCCTGGTATCTGAGGTATTTCAGCCAGGAATGAAACTGAAAGTCTGCCGACATCATACCTGTTCCTCACAGTATTGTCTGCTCTTCGTATTACGAACACTGCCACAAAAGGCAGGCAGAGGCCAAGTATCATCGCGGCCAGCATGACTAGCGCAGAATTAGGCTCAGAAGGTGCATTCGACCCGTTTGGGGTAACTATCAGTCTGGTATTGCCTACATTCATCAGGGCGGCTATGTCATTTTCCTCCCTCTTCTGAAGCAGGTACAGGTACAGCGACTGCTTCACATGCTGCTGTCTTTCGATGGAAAGCAGCTCCATCTCCTGGCCTGAGCTGGACGCCATTCCCGACTTGATTTTATTTTCCTCATTCTCTATCTGGGACATCTGCATATGCAGAGTGCTGATAAGATTGTCTATGGAACGGAGGATAGCTGACTTGATGGCATCGAGCGCCATGGTCATATCCTCTATCAGGGGATTGCTTTCGCTGCTGTTCAGAACCAGCTTCTCTCTTTCAAGGAACATCTGGTTATATTCTGCTATCTGGTTTTCCACGCTCGTATTCGATATTCCAGAATTTGAAGGCAGAAGAGAACGGGCATTTTGGGGATCGTTCAGATAGTCCCGGATGTAGCCGGCTATAGCCAACTGGTTCGACACTTCAAAATTTTTAGCCGAATAAACACCAAGCTCGTCCAGATATGACTGGCCCAGAGCCTGGATATCAGTCAGATTGTGAGTCTCTTTATAGTTTTTAAGATCAGTCTCGATGCTGGACAGTTCTTTTTCTATGATCTTGATTCTGTCGCTTATAAATTCAGAAGTGCTTCTTGCCGCCCTGTTCTTGTCCTGAATCCATTCTTCATTGTAGATATCCACCAGTGAATTCAGCACCCTTTCAGCCCTGGCAGGAAAATGGTCAGTAAGTGTCAAGGCCAAGACTGTGGAATTCTTGCCGGTGACTGTCACGACCAAATTCGATGCATAATATTTTGCCCGGCTTCGAGGACATGCCCATGATATGTACAAATCTCTGTCCCAGTCATCTATGTTCAAGGTAGGGTCTATCCTCAGTGTTCCTGCAGGAGTTTCGACCGGCTCTGACAGACGGCCTTCCACGCTTTGCTTGCCGACTGCTTCAGGGCCTATAACAAAACGGTCAAGCACAAAAGTATCCTCGCCTGTTTTCCTCATCCTGAAAGAAAATGAAGTCGATACCAATGAATCAATCAATGCCATCTCCACAGGCGTGGACTTGTACAGGCTTACCCTGCGAAGCCACTGCTTTTCGACATATCTGGTCTCAAGGGAAAGCCTTTTCACCACTTTTTCCATCAAATCCGGCGATGCGAAAGCTTCAGCCTCATTGTTCGCATTTGAACTGAATGAATCAGAGCCGGAAGCTCCCGCCATAGTGATCAGGTCCGACATCACGTTCGACTGTACGTCTTCATTTATGATTATCTTGGCTATCCGGACATATTTGGCTGGGGTCACATAAAGGTAAAGCGCCGCCAGCAGCAGGCACACTATGACGGAAAAGACATACCACCATTTATATCCCCACACCATGTTCCACATATCCGACAGTGTCAGCGGACTATTCTCCTGAGGTCTCTGAGGCATATTGCCAATTTCATTCATTGCCATAAGGTCATTAGTTAATCAGGTTCACTATCAGCACTGCCAGGGATGTCAGGAAAGAACCTATGCTCACCCACAGACTTACAGACTTGATATTGTTCTCGTTTATGGTGGACTGGCCTGCACGCACCTTGTTCGGCTCGACATAAACTATGTCATTCTGCTGAAGGTAGTATGCCGGCGATTCGAAAAGAGACGCAGAGCGGAGGTCCACCTGGTATATTATGCGCTCATCCCCCTGCTCACGGATGACGGAAACATTGTCCCTGCGTCCGAATATTGTGAGGTCGCGGGCCAGGCTCAGAGCCTGAAGCAATGTGATTTTATCACCTTCGATATTGTATGTACCCGGAGATGTCACCTCCCCCATCACCGATATCTTGAAATTCATGAATTCGACGGTGACCACAGGATCTTTAATATAATTTCCGTCTATGATTCTGGATTTGATTTCTTTAGCCAGCTCCCATCTGGTAAGTCCTGCGGCATGCACCAGGCCAAGAACCGGGAAGTCTATGTTCCCGTCATTGTCCACCACATATCCCAGAAGCCTCTGCGAACCGCCATTGGCGACTACTTCCGAGCCGGCCTGATATGATATCACAGGGAGATTGAACATCATCGCCAGCTCCGGATTCCGGCTGGAGACCACTATGGATATCATGTCCTTCGGCTGGATGAGGATGCCCTTGTTTATGGCAATCCTTTCCTCCCGGTCAGGAACTACATCCTGCAGATAGTTTATCTTCTTGTATGTATTGCACGAAGTGACAGCCATGGCCAGAACTGCGAGAGCCCACATCATTTTCACACGAGAAAGCCTCGTTATCGTATTCAGCATAATATCTTCTTTTCAAAATTTTAGCAAAAATACGTATTTATACTTATCAAAACAAGGATTTATCCTGAAACTTGACCATGAGCCGGAATATGGCTTTGGAGATGAAAATAATTGATTTAAATTTGTAGAAGATTACCCCCCCCCGACAGGGGAAAGGACGAGACAAAACAGACATAACTATTTGAAAATCAGGATATAAATGAAAAAAAACGACATACTGGGCAAGGTTGCTGTGCGGCAGTTTCTGGCTCTCCTGAGAGCCGGTCTCTGGGGCGCTTCATGCGAGACAGAATATTTTGAAAACGATGACAAGCCTGACTGGAAAGGGATACTGTATCTTGCCAAAACGCAGGCGGTGCTCCCGCTCGTCTACGACGGCATGCTCACTCTTCCGGAACACATGAGGCTGAACGGCCCGGCACTGCTTAAGCTGATAGCATACGTAGACCGTATAGAAGGGCTGAACCAGGCTCTTGACGAAGCCGCCGCGGAGATATCTTCCAGACTGGAAACAGAGGGCATAAGGTCCGTCCTTCTTAAAGGCCAGGGGCTCGCCACTCTCTACAGGATACCAGGGCACAGGCAGTGCGGGGATATAGACCTGTATGTGGGCGAAAAGAATTACAGAAAGGCGGCGGATATCATCAGGACATGGAAAGAAGTGCATGGCGAAATGACAGAAACGACTAAACACACGGGGTTCATGTTCGGGGAGCTGGAACTTGAACTGCACAAAACCGCCATGGAGCTTCCTTACAAAAAGATGAACGTTTCATACCGGCAATGGGAAAATGAATCCCTCGGGAGTCTCAGCACTGAAATCATTCTTGGGGAGAAGGACAGCTTAGCTGTCAAAATACCGCCTGCGACATTTAATTTGTTTTATGTATTCTATCACGCATTCAATCACTTCATGCAATGCGGACTCGGACTTAGACAGCTTTGCGACATCTCCAGAATGCTGCATGAATATAGTCACGAACTGAATCTGGATGAATTGCAAAAAAGACTTGAAGAATTCAAACTAGACCGAGAATGGCAGCTTTTTCTCTGCCTTGCAGTCAACTTCCTGGGGCTTAAAGATGAAGAAGCACCTCTATATAACCCAGAACTGAAACCATTGTCCGAAAAGCTGCTTGACACGATTCTCAGAGACGGAAATTTCGGCCAGTACAAAAGCCTTCCGAATTTTTCTGGCAAGCCTAAGTTTATCAGGCAGTTCGGCAGCATGGTCACTCACCACATTCTGTTCGCCCAGAGATACAAGTTCTCACCCCGCCAAACTGTCATCCAGTACTGGGTGATGTGGAGGAACGGCTTGTTCAACGCCTCAAAATAGGATAACCAGTCTGAACTAATCCGTCTCTGGACTGTCTCGCCTGATCAAATTCCGCCTGAGCTAATCCCGATTCCGGCTCAGCACCATCATGATCCCGTCCATCGGAGGCACGGTCACTTCGATAGGAGTGTCAGGATTGATGGTGTCTGTATGCGCCAGCTCCAGCCACTCGAAAGCATGAGGCGGGATTTTCAGCTTCAGCTTCGCCTCCTGGGCCGAGAAATTCGCCACGAACAGCAGCGTCTCGTCCAGATGGTCCCGCAGGAAAGCGAAATGCCTGTCTATGTTGAAGCCGTCTGAATTTGTATTGCAGTAGCACAGGTCGTAAGTCATCCCTTTCCGCACCGCTGGATCAGAAGCCGCAAACCTCACCATGGCAGTGAACTTCCTGAAAAAGCTCTCATATTGAGAAAATTCCCCAGGCCACGGCCCGTCAGTACTGTAAATGCCTGCGGCAATGATCTTCCTGAGAGCCTGGAGAGACGGCACTCCCCACCAATCGAAGATGGAGGTCCGCCCGTCGCGTCCGCTGAACCCTTCCTGCTCCATGCCCCTTTCACCCATCTCTTCACCGGCATATATCATGAACGGCGCCCTGTTCATATACAGAGCCACTGTCAGCAAAGGCACAGAATTCTCAGGCTTTTTTCCGAAAAAGTCAGAAGCGAACCTCTGCTCATCATGATTCTCAATGAAATTCAGCATATATGGCTGCAGGTCACCCAGCGACTGCCAGCACCTGGTTATACCCCTGGCAGACTGCCACAGCTCTATCGGCATCCCGTAGCTGTTCAGATTCGCCTCTTCTATCACCCTGAGCGTGTCATAGAGCCCGGACTTGTCGTACAGATAGTCGAAGCCCACATCCCTGATATATTTTCTGTAGAGATCCTTTTTGTACACTTCCGCGATGAAAATGACTTCCGGATGAGAGGATTTGGCGCTGGCTATCAGCCACTGCATGAACTGCCACGGTACCAGCTCCACCATGTCGCACCGGAATCCGTCCACACCTTTCGACATCCAGAACTCGATGACAGAAAGCATTTTATCCCAAGTCTGGGTATGAGAGTCACAGTAGTTGATCTTGACTGTTTCATACCAGTCATTCACACCTGGGGTGGCTGTATATGTGTTCCCTGTGGCTTTTGCCGGCATTTCCTGGAAAGGAGAAAGCAAATGCTTATGCCGGGACAAAAAGTTCTGATATTCTGCTCCAGATACATTCCCAAACTGCTTCCGGCACTCCTCCACCAGCCAGACAGGGATGATTTCGTATTTTCTGTCGAAATCCCCGCACTCCAGACTTCTGGCCTCGTCTTTGAACGCCGCTTCATTGGGAAGCGAAAGCGGCTGGCCTGGATAATAGTAGAAATCATTGGACGGAGACCAGTGGACAGTCTTGTCATCATCTGCCCCCAGAGTAGTTTTCCCTGAACCGTCAGGCAGCATTCCATAGTCTCTGGAGACATGGTTCGGCACGAAATCGATGATGACTTTCAGCCCGGCATCATGTGTCCTTTTCACCAGTTCCTCGAACTCTTCCATCCTGCGGGAAGGGTCAGAGGCGAGATATGGATTCACATCGAAATAGTCCGCTATGGCATACGGCGATCCGGCTTCGCCTTTTACAAACTGCGGATTTGAAGGTGTGCAGCCGCATGACGCTGTTTTCGTGGAATGCCTTATGATGCCTGTGTACCAGATATGAGTACAGCCCAGCCATTTGAAATATTCAAGGGCCGGGCCGTCTATGTCTGCCAGCTTGCCGCTGCCGTTTTCTTCGAGCGAGCCTCCGCATACGCGTGACTCGCAGTCATTGCCCCACAGTCTCGGGAGCATCTGGTATATAATCGGTTTCTCCATCGTGATTCGTGTATATCTAGTCTCGCAGCGGTCATTCATGCCGCAAAAATCTCACAAATATACTATAATGAAAATTTCGGACCAAACTAATTTAAAAATTCTCTTTATCTTTGCAGCCGGTTTTTAATCAGAGACACTTAAATATTATGGTACAAGACTTTCTTGAACTCGGACTATCGACACAGATATTGAACGCAGTGGCAGAATTGGGCTTCGAGAAGCCCACACCGGTACAGGGGACGGTCATTCCCAAACTTCTGGCAGAAGACGGAGACATTGTCTGCCTGGCTCAGACAGGCACAGGAAAAACCGCGGCATTCGGACTTCCTGCCCTGGAGTATCTGGACCTGAAGAACCCCCAGACCCAGGTGCTGGTGCTTTGCCCAACACGCGAGCTCTGCCGGCAGATTTCGCAAGACCTGGAGAATTACTCCAAATATCTGGAAGGCATACGGATAGTGTCAGTCTATGGAGGAGCGAACATTTCAGGGCAGATGAAAGACCTGAAGAGAGGCGCGCACATCATCGTCGCCACGCCTGGAAGGCTGCTGGACCTGCTCAAACGCGAAGCCGCAGATATTTCCGCCATCACGACTCTCATTCTCGATGAAGCAGACGAGATGCTGAACATGGGCTTCAAGGACGAGCTGGACGCGATATTGGCGCAAGCCCCTGAACAGAGAAGGTCTCTGCTTTTCTCAGCGACACTGCCCAAGGAGGTGGAAGACATCGCCAGAAGCTACATGAAGAATCCGGAAGTCGTGACTGTGGGCCAGAGGAATGCCGGGTCTGAGAATGTCGAGCACTACTATTATATGGTGAAGGAGGATGACAGATACGCCGCCCTGAAAAGAATAGCGGATTACAACCCTGACATTTACGCCATTGTATTCTGCAAGACGCGCGAGCAGACTCAGAAGATAGCCGATGCGCTGCAGAAGGACGGATACGATGCAGATGCGCTGCACGGAGACTTGTCGCAGGCTCAGAGAGACCATGTGATGGAACGTTTCAAGAGGCGCGCACTGCATATGCTTGTCGCTACCGACGTGGCAGCCAGGGGCATAGACGTGAACGACCTGACACACGTGATCAACTACAACCTTCCGCAGGAGATAGAACTGTACACCCACAGAAGCGGCAGGACAGGACGTGCAGACAAGAAAGGAGTGTCTGTAGCCATCATAAACCAGCGCGAACGAGGGAAAATCAGGAAAATAGAGTCCGTCATCAAGAAACAGTTCACCAGGCTGCCTGTGCCTGGAGCACGCGAAATCTGCGAGAGGCAGCTGGCCCACCTGATAGACGGGATAAACAGCGTAGAGGTACGTGAAGACATATACTCCTTCATGCCTATGATCAACGAGCTCTGGGACGGAATTTCACGTGAAGAGCTGGTGAAAAAGATTCTTTCCTACGAATTCAACCGTTTCTTCGACTACTACCGGAAAGCCAAGGACCTGAACATCGCCGAAAAAGAGAAAAAGGGCCGGGGCAGGATGTCTGACGACAATGAATCTGGTGTCACCTCCGGTGACAATGCCGGAACTAAAGAGCGCAAGGCCAATGACGGTGATCCTGGCGTCTGTGAAAAAGGCTACATATGGCTGCGCCTGAACATGGGATACAGGAACAGAGTGATTCCACGTGACATCATTTCCATCATGAAAGCATGCGGAATAGGGAAAAAAGCCGTAGGTAAAATAGAGATTTTCAATGAGTTCCTCTATGTAGCACTGAAAAAGGACGTAGCGGAATACGCGAAATCCCAGCTGAATGGAGCTACTTATGACCGGAGACGTCTCACAGCATCTCTCCTGCGTCAAGGCTGAAAAATTTCAAAAGCTAAACCTCAGGCATATTGCGGTCATCTCCAGGCATCGGGTCTCGGCGGTCATAGTCTATCGCATCCTTGATGATGGTTATAAGATATATCGCCAGAAGCAGGCATAGTATGGCTAAAGCCACGACATCAAGAGCCGACAGGGCCGCGATATGGTTTGCGACGCTTACGTCCACACTGAAGCGCATCACAGGCTTGACATACATCAGCACGGCGCATACTATGATCATGATTATGCGGAATTCTGTAGGCCCCATCTTCGCATATGTGAGGCAGAATTCCTTCTTCAGATGTGCATTGACGCTGACATTGATGGTCAGGAGCAGGTACACCACCAGAATAGATATGGCTATCTCGAAATGCACCAGCCCGGACAGGCCAGCGCCCATAAACATGACAACTTCGTTGATAGCGTCTACAGTATGGTCGAGATAATACCCGTATATCGGCCGCTGGCGTTTTCTGACTCTGGCCAGCGTGCCGTCCAGGGAATCTCCATACCAGTTTATGACAAAGCCCAGTATACTCAGCCACAGATAGTGAATATCCACGCGTCCAGCCAGCAAAAAGCCTGCGGCTATGATGACGGCTCCTGCCGAGCCTGTCATCGTCAGCATGTCCGATGTCATCCAGCGAGGCTGCCTTTCGGCAAGCCACACCAAAACTTTTTTCTCTACCCCGTTCAGGATCGATGTCTGTATCCTGACGGATTCTGCTCTCTTCCTCATATCTGTCAAAGTCTGTCAGGCGAATCAGAATGCCTCCGCCATACAAAATTGTTTAAAATTAGCAAAAATTCCATCAAACAAAGCTAAATAAAAGAAAAATTTGTTCCAATTGCGCCGCGTCTGGCAGTCATACAATGCAAAACTGTTGGAAGTGTGGCGGAAAAAATATATAATTGCCATCAATTCAAAGAAGGATGCCATGCTTGTAAAACTCTATGAAAAGGACAATGATCCTGCTGCGCTGCAGAAAGTGGCCGAAGTGCTGGAGGAAGGCGGAATCGTCATTTATCCTACCGACACCATGTATGCCATAGGCTGCCACGCCATGAAAGAAAGGGCCGTGGAACGGATTTGCAGGATCAAGGGCATAGACCCGAAAAAAAACCGCCTGTCCATCATCTGCTATGACTTGAGCGAGATCAGCCGCTTCGCCAGAATGGACAATTCCACTTTCAAGCTGATGAAGAAAAACCTGCCCGGGCCTTTCACTTTCATTCTGGAAGGGACGTCAAAGCTGCCGAAAATATTCAGAAGCAGGAAAGAGGTAGGGGTCAGAATGCCAGGACACCCTGTCATCCAGGAGATAGCCAAGGCCCTGGGGGCTCCAATCATGACAGCATCTATTCCTTATAATGAAGAAGAAGACCCTGGCTATGCCTCAGAACCTGAACTGATAGATGAAAAGTGGGGAGGCATAGTCGACATGGTCATAGATGGAGGCCCGGGCTCCATGGACTTTTCCACTGTAGTGGACTGCACTGTTCCTGATTTCGAGATTGTCCGTCAGGGGGCGGGCATCCTGGAATACTGATTCAGTCAGGCTTCCAGACGATAAAGGGCCGTCCGCAGAAAATCCCTGAAATCTTCTGCTGTTTCATGGCCGCGCTGCTCTTCCGGCGTGATGATGTCCCCGCAGACCAGCCGTACAGGCTTTCCTCTTTTATTGAAAACCTCAGAGGGCAGGCGCAGCAAACGGACTCTCCAGTCTATCAGCCCCAGGCTGTAGTAGAGGCTGGAGTTTCTGTCCAGGAATTTCACAGGCAGGACAGGCACATTCAGTTTTTTTATCAGCTGTATGACAGGCATCTGCCACTCCCTGTCCCTTATGCACCTGTCTTTCAGGCTCAGGTCAGAAACGGCTCCGGCAGGAAAGATGCCCAGAGGATGGCCATCCCTGACATGGCGCATAGCTTCTTTGATGCCGGCGATGCTGTCTTTAGTGGGCGCAGTATGCTCATTGCCCGCAGGAGTGACATTTATAAAGCAGGGGGACAGAGCCTCTATTCTGGAAAGTATCTTATTCACTATCAGCTTGTAGTCTCCCCTGATATGTCCGAAGAGGTCTGCCAGTATGATGCCGTCTATGCTTCCATATGGATGATTGCTGACTGTAATGAACGGGCCGTCAGAAAGTGATTCCAGCTTCTCCTTGCCGTACACTGTGTATCTGACTCCGATGTCTTCAAGTATGGCTTTTGCGAATTCAGGTCCTCTGCAGCCGCAATTCCTGTCATATAGGTCATTGACTCTGTCCACTGCGAGTATTTTCATCAGATATCTGGCAAGCATGTTTCCAGACCGGCCGCTGAACAGCGGGGAGGCCTGCTCTATTTCATTCAGCGTTATAAGAGGCATATCGGGCAATTTTTCTTGCAAATATACTGCAGAGCATCCTGAATACGCGATATTTTTCTTTTTTTATGCATCAGTTTTTCTTTTTTTTGCTGTCTGCCAGCAATTCATGACATATATTTGCCGATGCCCAGATGACCAGATATGCGTATTTCTAAAATGTGCATTAATATGAAGAATTGTAGAGAGCTGTTAATTGAAAATGTCCGGCAAAGATTCGCCGAATGGCAGACACGGCCGGGAAGAAATGCCCTTTTTGCCGTCATGGCATGTCTGCTGACGGCGGCATGCACCGAGATTGTACCGGAAAGGACCATGGCAGAAGTCCATGATGGCTGTCAGAGTACAGGGACTGTCATGTTTCAGGCGTACTGTCCTGAGGCTTCGCCAGGAATGGAAGGTACGAAAGCATCCGAAACTGCGCTGGAAGATGTTTATGTGTACCTGTACTATGACGGGAAATTGTTGAAAAGGCTTGAGCTCGGAAGCGGCATGGAAAGCAGTACAGAACTGACCGTCGGGGAAAATTATACATGGTACGCTGTGGCCAATATTCCTGATGTCGGCATTGAAGCCGCTGAAGAGGAGCTGAAGTCGAAACATATAAACGTCACCCCGGGAGAGCCGGAAGAAAACTTCCCGATGACTGCATCCGGAAATTTCACAATGACAGGCATGAACTGCACAGTGAACATCCATCTTGAAAGGCTGTATTCGAAAATACGGTTCAGCATGGACAGGGAGATTCTGCCTGAAATGAAAATTACGTCCGTCTGCATCAAGCAGGCTTCCACTTCAGCGGCTTTGTTCAGCGAATCAGCGGCTATGGCGGTGGCAGACGGGGATGCAGCCTCGGAATCGGAGCTGGAGGTGCTTAACAGCGGCGGCGAGATAGAACTGTTCCTGCCGGAGAACTGCCAGGGAGTGCTGCTTCCCTCCAACCATGATTCATGGGACAAGACCCCTGAGAACATACCTGAAAAGGCACATTTATGCTCATATATGGAGGTGAAAGGAGAGCTTAACGGCTCGCAGCATATGTTCGGCGTTGTCACATACCGTTTCTATCTGGGACAGGATGCTGTATCGGATTTCAATGTCATCCGGAACACGGACTGCAAGGTGAAGCTGAAGGTGTCCAGAGAAGCTCTTGATACACCGGCTTGGCAGGTCGAGACATCTGACCTGTATTTCAATGCTCCGGCCTTAATTCTGGCTGCGAGGCAGCTTTGCTTTTTATGGGATACAAAGACCGCGGAGTCTAAATCATTGAATGCTTTTGCACGGTATGAGAAGGTTATACGCAGAGGCGGGTTGATTGCCGTCTTCGGTGATGATGAGATTCTATACTCATACGATGGTATACAATGGCATAGATATTCGACTTTGAACATCTTTCATTCAGGCATGGCATATGGAAACGGAACATACGTGACAATAAGTGAAGCTGGATACAGTTATTATTCAAAAGATGGAATAGATTGGGAACGGAACGCGGACTACATATTGGACTACTGCGCAGGAATGATGGAATTCTGGAACGGCACCTTCGTAGCGCCTGCCAAAAGCGGCTTTGTCTATACATCCACAGACGGAATTGAATGGAAGAGATCAAATGGACTTCCTATCAGCTTGCCGGTAGTCACCGAATGCGGAGAAAATGGAGTTCTGATGATCAACAACGTGGGGAATGCCTGCATATACATGGGCGGAGAGATGTGGATGACCGGAAACTGCACCTTCGATGAAATTAAGGATGAGTTAGTATATACGGATCTGGTGTACGGAAACGGCATATACCTGCTGTCCACAGGACACTCTATTTATAGAAGCGAGAACGGATTCATGTGGACGCTCACAAATGCTCCGGAAGACAGCAAGAACTTCCATATTGATTACAAGGACGGAGTGTTCATGACAGCGTACCAGACACAGGGTAGGGTTACTCAATGGAGACTGGCAAGTTCCGGAGACGGAATGAACTGGACAAAACTCGTGAATGGCAGCACCAACGAACTTGCAGACATCTGCATATTATAACTTTGCACTCACACTTTTTCCCAATTGAAGGGGTGACCCGGATTTAATTTCGAATCACCCCTTCATCACTATACTATATTGCAGAAACCAGCAGCTAGTACTGATCCCAAGACTTTATCTGTATATCGTCCATGCCCATACTGCAGAATGCGCGGATGAATGCTGTGGCGAGACGGGCATTCGTGATAAGCGGAATATTGAAATCTATCGCCGCACGCCTGATCTTGTATCCGTTCGCAAGCTCCATGCTGGTGAAGTTCTTCGGGATATTGACTACAAGGTCGATTTCCTTGTCCTGAAGCATTTTCAGAGCGGATTTGAACTGAGATGCCATCTGAGGATCTTCTGCTTCGCTTGGCCAGAGCACCCTCTCAGCGGCCACTTCATTCTCAACGAGATACTTGTAAGTGCCTCCTGTAGCATATATGGTATAGCCATGTCCAGCCAGCAGACGGCACGCATTCAGCAGGTCGGCTTTCTGCAATGCATCTCCGGATGACACCAGGATATTCTTCTGAGGTATCTTGTAGCCAACTGAAAGCACCGACTTGAGAAGGGCCTCATTGAAGTCATCGCCCAGACAGCCTACCTCTCCGGTGGAAGCCATATCCACTCCGAGCACCGGATCCGCCTGATGAAGCCTTGAGAATGAGAACTGCGATGCCTTGATGCCCACATAATCCAGGTCGAAAGCACTCTTGTGCGGAGCCGAAGGCTTGAGGCCGAGCATCACCTTTGTGGCAAGCTCTATCAGGTTTATCTTCAGTATCTTGGACACGAACGGGAAACTTCTGGAAGCCCTCAGGTTGCATTCAATGACCTTGATTTCATTCTCTTTTGCAAGGAACTGGATATTGAACGGTCCCGAAATCTCCAGAGCCGCCGCGATCTTCTTCGCGATCTTCTTGATTCTGCGCACTGTCTCTATGTACAGCTTCTGAGGAGGGAACTGGATAGTAGCGTCTCCGGAATGCACACCGGCGAACTCGACATGTTCTGAAATAGCGTATGCTATCACTTCCCCGTTGTCAGCTACGGCATCAAATTCTATCTCCTTGCACCTCTGCATGAATTCGCTCACCACTACAGGATGCTTCTGGGAAACCTCGGCGGCGAGAGAGAGGAACCTGCGGAGCTCGTCCTCATTGTAGCACACATTCATGGCGGCGCCTGAGAGCACATATGACGGACGCACCAGAACCGGGTAGCCTACCTTGGTGACGAATTCGTGCAAGTCATCCAAGGTGGTAAGCTCCCTCCACTTAGGCTGGTCTATGCCGAGAGCATCCACGATGGACGAGAACTTGTGCCTGTCTTCAGCCTTGTCGATGCTGGTGGCTTTAGTGCCGAGGATATTCACCCCGCTTCTGTCCAGACGCAGGGCCAGGTTGTTCGGTATCTGCCCACCGACAGACACCACCATGCCATGAGGCTGCTCCAACTCGTATATGTCCATCACCCTCTCGTATGTGAGTTCATCGAAATACAAGCGGTCGCTCATATCATAGTCTGTGGACACAGTTTCCGGATTGTAATTGATCATCACGCCTCTGTATCCCTCATTTCTGATAGTTTGAAGCGCATTCACCGAGCACCAGTCGAATTCCACTGAAGAGCCGATCCTGTAAGCGCCTGACCCTAAAACTATCACAGACCTGTGGTCATGAAGATATGCCACATCGTTGAAATCTCCGTTGTAGGTCAAATACAGATAATTGGTAGCCGCCGGGAACTCTGCCGCCAGCGTATCTATCTGCTTCACACAAGGCACGATGCCGTGAGCCTTCCTGAACTCGCGCACTATGTTCTGCGCATCCTCGTTGTCGAGTTTGTCCTTGTACAGGGCACGTCCTATCTGGAAGTCCGAGAAACCCTGCCGCTTGGCTGTTTTCAGCAGCTCCAGAGGCATAGCTTCGCAATTTTCATACTTCATCATGTCGTGATATGTCTCCACAATACGGGCAAGCTTGCAGAGGAACCACTTGTCAATCTTCGTGAGGCCATGTATCTGATCCACAGTGTATCCAGCACGCATAGCCTTGGATATCACAAAAATACGATTGTCCGTAGGCTCTTTGAGCGCCTCATCTATATCATCGACTTTCAATTCCTTGTTTCCGACGAAGCCATGAGCTCCCTGCCCTATCATGCGCAGACCTTTCTGGATGGCCTCCTCGAAGCTCCGGCCAATGGACATGACCTCGCCCACGCTCTTCATGCTGGAGCCGATCTTCCTGGAAACTCCATGGAACTTCGAAAGATCCCAGCGCGGAATCTTGCATACAATATAGTCAATGGCAGGCTCGAAGAAAGCCGGCGTGTTCTTGGTCACGGAATTTTTCAAGTCGAACAGGCCATACCCGAGTCCGAGTTTGGCCGCCACAAATGCCAGCGGATAGCCTGTAGCCTTGGAAGCCAGGGCAGAAGAACGGCTCAGACGGGCATTCACCTCGATGACGCGGTACTCCATGGAGTTAGGGTCATAGGCGAACTGGACGTTGCACTCACCCACTATGCCGACATGGCGGACAATCTTGATAGCAAGATCCCTCAGATACTCTACATCATCATTGTCCAGAGTCTGGCACGGAGCTACCACTATGCTCTCTCCCGTATGGATTCCGAGAGGGTCGAAATTCTCCATGTTGCAGACAGTGATGCAGTTGTCATAACGGTCACGCACCACCTCATATTCAATTTCTTTCCAGCCTTTCAAAGATTTTTCCACCAGCACCTGCGGAGAAAAAGAGAATGCTTTCTCAGCTACATCGAAAAGCTGGGCCTCGTCATCGCAGAATCCTGAACCAAGGCCTCCCAGTGCATAAGCGGCACGCAATATCACAGGATAGCCGAGCTCCTGGGCCGCGGCGCGCGCCTGCTCTATGGTCTCTGTTGCGTGAGACTTGATGGTTTTCACGCCTATCTGGTCGAGCCTCTCGATGAAAAGCTCCCTGTCCTCAGTATCTATGATAGCCTGCACAGGAGTGCCGAGCACTTTTACATGATATTTCTCCAATATCCCTGATTTATAGAGCTCCACTCCGCAGTTCAATGCTGTCTGTCCTCCGAAAGCCAGGAGAATGCCCTGAGGGGCCTCTTTCTGGATCACTTTCTCCACAAAATACGGAGTCACAGGAAGAAAATAAATCTTGTCAGCCACCTTGTCAGAAGTCTGGACAGTGGCTATGTTCGGATTTATGAGCACAGTCTCTATGCCTTCCTCTTTCATCGCCTTCAGGGCCTGTGAACCTGAATAGTCGAACTCGCCGGCTTCACCGATTTTCAGCGCTCCTGAACCGAGCAGCAATACTTTCTTTATATCGTTGTCAATCATCGTCGTGAATTTTAGTTTGTGTGGCACTCTGGAATTAAAGTTTGCTTATGAACTCATCGAAGAGGAATTCCGTGTCGGTAGGGCCGCTGGAAGCCTCAGGATGGAACTGCGAAGAAAAGAACGGCTTCGATTTGTGCCTGATGCCTTCGTTCGTGCCGTCATTCATGTTCACGAAATATGGCTCCCAGTCAGGTCCAAGCGTGCTGGCATCCACAGCATAGCCATGGTTCTGAGATGTCACGAAACATTTGTTCGAGCCCACCATACGGACAGGCTGGTTGTGGCTGCGGTGTCCATATTTAAGCTTGAAAGTCCTCGCTCCCGCCGCACGGCTGAGAAGCTGGTTTCCCATGCAGATGCCGAATATAGGCTTGTCTTTCTTCATAGCCTCCTGGATATGATGTACCGTGATGTCGCAGAACTCCGGATTTCCAGGGCCGTTGGATATGAACAGCCCGTCATACTCTATCTGGTTGAAATCATAGTCCCATGGCACACGTATAATCTCTACATCGCGATGCATGAAACATCTGAGAATATTATGCTTGACACCGCAGTCCACCAGCACCACCTTTTTCGAGCCATGGCCATATCTGACCACCTCCTTGCAGCTCACGGCGGCTACCTGATTCTGAAGATTCGGGTCAGGCACCGGGAAATTCCTTTCCTGTCCCTCCGGGACAATGATGCCGAGCATCGCTCCATTTTCCCTGATCACCTTGGTCAGCTCTCTGGTGTCTATTCCGCAGATTCCCGGCACTTTATGTTTTTTTAGCCATTCGCCCAGGCTCATGACAGCTTTCCAATGACTGTAATCTTCGGAATAGTCAGACACAACAAGCCCCCTGACATATATGCCGTCCGACTCCATATTCAGGGATATGCCGTTCTCGTCGAAACCCTCGGCAGGTACTCCGTAGTTTCCTACTATCGGATAAGTGATACAAAGGATCTGACCTGAATAAGAAGGGTCTGTGAGGCTTTCTGTATAGCCTACCATAGCAGTCGAAAAGACTACTTCACCATCGCAGGGGCCATCGTAACCGAATGAATATCCGTGGAATTCCATCCCGTTCTCCAGCTTGAGCGTAGCTCGAATTCTTTGCTCCATTTTCTGTCTTGTATTAACGTCTGATGACGGATTACTATATTGTACCCGAGATTCCTTCGACGCGACGTCGCGATTTCTCTGAAATCTCATCCTTTTTTTCCAAAAAATCTGATGGGATGCATTCCTCTCACCCCACCAGACTTGTGCTCATCGCTTAAATCAGGCGAAAATAATACAATTCTGTCTAATTCCGCAAAACTTTTTTATTTTTTTATCATAAACGGCCTTGAGGATGCATCTCGCATGGAAGAAATCACAGATGCAGGATCCTCTGCCTTGAAAACTGCGCTTCCAGCCACCAGTATATCTGCACCCGCCTCCGCCAGAGCCGGGGCATTGGCGGCGGAAACACCGCCATCGACCTCTATCAGGCAGTCCAGACCGCGGCGGAGGATCTCCGCCTTCAGCACCCTGAGCCTTCCATAAGTGTCTTCTATGAATTTCTGGCCTCCGAATCCTGCAAAAACAGACATAAGAAGCAGATATTCGCATTTATCCAGATATGGGAAAAGACTTTCAACCGGTATGTCCGGATTTATAGCCATGCCTGCTTTCATGCCGCATCCGTGTATCAGGTCCACCGTCGATGCTGGATCATCGGAAGCATTCAGATGGAAGCTGAGCATGGAAACCCCCGATTTTGCGAACCTCTCCACAAATTTTTCAGGCTTTATTATCATAAGATGGGCATCCATCGGCTTCTCAGCCCTGCAAGCCATGGCGTCCACGACAGGAAAGCCATACGAGATATTCGGGACAAAGACGCCGTCCATAATGTCCAGGTGGAAGAGGTCTGCATGCATATTCACCAGTTCTACATCCTTCTCCAGATGAAGAAAGTCAGCTGAAAGCATAGATGGCGCTATCTGTATCATTGCGTTACGATTTATGCGAAATCTCTTTCTTTTTAAAATAACTTAGAGATGAAATTTTTCAGATGAATGCAGTGTCACCTGATGTTCACTATGACATCTTCAAGCAAGGCCACGAACTTGTCCAGAGATGCAAGGTCAAGCCTCTCGCCCGGAGCATGAACTCCGCGGAGAGTCGGGCCGAAAGAAATCATGTCAAGCCCAGGGAATGTATCCAGAAACAAGCCGCACTCAAGCCCTGCATGAATCGCTCTCACCACAGGCTTTTTTCCGAACAGCCTCATATACGACTCCTCGCAAACTTTCAGCAGCGCCGAATCCATATTCGGCTTCCAGCCTGGATACTCCGACTCATGTGTCACCTCGGCGCCCGCAAGGCGGAAAGCGGCCTCAACCTTCAGTCCTGCGGCCAGGCGTTCTGTATCCACAGAGCTCCGCTGGCTGGTGCCGACTCTTATCACACCCTTTTCCGGCATTTTCACAGATGCCAGGTTTGTAGATGTCTCCACCAGGCCCGGGATATCCATGCTCATCGCCAGAACTCCGTGAGGAGCGGCGAAAAGGGAAGCCACCAAGGCAGACGCCACTCCTGACTCTATTGCCTGCAGGCCTGCAGGCATCTCCTCAACACTTGCCTCCACACATATGTCCGGGTCTGACGAGGCATACTCTGACTTCAAATCAGTCCCGAATGCCATCACTGCGGTCTTCAGCGACTCCACATCCGCATCAGGCACTGCCACTGACGCTGCCGCCTCTCTGGCAATGGCGTTTCTTTTGTTTCCACCCTCTATTGAGCACAGACGCAGTTCTGGATGAGAATACAGAAACCTCGCAAGAAGCTGGACTGCATTCGCCCTGCCCTTGTCTATATCGTCTCCGCTATGTCCTCCGATTCCGCCTGAAACTTTGATTCTGGCCAGTTTCGTCCCTGCAGGCACCGGGACTTCTGAATAGCGGAAAACAGCTGTAGTGTCCACACCGCCGGCACATCCTACGAACAGCTCTCCTTCATCTTCAGAATCCAGGTTTATAAGGATGCCGCCGGTAATGAAGCCTGGCTTCAATGCCTTTGCGCCATAAAGGCCGGTCTCTTCTGACACTGTGAAAAGGCACTCTATCCGTCCCGTCTCCTCATTGCCGGTCAGCACAGCCAGCTGGGCCGCCATGCCTATGCCGCAGTCAGCGCCTAAGGTAGTGTCCCTTGCTATCATCCAGCCATCCTCTATGACATAATTTATAGGATCCTTGGAAAAATCATGCTCCACTCCGGAATTTTTCTCGCAGACCATATCAGAATGGCTCTGAAGCACTATAACAGGCCTGTTTTCACACCCCTTTGAAGCAGGCTTGATTATGACCACATTCCCGGCTTCATCCGTATGCGATTCGAGTGAATGCTCTCTGGCAAACTGCTGCAGATATGCTGTTATCTGCTCTTCATGACCAGACTCCCGGGGAATCCTGGTGATTTCCCGGAACCAGTCCAATACTATCTTTGAGTCCATCTTAATATAAATAACGATTCCTACGAAATCTACCCAGCTGATACAGCAGACGCTATTGCATGCATCTGCCACGCTAAGCGTGTACAGTCACAAGCATCTTCTCTATGTCAGTTACATACTGCTTGAACGTCTTGTCTATGCTCATCAGGTCCTGAACTGTCGCACATGCATGGAGCACTGTCGAATGGTCCTTCCCGCCAATTTCTGAACCGATAGTAGAGAGGGAGCATTTCAGGAGATTTCTGCTCATGTACATGGCTATCTGCCTGGCCTGGACTATCTGGCGCTTTCTGGACTTAGAAAGGAGGCTGTCCATCGTGATATTGAAATACTGGCACACTGCCTCCTGGACTTTCCCGATGGTCAAGTCATTTTTCTGCTCCCCGACTATCTTTCCAGTGATACGCTCGGCCAGCTCCACCGAGATTTCCCTGTGCGCGAAAGTGGCATTCGCTATCAATGAGATCAAAGCGCCTTCCAGTTCTCTGAAATTCGATGTTATCCTGCTGGCCAGGAAATGCAGCACATCGTCTCTGAGCTTCACTCCCTCCCTGAAGCTGCGCGACTGGAGCATGGAAAGCCTCGTGGCGAAATCTGGCCTCTGAAGCTCCACAGACAGCCCCCACTTCAGCCTGGAAAGAAGCCTTTCCTCGAAATTCTGAAGCTCCACAGGCGGCCTGTCCGATGTAAATATCAGCTGCTTGCCTGACTGGTGCAGATGATTGAAAATCTGGAAGAAGGCATTCTGGGTGCCAGGCGAGGACATATCCTGAATATCATCGACTATCAGCACATCGATTTTCATGTAGAATGCGAGGAAGTATGTGAGATTGTTCTTCGTCACTGCTTCCATGTACTGAGCCTTGAACCTGCTGGCAGGTACATAAAGGACCACCAGCTCAGGATATTTTTCCTTGATGGCAATGCCGATGGCCTGTGCGAGATGCGTTTTTCCCAGCCCAGGACCTCCAAACAGGAAGAGAGGATTGAATGCTGTCTTTCCTGGATGCATGGCAATGCTCTCGCCGGCTGTCACGCCCATCTTGTTGCACTCCCCTTCAACGAGATTTCCAAAGCAATAGTTAGGGTTCAGCTGTGTGTTCACCTTCACCTGCTGGAGACCTGGAATCACAAATGGATTCGGGCTTACCGCCCCTTTGAAGCTCGGGACGCTGACAGGCCTGTTCTCAGGCGTGTTGCAGTGGGCAGCCGGGTACTCCATAGGAGGCTGGACCTTCACCGGAGCCACTCGGTACACCAGCTTCGCATCCGCACCTATCTCTTTTTTCAGAGTCTTTTTCAGAACGTCCAGATAGTACTCTTCCAAATACTCGCGGAAAAATTCCGAAGGCACATTGACAGTCAAAACGCCATCATGAAATGACTCCGGGCGGATCGGCTTGAACCAGGTTTCGAAAGCTCTCTGGTTCACAATCTGCTCTATCATTTTAAGACAGCGATTCCATATCAATATGTGAGTATCTTGCGACATTGTATTTCTTCGGATTATAAATTAAGGTGCATGCCGCCACTGGCGGCTTCCTTGAAAACCGAAGGCAAAGATGAGGAAAAAAAAGTTAGAAAAATTTCTTTTTTCTATTGTTTATAATGATTTTTTTACTTGTAAACGTTTAAGGAAACGCAAAACGGCATTCTCTATAAATCATTATAATTCAAGATAATACATCTTAACAAAATCGCAACATTGTTGAATTATACCCATTTATCTATTTAGAATAATTCTAAAATAAAATATCGGACTCTGAAGGCCGCGAGAGCCTGAAAAACAAGGTACAGACTATGTATCGGCTATCAAAAAACCGAGATTTTAAGATACTTCTTCGGATTATCTTCTATTTTTCTCACAAGCCTGTCAAGACTGTTCATAAGCGAGTCCAAAGAGAGGTAGACAGAATCCTCGTTGATAAGCCTGCCGACAGTTCCGCCGCTTTGAATCTTGACAAGCAGGGAGTCCATGCCTGAAACTACGCCGGCGATATCCGACGCCGCCACCTGCGCGCTTACGCTGGTTATATCGGACATAGCAGAATCAGCCTTGTCCACAATTCCGTTCAACCGCTCAGAGAGGCTGCTCAGATTCAAAATGAACGCTTCCACATCTTCAGTCCTGCCGTCAATCGTTCCAGCTATGCTTTCCACTTCAGCTACAGTCCTGTCCAGGTTTGCCATTATGCTCCTCAGAGAAGCCCTGTTCTCTTCAGAGAGCGTAAGATTCAGGTTGATCAATGCGCTGTCCAGATTCGACAGGACATCCGACCCTTTGCTGATAAGAGGCTCGATGCCGGCCGCTATCGACGACAGCATGTCCGGAGAAACAGCCGGAGCGAGGGAGTCCCCGTCTTCAGCCATGATTTCCGACTGGCCCAAATCTATTCTGATAGCCTTCCCGCCCATCAGGTCGGCGCTGTATATGGTCATTTTCGAATCCTGAGGCACAGAGAACTCTCTGGACACAGTGCACACTACATTAAACCCTGCCCTGCCGGAGTCATAAGCCACTTCGGCCACTGTCCCGGCCTTATACCCTTTTATATATACTGCGGAAGATGGCATGAGCCCCTGGACATCATCATAAAAAGACGTAAGTTCGTATTCCCGGTTAAAGAGATCCTTTCCTCTGAGAAAATTGATGACCAGAAACGCAGATGCGAGGACCACCAATGCCAAAACCCCGATTTTAAACTCTTTTTTCATCATAGTCCGATTTTCTAATATAGCGCCGCCCGACGAAACTGTCAGTTTCTTGAAACATCACTGTGTTCTTTTCATCGAATATACAGCGCACAAGCAAATATAGCAAGAACTTGCATAATAATGGCAGAATGATGGCAAAATTTCTATAAACCGTCACAACGCAGATACCGTCCCGTCCTCAATCCTGACAGGGAATGAACCCGGGAATGTCTTTTTCACCTGGCGGGCCATGCGCCTGGCTTCATCGGCGGCAGGCATCTTTATAATATATTTATATACATTCCCCGCCTTGACTGCCGTCACATCATATCCCTTGAAAGACTTGTCCCCTGCCGGAAGCTTTTTGCTCAGGACAAAAACCTGCACGCCATATCCATCTTCAGCAGGCATATTGGTGAGATTTGAAACATGATGCGCAGAAGGTTCCGCGGCATAATCCAGGCTGGCGTCATATTTCGCCTTGAAACTTTTGAATGCATTGAAAAGGCGCTGGGCTATCTCGCTTCTTCCTGCTGACGAAGTCAGGGTTTTCAGATCGGAGGCATTTGACATAAACCCTACTTCCACCAGCACTGCCGGCATGGTGGTCTTCCACAAAACGAGGAACGGGTCCTGGGAAATTCCACGGCTGTGCCTCACTGGTCCTTTAAGCATCTCCTTGTCAGCATCTGCGGCGAATGTCAGGCTCTGTTCGTAGTAGGCGTTCTGCATCAGATTGAAAAATATGAAAGATTCTGGATCATTCGGGTCAAAGCCCTGATAGTCTGTGGTATAGTCCTCCTCTAAAAGTATCACCGAATTCTCTCTCCTGCAGACATCCATGTTGGAAGAAATGCGGTCGTTTTTCCCGTCGCCCAAAATATGTGTGGAGAAGCCATGAGCCTGAGTCGACGCGGCGGCATTCACATGAATGGAGATAAACAGATTGGCATCATTTCTGTTAGCGATTTCGGCCCTGCTGTTCAGAGGGACGAAGACATCTGTAGACCGGGTGTATATGACTTTGACTTCCGGATAGGCGGATGAAATCTTGGCTCCAAGTTTCTTCGCTATGTCGAGATTTATGTTCTTTTCGTATACTTTCCCGTCGCGGCTGACGCATCCCGGATCTTTCCCGCCATGGCCTGCATCAATGACTACAGTCTTGAGGCAGAGGGCATCATCGCCGGCGGCATTGGCCTGGAAGGCCATATGAAAAGAGAAGAAAAAAATGATGGCGGCGGCCTTCAGGATATGTTCGAGAGTTTTCATTCGCATGGAAGCATTTGGTAATAATTGAAAATAGTTTTAAATTTGCAGGTTGCAAAATTACGAAATTTTGCTGATTATATAGAATATTTTTGATGTCACAATATAACTCAGGCCCATTGAAAAGGTTTAGGGACAAGCTGTTTTTTGCGATGATAGCCTTGCTGGTGCTCAGCTCGTTCACTGTCTCTTCCCAGGATGACAGGCGGTCTCGCCGGAGCAGGCAGAGGGCGGAGCGGATTGAGGCCAGGGCTCAGCAACGTGAAGCGGAGAAGGACTCGGTCCCGGCCATCAGCGACTCTATGCAGGCGGTGCTCGACTCCACTGCCCTGGCAGACTCCATTGCCAGGCAGGATTCGCTGGATATGCTCAGCAAGAGCTCCCTGGACATGCCGGCTTTCACCACTGCGAGGGATTCGATAGTCGAGGATTTCACCGAAGGAAAGAGGATGATTTACTATTACGGGGACGTAAAGGTGAAGTACGGAAACATGGAGCTGGCGGCAGACTACATGGAGTATGACATCCAGACGAAAACCGTCTTTGCCCGGGGCACGAAGGACACCACTGGGGTGATCACCGGAATGCCGACCATGACGCAGGGTGGCAAGACATACACCATGGAGGAGCTGAGGTATAATTTCGACACCGGGAAAGCCCGCATCACAAACATGGTGACTCAGGAACAGGACGGCATCCTGCATGGAAAGAACATAAAGATGATGCCGGACAAGTCAATAAACATCACAAACGGCAAATATACCGTCTGCGATGCCGAGCACCCTCACTACTATCTTCACCTGACAGCGGCGAAAGTGATGACCAAGCCGTCGCAGAAAACCGTGTTCGGCCCTGCCTATCCTGTCATCGAAGATGTGCCGCTGTTTCCTGTGATACTGCCGTTCGGATTCATTCCCAAAAGGCCAGACCGGGCTACCGGCCTGCTGATGCCGACATTCGGAGAGGAGGCGGCGCGAGGATTCTATCTGCGGGACGCCGGCATGTATTTCGTGATTGGAGATTATTTCGACATTTCGCTCACTGGAGACATCTACACTCTGGGGTCATGGAGCGCCCAGGTGGACTCAAGGTACAAGGTGAATTACAAATGCACTGGAAATTTCTCCATCACATACTCAAATGACCAGACTGGAGAGAAAGGGAGCTCAGATTTCAACCAGATGAAAAACTTCGGCGTGAGATGGAGCCATTCGCAGGATGCAAAGGCCAGGCCCGGCACCTCATTCAGCGCTTCTGTGAACTTTTCCAGCCCGTCGAACAGCAGGTACAATTCCACATCGGTGACAGAGGCCCTGCAGAACCAGATTTCATCTTCCATCTCGTATTCGAAGAACTGGAACGGGAAATTCAACCTGTCGATAAATGCCCTGCACAGCCAGAACTCGATAGACAGCTCGTATTCATTCACCCTGCCTAACCTCACATTCTCGGTGAGCCGGTTCTATCCGTTCAAGAGGAAGAACAGGGTCGGGAAAGAGAAGTTCTACGAGCAGTTTTCACTGGGTTACAACACGACTCTGCAGAACAAGATCAATTTCAAGGCTTCTGAATTCAACCAGCCCGGATTTCTGGACAAGTTCCAGAACGGAATGCAGCACAGCTTCCAGATAGGGCTGCCGAATTTCACCCTGTTCAAGTACATAAACTTCACTCCGAGCATCAGCTACGGCATGAACTGGTTCTTCCGCTCCACGGAACAGGTGTACAACCCTGACACCGACCGTGTGGAGGAGATTGAAGGAAAACAGTTCAGCACATTCGGAGCGACGCATACCTATTCGGGAAGCATCTCCGCCAACACCAGGCTTTACGGTCTGTTCAATTTCGGGAAACATCGCAAGATACAGGCTATCAGACATGTGATTTCGCCTTCGGTATCATTCTCGTTCAGCCCTGAAAAAGGGAAGTATTTCAACGGATGGAGGACTCTGAACTATGTCGACAGAAACGGGCAGGAGCAAAGTGTGGACTACAATATATATGCAGGACAGCTTTACTCTCCTCCTGGAAAAGGCAAGACGGCGTCGATGAACCTGTCCATAGGGAACAATCTCGAGGCCAAAGTCCGCGATCTGCGCGACACCACCGGGAAAGGCGAGAAAAAGATAAAGCTCATAGACCAGCTGACACTGAATACGGGCTGGAATTTTCTGGCAGACTCTCTGAACATGAGCAATCTCCAGATCAACATGTCGACATCTGTCTTCGGGAAAGTGGGCGTCAGCGCCAGCGTCAATCTCGACCCATATGCTATCGATGAAAACGGCCAGAGATACAATAAGTTCAATGTCCAGACACAGGGGTGGGCAAAACCGTTCCGCCTGACCAATGCCAGTGCATCGCTGTCATATTCGCTTTCAGGCGAAGGCAAGATAAACGGCAACGACGGAAGCGCGCAGGCGGGAGGCAACCCTGCATCTGACTACACCAGAATATACTACCATCCTGTCACAGGCGAGTATATCCCTGGCGGATGGCTGTACTACATGAATCCGAATGCTCCATGGTCGGTAAACTTCAACTATTCATACAGCTACAGCAGGTCATACCAGAGATCAAACGACCAGCTGATCACTAACCACAGGCACACCCAGACGCTGGGAGTGTCCGGCAATGTGAAGCTCACTCCTGCCCTGTCGATGCAGCTGACAACGAATTTCGACATCATGGCCTTCAGGATGACAACCACCCAGCTGAGCGCGACATATGACCTGCACTGCTTCAACATTACATTCTCATGGATTCCGAATGGAAAATGGGAGTCTTGGTCATTTAAAATCGCGGCCAACGCCGCCGCCTTGTCTGACTTGCTGCGGTTCAAGAAGAGCACGAGCTACTGGGACAATTGAAAATAATTTTGAAATTACGTCAGGATAGTGTATCTTCGCGTAATCTTTGAAAAAACGTCTCACAGTCTGCTGAAAGCGGATTTCATTTCTGATTTTTTCATTTATTAAATTTATCAGGAAACTTTTTTTATATGCATAATATTTTTGATTTGAACGAGATGGATCTTGAGCAGGTCCGTGCCATAGCAAATGAGCTGGGCATTCATGTAGGTAAGAAGATGGAGAAAAAAGACATAGCTTATATGA
This sequence comes from uncultured Bacteroidales bacterium, assembly GCA_949289565.1. Classification (GTDB taxonomy): domain Bacteria; phylum Bacteroidota; class Bacteroidia; order Bacteroidales; family UBA932; genus Cryptobacteroides. The sequence goes on from CASEOO010000016.1 coordinate 41,113, forward strand.
TTCTGGACAAAGAAGCGGCTCTGAATGCCCAGAATGCACCTGAAAAGCCGAAAAGAGGAAGGCCGAAGAAGCAAAAAGCCCAGGCCGTGACAGAAGAAGAAGCAGGAAATCAAAAAGAAGCATCTGAAGATCAACAGAATACCATAAAAAAGAACAAAGGCAGAAAACCGGCTAAAACCGAGGCTGTACAGGACGCTCCTGTCGCTGATGGACAGCCGGATGCGGATGCCTCGCAGATAATGACAGCTGAAAACACACAGAGCGGCAGAAAGAGAAAGAGCAGAAAGGCGCAGGTGGAAAATGCCTCGCCAGTTCCGGCAGAAAACATGGAGACCGAGGCCGTCTCTCAGGAGAAGGTGCAGGCTTCCGATTCCTCATACCAGCAGCGTCCTGAAGGAAAGAAAAAAAGGGCGCGCATCCAGAGACCTGCAGAAAATGCCGAGATGGTCAGCACCAGTTCCTCTGCTTTGGAAAATGATTCCAGAACACCCGTTTCAGAAGCTGCAGAGAACTTCACCCCGGAAAAACCGCAAATACAGGATAGGCAGCAGAATCAGGACAGATATCAGGGACAGCCTCAGCAGCATCAATATCAGAAACCTCAGCCTCAGCCAAAGATCGAATTCGAAGGTGTCGTAGAGGCGACTGGTGTCCTGGAAATCATGCCTGACGGATATGGCTTCCTGCGGTCATCTGACTACAACTACCTGAATTCTCCGGACGACATCTACGTTTCGGTAAACCAGATCAAGACGAATGCCCTGAAAACCGGAGACACTGTGACCGGAGAAATAAAGCCGCCTCGCGAAGGTGACAAATATTTCCCTCTGGTGAAAATCAAATATGTCAACGGACGCACACCTGAGTTCATCAGGGACAGGATTCCTTTCGACTTCCTGACACCGCTTTTCCCTAACGAAAAATTCAACCTGCTCGGAAACGGGCACAACGACCTCTCCTGCAGGGTGGTGGATATGTTCACCCCTATCGGCAAAGGGCAGAGGGGACTCATCGTTGCCCAGCCTAAGACAGGAAAGACCATGCTGCTCAAATCCATAGCCAACGCCATAGCAGACAATCATCCAGAAGTGTACATGATAGTGCTGCTGATTGACGAGCGTCCGGAAGAAGTGACCGACATGGCACGCAGCGTCAAGGCTGAAGTAGTGGCTTCCACTTTCGACGAGCCGGCGGAAAAGCATGTGAAAGTAGCGAACATGGTGCTTGAAAAAGCGAAGAGGCTCGTTGAATGCGGCCATGACGTAGTTATATTCCTGGACTCTATCACACGCCTCGCCCGTGCATACAACACTGTACAGCCGGCATCAGGAAAGGTGCTTTCCGGAGGTGTGGATGCGAATGCGCTGCACAAGCCTAAAAGATTTTTCGGCGCCGCCAGAAACATCGAGAACGGAGGCTCTCTCACCATATTGGCGACTGCCCTGACTGACACAGGATCTAAAATGGACGATGTGATATTCGAGGAATTCAAGGGAACAGGAAACATGGAGCTCCAGCTCGACAGGAAGCTGGCGAACAAACGTATCTTCCCTGCTGTGGATGTGACCATGAGCAGCACCAGGCGTGATGACCTGCTATATACTCAGGAACAGAACAACAGGATATGGATTCTGAGAAACTATCTCGCCGACATGAATTCAGTGGAGGCTATGGAATTCCTCAAGGACAGACTTGAGAAAACAGTCTCCAACGAAGAGTTTTTCGCCACGATGAACGGCATCCAGTAGACCGACATCTGCAAACGTGATGCTCATTTCATCGAACTCAAGATATTTAAAACATTACGGACCGCTGGCAAGTCTCGGACTTCCTATCATAATCGGGCAGCTGGGCATCATCCTGGTAAGCTTCGCAGACACTATGATGGTGGGCCACTACAGGACTAGCGACTTGGCGGCGGCCAGTTTTGTGAACAATGTTTTCAACCTCGTCATCATCTTCTCGACGGGGTTTTCCTATGGTCTTACCCCTATAGCCGGAAGGCTTTTCGGGAAATCAGACTTCCGCGGAGTGGGACGGCTTCTGAAAAACAGCCTTGCGGCCAATTCCTTGATAGCGGTGATTCTGATGCTGTTCATGACTGCGGTGTATCTGAACGTCGGCAGACTGGGCCAGCCTGCGGAACTTCTGCCGCTGATCCGCCCTTACTTTCTGGTGCTGCTGGCTTCGCTTCTGCCGATATTGCTGTTCAACGCATTCAAGCAATTCGCTGACGGCATCACAGACACCGTCACACCTATGTGGATACTGCTGCTTAGCAACGTAGTGAATATCTTCGGGAACTGGTGCCTTATCTTCGGAAAGCTTGGATTTCCTGAAATGGGACTGCTCGGAGCAGGAATTTCCACACTCATATCCAGGATATTGACTGTCGTGATATTCGCGGCCATCTTCTTTTTTTCGAAGAAATATGCTCCTTACCGCGAAGGATTCCTGTCCTCCAGGGTAAACAGCAGAGATTTCAGGACTTTGAACCGTTTGGGATGGCCGGTGGGCCTGCAGATGGGGATGGAGACCGGCTCATTCAGCCTCGCCACCATCATGGTGGGATGGCTGGGAACACTGGCACTGGCAGCTCATCAGGTGATGCTCACGGTGGGACAGCTTGGATTTATGCTTTATTATGGCATGGCGGCGGCCATTGCCGTCAGGACAAGCCATTTTCTCGGCCAGGGTGATATAAAGAATGTCAGCGATTCGTCATCTGCCGGATTCCAGCTGATTCTGATAATGGCGGCAGTGGTATCGTCATTAATTTTCGCATTCAGGCACAGCATAGGTGGACTGTTTTCAGAAAACCCTGAGGTAGCTTTGACAGTGGCGCAGCTGGTGATTCCTTTTATTATTTACCAGTTCGGAGACGGAATGCAGTGCGCTTATTCGAATGCTTTACGGGGGATTTCCGATGTAAAGCCTGTGGTGCTGATAGCATTCATCGCCTATTTCGTGGTCTCGCTTCCGGCAGGATACATTTTCGGTTTTGTCTGCAAATGGGGGCTGACAGGAATCTGGATGTCATTCCCGCTTGGACTCACAGCCGCAGGAGTGATGTATTACCTTCGGTTCCGCCATACCGTCAGGCAAATGAAACAGTAACCTTTTATATATAAAAAAAATGAGAATCGACACTCACGTGCAGACCCTCATACTAACCACATAATTAATAACACTAAAACTAATAACCAACATGCTGTAAGTGTCTTGGATCACACTTGACCAGCACGACTAAGAAATTAGCAACATCTGTGCCAAAATCTGATTTTTTTCAAAAAACTCTCGATTTTATACAATTTTTCTTTAATTTTCGGACAGGACATTGATAACAATGGTTTTGACCATAGCCTTGAGCTCATCCAGAAATGCAGAGGCCTGATACGTCCCCGCCTCAATCATGCGAAGTTTTTTCTCCCACAGTCCTGTAAGTTCAGCGCTTTTCAGGAGTTCTTCATGGATAGTGGCCACCAGTTCCTTTCCGGTCTGAGTCGGATACAGGCTTTTACGCTCTTTCCTGATATAGTTTCTTTTATAAAGAGTCTCGATAATGGCCGCCCTGGTTGAAGGCCGGCCTATGCCGTTCTCTTTCAAAGCATCACGCAGTTCCTCATTCTCCACAGACTTGCCGGCAGTCTCCATGGCGCGCAGAAGGGTGGCCTCTGTAAATGGCTTCGGAGGCGTGGTCCATGTCTCCTTCAGGAACGGGTTGTGCGGCCCGCACTCCCCCGCCTTGAATTCAGGCAAGACTGTATTGGCGTCCTCTTTGGAATCCACGGCGTCATTGTCCGGCGTCTGCCGGACATCCTGAATATCTCCCGTATTGGCCTGGCTCTGGCCGGAAACGAAAATGACCCTCCATCCCGGCTTGACAATCCTCTTGCCAGTGGTCTTGAATTCGATTCCTGCGGCTTTTCCCAAGACAGTCGTGGTGGAGATCTCGCAATCAGGATAAAATGCGGCTATAAATCTTCTGGCCACCAGGTCAAAGACTTTCTTTTCATCCGGCGTCAATGACAGCGACGGCATTCCCGTAGGAATAATAGCATGATGGTCAGTGACTTTCGAATTGTCAAAAACCTTCTTGCTTTTCGGCAGCTTCCGGCCCGCAAGCGAAGATGTATATGCTTCATACCCTGTCAGGCCTTGAAGTATCTTGGGCACTTTCGGATAAATGTCATCACTCAGGAAAGTGGTGTCGACCCTCGGGTAAGTCGTGATTTTCTTCTCGTACAGCGACTGGATGAGCTTCAGTGTCTCATCTGCGCTGAAGCCGTATTTCTTGTTGCATTCCACCTGCAGAGATGTCAGGTCGAAAAGGCGGGGAGGAGCTTCTTTCCCTTTCTTTTCAGCTACATCTGTAACTGTAAAATCCGTTCCGGATACCTCAGACAGAAACTTTTCACCGGCTTCCTTGTCATCAAACTTGCCTTTCGAAGCTGTGAATGTGACATCCCTGTAGACCGTCTTGAGCTCCCAGTAAGGTGCCGGCACAAAATGGTCTATTTCTTCCTGGCGGTTCACTATCATGGCCAGTGTGGGAGTCTGGACCCGGCCGATGGAAAGAACCTGCCTGTTCTGTGCATACCTCAGAGTATAAAGCCGCGTGGCATTGATACCGAGAACCCAGTCTCCTATGGCTCTGGCGAGACCGGCTTCGTACAGAAGCTTGAAATCTGACTCGGGCTTCAGGTGCTGGAAGCCTTCCCTGATGGACTCCTCGGTCAAAGAAGATATCCAAAGCCTCTTGACCGGGCATTTAGCCCCAGCCTTGAGCATCACCCAGCGCTGGATAAGCTCCCCTTCCTGGCCCGCATCTCCGCAATTTATAATCTCGTCGGCATTCTGCATCAATGTCTTGATAACAGAAAACTGCTGGCTGTATACATCGTTGTCAATCAGCTTGATGCCAAACCGCGGCGGAATCATGGGCAGGGTGGAAAGCATCCACGGCTTCCATTGCGGGCTGTAATCGTGAGGTTCTTTCAGGGTGCACAGATGTCCGAAAGTCCAGGTAACTTGATAACCGTTCCCCTCAAGGTACCCCTGCCTCTTCGCAGTTGCCCCCAGCACCCCGGCTATTTCTTTCGCCACACTCGGCTTCTCCGCTATACAGACAATCATATCCTGTTGTTTCTTAATCCCCTGCCACGTGGCGCTCGTGCCTCGCAATGCCTGCGGGCCTTTCATGTTCTATATGGAAAAGGGGGTGGCAAAATTAATTCAATTTTGAAAATGGCCAAGCAAGATTCCTGAAAATTTATCCACACATGAAAAATATTGAAAATATTTCCAGATTTTGTGTTGATTCAAGCGAAATTTCCATAAATTTGAGAGATTGACAATTTTCAACAGGATATATGAAAAAATTTATGAAACCTGCCGCATCCGCGGCAATAGCAGTCTGCGGACTGATGGCCGTGTGCAGCTGCGGCCGTGAAGCCAGAATAGCGGGAACACTTGACACCGAAGGCCAAGATTCGCTGGAAGTGTATATCTATGACGCTGTGACCAATGACTTGGCGTTGAAAGACACTATAGTGGCCGTAAACGGAGCGGCGGACATTGACATACGGAGAGACGACGACAGAATGATGTTCGTTTATATCGTCCCGATGCATCAAGTGACTGCGCCTTCTCCTGTATTCCTTCTCCCGGGCGACAGAATACGGGTATCCGGAAAGGCCGACTCCCCTGAATTCAGAGGTTCGGAAATTTATGACGGCCTGGCCGCGTTTGAAGAGCTGCAGGCACTCAACGCCCGCATGGACACTCTTTTCAAAAAAGCTGAAAAATTAGCTGAAAACGACATCATCGGCCAGCAGTCTGTAAATGCTGAATACAGCAGCCTGTCTGCCCAGATGGACAGCATCTGCGCACAATATGTCAAGGACAATCCAGACAATCTGACTTCAGGATACCTGACTGCCTTCATGACGCCTTCAACTGGTCTCGAATCATACAATCTGCTCAGTTCCACAGTGAAGGAAAGCGCCATGGGAGAGTTTCTGGACATGATAGCAGGGAGGTTGACTGACATAGTCGCCAGAGAAAGGAACAAAGAGAACATCCAGGCCGGGAAGCCTGCGCCTGACTTTCAGCTCAAAGGCCTGGACGGGAAAAAATACACCCTGGAATCATTCCGGGGAAAATATGCACTGCTCGATTTCTGGGGAGAATGGTGCTACTGGTGCATGAAAGGCATGCCCGATATGAAAAAATATTATGAGAAGTATCACAGCCAGATAGAATTTGTAGGCATAAACTGCCGCGACAGCGAAGAAACCTGGAGAAAGACTGTAGAAGAAGAAGGCCTGGCCTGGACAAACCTGTACAACGGAGACGAAACCGGCATTCTGAATGAATATGCAGTGGAAGGCTTCCCTACCAAAGTGCTGATCGACCCAGAAGGAAAAATAGTCCAAGTATTTGTAGGAGAAAGCGAAGAACTTTACACAGCGCTGGACGAGCTGTTCTAAGCCCCGGTGCTCTGCCAGGGCGGGGCACCTTCCTTTTTTATATTAATAGACACAAACTGGCGACAGCCTGCACGATGAATCCCTTCCGAAGGCGGGTCACTTTCCTTTTATCAATAAACAGACGCAAAACTTTTCGATAATGGAGTCCAGAAACAGCAAGGGGCTGAACAAGGAGCTGATATGGGAGTATGCCCTGCTGCTCCTGATTTTTGCACTCGGGTTCATACTTTTCAGACAGGCTCAGCCATACATCAGCGGAGTTCTGGGAGCTATGACTCTGTATATACTGCTTCGCAAACCATGCTTCAGGTTGACTGAAAAGACCGGGAAACCTGCGCTTGCAGCCAGCATTATCCTGATATGCACCATACTTTTCATAGTCGTCCCTCTGTCTCTGCTATGCTGGTTCATCATATCCAAGCTGCAGCAGGTAAACTGGAACACAAACGACATACTGGCTCCGGCAATGCAGACGATAGACATCGTCAAAGAAAAGTTCGGCATAGATCTCATATCTGAAAAAACCATCACCTTTCTCGCAGGAAAAGTGACGGCGCTCGGACAGTCCATCATAAACGGCATAGGCGATTTCTTCATAAATATCGCGGCGGCGCTGATAGTGCTTTTCTTTCTGCTGACCGGGGGAAAAAAGATGGAAGACTATCTCTCGTCTCTCATCCCGATGAAAAACATAAACAAGAAAGAGACTATCGAAAAGATAAACGTGATGGTGAAATCCAATGCGATAGGCATTCCTATGCTGGCACTCATCCAGGGACTGATAGCCTGGGTGGGATACATGCTTTTCGGAGTGCCCAACTCTTTTCTGGCGGCCTTCCTCACCGGCCTCTGCTCGATAGTGCCTATCGTAGGGACCACAGTGGTGTGGGTGCCTATGGCAGTCTACTTCGCCGTTCTGGGCCTGTGGGGGAAAGCCATCGGGCTGCTGGTTTTCGGGACCATCTGCATCTCCCAGAGCGACAATCTGTTCCGTTTTATTCTACAAAAGAAGCTGGCGGACACACACCCGCTTATCACTATATCTGGAGTGCTTATAGGGCTTCCTATGTTCGGCTTCATCGGCATCATCTTCGGACCTCTTCTGATATCGCTGTTCCTGCTTTTTCTCGACATGTTCCGTAAAGAATACTTGTCTGATGAAAAGGAGGAAAGCGCCGTGCCTGCTTTGACTGAAATCACCGGTTCTGCACGGCAGAAAGGTGCAGATGCAGAGAAAGAAAAACCCGGGAAAGAGCCCCAGGACAGAGAACAATGATGGAGAGAACCAGCCGCATGCCTGCAGAACGCCATCCGCTTGAGCCTTTTCTGCCAGATGGAGCGAAGATTCTTATGCTCGGAAGCTTCCCTCCCAAGCGGGAAAGATGGTCCATGGACTTTTTCTACCCGAATTTCAACAATGACATGTGGAGAATCTTCGGTCTGGTTTTCTTCACCGACAAATCTCATTTCATCACATCTGACGGAAGACATTTCGACAAAGAAAAAGTCATGGATTTCTGCGCGGGGAAAGGCATAGCCTTGTATGACACGGCTTGTGAAGTCATACGGCTGAAAGACAACGCCTCGGACAAGTTTCTCGAAATAGTTTCCCCGACAGATATCGCCGCCCTGCTGTCAGGAATTCCTTCCTGCAGGGCAATAGTGACGACAGGACAGAAAGCGGCAGAAACTGCCGCTTCAGCATTGGGATGCCAGGTGCCTGACACAGGGTCTTTTGAAAAGATTGCAGAATCCTGCCTGTCCGGAATGTCTGGGAACATGAAAAAAGACGGAAGTCCGCAGAGGCTGTGGAGACTTCCGTCCTCGTCTCGCGCCTATCCCCTGCCTCTCGAAAAGAAGGCTGAAGTTTACCGCAGAATGTTCGAAGCGGAAGGGCTCATTTAGCTCCGGGACTCAGCGGCGGACACGAGCACTTCACCCAAAGCAGGATGAATATGCACAGCGCCTCGCAAGTCGTCCAGCGAAGCTCCCGCAGACATCAGAGACGAGACCTCCTGAACCAGATCTGCGGCATGAGGCCCAAGTATATGGCAGCCAAGCAGCCTCCCTTCCGGAGAAGCCAAAATCTTGCACATGCCCTCTGTCTCTCCCATGCAGACTGCTTTTCCATTCGCCCTGAAGAAAGATTTGTGCACCCTGCATTCAATTCCTTGAGACTTGCAGTCTTCTTCAGTATATCCCGTGGCCGCGGTTTCAGGCATAGTAAAAACTGCTGACGGCATCACTGACAGGTCTATCTCTGATCTGCGGCAGTGCTCATCCGCGAGATTTTCCAGTGCCCGGCAGGAAGATCCGGCCAGGATGGCTTCTATAGCTTTCTTGCCCTGGAAAGTGGCGGCATGGGCCAGCATGTGATGTCCGTTCACATCACCTATGGCAAATATATGAGGCACATTGGTCCTCATGTTTTGATCCACTGCGACCGCTCCCCTCTCCGTTCTGACACCGGCAGCCTCTATATTCAGCATGGAAACATCAGGCTTGCGTCCCGCGGCCATAAGCACATAATCTGCCGCGCAGCTCTCTTCCTTTTCTTTTCTTTCCCAGTTGACTTTCAGGGCTCTGCGGCCTTCTCCGGAGACTGTCTCTTCGATAGATGAGACTCTGGACTGCAAACTGAAAACTACACCTTTTTTCGACAGGCTCTGCCTGAGCCTTTTGGCTATATCTTGGTCAAATCGAGGCAGGATCTCGCGGCAGAATTCCACGACCGTCACCTCAGATCCAAAGCTGCGGAAGATCGAAGCGAATTCAAGCCCGATTACTCCCCCGCCGATGATGCACAGCCTGCCAGGTATATTCTCCAGCTCAAGCAATGCTGTGGAATCGAGCACTCCATCCAAATTCTTTCCCGGAATATCGAGGACTGCAGGCACGGACCCTGTGGCTATGATGATCCAGTCTGCAGCATAGTCCGTCCCGGACACAGACACTGTCCTGGAATCCCTGAAAGATGCCACGCCTTTCACAAGCCGGACTCCGGCGCTGTCCAGCATAGCCTCCATGCCGGATCTCAGGCTGTGGACTATCTCGTCTTTTCTCCGCTTCACCTGGGAGAAATCCAGAGAAGGCTCTTCAGCGGATATTCCGAAAAAGCCTGCACGGCGGATTTCCTCCAGGATCTCCGCAGTGCGGCAATATGACTTGGTCGGGATACATCCGGCATTGAGGCAAGTGCCTCCAATGAGCCCGGACTCTGCTAAAATCACGTCAAACCCATGTTTGCGAGCCTCCAGGGCGGCCTCGCAGCCGCCTGGCCCGGCGCCTATTATAATTATTGTCATAAAAACAGAGTGTCGGAAGCATTAAAATTTAAGTTTTGGATGCGTAGCCGCGCATGTCTCGTCCGGCCGGCGCACAGGAGTATTGTGCGGAGCACTCCTAAGAAGTTCTGGCTCGGACTCAGCTTCGGCTGCGATTGTCCTCATTGCCTCGATGAAGGCATCCAGAGTCTCCTTTGACTCGGTCTCGCATGGCTCTATCATGATAGACTGATGGAAAAGGAGGGGAAAATATATGGTAGGTGCGTGAAAGCCAAGGTCCAGAAGGCGTTTGGCCACATCCAGCGTGGTTACTTCCCGATCCTGGTCGCCGGCATTGGCCTTTACGAGGCCATCGAAAACAAATTCATGCTTGCATAAGCCAGGGACTGGAAGCTTGTACAGGTCTTTCAGCGATTCCTTCACATAATTCGCTGCCAGAACAGAATATGGCCCGATTTTACGGACATTTTCTTTTCCGATGGAAAGGATATATGTGTATGCTTTCATAAGCACGCCGAAGTTCCCCATGAATCCGGAAATGCGGCCTGCGCCCTGCGGCTGGTCCACAATCTCATATTTGCCGGTAATCTCTGACTTTCGGACCACCGGAGACGGCAGCAGATGCTTCAGATATTCAGCTGTGCCTACAGGGCCTGAGCCAGGTCCGCCGCCTCCATGCGGAGTGGAAAATGTTTTGTGCAGATTCAAATGCATGATATCGAACCCCATGTCGCCCGGACGTACTTTTCCCAGGAGGGCATTCATATTTGCCCCGTCGTAGTACAGCAGCCCGCCTGCCGCATGCACCGAGTCTTCTATTTCGTGAATTTCCGTCTCGAAAAGTCCGAGTGTGTTCGGATTTGTCATCATAATGCCGGCCACAGTATCATCCAGAAGCGGTTTCAGATCTTCTGTATCTATGATGCCCTGCGGCGTGGACTTCACTTGCACCACCTGAAGCCCGCAGACTGCGGCGCTGGCTGGATTCGTCCCGTGCGCACTGTCCGGAACTATGATTTTCGTGCGCTTGAGGTCTCCACGTGAAATATGGTATGAACGCATGATCATAAGGCCTGTCAATTCCCCATGCGCTCCGGCAAATGGATTCAGGGTGAAAGCTGACATCCCGGTCAGAGAACAGAGCCAGTCCGAGAGTTCTCCGTAAATCTGAAGCGCTCCCTGGACTGTGTCATCCGGCTGCAGGGGGTGCAGCTCTGAAAAGCCGGGATATGAGGCCATCTCCTCGTTAATTTTGGGGTTGTATTTCATAGTGCAGCTGCCCAGCGGATAGAAGCCGGTATCCACCCCGAAATTCATGTTCGAGAGATTCACATAATGGCGCACGGCATCTGGTTCGCTCACCTGGGGAAGCTCTGCTGGAGTTCCTCGTCTCAAGCCGTCAGGGATGCTGTCTGCATTGTATGCCCAGCTTGATTCAGGAAGGGAGAAACCTGTGCGGCCCTTCTTCGAAAGTTCAAATATGAGTCTGTCGTAATATTTCATGGCTAAATAGAATTCAAATTCTCGTTCACTATGTCACGGCAGCGGTCGATGTGGCAGCGTACCGCCGCATTCACGACCTTGTCTATTTCTTTTTTTGTCCTTTTTTCTGTCACACAGAAAGACACCAGGCCGTCACCGCATGGAAGGGCGCCGAAAATTCCCGCCTCGAGAAGCGACTTCTGAAGCTGCTCCACAGGAAGTTTGGACTTGAGGGTGAATTCCTTCAGGAAAGGTTTGCTGAAAGCCTCGCTGAAAAGGCCTGTGCCCAGGAGTTCGTCATGCAGATAATGTGCACCTCCATATGACAAGTCATTCACACGCTTCATTCCTTCCGGACCCATAAGCGACAGATATACAGTCACATATAGAGCCATCAGCGACTGATTTGAACAGATGTTGCTGGTAGCTTTTTCCCTGCGGATATGCTGCTCCCGAGCCTGCAATGTAAGCACGTAGCATCTCTTGCCGTCAGCATCGACGGTCTCGCCGACAATCCTTCCGGGAAGCTTGCGCACGAATTCCTGCCTGCAGCACAGAAAACCGAGATATGGTCCTCCGAAATTCAAAGGTATGCCCAGAGGCTGCGCATCTCCGCAAGCGATATCTGCTCCCCATTCGCCTGGAGTCTTGATGACAGCCAATGCGGAAGGGTCGGAATACACTATGAGCATGGCCTTGACGGAATGTGCCGCATCGGCATACCCTGTCAAATCCTCTATGATTCCGTATCTGTTTATGCCAGGCACCAGCACGCCAGCCACATCCCCTGTCTGAAGCTCTGCCTGGAAGGCCTCCAGATCAGATATCCCGTCTTTATGAGGAATTTCTGTCACTTCTATGCCATGGAAACCGCAGTACGTCTTCACGACTTGAAGGACATGAGGCAGCAAGGTGCCAGACAGCAGGACACGGTTTTTCTTTTTCGTGCAATGGACAGCCATGATAACGGCCTCGGCGGCCGATGTCGGACCGTCGTACATGGATGCATTGGCGCAGTCCATGCACGTCAGCCTCGCCATCATGCTCTGGAACTCAAAAATATATCTCAACGTCCCTTGCGACACCTCCGCCTGATATGGTGTATATGAAGTCAAAAACTCGGAACGGGATATAATCTCAGGAATGACGGACGGGGAATAATGGTCGTATGCGCCCCCTCCGCAAAAGATGCTCAGGCGGACATTCTTTCCGGACAGCTCGGCAAAACGTCTTCTGACCTCCATCTCTGACATGGAGTCAGGGATGTCAAAATCACCTCTGAAAAGCACATCCTCCGGGACATCCGAATAAAGGCTGTCCAGAGAATCCAGTCCGGCCTTCCTGAGCATAGCCTTGACATCCTCCTCTGTATGAGGAAAATATGCAAATCCCATAGCTAAGCCTGTTTGTCAAGGAATTCCTTATACGCCACGGCATCCATAAGAGATTCTGTCTCAGAGAGGTCGCTCATCTTCACCCTGATAATCCATGCACCATATGCATCCTGGTTCAAGAGGCCAGGCTCGCTATCCAGAGCTTCGTTTTTTTCCACGACTGTACCTGAAACCGGGGCATAGAGGTCGCTTGCCGCCTTGACACTCTCCACTGCCCCGAACTCTTCATCTTTCACCACTTCGTCATCCTCTTCAGGCATATCGACATAGACTATGCTTCCCATGGATTTCTGTGCAAAATCCGAAATGCCTATGGTGGCTATAAGGCCGTCCACCTTCACCCATTCATGTGATTCACTGTACAGCAAACCTTCTGCTATCTTGCTCATTGCGATTATATTTAATTGGTTATTGTTTCAAAGTAAGCTTCAATGATTTCTTAATCATTTTTTATATTTCTTTTCATAAAAACGTTTCCGGCATACTGTACCATGGAAGACCTTTTTTCTGATACGTATATCGACGCCGGTGCCTAAAACGCTGTATGGAGATTCCACGAAAGCCAGGCAAACGCTCCTGTCAGTGGAAATCGAATGGTAGCCAGTAGTCACCTCCCCTATCTGCCTGCCATCCGCCTCCACAGGATAGCCAGCACGGGGTATTGCCCTGTCAGAAAGTTCTATGCCTGCGAGCTTCCGTTTCAGACCTGCGGCCTTGAGCTCCTCGACAGCCTTTTTACCGATGAAATCAGGCTTGTCCAGTTTAACAAACATGCCCAGGCCTGCCTCCAGAGGAGATATGTTCTCGGACAGCTCATGGCCGTAAAGCGGCAGGCCTGCCTCAAAGCGCAGAGTATCCCTGCAGCCAAGCCCGCATGGTTTGACCTCTGCCGCCAGCAGAACATCCCAGATTTTCCTGGTGACTTCAGGTGATGCATAGAATTCGAATCCATCCTCCCCTGTATAGCCGCTGCGGCTGGCTATCACATATTCGCCATTCCAGGACACTTCCTTGAACGTGTAGAACACCTGGTCCGAAAGATCCATTCCCAGCGCTTCCGACACCGTCTTCTCCGCATCAGGGCCCTGCAGAGCTATCTGTCCGAATTTTTCTGATTCGTCAGATGCTTCGATATTCCACCCTGAAGCTTCACGGCAGATCCACTCATAGTCTTTAGCAATATTGGAAGCATTCACCACCAGCATCCACGTTCCGGGCTCAGGCATTCTGTAAACCAGAAGGTCATCCACCACCCCGCCTTCAGGATAAAGCATCATGCCGTACTGGATATGCCCTGCTTCGAGTTTCGTCACATCATTAGTGAAAACGTGGTTTACGAAAGCCTCGGCGTCAGGCCCTGCAATGAAAATTTCTCCCATGTGCGATACATCGAACATTCCCCGGCTCTTCCTCACGGCGAGGTGCTCAGAAGCGATGTCCGAATACTGGATGGGCATCATGAAACCGCCGAAAGGACTCATTTGCGCGCCTAAGGATACATGGCTGTCATACAGACAGGTTTTCTTCAAATTCTCCATATTGTCATTCTATAAAGTCATTGAAATTTCATGTTTTACGTATTCGTCCGGCTATGAATCGCGGGTCCAGGTAGGAAGCCATGACGGATTCTATCCGGGAAATGTCGCCTTCCGGCAATATCTTCTCTCCGTCGCAAAAAAACTTGACCAGTTCAGAGCGCAATGCGCCAATATCAATGTCAGAAAATTCAGAAAGATTCGCGACTCTCTGCCTCACAGATGCAATTCCCTTTGACCTTAGCTTCTCTGGCGAAGGTGTTATGGCCCTCTGCATTATGTCCAAATCCTCGTGGCAAAGAAGGGATGCGTGCATGACATTGCGGAATCCGGTGCTGTAAAAAGCGCTTCCGGACACTTTTCTCCCGCATATCATGATATCGTTCCTCCCTGAGGGCCACGCATCGAAGCCCTGCTGTCTGAGAAACAGGGCCAGCAATGATATGAAGCTGCTGAAAAGCCATGCTTTGTCATTCCCTCCTGACACTGCCGAAATCATGAGATTCCCCCTGTCTGCGTAGACACAGCCTCCTCCGCTCTTCCTCCGGAATACGCCGATGCCGTGTTCACGGCAATATGGAAGATTCACCTCTGCTTCCATATCCTGGTTTCTGCCGAAAATCACAGCAGGGTCTGTCTGCCAAAGCAAAAGATAGTCCCCGCTGAAATTTCGCGCCAGATACTCTTCAGCCGCGAGATAGAAGGCCGGAGGCCTGCCAGGCTCAGAAAACGGGAAAACGATGTTCTTCATATAGACATCAGCGCGTCTCCTGACCTGCTATTTGACCTTTATGAACTCCACCGGCTGTTCCTGCACCCGGTCAAGAGGGGCAGATGTGAATTTGACCTTGTCAAATCTGATGGCTTTGAGGTCAATGCACCTGATAGTGGAATTCCACGCCGTCCTGTAGTAGAACCTCAACGCTTTCAAATCCGACGAAGTGGTCCACTGAGTCGCACTCGGGACATTCTCAGGGAGAGGCCCGGATGAAGGCGCATGTTCAATGCCCACAGGGATGTCGAAATTGTTCAATATCTGGAAAGTTTCCTTCACGGTTTCAAAACCGGTGGCGTATTGCGGAGCAGTAGTCTGGTAGAATGCCGCGCGGACGAAGCGGGACGGAGGCGTGACATCTCCCGGAATTCCTCTGAAACCTGTGCCCGCCCCGAATGAAGAAAGCATGACACCCTCAGCGAGTTTCTGCGGCTGGGCATTCCCGGGGTAAAGGTTTACATAATTGTTCAAATTCGTCATCTGCCATTCATATCCAGGTGAATTGGTAAGCACTCCGAGCTTGTTCTCATAGAACTTCGGCTCTCCCCCGACTATTTCCAGTACTGCCTGGCGGCCTGATGCATCACCTATTCTCCAGTGGACTGTCTGCATCTGAGGGCTCAGGGACACCACGTGCACCTTCTCTATGGATTCGATGACCTCGTCCACCGTGGAGAAGTTGCCGAGCATCCAAGCCACAAGCTGCATGTCAGTCAGAGTAGATGAATTCAAAGTAGAATCATATTTTTCATACTGTCCGTATCCGGGAAAGAAGAACAGCCCGGCAGAAAGCCCGGCTTCATTCAATCCTTCAGTCACGAACTCGTCTTGCATCACGGATATGCCGGCATATCCATATTTTGAAGTGAATTTCATCCCGTTCACTCCAGACGGAGTGAATGCGGTCTGTGCATAGCCTCTCGGCACCACGACATAGCGGCTCTGGAGAAAACTCCCGCCCCATTCGCAAGTTCTGGCCAGCACATAGCTGGAGTCTTTGGCTGTCAGAGTGATGCCTGTGCAGGCTTTCGATTCATAAGATGCCCCCGCGGCCATGATGGCTGCGGCAGACAGAATCAGTGCAGTTTTCAGATTCATGATGGCTATCAGTTTACATTAACGTCAATCTCAATAAATCCGGACAGGCAGTTCTGATTTTCCAATGTTCCCATAAATAAAATTTAACCTGCCTGTGCGGAAGGCAGGTTAAATTTATGGAGTAATTAATGAAAAAGCAACAAAAGGACGAGAAAAATTACAGATAATCCTCGAAGTACATTGTCACTTTGTCCATCAGATGGATGCGGTCCCGCCCCATGACATTGTGCTGCGCACAAGGATATGGAAAATAGTCCACCTGAACATGGTTTTTGATGCATTCCCGTATGAAATTCAGGCTGTGCTGCCATACTACGACATTGTCCACCGCCCCTTGGCAGACAAGCAGCTTGCCTTTCAGGTCTGCGGCCTTGTTTATCAGGCTGGTGAGGGCATAGCCTTCAGGATTCATCTGCGGACTCTCCATATATCTCTCCCCGTACATGACCTCGTACCATTTCCAGTCTATCACCGGGCCTCCGGCCACGGCCACCTTGAAGACTTCCGGATAGTTCGTGATGAGTGATATGGTCATGAATCCGCCATAGCTCCATCCATGCACGCCTATCCTGCCGCTGTCCACATACGGAAGGTTCATCAACATCCTGACCCCCTCCATCTGGTCAGCCATTTCAGCCTGGCCGCACTGCCTGTGAATAGCCTTTTCGTACTCAGCCCCACGGTTCAGCGTGCCTCGGTTGTCCTGGACATATACGATGTATCCATGCTGCGCCATATACATTTCCCACCGTCTCAGCTCTCCGAGCCAGGTATTCTTCACCAGCTGCGAGTGCGGGCCTCCGTACACATACAATATTACAGGATATTTCTTTGACGGGTCAAAATCTCGCGGTTTTACAAGACGCCAGTAATTATCGTATTTCCCGTCTGCGCTTCTGACCGTGCCCAGCGATATTTCACAAAAGCCATAATCAGCCACTGGATTCTGTGCTGTGAGAAGATTCACCCGGCGTCCTCCTGAAACTTGGCACAAGTCCACGACACGTGGCGTATAAAGATTGCTGTAACTGTCAGTGAAATATTGTCCGTCAGGACTCAGGCTTATGTCATGCCATCCTTCTGTTTCTGTCAGCCGTATGGGCTTGCCTCCGCGGATGCCGACACAGAAAAGGTGGTTCTCTATAGGAGAAACTTCTGCTGAAGTATAATAAACTTTACTGCCGTCATTGCCGATGTAGGCGACATCGGCATCTGTCTTGGAAAGTCTGCGGATATTGCCTTCCAGGTCACAGAGGTATAGATTCTTGTAGCCGTCACGGTTGTCTGTCCTGTATATGAAGAGGTCGTTGCGCCCTTTCAGGAACCATACCGGGTCCTGTGGCTCGACGAAGCGGTCATTGTCTTCAGACAATATAGTGCGGACAAAGCTCCCGGTGGATGCATCATAGGCATTCAGCCTCATGTGTTTCTGCGTTCTGTCGAGCACTTGCACCAGAACAAGACGGTCGTCGGGACTCCATGTAACGCCTGCCAGATACTGGTCATGGCCGAAATCGTCGCAGTCAAGCCATGCCGTGACGCCGGAAGAGAAGTCATAAACGCCGAGCCTGACATTTTCTGACGCCATTCCAGCCATGGGATACCGGATTTCAAACAGAGAGCCGGTGCGAGTGTTGATGTCCAGAAGAGGGAATGTCCCGACTGCACTTTCGTCTTTCCGGTAGAACGCCGTCTTTTTCCCTGACGGGGAAAGAAAAATCCCTTTTGTGATGCCGAACTCATTCCTGCTGACTATCTGCCCGTAGCTGACAGCCGGATCTTCTGAAACTGCGACTGGATAGGCATTGCCGAAGTCATCGCAGAAATACAAGCTGTTTCCTTTCGTATATAGATGGAATCCAGCAGGGTTCAATGTCAGGTTCATGGCATCCTGAGGTATCGGGATTCTGGCTTCAAGTGCCTTGTCCAGAACATTCACCATATATACAGTATCTCTGCAAAAAAATGCGGCGAGGTCGCGGTTCACCCATTCAAGGAATTTTGCAGATGCTGTCCCTGTGGCGGCCTGCAGTTCTGAAGATGAGAGCAGGCTGGAGTTCTCTCCCGAAAGCGGGTTCATGGCGACGAGAGCCCCGTTCTCAAAGCGTGTCAAGGTTCTGCTGTCAGGCCTCCATATCGTCTGGTAATCTTCCGGGTACAGGTCATATCCCAGCACGGCATCCTCCATGGTCAGGAAACGGCCTGACCCGGCATCTTGCGACCTGGTCGCAATGACTCCAGGCTGTGCGAAGAGCTGCATCGCCATAAAGCAGCCCGCAATCAACAGTAAATTCTTTTTCATGTTTTCCAAATTAACGTCTGTTCTGTCTCTGCACAGAATATGTCTGCGAAATTAATCAAAAAAGTCTATATTTGTGAATCAGCAGATAAATCAGGAAAAATGAAACTACAGACTCCTGTGGAAGTGAAGGCAGGCCAAGTGACTTTCTCTCCTTCGGACAAGATCATGGTGCTGGGCAGCTGCTTCGCTGACAACATAGGGCAAAAGATGAAGAATATCGGCATGGATGCGATGGTGAATCCTTTCGGGACTCTTTACAATCCAGCGTCCATTTCTTATGCTGTGGACAGGCTCAAGAGCGGAACTCCTTTTTCAGCTTCCGAATGCAGGATGATGGGAAGCGGGGCCGGGATGGTCTGTTCTTTCAGCCATCACACATCTTTCGCCAGAAAGTCGGAGGAGGAATTCCTGGCTCACGCCAATGCCGTACTGTCTGATGCATCTGATTTTTTCAGGTCGTGCAGCCTGTTGATCATCACCCTCGGCACCAGCTGGTGCTACAAGCATGTCGCAGATGACAGGATAGTGTCAAACTGCCTGAAAAGGGATGCGAAGGAATTCATCAGGCTAAGGCTCGGCGTGGAAGACTCCGCAGCCTTGATTGAGCAGGCTTTAAGCCTGGCCGGGAATGAAGATGTCCCGCCAGAGAATTTCCGTGAAAAGAGGGTCATATTCACTGTGAGCCCCATCAGGCATCTCAGAGACGGAGCACATGAAAACCAGCTGAGCAAGGCTGCCCTTCTGCTGGCTGTAGACGAAATCTGCCGGAAACATGATTTCTGCGGATATTTCCCAGCATATGAAATAGTCATGGATGAGCTTCGCGACTACCGTTTCTACGCTGAAGACATGGTGCATCCTTCTGCCCAGGCTGTAGAATACATATGGGAAAGATTCTGCGAGGCCGCTGTTTCAGAAAAGGACAGAGAAACCATACGGAAAATGGAAAAGACATTCCGCCAGTCCTGCCACAGGCCGAATCTGGCATTATAATTCTACTGCAGTCTCAATTTATAACAGTCTCTAATCATGAAAATCAAAAAGATTCATATCCTGGCATTGCTTAATATTGCGGCGGCCGCCGCAATCGGCATATCGGCAGGAATGCTGTACAAATATTATATGAAAGACAGGGCGGCAGAAAAGCTGAGGGACAAGATCGAGGAGATAGTCGATTCCGTGGACGCCCGCATCGGCGTGGGAGCGGTTTTGCCAGACGGAGATTCGCTGGCGGTATACGGAGGTTTGCGGAATGGCAATTCTACCTGCGATTCTGAAAGGTTTCCGATGCTGAGCGTCTTCAAGTTCCATCAAGCATTGGCCGTGTGCGGCTGGCTTCGTGAAGGCAGGATTCCTCTTTCCGCAAAAATTAAGGTTGACAAAAGTGAACTGCATGACGGGACATGGAGCCCTCTGCGTGAAGATTATCCTTCAGGAGGTGATTTTTCCTGGGGAGACCTGCTGGAATATACCCTGGCGTTCAGTGACAACAACGCCTGTGACATTCTTTTCAGCCGGACTTGCGGACCGTCCTGGACTGATTCTTATATAAAGTCTCTCGGAGAGACAGGATTCAGCATAGAATGTACAGAGAATATGATGCATGAGGATTTGAGCAAGTGCCTGCTGAACTGGAGCACTCCCCTTTCGGCGGCGAGGATTCTGGAAAAGTTCTATGAATGCAGAAAAGTTGACGAGTATTCGGAATTTGTGTGGAAAACTATGGCTGGATGCCGAACAGGTGAAGGCAGGATTCCTGAATATATCCATGGCGATGCCGCGGAAATAGCGCACAAGACCGGGACAGGCGACACAGGTGCGGATGGCAGAATAATGGCTGTCAATGACATAGGAACTGTAGTGCTGAAGGATGGACGGCATTTTTCCCTGGCGGTGTTTATCTCTGATGCTGGATGCAGCATGGAGGAGTGCGAGGAGACAATAGCCCGCATAGCCCTGGCAGTAATGGATGCCGTCAGATGATTTTCCAATTTTTTTGCGTTTTTTGCAAAAAAAATTTGCAGGCAAAGAAATGTTGACTATCTTTGCAATCCCAAAACAAAAGAATGGTGTCATAGCTCAGTTGGTAGAGCAAAGGACTGAAAATCCTTGTGTCCCTGGTTCGATTCCCGGTGACACCACAGCAGAAAAGAGAGTTGCAGAAATGTGGCTCTCTTTTTATTTCCCCAACATCCGTTTTAGTTGTCCTGATAAAACACTAAATTTGCAATGAATTCGAAAAAAATTGCAGAAATGGATTTTCAGGAACTGATATTGAAGAGACAGAGCACCAGGAAATATCTGGCAAAAGATGTCGACAAGGCTCTGGTGACCAAATGTCTGGAAGCTGCCAGATTCGCCCCGTCAGCATGCAATTCCCAGCCATGGCATTTCATAGTCATGGATGACAAGGACAAAATCAAGGAAATAGGGGAAGCCGCGGCCAGTCTCGGCATGAACAAATTCGCCTCCAGTGTTCCGGTCATGATTGCTGTCGTACTCGAAAAGATGAACTTCACGGCGAAAGTAGGCAGCATATTGAAAAACAAGGACTACTGCATGCTGGACTTAGGCATAGCAGTCGAACATTTCTGCCTGCAGGCGGCAGAAGAAGGACTCGGCACCTGCATCCTGGGCTGGTTCGACGAAAAGAAAACCGCCAGACTGCTTGGAGTGCCTAAAGGCAAAAGGATCCCTCTTCTGATCACCCTCGGCTGGCCTGACTGCGAGATCAGGAACAAAATAAGAAAACCCCTCGAAGAAATATCCTCCTGGAACAGCTACTGATGCATTTCGAAACGTCTGACCGCCAGGTCCTCATATTTCGTCCCGGGCCGTCCGTAGTTTGCATACGGATGGATTGATATGCCGCCACGGGGAGTGAACATCCCGGTGACCTCGATATATTTCGGGTCCATCAGCCGTACCAGATCCTTCATGATGATATTGACGCAGTCTTCATGAAAATCTCCATGGTTTCTGAAACTGAAAAGATATAGTTTCAGGCTCTTGCTCTCCACCATCCTGATGTCGGGAATATAGCTGATGACAATTTCCGCAAAATCCGGCTGTCCTGTGATCGGACAAAGGCTCGTGAATTCCGGGCAGTTGAATTTAACCCAGTAATCGTTGTCCCGATGCTTGTTCTCGAAAGTTTCAAGCACCTCAGGCGCATAATCGCCCCTGTAAACAGTCTTAGCTCCGAGAGCTTGCAAATGATCATTTTCCCTGTTCATAAAATTCAGATATTAAAATTCCCCAATGATTCAAGAGCCATATCCCTGTCCTCCAGGTATTTATGAAGTCCTGCGTTCCTCAACCGGCACGCAGGACAATGTCCGCACCCGTCTCCCGGAATCCCGTTATAGCATGTCAGTGTCTCATTCCTGACAATGCCGAATACTCCCAGGCTGTCGGCCAATGCCCAGGTCTGAGCCTTGTCAAGCCACATCAGCGGAGTATGAATGACAAACTGCTCATCCATTGCAAGATTGAGAGAAACATTCAATGATCTGATAAACGAATCCCTGCAGTCAGGATAGCCGCTGAAATCAGTCTGGGAGACTCCTGTAACCAGGTCGAAAATTCCTTTTTCACGAGCGTACACAGCCGCTATGCTCAGGAAAAACAGATTTCTGCCGGGCACAAAAGTGTTCGGGACAGAATGTTCAGGCTTCTCCTGGTCCATAACCATGCCTCTGTCAGTCAGAGAATTTTTACCGATGGACGCTATCTGCCCGATATCCACCAGATGAAAATCCACACCGGCCATGCCGGCAATCTTTTTTGCGGCCGCCACTTCGAGGCTATGTTTCTGTCCATATGCAAATGTAATGGTATGGACCTCTCTGAAACGTTTCAAGGCCCAATATAAACATGTTGCAGAGTCCTGGCCGCCGCTGAAGACCACCAATGCTTTTTCTCGTTTCATATTGAAAATAATTTAACTTTTTACTATGTGCCTGACGGCACAATGAAATAAGAACAAGACTTCATGAATGAGCCTTGTCAGATATCCAGAATCTTGAAGGGATTGTATGAAATGTTTTCATCGAAAGTGTCAGTTTTTTCGAACTTTTTCAGATTCCGCACCACCAAGGACGTCACTGGCAGGATAATGACTTCATACAATGTTTTCAGAATCACCTGCGAAGCCATGAGTGAAAGCATCTCGCCGGCGCCAAGTCCCCAGAAAGCTATCGGAAAGAAAATAAGGGAGTCCACCATCTCGCCGCCGAGCGAAGACACGACAGCCCTGACAGAAAATCTCCGGCCATGAGAAGCAACCTTCATCCGGCTCATTATCCAGGCATTGACAGTAGAACCGCAAAAGAATGCCAGCATTGAAGCCATAGTGACACGCGGCGCCATGGCGAATACATAGTCGAAATGCGGGCCTCCATCCCAGAACGGAGCGGCCGGCAAGATCCTGACAATCTGAGCCATGGCCACTACGAAAAAATTCATCAGGAAACCTGTCCAAATCACCAGTCTGGCTTTTCTGTAGCCATAAACTTCCACCAGGCAGTCATTGATGATGTAAGAAACCGGAAAAATGATGACACCTCCTGTAAGGGCCATCTGCCCGGCCATAAAAAGTTTGGTTTCGAAAAGATTCGATGCTATCAGGCAGACATTGAAGACTATCGCCATCAGCATAAAAGACACAGACACAGTGTGTCTGCCTGAAAAATTCTGTTCCATATTCATCTTGTTTTAATTGTAACGGGTGGTTACCAAGCACACCCGGCCCGAAAGCGGTGCAAATGTACGCAAAAGCCGAGAGCTATGCAAATGAACTTGTTCAGATTGCATTGCCGAGGAGTGAGCAGTAATAGGTGGCGAAACCATATGTCCACAGAAACTAAGAGAAATGGGAATAAATTAATTTCCATTTCCGAAGGACTGCAGTATAGCCAGGCCAAATATACGCAGAACTGAAAGATTCAGAACGAGCAGAAAAATGAAACCAGAAAAGGCACGCTAATATCACATAAGACCCCGCTCACAATAGCATAGGGAAGCATCCTGCAGCCGGCATACCTGACTATGACAGGAAGGCATACATCGAAAGCCGTGGCCCCGGCTGAAGCTATCGGTGCGAACGGCCCGAACCATCTTGCAAGAAACGGAGCGCCGGCCAGAGTGAACATCTCCCGGAAAATATTAGTCAGCAAAGCCACAGTTCCGAGCTCTGCGGCCGCTTGCGCCCCTGCTGAAGCCTCCTTTAGCTGCCCTATCAACACGGAAGACAGGGAATAGTACCCCATTCCGCCACCTATGGCCATACTGTCAGCCAGACTATATCCAGATAGAAGAATGCCTGCAGCCGCAGAAAAAGACAACGTTCCTAAAACTGTCACTGCCGGCAGCAACAGAATCTTGGGGCTGACGCTTTTCACGATTTTCTTCAGATCAGGGTTCGAGCCCACACTGATGCCCACCAGGAACATCAGGATATAAAGCAAATACATCGGCACATCCTTGACCGTGTCACCAAATATCTTCATATCGGCCATGCCGGCATACCCTGCCAGACACCCCAGCACGAAAACAGCTATAGTAAGGACAGTTCCTTTCATCATTACATGTTCTCAGTTTCCTTCCGGAAAAGCGCCCTGTACAAAACCATAGACAGAAGGACACTTCCAGCCACTCCTGCCAGAGCCAGGACAAGTGCCCGGAAGCCCAATTCCGAAATATTTTCCAGAAGCTGTCTATCTGCCCCTATCTCCATGCCGAGAAAAAAAAGCATAACGAAAACAGTCACGGAAACAGCCTTTCCTATATGAGAAAACGCCTTGATTCTTCTCCCTGCAAAACCTGCACAGACTCCTGCGGCAAGCGTCATTATCAAATAAAACATACCCTGTCCTGTTTTTCAGGGCGCGAAAATAGGGAAAAAAATTTATAACTTCGCGGCAGTATGACTGAAAAGAAAACATATGTGTCTGTGGTCTTGCCGCTGAAGCTGGACTGGGTGCCATGCTACTCAGTCCCTCCTGGTGAAAGCGTGCATCGCGGAGACTGGGTGAAAGTCGATTTCTCGTATAAATCATACCCAGGCGTCGTATATGAATGCGGCATCACTCCTGACACCGATCCGGAGAAAATCAAAGACCTGTCGTCAGTGGACAGAGGCATGAGCCGGGTCACTGAAGAGGAAATGCGCCTGTGGAAAATGGTAGCGGACTACTACCTCTGCTCCATAGGAGAAGTGTTCAAGGCCGCCTATCCGTCCATAAAAATATCACAGGAAGAGCTTCTGGCCAGAATGCAGGAAAAAGAAAGAGCAAAACGCCGCAAGCTGTCTGATTCCATCATTCTGAAAATCGAAAAAGAAAAAGAAAATCTGGCCAAAAAAAAGAAAAAACTGGAAGATTCAGAAAAATCTGCGAAAAAAAACGAAAAAACCATTGCCAAGCTGATTGAAGAAATAGGAAAAATCAGTGAAAATATTATAGAGTTTGAAAAACGCCTGAAAGAAATTTCTTTGGAGGCCGGAGGCATTGGCCTGAAAGGCCAGGAAGACAGACAGCGAACCACAGGGAAGTTCATGGCTGAGATCGAGCTTACAAGCACTCAGCAGGCGATATACGAACAGGCACTGGAAATATCGGAAGAGGGCAAGCCTGTGCTGATAAAAGGCGTGACCGGTTCTGGAAAGACCGAAATCTACCTGAAACTGGCGCAGAAGGCCATGTCCGAAGGCAAGAACGTCCTCTACCTGGTGCCGGAAATCGCTGTAAGCAGGCAGCTCAGGGAAAGGCTGCGCGCAATATTCGGGGAAAAAGTCCTCACATTCCACTCCGAAGAAACAGCAGTGGCGAAACGGGAGGCCGCAGAAAAAATCAAGCGGAGCAAATCCGAAGGCGAGCAATACATAGTGCTGGGCACCAGATCCGCAGTTTTCCTGCCTCACACCTGCCTGGGGCTGATAGTTGTGGATGAGGAGCACGACTCGTCCTACAAGCAAGACTCTCCTGCCCCCAGATACAACGGCAGAGATGCGGCTGTAATGCTCTCCACTATACACAGATGCCCCTTGGTGATGGGCTCCGCTACGCCATCGCTTGAATCAGTGTTCAATGCAAGCTGCGGAAAATACACAATGCTGACTCTGAACTCCAGGTACTACCAGGCAAGCGAAGCCGAGGTGGAAATCATCGACACATCGGCTGAAAGGAAGAAAAACGGCATGTCCGGCTCTTTCTCGAAAAAGCTGGCGTCCAGGATAGAAGAAACATTGCGGAAGAAAGAGCAAGTCCTGATCCTGAGGGCCAGACGAGCTTTCTCTCCTGTACTTCAATGCCCGGAGTGCGGTGAAATCTTGAAATGCCCCCACTGCAACGTCAGCCTCAGCATGCACAAGAATCCAGACAGGATGATATGCCACCATTGCGGATTCACAGCGGCCATCAACCCTCGATGCCCTAAGTGCGGGACGGCTATGCAAGGCCTGGGAAGCGGCACGCAGAAAATAGAAGAAGAGGCCAGAATGCTTTTCCCTCAGGCGAAAATCGCCAGGCTGGACAGCGACACATCGAAAACCAAGGCTTTGGAAATCATCTCCAAGTTCAATTCCGGAGACACAGACATTCTGGTAGGCACGCAAATCGTGTCAAAAGGCTTTGACTTTCCAAGAGTGACCCTGTCTGCAGTCATTGCCGCCGACTCTATGCTGGGAATCCAGGACTTCAAGGCAGACGAGAAGGCCTTCCAGTCACTCGAGCAGCTCAGAGGGAGGTGCGGCAGAAGGGACAAGCAGGGAATCTTCGTCATCCAGACTAACCAGCCGGAACATCCGGTATACAGACGGCTGGCAGAAGGAGACAGCGAATCCTTTTACGCCGGCCTGCTCTCCGAAAGACAGGAATTCGGCTATCCTCCCTTCACCAGGCTCATAAACCTGTGCATCAAAGACAGAAACGAAGCCAAAACGGAAATGCTGGCCAGGAAGCTGTCCGGAATCATGAAAAAAGTTTTCACAGACGCATCCGCCAGCGATGGGCTCGAAATGGTTTCAGAACCTTTTTCACCGCCTGTAGACAAAATAGCAGGGAATCACATCAGAATCATCAGGCTGACCATGAGGAAAGACCGCCGCCTTCACGAAATGAAAAGGCTTGCAGCCAGAATGGTTTCAGACTTCGAGAAAGCCGCACGCTGCCCGGGACAAGTCATCATCGACGTAGATCCGTCTTAAAATCTATGCAGCACGTTAATCTGCTGAGGCATGACTTCGAACCTCACAGGGGAGCTCCCTATAATCTCCCCGTCCACCTCGACAAGCTCACGTCTGGACGAGCCCGGCACTACGATTATGCATCTGCCACGTCTGCATACAAGACCTTTCACTGAAGTGAACCTGCCGTCGAAAAGCCGAGCCGCATGAGGCAGCACATGGCGCAATGCTTTTTCCGGTATCACAGTCAAATCCAGCAAGCCGTCATCGAATTCAGCACCCGGAGTCTGCCTGAGCCCTCCTCCGCAGAATTTCCCGTTTCCCAGCGCGACAGAAAAGCATCCGCCCTCGAAAACCTTCACCCCGTCGCAGAACACAGACATCGGCACAGACTTATATTTGAAAAAAAGATACAAAAGGGCATTGATATACAGCAGCTTGCCACGCATCCCCTTCTCTTTCTGGCGATTCACCCTCTCGCATACCCTGGCATCGAATCCTGCGCCGCCGATATTGACCATGTAAGTTATCTTCTCCGGCACAGCCGTCTCGTAATCCCCTGGACATGACACAGGAAGCACGCTTACTTTCACCACATCCTGACGGATAAATGACTCCGACTTGATCAAGGAAACAGTTTCCTCTATATTATAATTGATATTGTGTATCCTGATCCAGTCATTCCCGGACCCGATAGGTATCACAGCCAGCGTGAATTCCGAAATGCTGACTGGCTCGCCCAGAGCGGATGATTCATCCACGAATTTCATAACCCCTTCCAGCACTTCATGGATGGTGCCGTCTCCGCCGACGGCAATGAACCTGCGGAAACCCTTGGAGGCCGCCCTGTAAGCTATGCCTGACGCATGATATTTATAGTCAGTATATTTATTGTCATGCTGTATACCCAACTTTTCGAGAAGATGTTCCGCTTCTCTCCACAATGACGCTGTCTTTCCGCTGCCGGCATGCAAATTCACCACAGCAAGCCAGACTCTTCGTAAATCCTTCATATAGACGGGCTGTTCAAAATTCCCAGTGATAAAATCAGGAACAAAAATACTAATTAAAGGCAAGGAACGAAAATTTTTTATAAATTTGCAGAGATATTGCCGTTATAAAATTTATTAGAATATATGGGAAAAGTCATAGCTATAGCAAACCAGAAAGGCGGTGTCGGAAAGACCACCACTGCCATTAATCTGGCGGCTTCACTCGCAGTCCTGGAAAAGAAAGTGCTGATCATAGATGCTGACCCGCAGGCCAACACTACATCCGGACTGAACTTCTCCCCTGACAACGACCAGAAGAGAACCCTGTATGAAGTGATGATAGGCAGCCTCGATGTCCGGGACGCCCTCATCCAGACGGAGATAGCGAATCTGCATATGATTCCGTCTCATATAAACCTGGTAGGAGCCGAGATAGAAATGCTTGACAGCAAAGACAGGGAATCTGTGATGAAAAATGCCATAGCGCCGGTGCGGGACAGCTACGACTTCATCATTATAGACTGCTCCCCTTCACTCGGGCTGATCACTGTGAATTCGCTGACTGCCGCAGACTCGGTAATGATACCCGTACAGCCGGAGTTTTTCTCTCTGGAAGGCCTCGGAAAGCTGCTCCAGACCATCAGGCTGGTGCAGAACGGCGTAAATCCGGGACTGAACATAGAAGGCTTCGTAGTTACAATGTTCGACGGCAGGACCAAAGTACACACCCAGGTGGTGAATGAACTTAAAGAGCACTTCAAAGACATGGTATTCAAAACCATAATACAGAGAAACATCAGGCTGAGCGAGGCCCCGTCCCACGGAAAGCCCATCATTCTTTATGATGTCATCTGCAACGGTACTACAAACTATCTGAACCTGGCAAAAGAAGTGCTGGAGAAAAATCAGGAGACGAAATGAGCAAGCAGCAAAGAGGATTAGGGAAAGGCCTGGGGGCCTTGCTGGGTGACGCTGACCTGAGCCAGATCAGGAAGCCGGTGGAATATGTGCACAAAAGCGTAGTCTCCACCGAGACCGACACAGAACGCGGCACGGCGGACATCATGCTCATACCCATAGAGATGATCGAGCCGAATCCGTTCCAGCCCAGGATGTCTTTTGACAATGAAGCACTGGAAGAACTGGCAGACTCTATCAGGTCGCTGGGACTGATCCAGCCGGTCACTGTCAGAAGAAAATCCCAGGACAGATACCAGATTATCAGCGGAGAGCGGAGATTCAGGGCTTGCAGGATGGCAGGGATGACAGAAATTCCTGCATACATCAGAGATGCCAACGACCAGGGAATGCTGGAAATGGCCATCGTGGAAAACATCCAGAGGGAAGACCTCGACCCGATAGAAGTGGCTATGAGCTATGAACGGCTGATAGATGAATGCCATCTCACACAGGAGCAAATGGCGCTGAGGGTCGGAAAGAAAAGGGCATCCGTGACGAATTATCTGAGGCTTCTCAAGCTTCCTGCCAAAGTGCAGCACGACTTGAAAGTGGGACTGCTGTCAGTAGGGCATGCAAAAGTGCTGCTGAGCATAGAAGACCCGAATATGCAGGAGCAGCTCTGCGACCTGGTGATAAAAGGAGGGCTGTCAGTAAGGCAGCTGGAAGAAAAAGTCAGGAAGCTCATCAGGCCGGAGCAGGAAGAAGCCCCTGTACAAGAGCTTCCGGAGCATTGGTGCCGTGTACTGGACGTAATGGGAAAATATTTCGAAAACAACATAAGCCTGAAACGCTCATCTAACGGGAAAGGATCTATGACTATTCATTTTTCATCAGACGAGGAAGTGCGGAAATTCCTGAAAATTCTGGAAGACTCCGAACTCTGAAAACAGGAACAGTCATAATCAGCACACAGTGAAAATAATATTAAAATATCTGCCTGTCATTATATTCTGCCTGACATTCTTTTCGGCTGCATCGCATGCGCAGTTCCGGGAAGAAGCTTTCACACAGACATACAATGACGACGCGGACACTACCGCCACGACTGACACTTCGGACAAGATGTTCACCTTCAAGGAACTGTTCGGCGGGCTGGCGCACAAGACAGACTTAAGGATAGGCACCATGTTCGCCAGCTCCATGATTATTCCTGGCATCTCGCAGATATACAACAGGGACTGGTGGAAGCTCCCTGTCGTTTATGGAGGCATCGGAGTATGTGCAGGCCTCGGCGGGCACTATCTGCATCAGTACAACACATCAAAAAAAGCATATGAAGCCGCTTACGCAGCAGACCCGAACACACCGCTAAGGATAGACTATGCGGCAAAGCAGCGGGGAACATGGCTGATGATAGGAGCTGGGCTTGTGTACTGGGGAAGCCTTATGGACGGTGTCGCCTGCTATAAAAGCGATGTGCATCCGCACCCGGGGAGAGCTACCATATACTCCATCCTTCTGCCGGGGCTTGGCCAGGCATACAACGGGGAATACTGGAAAATTCCCATTTACTGGGGATGCATCGCAGGGTCGATACACTTTCTGTACACAAACAATACGAACTACCAGAGATTCAAGAGGATTCACAACGAAGCCACAAATCCTGACGTGGAATATACAGGCCCTATAGCAGCAGAGACAGCCGTATGGTACAGAGATGTGTACAGGAGGTACAGAGACTATTCGATAGTGGCCACTGCCCTGTTTTACCTTCTGCAGGTAATAGATGCCAATGTGTTCGCCTATATGCACGATTTCGAAGTGTCTGACGCCATCTCTATGAGGCTGGAGCCAGCAGTGCTCCCGGCAGACAACTTATATGCGATGACTCCGGCCACGGTGACGGGAGGAAGCAGCATCGGCTTCCGTCTGGGATTCCGTTTCTGACGCGCATGGAATCTGAACCATGGGCAGGACGGAGGGATGACACGTAAAAGGAAAGGAGATTTCGAAGAAATCGTAACGTTAGTTCGACGAAGTCTCTGGTACTGAGTAAAATAATTCGTTGAACTGACATTATTTAAAGAAACTTTCATGATGAAAACGATAAAATATTTATGGATAGCCATGGCATTGGCGGCAACGCCGGCATATGCTGAAGAAGACACTGTACAGGAAAGCAGGCATGCTGGAGACGATGTAGAGAATGCGGCCAAGCCTCCTCGGAAGAAATCCGACCTGGTGAAGAAAAAATCCGACCTGATCAGAGAGAATATGACCCTGAAGATGGAGCTTGACTCACTGAGAGAAGAGCTGGCCAAACTCCAGGATGAAATGCAGACGCTTGACAGCATGGAAGTGGAGCTGCTGGATGTATATGATGAGAATGAAGATAAACTGGCCGCGGGAATGACCCCGGAAAAATATGACGCCGATGTCTCTGACAGTCTCCTGAACATCTGGTATCTGCAGCAGAAAATAGCGGAAGCGCCAGACACAGAATACGATATGGACACAGTGAGGTTTTCCTCAAATGTTCCTGACTCAGTGTATATCGAGAGAATAAAGGCCATGAACTCATTCATAGACCTGCCATATAACCAGATAGTCAAGAACTACATAGTGCTGTATTCAGAAAAAATGAAGACGCAGATGGAGCAGGTCATCGGGCTATGCTCATATTACATGCCCATCATTGAAGAAATTTTCGATGAACATGAAATTCCGCTGGAGCTTAAAGCTATGGCGGTAATAGAATCTGCCATGAATCCTAAAGCCGTATCACGTGCCGGAGCTAAAGGAATGTGGCAATTTATGTACAGCACAGCTAAAATCTACGGTCTGGACATAGACTCCTTTGTGGACGAGAGGCTCGACCCGGTGGAATCAGCACACGCCGCCGCTGAATATCTGAAAGACTCCTACAGAATATTCGGAGACTGGAATCTTGCCATCGCCTCGTACAACTGCGGCGCCGGCAATGTAAACAGAGCCATCAGGCGCAGCGGCGGTAAAAGAGCTTTCTGGGACATATACCCGTATCTGCCACGCGAAACCAGAGGGTATGTTCCCGCCTTTGTGGGCGCATTATATACCATGACCTACTACAAGGAGCACGGCATACAGCCGAAGGCAGTCGAGATGCCAGTGCACGTGGATACATTCCATATAAACAAGATGCTGCATTTCAAGCAGGTAACTGAACTGACAGGTGTGCCTCTCCAGGAGCTGAAGAATCTGAACCCTCAATACAAACATGAAATAGTGCCGGGGAACGAAAAGGAATATATCCTCAGGATTCCGTATACATTTACCAATGCTTTCATAGACCATGAAGACTCTCTGTACACATACAAGGCCAGCGAATACTTCAACCCTGTCGTAATCAAGAAAATCAAGGAAGGAGGTGACGGAGAGAGGATTATTCACAGAGTCAGAAGCGGGGAAGTCCTCGGGAAGATAGCTATCCGCTACCATGTGTCTGTCAGCCAGATCAAAAGGTGGAACAATCTGAGAAGCGACAACATCCGCATCGGGCAGAGGCTCGTAATCTATCGCGGAGGAAAAGGACCCGTCACCGCATCGTCTTCGCAGAAAGCTGTATCTCAGCCGAATCCGCCACACAAATCCACTGTGCCGGCAGATGCGGAATACACTGTATACACTGTCAAATCCGGAGACTCGCTCTATCTGATAGCCAAGAACTACCCAGGTGTAAGCGCCCAGAACATCATGGACTTCAACGGCATCAGCAGCCGCATAAAGCCTGGCATGAAAATAAAGATACCGAAACTGAAGCCCTGATCAAATTTTCGAGGCGCAGTTGATGCCGTCCAGCGCAGACGAGACTATGCCGCCGGAATACCCTGCGCCCTCGCCGCATGGATACAGCCCGGATATCTGGACATGCTCCAGAGTCTCAGGGTCGCGCGGAATCCGCACAGGAGAAGAGGTTCTGGATTCGACCCCCAGAAGCAGAGCCTCATTTGTATAGTATCCTTTCATCTTCTTGTTTCCGATATCAGGGAAAGCATATTTTAGACGTCGGGACACACTTTCAGGAAGCAGTTCATGAAGAGGTGCATTGACCGTTCCGGGATGATAAGAAGATACCGGCAGGTTAGCAGACGGCACGCGCCTGCAGAAATCCATCATGCGCTGTGCCGGAGCTTTCACTGAACCGGTGTATCTGAACATTGACTGCTCCACATCACGCTGGAAATGCATCAGGGAAAGAGCGCCGAATTTCGCATACTCAGGGTAATCTTCCGGCTCGACAGACACCACCACCCCGGAATTTGCCCACTTCGAATTGCGGGCTGAATTCGACATGCCGTTCAGCACCACCTCCCCGGGAGCCGTGGCAGAAGGAACAAGAATCCCTCCCGGGCACATGCAGAACGAAAACACACCGCGGCCCTCCACTTGGGTGACGAAAGAATATTCGGCCGCAGGCATATACGGCTGATATCTGCCATGATACTGAATCCTGTTTATAAGAGACTGAGGATGCTCCACTCTGACACCCAGGGCAAACCCCTTGGCCTCAATCATCCAGCCTTTTCTGTCAAACATTTCATAAATGTCCCTGGCAGAATGGCCTGAAGCAAGAATGACTTTTCCTGCATTCCACACCCTGCCATCTGCTGAGAACACGTCGAAAGACCCGTCGCCGCGTTTCACAATATCAGACACCCGTGCTCCGAAATGATACTCCCCGCCATGTTCCACAATGCACTTCCTGATATTCTCTACTATAGCAGGCAGCCTGTCGCTGCCAATATGCGGATGGGCATCCACCAGGATATCAGGGTCAGCGCCGAAAGACACCAGCTGATACAAAACCTCCCTGATATCCCCTCTCTTCGATGACCTCGTATAAAGCTTTCCGTCAGAAAAAGTGCCTGCCCCGCCCTCGCCGAAACAGTAATTGGAATCAGAGTCCACTGTCCCGTTCCGGGACAATGCCGCCATGTCCAGCTTCCTCTGATGGACGTCTTTCCCTCTTTCCAATATTACAGGCTTTTTCCCTCGGGACAGAAGTTTCAATGCCGCAAACATTCCTGCCGGACCGGCGCCTACAATCAGCACAGGCTCTGAACGAGAGACATCCTTGTACTCATCAAGATGATACTCTTGATAATCCTCGCCTGAGGCAAATGACTGAATCCTGTACCTGTAAAGAATCTCGTTCCTGGCATCCAGAGAACGCTTCAATATTCTATAATGGGCTACATTCCTCGCCGGCACTCCCATGGCCTTGGCCGCCGCCGCGAGCACCTGCTCTTTTTCCAGGGCCTTGCCCACAGGCAGCGCTATCTCAAACTCTTTCATGATGGAAATCAGCAATTCTGGAGACAGGGGCCACATCCAAACCTGTCCTCTCTCCGTTCAGGTAATGAAAATATCCTGCTATGGCTATCATAGCGGCGTTGTCTGTAGTAAATTTGAATTCCGGCAGATAAGTAGTCCATCCTCGCTTGCGCCCTTCCTCAGTGACAGCGGCACGCAGGCCGCTGTTTGCTGAAACACCGCCGCCTATGGTCACCTGCCTGATGCCCGTATCCTTCGCGGCTTTCACCAGCTTGTCCATCAATATTTCTATCAAAGTCCGCTGGAAGCTGGCGCAGATATCCTCCTTGTTCTTCTCCATGAATTGCGGGTCCAGAGCCATCTGGTCACGGACAAAATACAGCAGAGACGTCTTGACACCGCTGAAGCTGTAGTCATAGCCAGGCATATGAGGCTTTGCGAAATGGAATCTGTCAGGATTACCGAGTTTCGCCAGCCTGTCCACCACGGGGCCGCCTGGATATCCGAGTCCCATCATCTTCGAACACTTGTCAAAAGCCTCG
This sequence comes from uncultured Bacteroidales bacterium, assembly GCA_949289565.1. Lineage (GTDB taxonomy): Bacteria > Bacteroidota > Bacteroidia > Bacteroidales > UBA932 > Cryptobacteroides. The sequence continues at coordinate 75,406 of CASEOO010000016.1, forward strand.
CCCACGGCATCATCTATGGTCTGCCCCAGAATTTCAAAATCCAGCGGGCTGTTCACCCGCACTATCTGGGAATTTCCTCCTGAGACCAGCAAGCACAGATACGGAAATTCCGGATGGCGGTTCTCCTGGCCATACTGCTTGATGAAGTTTGCCAGCACATGGCCCTGGAGATGATTGACCTCCACCAGCGGCCTGTCAAGTGCAATGGAAAGCCCTTTAGCGAAGGATGTACCCACTAAAAGGGAGCCCAAAAGCCCGGGGCCTCTGGTAAAAGCTATAGCCGTGATCTCTTCCGGGCTGATGCCTGCCCTTTCTATGGCCTGGCTTACCACAGGCACAATATTCAGCTGGTGAGCCCTGGATGCCAGCTCCGGAATGACACCTCCATATGCCTTATGCACTTCCTGGCTCGCCAGGACATTGGAAAGAAGGAAGCCGTCCTTGATGACGGCCGCCGAAGTGTCGTCGCACGACGACTCTATGCCTAAAATAATATCTGCCATAATTCTCTTGCTCAGTACAGCCGCCTCCTCCGTCTATTATTGGCCGGGCTTCCCAGCCAAACAAGCCTGAAGAGGTTTCTGAACGGCAAAATTACGATAATTATTCGATAAAATGATTAATTTTGTAGTTTGACTTAAACGACAGGCATTATAATAAAGAATATACTCAAAATAATCTGGCTCACATTCGTCGCAGTGACCTCATTAGTGCTCGCAGGCATTATCGCCATCCAGCTGCCGCGGGTGCAGACTTTTATTGCTGACAAGGTCACGGAGAAAATCGAGTCCAGCCTGGACGGAGACCTGAAATTTGAAAAAATACACATCAAGCCGTTCAATGCCCTGGTCATCAAGAATGCGGCAATCATAGACAAGAATCCGGCCGCAGAAAATGCCGACACACTTTTCAGAGCAGAATATGTCATAGCAAGGTTTTCACTTCACGGGCTTCTGGGCAGAAACGGCATGCGCATAGGCAGGGCATATATCTCCAATGCCGAAATGACGCTGGTGATCGAAGGCGCCAGGAAGAACAACCTTGCCAGAATATTCCGCATTCCCCTGCCGGACCCGGACAAACCGAAGAATGAAGACCCCGTGTTCCATATCAGACGGGCTTCTGTATACAACATGACATTCAGGATGAAAAACACCATGCATGAAACACAGAGGTATGCCGGGCATGGAATAAACTGGGATGACCTGGAAGTCAATGACATCAACATCGAGGCGAGGAAGATAGACTTGACAGGCCGCATTATGACAGGGGCCGTGGACTACATGTCGTTCACTGAAAAAAGCGGCTACATCTGCAGCTCGCTCACAGGAAAGGCCGCTGTCGGAAACGGAAGGGCTCTGATAGAAGAAATACGCATATCTGATCCATGGTCCGAACTGTACCTTCCCAAATATTGCATGAGCTATGAGAGCCCTCTGGACTTTTCAGACTACATCAGGAAAATACGGATGGACGGAGTCATAGAAAATTCATTTCTGGACATGAAGACTCTGTCCTTCTTCGCTCCGGGAACTGAAAAAATAAAAATGAAGGCAGTGCTTTCAGGAAGTGTTTCAGGCACAGTGGACGACCTGGCTTTCAAAGAGATGAAAATAGCCACGTCCGACAGCCTCAGGATAAACTTCGACGGGCGCATCACCGGACTTCCTGATATAACCCGAAGCCGCATCAGCCTGGATCTGCACCAGCTGAGAGGGACTTTCGCGGCAGTGGAAGCGTCTGTGAAATCTTTTTCGCCAGACAGTGAACTGGGCATCAGCAACATAGCAAATAAAACTGAACTGCGGTCCAGCGGACTCGCATCCGGGACATTGAATGATCTGGACTTGAATATCGTCGCCAGCCTCGGCTCCGGATATCTGAAAACCGGGCTGAACATCAGGAATCTCATATCTTCCAGCGAATCCATAACCATGAACGGGAATGTGCTGACGCACAATTTTGACATCGGAAAGATTCTCGGCTCCAAAATGCTGAGGCAGTGCTCCCTCCGTGCGGCTTTCATGGCAGACCTCGGAAACCGGGACGACGGTCTGCGCCTCGACATAGACTCTCTGTTCGTGGACAGGCTGCATCTGAACGGCTATGACTACAGCATGATAGCGGCGGCCGGCACTATGGAAAAGCATGCTTTCGACGGAAGAATCGTGTGCAACGACCCGAACCTGAACTTCATGTTCCAGGGTGTATTTTCTCTTTCTCCGCGGACCAGGAACTCTGTCTACAAGTTCTACGCAAACCTCGGCTACGCAGACCTGCATGCCCTGAATTTCGATAAAAGAGGTGTGTCAAAAGTGTCGCTCCAGGCCAGCGCGAACTTCAACAGGCAGCAGGACGGCGACCTGCTCGGGACAATGGACATAGCAGATATTGTCCTGGAAAACAGCGCAGGACGGCATGAAATAGGAGATGTCGACATAGACTCGTATTTCGGGGATGAACTGTACAGGATGAAAATGGGCTCGTCATTCGCCGACATATCATTTGCAGGAAGTGCACAGGTGACACAATTTGTCAAAGACCTGAAAAACATCACTCTGAAAAGGGAGCTGCCTGCCCTGTTCAGGGACACGACAAGCGTGAAGCATACGGAAAGATACCGCATAAACTACAGGAACAAAAACTCCATGGACCTGCTTGCATTTCTCTCTCCCGGCCTATATATCTCCGACAGCACGACCATGGTCATCACTGTCGACACCCTGGGTGTTTTCAGGGCTGACCTCAAATCTCCGCGCATAGCCTATAATGAAAATTATATCCGGAATATGGAGATGAGGCTGAACAACATAAACGGCAGCCTGACAGGAGAAATCACAGGAAAAACCATAAACGCAGCCACGCTGGCACTGGAAAACAACAGCTTCAAGATGTTCGCCAGGAACAATTTCATAGGATTCGGCTGCACGTATGAGAATCCCGGAGACCTGATAAACCGCGGGGAAATCTTCATCACCGGAAATCTAAGCCGGGATGAGGAGGACAGGCTGAACTGCCATGTACGCATGCTGCCGTCACGAGTATTCCTGAACTCCAGGGAATGGAGCATAAATCCTTCATCACTGGATATCAGAGGAAAGGACATAGACATCCGCAAGATAGAATTCACAAGCGGAGACCAGGCTGTGAGAATATCCGGAGGCTGCTCTGAATCAGCGCAGGACACGTTGACCATGAGGCTGGAGCGCTTCGATATCTCCATCATCAACCCGCTGCTGAAAAACCGCTATGGAATCAAGGGAGCAGTGACCGGTGAAGCGAACATCATCTCGCCTGTGGAAGGCCATGGAATCATGTTTGATTTTCTCGCTGATTCCACCAGGCTGGCCGGGGCAGATGTCGGCACACTGAAGATAAAGAGCAAATGGAATGAGGGGCTGAAACGGTTTGACGCGGCCGTGGAGAACGAGATAAATGGAAAGAAAAATTTCGGCATATCCGGGAACTACACCCCGGCCACGAAAAACATCGACGCAGCAGCCGTATTGTCTGGAATGGACATCTCTTATGCCGAACCTTTCCTGAAAAGCGTTTTCAGCGATATATCCGGCCATATATCGGGAGAAATCCGGGCAAAAGGGCCTGTGGATGCACTCCAAATCAGCAGCGAAAATGCCAGAATCGATGACTCCCGGCTCACTATAGCATTCACCAATGTGCCGTACAATGCCTCGGGAGCATTCCACATTGACGATGAAGGAGTGCATTTCGACGACATCGTCCTCAGCGACAGGTTCGGGAACACCGGGAAAATTGCCGGAGGCATCAAATATGACCGGCTGAGAGACATTGAACTGGATGCGATGATAGAAGTCACAGACATGGAGTGCCTCAACACCACTGAGGATGACAACAGCTCCTTCTATGGAAATCTCTCGGCCTCAGGAAACCTGGCTTTGACAGGACCGCTGAACGCTGTCAGAATGGATGTCCGCGCCGTCACATCGGGAGCAGGCCAGCTGCACATTCCTATACCGTCCTCTGCCACGGCCATGACCAGCAACCTTCTGACTTTCAAGCAGGAGCAAAAAGAAGAATATATCGACCCCTATGAGCTGATGGTGAAAAAAATCAAGACCGGGAAACAGGTCAAGAGCGATTTCGGAGTGAGGCTCAATGTGGAAGCGACACCGGAAATAGAAGCTCTCGTGGAAATAGACAAGGCTTCAGGCAATGTGCTGCGCGGGAGAGGGGCAGGAAACATAGAACTGGAAGCCAGAGGAGGAAGTTTCAGCATCCTGGGAGACTATACCCTGACCAGCGGAAGCTACAGGTTCGTAGCCCAGGGGCTGGCTTACAGAGATTTCACCATCGGAGACGGCAGCTCCATAAAGTTCAACGGGGACATCATGGACAGCGACCTCGACATAGATGCCAGATACAGGACCAAGACCTCGCTTGCCACCCTGATAGCAGACACGTCTTCAGTATCTACACGCAGGACTGTCGAATGCGGCATTCATATCTCGGACAAAATCAGGAATCCGAGGCTGGCCTTTTCCATCGACATTCCGGATATCGACCCTACAGTAAAATCAAGGGTTGAAAGCGCCCTGAGCACAGAAGACAAGATACAGAGGCAGTTTCTCTCGCTGATTATGTTCAACAGCTTCCTCCCTGACGACCAGTCAGGCATCGTGAACAATGCCTCGATGCTCTACTCAAATGTCATGAGCATCATGTACAACCAGCTGAACAATATCTTCCAGAAACTGGAAATCCCGCTGGACCTGGGACTGAGCTACCAGCCCAACGAACGCGGAGAGGATATATTCGATGTCGCTATATCCACACAGCTGTTCAACAACCGGGTAGTGGTCAATGGAAACCTCGGGAACAAGCGGTACGGGGCAGGCACATCAAGCAGCGATGTAGTGGGAGACCTGGACATAGAAATCAAGCTGGACAGGCCGGGGCTTTTCAGGCTGAACATTTTCTCGCACTCTGCAGACCAGTATACAAACTATCTCGATGACTCGCAACGCAATGGAGTGGGCATCGCCTACCAGCAGGAATTCAACACTTTCAGGGAATTCCTGACAAACCTGTTCACGGGGAAAAAGAAAAAGAAGGAAATGAACTCAGCGGCCGCGGCTGCGGAGCTGTCACAGAAAAGAAAGACTATAATAGTAGAACCGGACAGCGGCCGGGAAAAATCAGAGAGAAAAAATGAAAGAACATACAGGAACAAATAAGAATGAAGGCCTCGCGATACAGGCAGGCGTCAACGCGAAAGGCAGGCTCTTCCTGATTCCGTCCCCTCTCGGGGACAATGACCCTGCGGAGGTGATACCTGCGCCCGTGCTGGCAGGACTGTCGAGATTCAGGACATTCGTGGTGGAGGAAATCCGCACTGCAAGAAGATTCCTGTCAAAGGCCGGGCTGAAAGGAAAAATAGAGGACCTGGAATTCCATGAGCTGAACGAACACACGCAAGACGCCCAGATAGAAGGCTATCTGAAGCTTTTCGATGGAGGAAATGATGTAGCCTTGATTTCTGAAGCCGGGCTTCCGGCCGTGGCAGATCCAGGAGCTCAGCTGGTGGCGCTGGCTCACAGGCACGGGATAGAAGTAGTTCCTGCCTCAGGGCCGTCATCCCTGATGCTGGCCCTTATGTCTTCCGGACTGAACGGCCAGTGTTTTGCGTTCTGCGGCTACCTTCCGGCAAAGAATGAGGAAAGGCGGTCCAGACTCAGGCAGATAGAAAAAATATCGGCTTCCGCACGCCAGACTCAGATATTCATCGAAACTCCTTACAGGAACGATGCGATGCTGAAGGACATATTGGATGTATGCCAGCCCGGCACTAAACTATGCATTGCCGCAGACATAACATTGCCGCAGGCATATATCAGGACGAAGAAAATTTCTGAATGGAGGAAAGATGTTCCGTCCATAGGAAAAAGGCCTTGCGTATTCCTGCTGCTTGCCTGAGCGCTGAAAGGCTGGCCCGGCGGATGCACAGACTGAAAACAACAAGTATTATGGAGAAAAACGGAATCATAGAGCTGGAGGGGATGGAGTTCCATGCCTTTCACGGATGTTTTGAACATGAAAAGGCAGAAGGCAACACTTTTACGGTGGATTTCCGCGGAAAACTGGACCTTTCGAAGGCAGCTGAAAGCGATACCCTGGAAGATACAGCAGACTACGGACGCCTGTATGCAGCTGTGAGCAGGGAGATGGCCGTGCATTCCGACCTTCTGGAGCATGTGGCCGGCAGGATAGTGCATGCAATAGAGAGAGAAATGCCTGAGTTCATAGAATTCTCCGTAAAGGTTTCCAAGCGGAATCCCCCGGTGGACGGGAAATGCGCATGGTCCAGAATCACCTTGTACGGAGGCTCAGGAAAAAAGAACTGAAAGATATGACAAACAAAAGAATAGCATTTGTGACCCTGGGATGCAAGCTGAACTATGCCGAGACATCCACATATGAGAGGGAGCTGGTCAAGGCCGGGCTTGAAGCGGTGGACTGGACATCATGCCCGGACATATTTCTGGTGAATACCTGTACCGTGACTGAGCATTCTGACAAAAAATGCAGGAACATCATCAGGAAGCTCCACAGGCTGAATCCTGAGGCCGCGATTGTGGTGACAGGATGCTACGCCCAGATGAAAAAGGAGGAGATAAAGAAAATAGATGGAGTCAGGAATGTATTCGGCGCAGAGGAAAAAGCTCTGGCGGTGCCGTATATTCTGGAAAGCATTGCCGGTGAAAACGGCACAGGGAATGTCCTGGAAGCGCATTGTCAGGAGTGCACGACTGACATAGAAACTTTCTTTCCGGCATACTCCTCCGGCGAGAGGACGAGGTCTTTCCTGAAAGTCCAGGACGGGTGCGACTATTTCTGTTCATATTGCACAGTGCCGTTCGCAAGAGGCAGGAGCAGAAATATGCCCATTGACGGCATCGTCAAGCAAGCGGAGGAAATAGCGGCTTCCGGGGTGAAGGAGATAGTGCTGACAGGGGTGAACACCGGAGATTTCGGGAAAAGCACAGGAGAGAAATTCATAGACCTGCTGAAAGCTCTGGACCGTGTAGAGGGTATAGAGCGATACAGGATATCGTCGATAGAGCCGAATCTGCTGACAGAGGAAATAGTGGACTGGATAGCTTCAGGCACGAAGTTTCTGCCTCATTTCCATATTCCGCTGCAGGCAGGAAGCGACACTGTGCTGCATGAGATGGGCAGACGATACGACACCGCGGCATTCGAATCCAAAATACGGTACATCAGGGAAAAGATGGAGAAGCCAGGGGCGCTGAAAGTATTTTTCGGGATAGATGTGATAGCTGGATTCCCAGGCGAGACTGACGGACTGTTTCAGGAGACGTATTCTTTCCTGAAAGACAGGATCAGGCCTGCTTTCATCCATATATTCCCGTATTCAAGAAGGTCCGGGACGAAGGCGGCTTCCAGGAAGGACCAGGTGCAAGACTCGGTGAAGACTGAGCGCGTGGAGATACTGGAAGGCCTGTGCAATGAACTGCATCAGGAATTCATAAACGCGCATCACGGAATGAAGGCTCACGTCCTGTTCGAGAGTTCGGAGAAAGACGGGATGATGGCAGGATATACAGAGAATTATATCAGGGTCGAAAGGCCGTTTGATGCATCCCTGACAGGGAAAATAACGGTAGTAGAATTATAATGGCCGCCAGAGGCAATTTTTGTTATGAAGACAAGGCTTGAATTTTTAGGTACAGGGACATCACAGGGAGTGCCGATGATAGGATGCGACTGCGATGTGTGCAAATCTGATGACCCCAGAGACCGCAGGTACAGGTCATCTGCTTTCGTGCAATACGGAGGGCTGGACATTCTCGTGGATGCAGGCCCTGATTTCAGAAGCCAGATGCTCCGCTCCGGCATCAGGCATCTGGATGCAATACTTCTGACACACAACCACAAGGACCACACTGGAGGGCTGGATGACGTGAGAGCGTTCAACTATATTGAGAGGGCTCCCATCAAGATTTACTGCGAGAAATATGTGGAGGAGTCGCTGAGGAAGGAGTACAGCTATGCCTTCTCTGAGGTGAGATATCCAGGAGTGCCTGAATGGCAGATCACCAATATCGACGAAAATCCGTTCACTGTCGAAGAGAACGTGCCGAAGATGAGGCTGTCATGGGTGGACGGGAAAGGCTATGAAAAGATTCCGTGCGAGAGGCCTGAGCATCTCAAGAGCGTGGAGGTGATTCCTGTGAGGGGAAAGCATTTCCTTCTGCCGGTGCTGGGATATCGCTTCGGAAAAATCGCCTACCTGACTGACATGAATTCCATTCCGGATGAAGAGTTTTCGAAGCTGGAGGGACTGGATCATTTTATCATCAACTGTGTGAGGCGGGGAAAACATCTTTCGCATTTCTCTCTGGAAGAGGCGATAGAAGTGGCCAGGCACGTAGGGGCGAAACATTCATGGCTGACACATCTCTCCCACAGGCTGCCGCGATATGAAGAATTATGCCGGGAGCTCCCCTCAGGGATACTTCCGGCATATGATGGTCTGGTTATAGAGAGCGAAGACTAATTTGTCTTGTAATCGAAGCTCCCGTCGACATTGGCGAGATCATCGAAGGCCTCGGCGACAGCCCCTTCTTCCGGAAGCGAACGCTGAGCTCCGTATGTGGAGTTTTCGGCATTCGGGATAAAAATTCCTGAAGAGATATTGAATGCCCCGCCAGTAAACGGATCAGTACCTCTTATAATGGTAAACTGCTCAGCGCCTTCAAAAAGTGCATTGTTTCCTCCGTAACAAATCAGCCAGTTCAAAGCGGAACTGCCAGTATACGAACCTATATAAGCCAAGTTATGCTCAGCTGTACCTGTTGGAGCCGGATATGCAGAATCAGTTGAATACCTCAACATTCCACAATTGCCTGTCAATTGCTGCGACCATATAAGGTTGTCTTTTATGGAAACTGAACCTATATTCTTGGTAAATACAGCGAAATTCGTTGAAGTATTGGCATTTACAAAGGTATTGTTATTAATCTCTATTGAAATTATTTCCAGTCCTTGAGTTGAATTGTTAGTATTCGGAATTGCAGACCGTATCAATGCAAAATCAGCGGAGCTGCCTTCTGGACAATAAACAACATTATTGTTGAACTTAAAACTGTCAAGAGTATTGTTCACACTACCTGAATATAGTATATGGTTGGTATTGGCCACAGGGACACGGATATTGCAGTTTACAATATTGATTTCATCTATGGACCTGGATGCATTTGTCCACGCAATCAAGGCATTCGGGCTGGTGGAAGTCAGTCCTTCAGCATTTGCGGGCAGAATGATATCACAATTGTCAAAAGACAGCTCTCCAAATTCAGAATTTAGAATAAATGTCCGGTAATTAACTGTGCCACCAGCATTAGGCAGGTCCGAAAAATCTATGTCAAGATTAGCCATCACTGCACGGCCTTTCTCCAAACCGGAAGCCGTCTCAGGCTTGTTAAGATATCTACCGCTCTTTTTCAGAAGAGGTTTATTCGACGAATCGACACCGACTATGATCACATCGCCTACATTGGCCAAAGTTACCACGTCTTCTGCATTGTCAAAATCGACGAAGAAAATCTTCCCATCATCACTTGTAGAAATAGTTCTTGATGTAGTTTGATAGATTATTTCGTCTTCTGCATACTGGCTCTTATTATATTGCTTTCCAGCAATAGTGATACTCTGACCGGAAATGAAAAGGCTGTACAAGTCAGTATGAATAGCAGATTCAGGGATAGAGCTGATATCGACTTTGGCGATTTTAGAAGCAGAGAGGGTCATGGTTTCAGCATTATCGTCCTTAAGGGCCATCTTGACGTAGCTGCAGTCATCGAAGACGATGAAAAGCTTCATCTCGGAGTAAGTGCCAGGAAGAAGGACGATGTTGTAAACGCCAGCCGGGAGCGAGCCAGTCTCAGCCTTGTATGTAATGGAAGAGACAGTCTCTCCAGATGCCGCGGCTGCATATTCATCCTTAGACATGTCCACAGTATAAGCGCCGGCTACGCTTTCATTCGCAGTAACTTTGATCTCACGCACAGTCTTTCCATCGGGGATGGCTGAAAGATTCACCTGGAGGATGGAGGCAACATTGCTGAAAAACAACGATGGTGAACCTCCGGAAGCCTTGGCGGCAGATGGATTCAGCATCGTTTCGAAAGTGCCTTCTACATAATGCTGTTCGGCAGGAAGAATTGAAGAAAGTATGTTCCCGCTGAAGGATGCATCCTCTGAGTATGGATAGATGGCATAGTAGTCAGCCCCAGGGACGGCAGAACCTGAGAACTCGGCTGTCGAAGATGCTCCGTCAGCATTTGTGGCTGTGAACTTGCTGATACCGGCACTGCCGTCGAATATGCCGATGGCGTCACCTTCAGTCCAGAAAACTTGGCCGTCATCCTGGAGTGCAGTCTTGGTGGCAGGAGCTTCGGCAGTGAAGGTCATAGGGACGCGTGCATCAGAAGGCGCAGGCTCAAGGCTTTCTTTTTCAGCACAGGACACAGCGCATACCAAAGCCGACCCGGCCAGAATCATGGACAGGAATCTCTTTTTCATAGTCGGATAGATCATTCGAAACGGTCAGTAATAGTTTTTTCTACAGTAAAGCTCTGGTTCTCAGCAGCAGTGTCTCCGCTGCCGCAGAAGCCCATTTCCACAGACACGCTCGTGATGTCAAGTTCCGGACTTGCATATGCGCAAGCCCCGCAATGTTTTTCAGGATAAATAGTCATATAAGCTGGTTATAGTGTTATCTGGTCAAATGCATTTTCTGCACATTTGTGCAAAGATACGAATTATTTTCATAACCGTGTAATTTTCATAACATTTCGAAAAAAACAGCACATGGCATCCTTCATAATGAAGCATAAAGCAAGCGTGAAAATGATGACAGCTACGAAGAAAAATAATGCAGGGACAGCGGTTCCCGGAGTCCCTCCGTCTGCCGCAATCCCTGCATTCAAAACTTAAACTTAAACTTAAACTTAAACTAATGTAGAAGAATCTTATTCAAACTTAAACAATAACTAATGAAATGCACCTATTTCTGTACCCAGTATTTCGTGTCGTAGTCCGCACCAGCGCCGTTCGTCACCACTGAAGTATTTACTGGTATATACCCTGTTTCAAGATTTACTGCCCCAGTAGAAATGCAGCCCTCAGCCTGACTATGCAGGAAGTTGCCTTCTGAAACTGAATCCTTGAATGAACCAGTATGAACTAAACCCCAGAAGTTAGTATTCGCTTGGTAATCAGTATAAAGGTAGTTGCCTGATATAGAAGCGCTTGATGCAGGGAAATTGTTCGTATCATAGACAGCTGTCAAATATGATTTTACGGTGCCGCCTGTATAGTAAGCCACATTGTCTTTTACTGTCAGAGATTTGGCTATATACGCACGAACTACAATATTCTGAGCTGATATATTATAAAGTGTATTATTCTCAACGACAATATCAAGGTCAGTTGAGTTGCTGTGATAATTATTGTTTCCCAATGACACCAGTCCTCCGCTAATCAGAGACTTGGAATATACTGCAGTATTCTTTATCGTGACATTTTTACCTGCGAAAACAGTTTTTGAAGGAGTTGTCGAACCTTCTGCTACAACCTTGCCGAGAGGGTATACAAAAATATTGGAATTTGCTTTTGAATACTCCACAACGCAGTTATTGACTGTGACAGATACAAAAGATTTCGTATCATTATTTTCTGAAATGACAGCTGGACACTTACTCTCGCAAGTCAAAGTACAATCTTCAAGTACAAGATTGCTTTCCTGATCATCTTTAGCCCCACTGTTGGCAAATATACTTGTACCATGATTTGAAACTACATGAATGTTTTTTAAAACCACGTCTGAACGTATTGACAACTGACCTGGGTCGCCACCTTCCCTAAGAAATCTAAGCGCTGGCTGAGAATCTTTGTAGCGTCCTATCAAAACTGTCTTGTTTGCCAACGCTGTCCCTGTCAATTCTTTCGTTTCAGCCTGCCCTGAGTTGTCAATGAAATGAACGCCAGCAGACTTGATATCATCGAATGTCAAGGCAGAGATATCTTCATGAAGAACAGGAGCGCCATGAGTTGCTATATTGTACTCCTCCCCATTGATGACTATAGTCTCTCCAGCATTGTACAATGCATAATAGTCGTTGTTCTCTACGACAGGCACATCTTCATCATTATCCTCTACAACGAAAGACATCGCAGAAAAAGCGGTATAGTTGCTTGTGCTTGACAGGGTAAGAGGCTTCCCCGCCTCTTCTGCCGGAACAGTTATTTCGAGGATGCCGGTATTGCCAGTAAGAGTATTGTCAGCATAACTGCAGAAATCATAACTGGTTTCACCGCCATTAAGCGTTATCGTGTTAGTCTTCTGGGCATTGTTCGGATAAGCATAAAGACGTATTTTGACAATGTCCTTCCCAGGTATGTCAGGCAATGTAATAGATGCATTCACTTTATTAGTCCTCAATCCATGAGGCAAAAGGCCATTATATGTGTCATAAGCGACCTGACAGCCAGTAAACGACCAGTTATATGCCTTTCCATTGCTGGCAAGAAGCGATTCTGGAAGCTCCCCTTGTGAAAGGTATGTAAAATCCTGGTAAATAGTATTTTCCACAGTATATCCTTCCCCTGAAATATCGAAATCGACAATATTGAAATTATTCAGTTCAATATTTACAGGCGATGACAAAGCCACTGTCCTGGAAATAGTCCTGGTATCAGTCACTACGGTCACTGTTATATCGCCGGAAGTTATTTCTAGAGGACTGGCCATATACCATACGGGATAATTATCGCCCAGCTTCTGCAATCCGTCAGTGTAAACAGCAGTCAATGTATTGCTTGCGGCTTCGATACTGTTAAGTTTGCAATCCTCATATTCATAACCGAACTTCAAATAAAAGAGGCCAGCAAGGCCGCTGTTTTTTACCGCTGGCTGAGAAAATGAAGTTGTCACAGCATGTACCTTTTCATCGCCGACAAGATTCTTGCTGTCTTTTACTTCCACTTTCAGAGGAGCTGTGACTCTCTTGAATTTCGTAACGGAAATCTGCTCCGAAGCCTGAACATTCATCACACCCTGTGCAAACAATATGTCATAGTTAGGGTCATAAGTATTCTGTCCCGGATTCTGAACCGGCGAAAATTTAAATGAGGCAGCTGTTCCTGGACCATTCAACCCAGTATTGGTCAAATCAGGTACAATCACAGCATAATCATAAGCTTCAGCCCCATCAATAAGATCATGCGTAAAAGAATACATTCCATCTCCGACAGATGTTACATTCTTGGCCCTGTTCACCATATACTTATCCGAAGCCGAAGTACCAGTGCTTGCTGAATTTGCATAATATACGCCTATCTGTTCTGTCCCGTCCCATACGATGCCTGTCTCCGGCTGAAACGATGTCTTGGTCCCGTCTTCCGGAAGCCATTCATTGCCTTCCACATACATAGTCTTGGTGATCTGAGGCACGGCATTGGCCGCCTGGCCTTCAGTCAATTCTTTCTGGCAAGATATTGCGGATGCAGAAACCGCGAGAATTCCCAATATAATAGTTAGCTTTTTCATATTCCGATAATTGATAAAAGAAACTTTGACGGCTATTCTATTAATATGGTCCATAATTATTGGTATGATCATCGTCATACGGAAGTCCCGGCCCTGACCATGAGCCGCCGCCAGATGCAGCGAAACCTTTTTCTGTGCCGATTCGGAAAATTTCCAAGGACGGGGAACTGTACTCCACCCTTGAATTGATGTTGGATTTTGTCATAGCTTTAATGTATTTAGCAGTTGTTTTATTCTTTCCTGTTATGCGGTTTACATTCTGCTAAATTATATGAAAGGCGGCAAACCGGAAATACCGGTCTGCCGCCGCTGGACAAAATCAAAATACTTTGAACAATTTTAAAATAATTTCCGCAGGGACATCTGAATTGTCCCGGAGGGACACTATTCACCGAAAAGAAGTTTCATGTCATTTTCGAGCATTGGACCGGCCAGGTCCACAGGAATGAACGACCATGAGCCGATAAGCGAGCGGTCGCTGACATTGCCCTCGGAGAGGGTGCCGGACTCGAGTATGGCATCGTATATGAGGTCTCTGATTTCAGGATAGCGCGCCACTACCCTTTCATCGATTCTGTCTGTGTCGATTCCTGCGCCGTCACGCATGATGCCCCCGCCTCCGCTGGCGCGGTAAGATGTCATGGCGACATTGTATGTGCTGTCAGGGCAGAACGGCTCTCCAGACGCGAGAGAGCGGATATGCACACGATGTCCTTGAGGCTGGCGCACATCGACTTCATAAACCAGCCCTGCCGCTGAATCGAAATTGTACGCTCTGCCGGTGAATGACCATCTCCGTGAGCCTGTCCTCGAATCCGGCCTGTTCTCGATTTTCAGAAGATGCTCTCCGCGGCGGCCAGACACAGTGTTGATCCATGTGCCGTAGGAATATTCCAGATAGTCGAGAATTTCTTCACCTGTCATTTTGACCACAAAAAGCTGGTTCTCAAACGGATATATCTTAAAAAGGTCGTTGTAGACCAGAGTGCCCGGCTCGATGACCCCGTCGTATGTCAATGGAGCTGCGAAAGATATCTGCGCAGGTTCGCAGCCGAGGCTCACAGTATGTATGAGGTCCGTATACGGGCACATTCCCTTGTACGAATCTCGCGTCACCAGAGGCATTTCCAGCTGTCCTACAGGCTTCACGGTGAAAGCTTTGACTGCCTCATAATCAGCACGGAATGCTGTGCGCATGGCTGTGTCCACATAGTCTTTCCGCACCGGTATCAGCGAGGCTGAATGTTTCTTCTCCACTACCTTGCCGTCTTTCACAGTCACGTCCAGCCTGCCGAAACCGACATAGCGGCAGTGGCTTCCTGAATTTATAAGGCAGACAGAGTCAGACTGGATGACCGCAGGTGAATGGTCATGGGCGCAAAGCACGAAATCCACTCCTTTCAGAGTCTGGAAAAGAGCCTTCCCCTGACTTTCGATGTTCGCATATGATACAGCTTCATTGGCTGAACCGGCAGCATCGGACTGTTCATCAGGCAGGCCAGGCCCGGTGCCCACATGTGCGGCCAGTATGACGATATCCGGGTTCTCCTTTTGCCGCACTTTGTCGACATATTCCTGAGCATAAGGTATGAGAGACTTGAATTCCATGCCACTCCAGAGGTCAGGAGAAAGCCAGTTCTTTATATTCGGGTTCGTGAAGCCGATGATGGCTATGCGCAACCCGTGCCTGGTGATGATGGCATAGTCCTGGAAATATGGCTTGCCCGTGGACGTGCTGACAGCATTGGCCGCGAGCAGCGGACAGCTCAATTCCTTTCTGAGCCTGTCGTAGACTGGATGCCCTGCTTCGATATCATGGTTTCCCACCACCACGGCGTCATATCCCATATAATTCACCATACGCGCATACAGATGGGTGGAGAGAGTGTCCACATAGTTGAAATAATATGAAGCGTTGTCGCCCTGGACGCAGTCTCCCACGTCTATGAGGATAAGATTCTGCGCTCCGTCTGCCTGCCTGAGGCTGTCCACGGTCCTGAATACCGCCAGCAGGGAGCCGGATGTCGCATGACCGACATACAATGAATCAAAATACCGTCCATGGACGTCATTCGTGGTGCAGATGCTGAAGCTGTAAGTCCCGTCTTTCGGTCCGCACGAAAGGACCGCAGACATGAGGATAAACAGCATGATAAGATGTCTTTTCATCGTATATTCATTAATAGTTTGAAATCCAACTTATGGCCATCACATTTCACCGGCCGCTCCCCCTGAAGAAGACGGCAGGTCAAAAACCAGGGAGACTATCTGCTGCCATCCGGAAAAGCCAGCGCTGTGAAAATGCATGGCCGCGGCCACTCTCAGCCTCAGGAAATCAGCAATATGCGGCTCCCAGTACACTTCCAGCCGGTCATATATGCCGAGCCTTTTTCCGCCGAGGCTCACTCTGTAGAGCGGGTCGCCGAAATAAAGCTGTCCTCCATAGACATGCCCTGCCGCATCTGCTGAATCATAGTAAGGCATCAGATCCTCGCCATAGTACAGGCGGTTCTCCACGCATATGTTCCAGTTTCTGAGCTTAAAATGGAATTCTCCTCCGGCAGGGAATGTATAGTGTCCGACATAACGCCTGTCATTCTGCATGGACACCAGGCATCCTGCGCCGAACCGCAGAGACTGAAGCCCGGTCCTTTCCGAGAAGTCTGCGCCAATGTATGGATTCAGCAGGATATTGTCCACGACACCCCAGACCTCCCTCGACCCTGCATAATGGTATAAATAGCCAGAATAGCCCAGCACGAGCAGGCGGTTCGCCAGACGCGCCTCCCCCGAAGCGAAAATCATGAATCTTTCTCTTCTGGTGTCCCCGTACTGCCCCATCCAGTCACAGCCCAATTCATAATATGCAGAAGGCCGGCGGAATTTAAGGATGAGCCCCTCCAGATTTGGGTCATAGAATTTATGATATTCCGAAAAGAATGCCGCCGAATACTGCCCTCGCATCTCGCCGCGCGGGAATATGCCGGCTTCGAGTGTCATGCCGGTGAGCCCGAACCGGGTATCCCACCTGTAAAAAAGGGTCAATTCTTTGAAGAGTCCTGACAGCCGTGCGTCCGAGCCGAAATCTTTCATGACGTCAATGCCGAGCATGAGCCTGTGCCAAGATTTCCCGGAAGCATCTATCTGCAGACCTGCCGAAGGTGTCAGCCGCGCTCCGAGAACCGTCATTGACGGCGAATACAGGCTTTCGCCATACTCCCTGTTGTCAAATCTGAATTCGAAATCCACATCATAGACGAAACGTGTCCGGGAATGTGGCTCTTCCGAGCCAATGGCATTGTTCTCCGGTCCAGGCATCGCCATATCTGCTGGCTTCGCCTCTGCAAGCAAAGGCAAGCACAATGCGGCGGCCGCAAATATTTTCATGACAGTTTTCACAATACCATTCACCTCCGATCAGCTGACAAAGATAAGACTTAAGGAGAATTCTGCAAAATAAACAGGCGAAGGAGGACGGACAGATCTACAGAAAAAAGCCAGGGAGAAGAAGGCCGGCGGATAGAAAAAAAGAAAGCAGGCGAAAGAACAATCCTGAGCCTGCCCGAAAAGAAAATATTAGAATTGAATGTGTGTGTCCTAATGACAATGCAAAGTTTAAATAAAATTTCCATAAAACCTATAACACATCCCTTGCATTCTGTCAATATTTTCCTTTTTTTATTATTTTTGTCAAAATTTTTCTGATGATGGATGACTACATCGGCATATATGACAATTTCTCCGAAGAGCCCAACTGCAACAAACCTGTTTCGTCTATTGACAAATATTACTTCTCCAAGACAATAATAATTCTGATGTGCTTAGAGGGAAGCGCCCGCTTCAATGTCCATTTTAAAGATTATATTCTGTCAAAAAACACCTTTCTTGTCATCGGTGCAGGCACACCTTTTTTCTATACTGAAAAAAGCCACGGCCTGAAAGTGCGCATAGTGGCGGTGTCCAACTCCATTTTCGACAAAGTGGCTCAGGGACTGATCAGGATATATTTCCACAGGCTCATGATCCAGAGGCCTCTGCACAGCATCAGCCAGGCCAAAATGGACATGTGCAGCAGCATTCACAGCTATCTGAAAGGATTTATCACAGAAGAGGACAATTATTTCAAGATGCAGATCATCAAAAACTATCTGAACATCCTCTTTTATGAAGCGTGCAACATAATGCTGCACGAACCTGAAAACGCCTCCCGCAAAGACAAGCACAAGGAGGAGATAGCCAGCAGATTCATTCACCTCATGGAGCAAAACATCAGGACAAGCCGGAAAGTAGAATATTATGCATCGCAAATGAACATTACACCGAAATACCTCTCGGCCATAATCAAAGAGGCTACCGGGAGGTCGGCTTCGGCATGGATAGACGACTATACACTGATGGAGGCCAGGCAGATGCTCCGAAGCGGAGGAATGACCATACAGCAGATAAGCTACGACCTGGGATTCGCCACCCCGTCACATTTTTCGAAATTCATCAAAGACCACACAGGACATACTCCGAAGGAAATCCGCGCCAAAATTGAAGATTTGTGAAAGCGGCACCGGAAATCCGGGAGCGGCCCGAAAAAATTTTGCCTCTCCCAGACATCCGCGTATAAAATGCATCAGAAATTGGCCGTCTCAGATGCCACTCTGGCGGCAGCCTTTGCAAAGTTCGGTGTAGAATCGGCATAGAGGACCCCTCTGGAAGAATTGATGAGCAGGCCTCCCTTGCTGTTGGCCCCGTATTTAATCACCTCCTCTGCCGAGCCGCCCTGTGCACCCACTCCAGGGACCAGAAGGAAATGGTCTGGACAGAATGAGCGTATTTCAGAAAGTTTTTCAGCTTTGGTCGCACCGACCACGAACATCATGTTGTCCGGAGTGGAAATAGACATCATATCTTCTATCACTGCCCTGTACAGCGGTTTTCCGTCTTTTTCCGCCAGCTGATACTGCACAGCAGATGCATTTGAAGTCAGAGCGAGGACTATAGCCCATTTGTCCTTGTATTCCAGGAACGGGATGATGCTGTCCTGCCCCATATAAGGCGACAGCGTGACTGCATCGAAGTCCATGCTCTCGAAGAAAGCTTTCGCATACATCTTGGCTGTATTTCCGATGTCTCCCCTTTTCGCGTCAGCTATTAGGAAAATATCAGGATAAGTAGTCCGTATATAGTCCACCGTGGCCTCGAGCGCCCTGATTCCGTCCATTCCATAGCATTCATAGAAGGCAAGGTTCGGTTTGTATGCGACACAATATGGTGCAGTAGCATCGATAATGGCCTTGTTGAATTCGATGATTGACCTGGTCTTGCCTCCGAAAAGATGGCCCTTGACAGCGATCTCGGATGAGGCCAGCCCTTTTATGTGTTCAGGCATTTTGGCGTAGTCCACATCCAGGCCTACGCACAGCATTGTTTTTTTTGCCAGAATCTGCTGGTACAATTGTTCTCTGTTCATATCTTTAAATTATGTTATTTTCCTGCTCCCGCAATACAATACTATTGGAGACATATTATTCGTTCCTGCCACCCGCTCCCGCAATACTTTTTCTCTTATATTATATTGAGGCAGATGTTTTTCGGGCCTGTTTTCTCTGGCCCGAAAAATATCTGCCTCATAATACTAAATCAATAATATAAATAAAAAAGTATGATAGACTCTATGCCTCTGAAAAACTGGCTGAGAAGGTAGCTTTCATTCGGAGAATGAATGGTGTCCCGCTCCAGGCCGAATCCCATCAACAGAGGGTCGATGCCCAAAATCTTCTGCAAGTCAGCCAATATCGGAATACTGCCGCCGCCTCTGCTCGGTACAGGCTCAACACCATAGACTTCTTCCATGGCCCGCGAAGCCGCCTGATACGCAGGAGAAGATATCGGAATCAAAAAGCCGTTTCCACCATGACAGCGTTTCACATCGACTTTCACATACTTTGGAGCTATGGCTTTAATATGCTTCTCGAACAATTCAGAAATTTTCTCGCTGTCCTGGTTCGGAACCAGACGCATGGATATTTTGGCATGGGCCTCAGACGGCAGTACAGTCTTAGCCCCCTCGCCAGTATAGCCTCCCCAGATGCCGTTCACATCCAGGCATGGCCTGATGCCAGTCCGCTCCAGCGTCGTATAGCCTTTTTCACCTTTCACTTCATCTATCTGCAAGAATTTCTTGTATTCGTCCAGATCAAAAGGCGCACGCGAAAGTTTGGCCCTGTCCTCGGCAGAAAGCTCCACAACATCATCATAAAATCCTTTCACCGTGATATGCCCGTCACTGTCTATCAAAGAAGAAATCATGTCACAGAGCACATTCAAAGGGTTCGCTACAGCTCCGCCATAATGCCCGGAATGCAAATCCTTGTCAGGCCCGGTGACCTTGATTTCCAGATATGACAGGCCGCGCATGCCGCAATTGATAGACGGCACCTGTTCCGATATCATGGTGGTGTCCGAAACAAGAATAATGTCTGCTTTCAGCAAGTCTCTGTGCTCTTCTGCCCACTCAGCCAGAGACGGGCTGCCTATTTCTTCCTCTCCTTCCAGAATGAATTTCACATTATGCCTGAGCTTGCCTGAGCGAAGCAGATACTCGAATGCCTTGACATGCATGAAAAGCTGCCCTTTGTCGTCATTGGCGCCACGGGCATAAATAGCCCCGTCACGGATCTCCGGCTCGAACGGGTCAGACTTCCAGAGTTCAACAGGGTCTACCGGCTGAACGTCATAGTGCCCGTATACAAGAACCGTAGATAAGCCGGGATCGACTGTCTTGCTGGCAAAGACTACAGGATGGCCCGCTGTGGGATATATCGCTGCGGTATCTGCTCCTGCTTCCTTTAAAAGTTCAGCCAGGCGTTCCGCGCAACGCTCCATGTCCGGCTTATGCTCGTCGAGTGAACTTACTGACGGGATTCTCAACAACGAAAAAAGTTCATCAAGAAATCTGTCTTTGTTTGCTTCTATGTATTCTTTCATTTCTCTGCTGTTTTTCTTTCCTAACCTCATTTGATGCCGCCTGATCGAATGGCTCTACATATCGGGATGGGGCACAGCGTCCTTTCAGGCCACGCTCCGGCACGCACATTTACAAATATAGCAGGTTTTTCAGAATTTTCTTGGGCTATCTGCATCGTTTTGGGGCGAAAGTGACGCAGATGATGACTTTCCGGGCGCTATCTGAGTCATTTTGGAGCTAAACATAAAAAAAAGAGGACGGCCGAATGGTCGTCCTCTTGGTGTTTATAATGGTTAGAGTGGATTATCTCTGAGCTCCGTATTCAGCAAATTCTGTGGACGGAGTGAAAGTAGACAAGTCGCCACCTTCGAATGGACTCACTTCTGGGACAGACGGCATTTCAAGACTTCCATTCTCTGGCGTATACTTTGTGTCGTAAAACATATTAATTTTCGTTATATCACTATTATTAGTATCGTGATATACTATATTATTCACGCAATTTGCAGTTACTGGATATCCGTCAGATGACACAGCTCTAAGGACATTCAATGAGATGGAAGTAGCGGTCCCTGTCGGATCAGGAATATTTGAATTATTAAGATAGACAAGGTTCTTAGTAAATGTAACATCTTCAAACGCATTAGCCAGAATCAAGGCTGAATTTGTATATGCCGTATTTACAAATGTGTTATTTTCAACTGCTATTTTGTCTATAGAAGTCTTAGTATCGTTATTTCCACTGACAAGCCTGAAAGAAAGTGCACCAGGAAGAGAACTCTGGAATATATTATTTTTGAAAATAATTTCAGAATAATGGTTTTCATGAGTTCCCATATGCAAAATAAATCTATTGCCGCTTCCTTCAGGCACTGCAACATTGCAATTCTGCATTACGAAACGATCCAAATACCGAGCATTGCTAATACTATAGAATGCTCCATTGGTCATCTGTAAATCACAATTATCCAGAACAAATTCTCCGAATGCGCCAGCATCTGCAAAATTTGTACTAACTCCGAACATATAACCTGCAAAATTGTCCGCAGGCTTTATATCAAGATTATAAAAGATTAATCTTGATTCTTCATCTTTTACGGCAGCGAGCAGTTTACTTGCCCCTATAGTCAAAACAGTTTTGATTTCAGGATTATTTCCTACTATTATTAGATTTGTCTGATTGGAGAAAGATAGTATCGTAGCTTCTGGCTCTATGAACAGAATCATTCCTTTATTTGAAGATGATATGTTATATCCTTCTCCGCCTTCCGTCATATGCATAATTCTATATGTTCCGTCTTCTTTGGCGAATTCTGCTTTATTATACGTCTTCCCGCCAATCTCAATATCCTCGCCAGCCATGAACTTGTCATAAAGTGTCTGTGGTGCAGGAGCTTCTGCCTTGGAAGCATCGATAAACAGGGTGCGGCCATCGGAGACAGGCATCTCGACAGCTTCTGAGGCGGTGAAAGTTGACTTGGCGCCGTCTGAATATGTCACGGTGACAGTCAGTCCGGAATAAGAACCTGGCAAGACTACCAGTGAATATGAATAAACTCCATCGCCATTCAGATCTGTGACGCCCTCAGGAGTAAGCTTCACGCCATAATTATTTGTAGAACTTACGGCGACAGCTGACGGCTTTTCAGCTGAGGCGTCCACTGTGAAAGCACCTGCGAGTCGCCCGTCAGCAGAAGCTGAGATTTCAGTCACTGTCTGGCCTTCTGCAAGATTTGCCACATCCACCTGAAGGATAGAGGCGACGTTTTTAAATGTCAGCTGATTCCCAGATGCGACTGCGACAGATGGATTCACCATAGGGGCAAATGTAGCCTCTTTCGTCACTTTCTGCTCAGAAGGAAGAACCGAAGTTATGGTTTTGGCCTCAGTATTACACTCGGCTGTCGCACTGTACGGATACAGAGCCAAATATACAGGAGCACTCTCAAGCGCTTTTCCTGCGAAGCTTGCTGAAGATCCCCCAGCCTCGCTTGTTATAGTGAATTTGTTGTTGTACGAACCGTCAAAAATGCTGATAGCATCACCTTCAGTCCATATGACTTCATGGGATGATGGATTAAGCTCCGTCTTAGTGTCTGGCGTGCCGGCCGTGAATTCCATAGAGACGCGGAGATCTGTCTCAGGAGCCAAATTCTTTTCCTCTACCGTGCATGAAACGGCTGAAGCAAGAACTGCCGCAGCCAAAAATAAAAGATTCTTTTTCATAGTTCAAGCTTGAAAGTTAGTTGATAGGATCAAAATTTGAATCAAAAGGACTGTTCTGAGCTTCAATGGTACTGTTGCAGAACCCTCTCTCAGCATTCACTGCTGTCATGTCAAGCGAAGGGCTTACATATTCTTCAGCCTTCACATTTTTAATAAAATCAAGATGCATAATTAGTTATTGTTTAAGTTTGTGTTTCTGACTATTCTCATGTGGTGCAAGCGCTCATTTGACACATCACTTTCACTTGCTTCAAAAATTCCCGTATTTTGTAAAGATAAACATTTTCCATTAAATCCGTATAAAATATTATAATTTTTTCTATAACAATGCTAAAGACTGTCAGGTTAGAAGATATTTTATAAAAAAGGAAATACGGCATCACGATTTTTTCGATATGGATTGAAACATTTTTCACAAAAGCACGTATACATATATACGGGGCTGTTTTGGTTTTGACAGCATAAGACATTGGACGGTAAGCACGCCGGGCGTCGGGAGTTTGCCCGTAAATCTCAGCTTCCAAAAGATTAGTTGGCAACAACAATTATGCACTCGCTGCGTAGTCTACCAAGTAGTCTCGCTTAATCGCCGGCCGCCAAGGCTGCGGCCGCGACGAGTATCCCTCCAGGCTTTAGGCCGGTTATGTCTGGAATACGGGGTATCATCCAAACCGGATGCACAGGGCGACTCCTCTGCACCCTGCCAAGTTTTAGAGGATAAGCGGGAATTGGCCTGTCTTCCGGCAGATTCCTGCCGACAACCAAAGAAAGACTAAGCGTGTAGAAAGCTGCCTGGTGCTATGTTTGGACGGCGGTTCGAGTCCGCCCAGCTCCACAAAAAAAAAGACATCATCGCGATGATGTCTTTTTTTTGTGGAGCTGAATTTCTTCGAAAGACTGATTTCTCTTACCCAACCCCGATGCCTCCGGCATAATCTAAAATGCTTATATTAAAAACGGATGGCCTGCAGTTGCAGGTCATCCGTTATAATCATTGGCCGTAGGCCATCTGAATCCGAAGACTAGAGCTTAGGACCGGCAGCTACGAGAGACTTGCCGAGGTCGTTGCCTGTGAACTTCTCGAAGTTCTTGACGAAGCGGCCTGCGAGGTCTTTTGCTTTCTCATCCCACTGAGCAGGCTGAGCATAAGTGTCACGAGGATCGAGGATGGCAGGATCCACGCCTGGAAGCTCTGTAGGAACTTCGAAATCGAAGTAAGGGATCTTCTTGGTAGGAGCCTTCTCGATAGAGCCGTCGAGGATAGCGTCGATGATGCCGCGGGTGTCGCGGATAGAGATACGCTTGCCTGTTCCGTTCCAGCCAGTGTTTACGAGATATGCCTTGGCGCCTACTGCGTTCATTCTCTTCACGAGTTCCTCACCGTATTTTGTAGGGTGGAGTGAAAGGAATGCGGCACCGAAGCAAGCTGAGAAGGTAGGAGTAGGCTCTGTGATTCCACGCTCTGTACCTGCAAGCTTGGCAGTAAATCCTGAAAGGAAGTAATACTGGGTCTGCTCAGGAGTCAGGATGGAAACAGGAGGAAGCACTCCGAACGCATCAGCTGAAAGGAAAATCACCTGCTTTGCGTGAGGGCCCTTTGAAACCGGCTTCACGATGTTCTCGATATGGTCGATAGGGTAAGATACACGGGTGTTCTCAGTCACGCTCTTGTCAGCGAAGTCGATCTTGCCGTTTGCATCAACAGTCACGTTCTCGAGAAGGGCGTCCCTCTTGATGGCGTTGTAGATATCCGGCTCGCTCTCCTTGTCGAGGTTGATGACCTTTGCGTAGCAGCCGCCTTCGTAGTTGAAGACACCGTTGTCATCCCAGCCGTGCTCGTCGTCGCCGATGAGGAGTCTCTTAGGATCAGTAGAAAGAGTGGTCTTTCCTGTTCCTGAAAGTCCGAAGAAGATGGCAGTGCTCTTGCCTTCCTTGTCAGTGTTTGCCGAGCAGTGCATTGAAGCGATGCCGCGGAGAGGGTTCAGGTAGTTCATGATGGAGAAGATACCCTTCTTCATCTCACCGCCGTACCATGTGTTCAGGATCACCTGCTCGTTGGTCTTGAGGTTGAAGACAGTGGCGGTCTCTGAGTTAAGGCCGAGCTCCTTGTAGTTCTCAACCTTTGCCTTGGCGGCGTTGAATGAAACGAAATCAGGCTCGCCGTAGTTTGCAAGCTCCTCCTCGGTAGGACGGATGAACATGTTCTTCACGAAATGTGCCTGCCAAGCCACTTCCATGATGAAACGTACTTTCAGACGGGTAGCAGGGTTTGCACCGCAGAAAGTATCCATCACGAAAAGACGCTTTCCTGAGAGCTGCTTCACAGCCTTTGCCTTCAGGTCAGCCCAAGCCTCTTCAGAGCATGGCTTGTTGTCATTCTTGTATTCATCAGAAGTCCACCATACAGTGTCCTTGCTGGCCTCGTTATATACGAAGAATTTGTCTTTAGGAGAACGTCCGGTATAAATACCAGTCATCACGTTTACAGCTCCGAGCTCAGTCACCTGGCCTTTCTCGTAGCCTTCGAGCCCTTCCTTGGTCTCTTCCTCGAAAAGGACCTCATAAGACGGGTTGTGGAGGATTTCCTTCACATCTGTGATACCGTACTTGCTTAAATCAATTTTACTCATAATATAAAATAGTTTAAAGTTCACTCTTTCCAGCCGGTTCCGTGCCTTCCGCCATCAGGATGCCCTCCGGGCAATGCCTCCGTCACCGGTATATCCGTGCAAAAATAAAATATTTTTGCGAGCGGACAAATTTTAAAGCCAAATTATTCTTAATTTTGTCTCCGCAGGACAGATATGCATCCGCACGGCATCCTGTCCGGACGAGAAACAGCCGCTGTCTGCCTGCACAAAATGTGCCAATGGAAACCGACATGAAAGCGATAGAAGTGCTGGAGAAATACTGGGGCTACACTTCCTTCCGGAAAATGCAGGAAGACATAGTGAATGCGGCCCTTGAAGACAGGGATGTGCTGGCCATACTTCCTACAGGCGGAGGAAAATCCATATGCTTCCAGGTGCCTGCCATGATGAAGCCGGGGATAGCGCTTGTAGTCACTCCGCTCATAGCCCTGATGAAAGACCAGGTGCAGAATCTGGGGGTCAGAGGCATCAAGGCATTGGCCGTCCACATGGGCATGACACGCCGCGAAATAGAAACAGCGCTGAACAACGCCGTCTACGGGGACTTCAAGTTTCTTTATCTTTCCCCTGAAAGGCTGTCCACAGAGCTGTTCCGCAGCTGGCTCAGGGAGATGGATGTCAGCTACATAGTGGTCGACGAGGCACACTGCATCTCTCAATGGGGCTACGACTTCCGTCCAGACTACCTGAAGATAGCTGAAATCCGCGAGCAATGCGATGCACCTGTCATAGCGCTGACAGCCACTGCCACCCCTGCTGTGGCCGACGACATAATGGAAAAGCTGGGCTTCAAGGAAAAGCTCCTTCTGAAATCCGGATTTGAAAGGCCGAATCTTTCATACATCGTCAGGAACAGGGAAGACAAGCTGGGGCAGCTGCTGAACATATGCCGTTCAGTTTCTGGGACAGGAATTGTCTATGTCAGAAACAGGAAAAAGTGCGAGGAACTGGCCTCGCTTCTGAAAAATTCCGGAGAATCCGCATCATTCTACCATGCCGGGCTTTCGCATATAGCCAGAACGTCCAGGCAGGAGGAATGGAAAAAAGGGGAAATCAGGATAATGGTGTGCACGAACGCTTTCGGAATGGGAATTGACAAGCCTGATGTGAGATTTGTGGTCCATTTTGAACTGCCGGACTGCCCTGAAGCCTATTTTCAGGAGGCAGGAAGGGCGGGCCGAGACGGAAAACGCTCTTACGCTGTGCTTCTGTGGAATGCCCTGGACTTGAGAAAACTCAAGCAAATAGCCAACGCGTCATTTCCAAGCATGGAATATATAGAGGACATCTACCAGAAGCTCCACATTTTCTTCAGCATACCATATGAGAGCGGAGAAGGAAGGCAGCTGAAATTCAATATCATGGACTTCTGCAGGCATTTCAAGCTGAATGCTTCGTCAGCTTACAGCGCCATAAAATACATAGAAAGAGAAGGGCACTGGATTTTCATGGAAGATGCAGACATCCCGGCCAGAGTGATGATCATCCCGGACAGGGAAGAGCTTTACGATGCAGAGATACCGGAAGCAAAGCAGCAGATAGTGCTGGAAGCCTTGATGAGGACATATTCAGGGCTGTTCTCCTACCCTGTCCAGATAGATGAGGAATACATCGCGATGAAAGCCGGGACTACAGTGCCAGGCCTGAGAAAAACTCTCTACAGGCTGTCGCTTGAACATATAATAAGGTATATCCCTGCCGACCATTCTTCGGTGGTCTATCTCAAGGAAAACAGGCTGCGGCCGAAAAACGTGCATCTCTCCCCTGAAAGGCTTGAAAAGCTCAAAGACTCGTGGCAGAAGCGCGTGGAAGCCATGACTGAATATGCAGAAGAAAATGAAACATGCCGGAGCCGCTTCCTGCTGAAATATTTCGGGCAGGAAGAAACCGAGGACTGCGGCACCTGCGATGTATGCAGGATGAAAAAGTCAAAAGAAAAAGCAGAGGGGACAAAAGCCGCCATCTGCTCGTACATAAATGAAGAAAAAGAAGGCGACTATACCCTGGAGGATATAAACGCCGCCTTCGGATCTCCACAGTCCAGCTGTTCTGAAAACTATCTTTCGATACTCCGCACACTCATAGACGACGGAGCAGTGCCTCCGTACAAAATGTGAGAGCGCCCGCCATAAATCAGAACATCACGCCTACAGAAACGTAGAACTGCATGCGGTTCAATGTGCCAGCATCGGCGAGGTCGCCCTTGTACCTGTTCAGAAGGCCGTAGTCGAAGCCGCCCTTTACAGTCACGAATTTCACCAGGTTTATACCTACGCCGCCACCCATGAGGACATCGAAGCGGTTTCTGCTGGAATCCGGCAAAAGCTGGTTTACGTTTTCCACATATTCGTCAGGAAAATTGTTCGTGCGAATCTTTCCAGAATAGCGGTCGAAAGTAACGCTTCCGTCAACCTTGTTCCCTAATATATCCCCTGTCACAGAAAGTTTGTAAGGAGCCGATACTCCCAGCGAAAGCGTAGGACCAGCAAAAATATACACGCCGAATGCCGGGATGATGTCAAATGTGTATTTGAACTGAATCGGAATATTCAGCATGTGTTCTGTATCACTTTCGGTCATATTGAACCCTAAGGCTTCTTTCCTGCCGGTATCGTTCAAGTACGAATAGTACAGGCCAGACTGTATGGACAGGCCTGCAAAAAGCCTCATGTCTTTCACCAGGGACACATAGAAACCGCTCATAGGATCAGACTTGGTCACTTCGCCTGAAGCAGGCTTGGAGCGGTAAGCAGAATTCAGATAGCCCACCTCCACGCCGTTCTTGGCAGAAAGGTCGAGAGTCAGCAGCAGCCCTGAGGCGGCCACAGCGATGATTTTCACTAAGTTTTTCATGATACGTTATATTAAATGTATACTTTTCCCGCAAATGCTTGCAGTCATTAACAACACATAAGATGCAATTTCACTCCACAATGTCACTGACTGCTGAAAACAAATGTGAAGATACGAAAATTTTCTATCTTTGTGTCTTTATTTCGCCCAGGAGAATCTTCCTGGCTATGGAGATACGGAAAGGCCGGGAGAAAACGGCGGGCGATGAAAATGACACAAGTCGATTATGAAAGAATTCTGGCAAGTAATGAAGCGCTTCGTAGCGCCCTATAAACTGTATCTGGTCGGAGCGGTGATACTGAACATACTCTCCGCCATCTTCAACATATTCTCTTTCACGCTGATCATTCCTATCCTGCAGATATTGTTCAAGATGGACACCACGGTATATGAGTTCATCCCGTGGAACACTCCGGACATAGGGATAAAGGATCTGGCTATAAACAACATTTACTTCTATGTCACCCAGATGATAGACAAGTTCGGAGGCTCTGTCACTCTTCTCATCCTCGGACTTTTCCTGGGAGTGATGACTGCCCTGAAGACATCTTGCTACTTCGGCTCGTCAGCCATCATGATTCCGCTCAGGACCGGCATTGTCAGGGACATCAGGATACAGGTATACAACAAAATGATCGGCCTGCCTCTGGGCTTTTTCTCGCAGGAAAGGAAAGGCGACATCATCGCCAGGATGAGCGGGGATGTGGGAGAGGTGGAATACTCCATCACCAGCTCCCTGGACATGCTCATCAAAAACCCTATCCTGATTATCTTCTATTTCGGGACGCTGATCTTCACCAGCTGGCAGCTCACCCTTTTCACTCTCGCAGTGGTGCCTCTCATGGCGTGGGGAATGAGCGCCGTGGGAAAGAAGCTGAAAAAGGAGTCTCTGGAAGCGCAGGGCAAGTGGAGCGACACCATGTCGCAGCTCGAGGAGACGCTCAGCGGCCTGCGCATCATCAAGGCTTTCATCGCTGAGGACAAGATGAAGGACAGATTCTCGAACGTCAGCAACGAGCTCCGCAAGGCTTCAGGAAAAGTGGCTGTAAGGCAGGCCCTCGCCCATCCTGTCAGCGAATTTCTCGGCACAGTCATGATCATGATAGTCCTCTGGTTCGGAGGCACGCTGATATTGAGCGAGGCATCTCCTATCGACGCACCGACCTTCATATTCTACATGGTCATACTGTACAGCGTGCTGAACCCCCTGAAAGAATTTGCCAAAGCCGGCTACAACATTCCCAAGGGACTGGCGTCAATGGAGAGGGTCGACAAGATACTGAAAGCGGAGAACCACATCCAGGAAAAGCCAGACGCCGTCGAAATCAAATCATTCAACGACAAGATCGAATTCAAGTCCGTATGCTTCTCCTATGAAGACGGCAAACAGGTTCTGAAAAACATAAACATCACAGTGCCTAAAGGCAAGACCATTGCCCTGGTAGGGCAATCTGGCTCCGGAAAGTCCACGCTCGTCGACCTGGTGCCGAGGTATCACGATGTCACGTCAGGGGAAGTCCTGATAGACGGGCGCAATATCAAGGACCTGAAAATAAAGAGCCTGAGGGGGCTGATAGGAAATGTGAACCAGGAGGCGATATTG
Source organism: uncultured Bacteroidales bacterium (assembly GCA_949289565.1). Lineage (GTDB taxonomy): Bacteria > Bacteroidota > Bacteroidia > Bacteroidales > UBA932 > Cryptobacteroides. The sequence continues at coordinate 105,312 of CASEOO010000016.1, forward strand.
TTCAACGACACCATATTCAACAATATAGCCTTCGGGGTGGACGGCGCCACTGAAGAACAGGTGACAGCGGCGGCCAAAATAGCCAACGCGCATGACTTCATCATGGAAAAAGAAGAGGGTTACCAGACCAATATCGGAGACCGGGGAAGCAAGCTTTCAGGAGGCCAGAGGCAGAGGATAAGCATCGCAAGGGCGATACTGAAAAACCCGCCGATTCTGATTCTGGACGAAGCTACTTCCGCTCTTGACACTGAGTCGGAGAGGCTGGTGCAGGAAGCTCTGGACAGGCTGACTACAAGCAGGACGACCATTGCCATAGCGCACAGGCTGTCCACTATCAAGAATGCCGATGAAATATGTGTCATGCATGAAGGTGAAATAGTGGAAAGGGGCTCTCATGAAGAACTTTTGAAGATGAACGGATACTACAAAAAACTGAATGACATGCAGGCATTGTAAAAATTTTCAGTATATTTGGCATGAGGCTATTATGTTCTTTGTCCTTGCCGCCGTGTCCCGGCAGATCATTGTTCCGGCAGATTTAAAATCCTGCGGAACAGAAAGAACAGGAACAGAAACAGCGGAAATAAAAATTCATCGTAATTTATTGCAGTAAACAGATATGAAGATTTTGTCTGTGCCATTTATCGACGGGCTGGAGAAATATGAATTCAATGCGATGGCATTGAAAATGGAGGCCGAAGCGGCCAAAACGTACATTGATACTGTATGCTGGCCAGGCGAGTATCCTTATATGCCGGACGTGGCCGTGTCCATTGCACGAAGTGCATCCCATATAGTCATTTGGTACAGGGTGAACGGGCTGGACCTCAGGGCGAAGGCGATGGAAGACAACGGGCCTGTATGGGAGGACAGCTGCTGCGAATTTTTTGTGGGCATCCCTGGCGGCGGGACATACTGCAATTTCGAAATGAACTGCATCGGGACTCTCCTGGCCTCGAAAAGGAAAAGCAGGACTGATTTCAAGTTCTTCTCCCAGGAGCAGATGAAGCAGGTCATCAGGCATTCTACACTGGACAGAAAAGAGTACGACATACAGGGAGAGCTTGTCAGCTGGCAGACTGCCATATGCATACCTTTCAGCATGATAGGCATCGACGGAGGCCATCTTCCTGACAGCATCCGCGCGAATTTCTACAAGTGCGGAGACATGACAGCACATCCGCATTTCCTGAGCTGGAATCCAGTGGAGGTGTCGGCCCCTGATTTCCACCGTCCTGAATTTTTCGGAAAGCTGGCATTCTGACCAGCCGGCAAAAGACGTCAAAACTTATAACACTAACATACTATGAACCGCACACCAGAAGAAATGCTAGAAATAGCGAGCAAATTCGAAACCACAGGAGAGATTGCAGAAATCAAGCCTCTTGGACCTGGTTTCATAAACGACACTTTCATCGTCAAGACGGAAGGAGAGGGGGCGTCAAAATATATTCTCCAGAGAAAGAACCATCTGATTTTCCCGGACGTGCCGGGGATGATGATGAATATAGAGCTCGTGACCGAGCATATAAAGAAGAAAGTGGCGGCAGAAGGAGGCGACCCTATGAGGGAGGTGCTTACAGTCACCAGGAGACGGCCTGAAAGCATGACTGAGGACGAGAGGAAAGACCCTGCCGGGGATCTCTATTACAAGGATGAAGACGGGAATTACTGGGCCATGTGCGTATTCATCGAAGGCTCGGTCACATATGAAAAGGCTGACACTCCTGAGCTATGCTACAAAGGCGGAGAAGGGATAGGAAAGTTCCAGGCCCAGCTGTCCGATTTCACCACTACGCTGAACGAAACCATCAAGGGATTCCACAATATCAGGTGGAGATTCGAACAGTGGGACGAGGCGCTCCGTAAAGATGCCGCAGGAAGAGTGAAAGACCTGGCAGAGGAAATAAGCTGGATAGACAGCAGGAGGGATGAAATGCTGGACTTCTGGAAAAAAGTGGAAGACGGCACTATCCCGACTCGTGTCACACATAACGACACCAAGATAAGCAACATACTTTTCGACCAGAAAGGAGATGTGCTCTGTGTCATCGACCTGGATACATGCATGAGCAGCACATCCCTGAACGACTTCGGCGACGCCATCAGGTCTTATACGAACACAGGGGCCGAGGACGACAAAAACCTGGACAATGTGAGCATGTCTCTGGAGATGTTCGAGGCTTACACCAGAGGCTATCTTTCGCAGCGGAAAGGGAATCTGACAGAGTCCGAGATAGAGAACCTGGCATTCTCGGCCAGATACATTACATATGAACAGGTGCTCAGATTCCTGATGGACTATATAGACGGGGACAAATACTACAAGACAGCATACCCTGGGCACAATCTCGTCAGGACTCATGCCCAGTACAAGCTTCTGCAAAGTATCGAGTCCCAGTATGACGACATGAAGAAGATTGTGGACAAATATGCGAGATAGGCTTCATTTCATACTGAAAGCGATTTTTGTTATATATATCATCGGCTTATGTTTCTGCTGCTTCTGGAATTTCAGGAGCAGCATTGATTTGAGCACTGAACTGTGGGGAATTCCGAAGGACAAGATAGCACATTTCTGCCTGTTCTTCCCGTTCCCCATTATCTTTTACCTGGCTTTCCCGAAACTGAGGAAAACGCCGCGCAGATACCTGAAATTCAGCATACTTGCTTTGGTTGCAGGCACAGCGCTGGGATGGCTGATAGAAATCATACAGGGATGGAGCGGCTGCAGGAGCAAAGACATGGCTGACCTGCTGGCCGACATCTGCGGACTGGGGGCATCACTGCTTATGCTGCAGATTTTTCAGGCCTTCTTCAGAAAGAAATGGGGACTGCGGGAAGAAAAATGAAGAAAGGATGAGAGATGAGGAAAACAGCAGTTTGCGCAGTCTTGTGGCTATGCCTGGTGCAGGCCGGATTCGCACAGGGAAAAATCAAAGATGATTTCGAGCCGGTATGCAAGGCTCTGGACTCGCTGATCTACGAAAGGACGACTGTAAAAGGCGAACTTCAGCTGAGGTCAGTGATGAAACGGGGAAATTCGCTGGACTTCTATTTCACCAGCTCTCTGAGCGACCTGCCCTGGACATCAGATGACTACAGATGGTTCTGCAGAGAATTGAAGGAACGCTTCCCTGCTGAATACAGAAGGTACAGCCTGGGGCGCATCAGCAGCCGCGGGGAATCAATGCCTGCCCTCGTGACAGGTGAACTGGACAACAGCGGGAGGCCGTCCGCCACCACATACAGGCTCGACGGCGGCCATGCTCCGCAGAAACAGATAGTAGAAAGACTTGACGGCATGACATGGCCAGACGGTCTGGACGGAAGGCATATAGCCCTGTGGCAGAGCCATGGACAATATTACGAGCAGTCTCGCGGAAGGTGGGAATGGCAGCGCCCGTGCCTCTTCCAGACCGTGGAAGACCTGTTCACCCAAAGTTTCGTGCTTCCTTTTCTGGTGCCTATGCTGGAAAATTCCGGAGCATATGTGATGCTCCCTCGCGAACGGGACATACAGAAGCATGAAATCATCATAGACAACGACTCTTCTTTCCGTTCAGACACATCCTTCAAGGCTGTTTCCGATCAGACAATCCGCCTGTCCGGCCAATACTCCGAGGACGGGGAATGGACGGATGCCGGCACCGGCTTTGCCGATGCAAAGGCTGTTTATTCAGGTTTCGACAATCCATTCACGATGGGATCGTCCAGAATGGCCAGATGCGCCACTCTGGATGAAGGCACAGGCGCATTCGCAGAGGCTCAATGGACACCGGATATCCCGGAACGGGGAGAATACGCTGTATATGTTTCATACAAGACGCTGCCGAACAGCACCGATGCCGCACACTACACAGTGCACCATCTAGGAGGAAAAACTGAATTCTCCGTGAACCAGAAAATGGGAGGCGGGACATGGATATACCTCGGTACATTCGAATTCGCGCCGGGCACAGACGGATGCGTCACTCTTGACAACATCATATCTCCTGTACGCATGGCCGCATCCAGGAAATCGCCGAAGACTGCAGGGAAGATTGCCGGGACAGTGGTGACTGCCGACGCTGTGAAGATAGGAGGAGGATACGGAAATATAGCCAGAAGCGTAGAAGGGGATTCCACTTCAGTGCTGGAGCTGTCAGGCATGCCGCGCTTCACCGAGGGGGCCAGATACTGGCTTCAGTGGGCAGGGATGGACACTACCCTGTTCAGCCAGAATGAAATGAAAAACGACTACATGGACGACTATATGTGCAGAGGAGACTGGGTGGCATATATGAGCGGAGGCTCTGATGTAAATCCGAAGGAGGATGGAAGGAAGATCCCGTTCGACCTGGCATTCGCCCTGCATTCCGACGCCGGTATGACTTCATGCGACTCTACCGTAGGCACATTGGCTATATACACGCTGAAATCCGAGTTCAAACGCCTCCTCCCTGGAGGCGAGGACAGAAGGACCAGCAGAGAATATGCAAACCTGGTTCAGACACAGATAGTGGAGGACATCAGGGAACTGTACGACACTACATGGAACAGAAGATTCATCTGGGACAGGGCGTACAGAGAATCAAGAACCCCCTCCTGCCCTGCCATGCTATGCGAACTGCTTTCACATCAGAATTTCGCTGACATGAAGCTCGGGCATGACCCTGGATTCAAATTCACAGTCTCCAGGGCCATATATAAAGGCATCCTGAAATATCTGAGCAACAGATACGGACGCCGGTATGCTGTGCAGCCGCTTCCGGTGAATTCATTCTCCGCCACATTTACGGACGGAAAGCTGAGGCTCAAATGGAGGGAGACAGTGGACAGGCTGGAGCCCACTGCCAGCCCTGACGGATTCATTCTGCAGACCAGAATAGATTCAGATGGCTGGGATGAAGGAAAAACCATAGAAGCCGCCTTGAGAGAAGACGGCACATATCAGGCTGACATTGACTATGACCCGGGACATATATACAGCTTCAGAATCATTGCCTTCAACTCAGGAGGGAAGAGCTTCCCGTCGGAAACATTGAGCGCAGGCGCTCCTACATTGACATGGTCAGGCAAGAAATCAGTCACAGACAGCTGCATACTGGTAGTGAACAATTTCGACAGGATTTCAGCTCCTGCATGGTTCGACTATCCCGGATTTGCCGGCTTCGACAACAGGCTTGACAGCGGAGTGCCATATATCAGAGATATCTCCTTCACTGGAGAAATGTATGAAAACAGGAGGGATTCAAAATGGGCAAGCAATGACCGCCCCGGATTCGGAGCTTCATTCAATGACTGCTCAGGAGGCATTATCGCCGGCAACACATTTGACTACCCTGCTGTGCACGGACGTGCAATACTCGATGCCGGATATGCATTCTGCTCCGCCAGCGCCAATGCTTTCTGCAGGGACACTTCTCTCTCCAGCGGGATCTGGTGCCTGGACCTGATATGCGGAAAACAAGTGACTGTGGCTTCAAAAGGGAAGAAACCTGACCGGTTCAGAGTCTTTCCCGAAGCCATGCAGAAAAGCATCATAAAATTCACTTCTGCCGGAGGCAATGTGCTGGTATCCGGCGCCAATATAGGTACAGATATCTGGGACCGCATCTATCCGGTGGCTGTAGACAGCGCTTACAGAGCGTCTGCAATAGATTTTGCAGAGAATGTGCTCGGATACAGTTTCATATCCAACTATGCCGGAAGAACTGGCGATGTAGAAGAAGTTCCGGGACAGGTTGATATTCCATGCATAGAAGGAGAGCAGATGAGATTCAACAATGTTCCTGACGAGCACCTCTACTGCGTGGAAGCGCCTGACGGCATAAGTCCGGCAGGGGAAAGCTCAAAGTCTTTCCTGAGATACAGCGACACGCGGATTTCGGCAGGAATATGCGCCGATTTCGGCAAATACAGGACTGTATGCATCGGATTTCCGATAGAGGTCCTCACAGAATCAGGATATATAGACAGGATAATCAAGTCAAGTATACAATATTTCATAAAACCTTCATGCGATGAACAGTAGAGAATCTGAAATCATAGAACTGATAAAGAAAGAAGTAAAGCCGGCTCTCGGATGCACAGAGCCTATAGCTGTAGCCCTGGCTGTGGCCAAGGCAGTGGAAATACTGCAGGAAAAATGCATTTGCCCGCATCCTGGGTGGAGGATGGACGCAGATTTCAGCATACAGGTGGAGGTGAGCGGGAATATTCTGAAAAACGGAATGGGCGTGGGCATTCCAGGAACTGGCATGGTAGGGCTGCACATAGCTTCTGCCCTGGGGGCGGTTTGCGGCAAGACAGAATACAGGCTGGAAGTGCTGCATGACCTGAATGCAGACGCCATCGACAGGGCAAAAGAGCTGGTGGCCGGAGGGAAAGTCATTGTAAAGCTGGCCGACACATCGCACAAGCTGTATGTGAAAGCATGTGTGTCTACAGAAAAAGGCCATAAGGCTTCTGCCTTGATAGAAGATGACCATGACAATATCGTGGAGACATGGTTCGATGACACAGTGCTGAAATGCGCCGGAACTGAAGCAGGAAATGCGGAAGAGGGTGGCAAGAGCACGCTTGACTACCATCTGACAGTCAGGGAAATACTCGATTTCGCCTCCACCGTGCCATTCGAGAATATCCGTTTCATCCTTGAATCCAAGGACATGAATCTCGCACTGGCACATGAAGGACTGGAATCCAGCTATGGTATGCGTGTAGGGCACACAATACTGTCAGAAAAATACAGGCCGGTTTTCGGCACTGATTTCATGAGTTATGCCATGGCGATGACTGCCGCGGCTTCCGATGCCAGGATGGCCGGATGCACCCTGCCTGCCATGAGCAATTCAGGCAGCGGAAACCAGGGAATCACTGTCACTATGCCTGTGATAGCTTACAGCCTGAAATATGATGTGTCAGATGAACAGCTGGCCCGGGCTCTGGCTCTCAGCCATCTGGTGGCCATCCATATAAAGGGATATCTCGGAAAGCTTTCCGCCCTTTGCGGATGCGTAATAGCTTCGACAGGGGCCGCCTGCGGGATAGTTTATCTCCGTGGAGGTTCTTATGAACAGATATGCTCGGCTATCAAGAATATGATAGGAAACATCACAGGCATGGTATGCGACGGCGCAAAGGTAGGTTGTGCTCTCAAAGTGGCGTCCGGAGTATCTTGCGCCTTGCAGTCAGCAGTGCTGGCTATGGAGGGGATATGTATATCGGAGAGTGACGGCATCATAGAGAAAGATATCGAGAAAACCATCAGGAATCTCGGCGAGATAGGGTCAAAGGGGATGCAGAGTACGGATAATATGATACTGGATATTATGGTTTGCAAGTAATGGCCTTTAGGGGAGGTTGGAAAGGGGTTTGGCGTAGACGCGGCGACGCTTATGGATCTCGCTGTCGAAAGCAGACCATAGAGACTGCACTTTCGTATTGGTCTCAAGCTCGGGATTGCTTTCGGCATATTTGAAGCCGAGCTTGATCAGGGTCGGAATCAAATCGCAGAACATCACTGAATTCAGCCCTTTGTTCCTGTACTCTGGCTTCACTGCGACAAGCAGCAGATCCAATGTATCCGGGCGATTCATATAGAGAGCATTGAGAAGGTGTGCCCAGCCGAACGGGAACAGCTTCCCTTGCGCACGCCTGAGAGCCTTGGAAAGCGATGGAAGCGTGACGCCGCAAGCCACCAGCTCACCTGCCTCGTCTTCAATGAAAGAGACCATCCGCAAGTCTATGAATGTCAGATACTGGCTTACATACTGGTTCATCTGCCTCTCAGAGAGCAAGGAATAGCCATACAAATCCTTGTAGCACTCGTTTATCAGACGGAACATCTTCTGCCCATACTTCTCCCGATGCACGTCCTTCATGGTCAGCTTTCTGGTTCTGAGCCTGTTCTTCTCCAGAACAAGCCGCCCCATCTTCTCATATCTTTCCGGCAGAGACTCAGGCAGTTTTATAAGATATTCCACCCAGTCCACTTCTTTCCGGAAACCGAGCTTCTCGAAAAAAGCAGGATAGTACTCATGATTGTATATGGTAATCATCGTGCCCATACGGTCAAAGCCTTCCACGAGCATTCCTTCCGGGTCGAAGTCAGTAAATCCAAGCGGCCCGGCTATATCAGTCATTCCGCGTTCCTTTCCCCAGGCTTCTACTGCTGACAGCAATGCCTTGAGCACTTCTATGTCTTCAATGAAATCTATCCATCCGAACCGGACCTGCTTTACTTTCCAGGCTTCGTTCGCACGGTGGTTTATGATAGCGGCCACTCGTCCGGCCGGCTTGCCATCTTTCCATGCAATAAAATAATCTGCCTCGCAGAACTCGAAAGCATGATTTTTCTTGCTGTCCAGAGTGGCGACATCGTCTGACACCAGGCTGGGCACATAGCACGGATGATTTCTATACAGTTTATTTGCAAAGTTCACGAAAGTGCGCATCTCTTTCGAGGTGGACACCTTCTTCACTGAAATCGGCATAAGTTCAGGGTTTGGTAGGTTTTAATACATTCGCGAAGATAATGCATTATCCCTTTCCCGCCAAAAATTTTTCATCGCCCGGACAGGCAAGACCATCAGGAGCATTCACATGAGCCGCATCGGCATCCTTTTTCTTCGCATTCGATGGTGGTGTGGCAGACGCCTGCGCGGCTGAAGACGGCCCTCGCTTCTGCTTTCGCATCTTCCATCCGGCCGACATCGGACAGGACCAGATGCACTGTGGCGGCATTCTCGGTAGTGCTCATCGGCCACACATGAAGATGATGCCAGCTGTCCACTCCCCTGAGATGCGACAAGCCATCCTCTATCTGGCTGATGTCGACTGATTCAGGCACAGCATCTATGGACAGGAACAGGCTCTCTTTCAGCATATTGAAAGTAGAAATCAGGATGATGCCCGCTATGACGAGGCTTATAGCAGGATCTATCCAGAAAAGGCCTGTAAAGCTGATCACTATGCCGGAAACCACAACGCCGGCAGATACCAGAGTGTCCATGGCCATGTGCAGGAAAGCTCCCCTGACATTCAGGTCTTTCCCCTGGTCCCGCATCAGCAGCCATGCTGTAAGGCCATTTATGACGATGCCTGCTCCTGCCGTCCAGGATATGACAGCTCCGGAAACATCCTGCGGATGGCTGATCCTGGATATGCTTTCAATGATGATAGCCCCGACGGCCAGAAGAAGGATGACCGCATTCAGCAATGACGCCAGGACAGTGGCTTTCTTGCGGCCATAAGTGAATTTTCTGTCAGGCTTTACTGAGGCCATCTTAATAGCGAAAAGCGCTATGACCAGGCTGAATACATCGCTCAGATTATGTCCTGCATCAGAAAGCAGGCCTACTGAATTCGACATAAAGCCTGCGATGGCTTCAATGCCTGTAAAAAGCAGGTTCAGCACGATGCAGAGTATAAAAATCTTGCTGACAGATGACGGTATGTGATGGTGATGGCGGCCGGCATGGCCGCAAGTGCCAGATGTGTGCTTCATATTCATAGTATATTCTTTTTCTCCGGCGCCTCAAGGCTGTTTTACGCCCGGCTCCGGAAACCTCGGGCAAATATAGGGAGCATTTTAAGCAAATTAGTTGTAAATTTGCGGTCTGACGGGAAAATTGCCGGAGGGCACAAGAAAACATTGCCGGAAGGCAGAAAAAAAATTGCCGCCAGGCATATAATAACATTGCCGTCAGGCACTTGAAAATTGCTGAATATGGAAATCACAGTGAAAAACGGCGGTCCGCTTCTGGAATATCTGTACTCATCTCTCGCGCCGCAGAGCAGGACGAGCATCAAATCTTTGCTTACGCGTTCAAGGATATCTGTCAACGGGCAAGTGACTACAGCTTTTGACTATATGCTGAAGCCTGGCGACAGAATTGATGTAAATTCGAACAGGAAAGCAACATTCGAAGACAGGAATCTGAAGATAGTTTATGAGGACAAATGGCTGATAGTGGCGGACAAGCGGAACGGGCTTCCGACGATTTCAACTGGCAGAGAGAACGAAGTCACAGCATATTCCGTTTTATTCGCTTATATGGAATCAAAGGTGGAGAACGGGCGTATTTTCATAGTTCACAGGCTGGACAGAGACACTTCCGGACTGCTGGTGTTCGCCAAGGATGAGCAGACGAAGCTCATGCTGCAGGAAAACTGGAACCAGAATGTCGTCGAAAGAAAATATATCGGGGTGTGCGAAGGAAATTTCACCCATAAGCAGGGACGGATTGTTTCCTGGCTGAAAGAGAATCCGAAATCGTTGAAAATGAGCTCGTCACCTGTAGACAACGGAGGTCTGAGAGCAGTCACGCACTATCATGTGCTGGAACAAAGAAAGGGGCTGTCACTTCTGGAAATCGAGCTGGAGACCGGAAGGAAAAACCAGATACGCGTGCAGCTGGCTTCTGAGGGGCATCCGATAGCAGGCGACAAGAAATACGGGGCTCATGTGAATCCTTTCGGCCGGCTGGCCTTGCATGCCGCGACTCTGTCATTCCGGCATCCGCACACTGGAAAAGTCCTGACGTTCACTTCGCCGATGCCGTTTCATTTATAAAAACTGGATTCGCAGATGGGAAAGACAATCCGGCATTGCTGAAACGATGCCTCGTGTCATTTATCTTTAAAAACTGAATTCCAGCTGATTCTAAAATAAATAATATCGGGAGCGGGTTTTCAGGCCAATGCCAGAATCCCCGCTCCCAATGTTTTCGATGCCCATGCCAGCTATGCTACAGCCAGCCTCCGGCAGAAGCGTCTTCTCCGGAAGAACGGAATTCCACCGCATCGGAAATCACTTCTTCAGGGATGGTTTCCTTTTCGTATGTACAGACTTCGCCTGAAGCATTTGCTGCTGTGAGGGTCAGTGTATTTCCGTCCACGGCGGCCTCATAGGAACTGCCCCACAGGATATCTCCGTTGTAGGTCCCGCTGACCTGTGTTCCGGTCACGGTATAACGGCCGTATTTCAGACGGTAGCGGCCCTCCCCTATCTTCTGATAGAGTTCGAAATCGCCGGCGGCCCTGAAATCGATATAGACATCTATCCCTTCCGACTCTATGTCGATTTTGTCGGAAGACACCAGATGCCACTGGCCGGAAATATCGGCATTGGCCGGAGTTTCATCTTTCTTGCAGGCCGCCACCGCCGTCACAGCCAGTGCCAGTCCCAGAATCTTAAGTGCTATATTTTTCATTTCTATCATATTAATGATTACAGCCATCCGTTGTTCGCTGCGGCTACGCCTCGGGTGACTATGGAGATTTCCTTGGAGATCTCCTGACCGCCGTTTATCGATTCATTGCCGACATTTGTTCCGCCGCCTACCGCGCGGACAGTCAGTTTGCCTGACCCGAACTTCGTCGGATGTATGAGCAGTTTTCCGTCCTGAATCGAAGGCTTGGCGTCAAGGCCGAGAGAAGCCATGTCCGCATCTGAAATATCTACGCCGAGATAAGTCAGGCCGTCAGCTCCGCCTCCGAAATATTCATCCAGGCTCAGCGACTGTTCTTCACCTGCCACTGCCATGATGCAAGGAGTCCCTTCTATCTGCATGAGCAGACGCCAGGCATCGATGCTTCCTGTACCCATGTATGTCCTGTAATTGCTCAGATTCATCTGCATGAGAGCACCGTTGTCGGCACGGAGAGAACGCTTGGAACCTTCCAGCATGCCGTCCAGATCATTCACGGAGGAGAGTATCATGGAAACGAACTGCTCCCTGGTATAATGCTTGCCCAGCTTCTTTGCATATGCAAGTCCCAGCGCAGCCACGCCGCTCACATGAGGACAGGCCATGGAAGTCCCCTGCATGTACGCATACGTCTCACGCTCCCATTCCCCGTCAGTAAAGCCTTCCGGGATAGTGGAAAGGACACAAGCGGATATGTTCGTCTCCCCGCCGGTGCCTGATTCTCCGCCAGGTGCGGCGATGTTGCTGCCGTAACCATAGTTCGTATACAAGGCCGGAAGTCCGTCAGCGCCCAGAGCCGTCACGCAAATGCAGTCGGTATATGCCCCGGGATAGCAAATGGTGCCTGTATAATTGTTGCCTGCTGAAAATATGGCAAGTCCGCCGTCAATATACGGGCTGAAATTGTCATTGTTGTTCAGGAAGTCATCCAATGCCATCGCCTGCGCCTCGGCAGGACCTGTCTTGTAATCCATGTCATTCCTGTAAGCTCCGGGATCAAAGCCGAAAGAGCCCTGGATAATGACGGCACCCTGGTCTTTAGCATATTTGAACGCCGCAGCTACCTGGTCGACTGTCGCATACAGCTCGCCTTCGAAAATCTGGCATGTGATCATGCGGACTCCGTCATTGTTTCCTGTCCCGCCGGCCACTCCGCATACTCCTATCCCGTTGTTGTTCTCGGCAGCCACAGTTCCGGCTACATGTGTACCGTGTCCTGAACCCCTGTCCCATCTGACAGGCTGGTAATCATCATAGCAGAAATTCACTCCATGGATATCATCCACATAGCCGTTCCCGTCATCATCCACCCCAGGTTCTCCGTTCAGTTCAGCTTCATTCGTCCACATGTTGTTTTTCAGGTCAGGATGGTCATACCAGACTCCGTCATCTATCACGGCTACGATGATTTCCCTGTCACCTCCTGTCAGACGCCATGCGTCCAATACATTGATGTCCGCGCCTTCCCTCGCTGTCCTGCACACCGAGCCGTCATTCGAGTAATGCCACTGGTCTGCAAGTCCGGGATCATTGAAGACAGGAGACTGCCCGGCGGCAACAGCTGAAGAAGAAATCCTTCTCCCAGGTCCCTGATACGGATATACCTGAGGCTCCACCGCAGGATAAACTATAGTGTTGTACTGCACCGCCTGGACATGAGGCAGGGAGGCGAGAGTCTCTGACATCTGCACAAGGCTTTTCTCCGGGGAGAAAGTCACCTTGAACCATCTGTGATACTTGTAATCCGACCCTGATGATTTGGTCAGGACCTCGCGGTCACTGCCAGGGAAGATCCGCCTGATACAGGCATCGTCCGCCTCCGGCAAAACAGATTCTGCCGATACCGAAGACCCGTCCGAAGGAACCAGAGCCGCCAGTTCGGAAGCGAATTCCTCATCTACATAAATCAGAAGTGAGCCAGAGGCGGCATCGGATGCTGAGCCCAGTATCTTTGAAGCAATATTGTCAGAATCTCCCGGATTTACGGAAGATTCTGACACAGAACATGCCGCAACGGCAAAAATCATGGCCGCCGCGGCCGCCGGCATGGATATCCGGCTCATTATGGTTTTAATTCTTTTCATAATCAATACCAGAAGCCTGTCGGGTCAGGGTTATTCAAATCTGTCACAGCCGAATTCGCCTGGAGTTCACTGCGAGGAATCACGATATTCCACTGAGGGGAGCGGCCCTGGACATCATATGTAAAATCAGCCACGAAATTGCTTCCAGATCTGGTGAAACCGATATTCAGACGCTTGTGGTCATACATGACTATGCCCTCTCCCCAGAATTCGACACGCTTCTGGAAAAGCATTTCCTCGAGAAAGTCCGAAAGTCCGGTCTCTTCACAAGTATAGCTCTTGTCCACATAACGGTAATTGTTCAGGAAGTCCTCAAGCAGGCCGACTGCGTTGATGCCGTTTCCGTCACGTTTTGCAGTGGCCTCGATTTTGATGAAATACATCTCTTCCACCCTCATCAAAGGGAAATCAGCGCATGAACCCATGGTGAAATTGTCCACTTCTCCAGAAGCCGGCCTGAACTTGATATTGGTATACGGCCTGGCATATGACTTGAAATTCTCCTGCTGCTCGGACGAACCGCAGAACTTGTAATCATAATAGCCTGCCTGCCAGTCAGGATCGAGCCACGAATGTTTTCTGAAGTCCGCATCATCGATTTCCCTGTAGAATGTCCGGCTTGCCCCGGGAAGCACACGGCATCCGTATGCCCATGTGGCTTCAGAAGACATATGGGAAACATGGTTCATGATGTTGGTGGTGCTTGCCGCAGTAAGCGTAAGCCCCCATATCCAGGAATTGTTGGCAGCCCCGTTGTTGAATCCGTTCACAGGATCTTCCCACTGGGACTGGGTCAGAGGCGTCCTTCCGCTTGTAGAAATGGCCAGGTCGGCATATTTTATGGCATTTTCATATGCGGTATCTGCTCCGGCATCATCACCGGCATCCTCAAGGTCAGCCCCTACTTCCAGATAAGCTCTTGCCAAAAGGCCGTAGGCGGCGGCCAGTGTCGGCCTTGTATAGCCTGTCGACGCCGAGTTCCCGAAATAAGTCACGGCCGCATCCAGATCGCCGAGGATGAAATCATACATATCCTCTCTGGTTGCCCTCGGATTGTTCTGCGCCATGGCTTCCGTGGTGTTCTCTGTCACTATCGGGACAGTAAGATTCCTGATATTGGCATAGACACGCACATAGTTGTTCTCTTTAGGAATATACAGCCTGGCAAGATCAAGATAGAACATTGCGCGGTAAGTATAGGCTTGCGCCAGCCACTCCCTTTCCTGCTGATCCTCGGTATTATGATCAATCCTGGATATGATTTCATTAGCCTCCTTGATCCACGCGTAATATGTATCCCAGTAATATCCGCAATACTGATAGTCAGGGCCCATGCTCAGACATCCGATATAGTAGTTGAACTGGTTATAGTTCGGCGTGCCGAGCGAAACGATATCAGCCAGCATGTAATCTGTCCTCAGGCATATGGACGGATAGCCGAAATCCGTCTGGTCTCCGTATGAGGAATAATATCCTGCAGTGTTTGACGACATCAGGTCTGCCGGAAGTCCGTTCAGGAGCAATTCCACCGAATATTCATCCAGCTGGTCATCGGTAAAGGTGCCATTGTCAGGAAATGCCTCTTCAATACATCCGGCAGCCAATACCGGGACTGCCAGAGCGAAAGCAAGCCTTGTCAAAATTCTGTTTGTCATATTCTTTTCTCTCATCATTAGAATGTTATGTTAATACCTCCCGACAATGTACGCACAGGAGAATTCACTGCGGAATTCGTCGTTC
Source organism: uncultured Bacteroidales bacterium (assembly GCA_949289565.1). Classification (GTDB taxonomy): domain Bacteria; phylum Bacteroidota; class Bacteroidia; order Bacteroidales; family UBA932; genus Cryptobacteroides. The sequence goes on from CASEOO010000016.1 coordinate 120,337, forward strand.
CGCTGAAGCTGTATCTCGGATCGAATCCGGTGCGTTTTGACCAATAGACTATATTGTCGCATGTCACATAGACACGGAGCCGGCTCACATGGAATTTCCTGGTGATATGCTCAGGCACGGTATATCCTATCTGCGCATTCTGGAAGTTCAGATAGCTCGCGTCTGTCAGATATCTGTCGGAAGTGACACCTGCATTCACGTCACCGTAGACGAAACGGGGAATATTGGAATCCGTATTTTCAGGAGTCCACGCCTTCAGCACATCCTTGTGGAAATTGTACCCGATGGTATTTCCTGTAGGGGCCATCATGTATGAAGCATATCCGCTGTCGTATGAAAGGCCGCCTATCGAATATGTGAATGACACGGAGGCATCGAAACCATAGAACTGGAGAGATGTTCCGAAACCGCCGTAGAGATCAGGAGTCGGGTCATCGCAAAGATAGAACGTAGCCTTGCTGTAATCATCTGTCGGCACGGTCCTTCCGGTCTTTTCCCCATATTCGTTCACTTCTTCCATCCACCAGCGCTCAGCCCCGGTAGCCGGATCGACTCCTGCAGACTTGGCCATATAGAATGTATTCAGCGGCAGACCTTCCCCGATAAACCTTTCTCCGCTCGCATATCCTGCATGCCCTTCCACTACCGATGTCTTGTTCTTGTCAGGAATGCTGAGAACCTTGTTCGTATAATGCGTGAAGTTCAGATATGCATCCCATGAGAAATTCTTCGAACGCATGATATTTCCGTTCAGGGCGACCTCTATACCGGAATTTCTCATGTCTCCGATGTTATCGTAATATCCTCCATAGCCGATTGATGGCGGAAGGGTGAAGAAATAGAGCATGTCGGTGGTCTTGCGGTAGAAATACTCGGCAGAACCTGAAAGGCGGCCGCCGAACAGGCCGAAATCCACTCCGGCATTGAAGTTCGTATTGGTCTCCCAGGTGATATCCTCGTTCCCTTTCTGCCTGAAAGATACGCCAGGGCGGTCTTCATTGTTGTAAAGATTCCACGTATCGATGTACAGATAGTTCGGGATATTGTCATTTCCCTGTGAACCGATGGAAGCCTTGAGCTTGAGCATGTCCACCCACGGGGCTTTGAACCAGGACTCTTCGTTGATGAGCCAGCCGGCTCCCGCAGACCAGAAATTTCCCCAACGGTGATCCGGGTGGAATCTGGACGATGCATCGCGCCTGTAGGAAGCGCTCAGGAAAATCTTGTTCGCGTAGTCATACTGGGCACGTGCGAAATATCCTTCATTGTTGTACATGGACTGTGACGAAGTGGATGTCTGGCTGTCTATGATAGCTTCGTTCAATTCATACATGTTTCCGGCAACCATCTGGGTCTTTGAAGCCCCGAGATAGGAATCCGTGGTCTTGTAGGACTCGTGGCCGAGAAGAACAGTGGCGTGATGCTTGCCTGCGAATGTCCTGTCCCAGCTGAGAAGCTGCTGGAGATTGAAATAGAAATTCCTGTTGTGGTTCTTGGCCAGCACTCCTCCTGATGAGGCGAACTGTCCGTAATACGGATTCTGCACCTGTGTAAGACGCACTCCGTCCACACCTGCTCCGGCATTGAAAGTAAAGGTGAAATCCTTCAGGAACTTGACTTCTACGAAACCTGTTCCGTTGAAAGCGTTGCCTTCATTGTTCTGGACATCGAGCTGCGACTGCTGGAGAGCGTTGGTGTTGTAGAAGCTCGGCCTTACTGCGCCGTTCTCTCCTGTACCATAGTCATACATTGACCAGCCGTGCTGGTCTTTCATTATATTGTGATTGGCATCCCTTACATAAAGAGGGTAGATAGGGGCTATCCTGGTCGCCACTGCAAATATATTCGATGTGCTGTTCACTACACCCTCTTCGTTTACTCCGGAATCCCAGTTATAATTTGCATACGACATGTTGAGTCCGGTCTTGAGCCAGCTCTTTGCCTGATAGTCGGCTTTCAGTCTGACTGTATAGCGGTACATGTCGGAGCCGTCCACTATGCCTTTGTTGTTCAGATATCCGAACGACGCATAATAACTGGACCTTTCAGTCGAACCGGAAATGCTGACATTGTATTCCTGGCGGAGAGAGTTGCGGTATGCCTCGTCCACCCAGCTGTCCGGCTGGAGCCAGCGCTGTTCCCCGCTCGGCAAAGTGACGAGATTTCCGAGGGTGGCGTCAGGATTGATATGTCCACCTTCATTTATCAGGGTCTGTCCTCTCGGAACAGTGTAAACCATATATCCAAGATCATCGAGGGCCGCGTTTGCGTTCAGATGAGCCATTGATGCGCTCGAACCGAGATCAGTCTCATAATTGTAATATGCATTGTAGTACGCTTCATAATACTGGCCCGGGTCAGAGATGTAGTCGTAGTCTTTGAGAGCTTTCGAGTTCCAGCCCCACTTCGCGTCAATGTTCACTACAGCATCCCCTGCCTTGGCCTTTTTCGTGGTGATCATGATGACTCCGTTCGCTCCACGAGCACCGTACAGGGCGTTGGATGCGGCATCCTTCAGCACGGTCATGGACTCGATGTCGTTAGGGTTGATATTGTTCAGGTCTCCTGAATATGGCACGCCGTCCACTATATAAAGAGGTTCCGAACCCGCATTGATGGAGCTTATACCACGGATCATGATGGATGGCGACGAGCCGAGCGAACCTGAAGAAGTAGTCATCTGCACACCTGCCACCACTCCTTCAAGCGAACGTGTGACATTCGAGTTCTGCACTTTCGCGATGTCGGACGATTTGACCACGGAGGCTGATCCCGTAAAGGATTCGCGGGTAGCAGTACCGAAAGCCACGACTATGGTTTCGTCCAGCATCTGGGTGTCAGGAGACAGGGCGACATCATGCTGGGCTGATCCCGCTACCTGGACTTCTGTCGTCACATAACCTATGGATGAAAAAACCAGCACGGCGTTTTCCGGCGCCGATATGGAATAATTTCCGTCCCCGTCGGTGCTGGCGCCCGTCATCGTGCCCTGAATCTGGATAGATGCAAAAGGCACAGGCTCTCCGTTCGAGGAATCTGTCACTTTTCCAGTGACAATGATGTCCTGGGCATACATCATCAGCCCGGACAGAAGCACTGTCACTGACAATAGCAGTCTTTTGATACTCATTTTTTTATATTGATCTGTATTTATGAAAAAACTTCAGTTTTTACCTTGAAAAAGGGTGTGACCCAAAAGCATTAAGGCTTTCAAGCCACGCCCCATTTTTACTCATCATTATCTGATGAAGCTCTGATCAAAAACGAGGATTGTCACCTGCAGAGCCGCCCTCAGGTATTTCTCCACCTTCGGATTCACCGCCTTCCACTGTTCCCAAATCGGATACAGGCTGCATCCATGTCTCATGATACATGTCATTCGAATCTATCCACACAATACAAAGTCTTGCATCCTCGGATATATATTCAAACTTCACGCTTTTCGTTTCACTATAAGGACCGAACTTATAAAAATCATCGACAGACATGGTATTATAGAAAGCAAGCCGCCAGTCGTTGGCACTATACATATAGTTCTCCAATGTAGCTACATAATACTCCTTGCAGTCATTCCCTGGAGTAACTGTAACTTCGTAGGAAATGAAAACTGAAGCATCATAATTAGAAATGGCCACATCTGGTTTTCCAAACTCATACTTTTCCGTATCTGTAGTTCTGATAATCTTGTCTGCCGGCACTCCAGGTGTATACAGAAGCTCGACACCATATGTAGGATTTTCATCCTTATCAACGGCTATCATATAGAAAACATAATCAACTCCGGCACTCAGATTCTGTATAACGAGTTTATTGTCCTGAGGCAAAGACTCGCCTTCAAGCATATATGTATTATAATTATCCACATACTCCAGCGATGCAAGATATGACTGCATCACAGTCACATCCTTCTCCCATCCTTGATATGCTCCATTATTGTCGAAATTCTCTTCAGACAGATTAAGATATACCAGTTTGGATATTTCTCCTGAGACAGTATACGGAATAGCAACTGAATTCGCGCCTACCTCCGCATCACCAAGTGCAAGTGTCACAGTCGACCATGTTCTTGCCTTTACATTAGCAGGAGTGGCAAGGAAAGCATATTCACCATTCTGCATCAAAGCCAATGACAGAATATATCCTTCAGTACCTGAAACGAGATTCTCCGCCCTTAGCTGATATGTGCCAGGTTTTTCATAATTCTCATACAAAGCTGAAGACGTAAGAATATCCATTATAACAGCTTCTTCCGTTTCGAATTTACCATAGTCCTCTTTCGACATCCATACAGAATACAACTTATATGGTTTTATACTTGGCGTAATGTCTGCTGTTATCGAATTCACAGTGCACTCAGGCTCTGAAACTGTGAGAGTAATGGAATTTCCAGAATGTATACTGAGTGTAGTTTTCTCAATATAATAGAAATCTTCGACAGTATAGTCTTTTATTTCCTTTCCATCAACAATAGGCAAAGCATAGATGACATACTCCGTATCCGGCAGCAATGATGTACCATATGACATACCAGAAAGCGTGCCTTCATACATGGCACTGGAATTAGTGCCATCCCAATATCCATTTGCGGCAGCCGTAGAGATAAGTGTTTCGAAAAACGGCTCTATGCCCTCAGATACAGGGAAACATCCTCTGGCAAAATCATCCGCCCCAGTCACTTTGATGACAAGATCCATGTCATCGTAGGTGATATCTGTCGCTTCAAAAGATACATTCAGCATAGATATAGGATTAGATGACTCAATATCAGAAACGGCAACTGAAATATCTCCATAATTTCTGGAATATTTCGCCGCCCATACTACATATGTATAGCCTGATTTCGGTTCTGACATAAGAATATCAGCAAGAGGCTTATCTGAAACATTGCCGTTTGCCTCAATATATGAAGGTGCTGAATAATTTGCAAATCCGTCAGATATAGTCTGGGCATTGAATTCATCTATCAGCATGGCGCCATATATGAATGAACCTGAACCTGATGTGATATTGACAGTCATGTCCGATTTGTTCACGGTAAAGGTGAAATTTGAAGTTCCTATTTTGACGAACACTTCGGATATGAAAGATTTGCCTTCAGCGGTCACACCTAATATCTTGATCGTTCCACTCTGGTCCGCATCGGCCGCATCAGCCTTAGGGGCGCGTATAGTAAGCTCTGATTTAGTAGTCTTTGCATACCATCCATATGGAACTTCTTGTACTGCAATATTAACTATGCCGTCAAGAGAAAACTCGACAGTCTTTTCTTCTCCGTCATCGAAATATTGGGTTCCAACGAGAGGATAGAAAGAGGCTGCATCTCCTCTGTACTTATTCACTTCGAGTTCGATTCCGTCAGCCAGAGTGAATATTACGGAATTCTCTTTGTTTTCTACTTTAGAGAAAATCGCGGCGTTTTCTGAATTTACGCCGAGGCCGGTCCAATTAGCGCCATCGGAAGAAACCATCCACCCGCCATCTTCTCCCAATGCGATGGCAGGGATATCCGCTTCAAGTTTCAGTTTGTTTCCCTTGGCATCGGTGATTGGAGTCTTGACTCCACCTTCGCCTACTGTAGCCCAGTATTTGACACCGTCTTCCTCAATAAAAGAAATAACAGGAACGACTTCATTGCCTGCGGCAGGCAATTCAATAACTGTATTATTCTCATCAGTAAGAGTAATCGTATACATGCCCGTCTCTTCATCAAGAAGGCATGAAAGGATAGTGGTCTTTCCGTCCACTATAGCCTTGAGAGCTGTGAGCTGAGCATCCATCTCTGTCTCCAAGGCTGTCAGGCGGTCATTGAGATCGGTAATCTGCTGTTTCAGTTCCGAATCATCAAACTGCTCGCAGGATGTCATCGGCATAAGGCCGGCTCCGGCGACAAGCAAGGCGGCGGCCATATGCGCCGTCTTGCTCCAAATTTCGAGTTTTTTCATAATATAAAGATCTAAAGTCCGTTATTTTCCATTAAAGGAAGTCTGCAACATCATAATGAATTTCATGACCATCGTAGATGACATAAAGCAGTTCTCCGTAAACTGGGGTGCTGCCATCTGCTCCTACAGGGATGCACATCGTGATGCACGGCTCTGTGCCAGTATAAGGCATTTCTGTCATGGTATAATATGTCACCCCGCCTGTATTATTACTGTCTTCTTCAACATCACCCAATACGGCTGCACGGAGAGCCCCTATCACTTCTTCCTTGGAATATCCGTTTTCCTTGACAGTTCCATTGACCAGATCTGCAGGACTCCATGTAACAGAAAGCTCGTTAGAGGTAGTGGCCTGCATGACAAGCATTCTGCCTACTTCCTTCACCGGATTGAATATGACTGTGAATCCGCTTCCGTCAGTATATTTCTGCGCTGTCATCTGTACTTCCGGATTAGGGCCAGGATTCAATGCAGCTGTTGTCCCTTCATAGAGTTTAGTTTCTCCTACATTTCCGTCCCAGTCTTCAGGAGCAGCCACAAGGCTGTACAAGGTTCCAGGCACCATATCGGCATAAGTCCACTGGTCCGTAACGGTACCGTCATCGTTCAGCACTGTAGTTCCCGAAGAATTGCTTACTGGATTTCCGAGAGGGTCCGTGCCTGAAACGAGGTCATCCCAGTTGTAGAACCAGATATTGCAAAGAGGATTGCCGTATGAATCTTCCGCCTCGAAATAATACTTGATCCACTGCTCATGCGTAGTGTTTTCCCAATCAAGCTTGTCCCCTTCCAGAAGAGGATATCCCGGGACAAGGCCGCCCTGGCCACCAGCAATAGGTGCTACCACCTGCCAGTAATAGGCAGCTACATCCTCAGGATCGTACGTGAATTTCACCGTGATTCCTATCGGGCTTTCTCCATCCACGATTTCCACTTTGAAATTCCCGTTGAACTTAGACGGATCTGTAACATTCCTCGGTTTGGTTTTAAACGGCTCGGTAACATGGACATCATCCGCCTCACCGAAGTAGTTCACGGCTATGTAGGCTATCACATATTCCGTATCAGGGAGGATATCCTTCATGTCTATCCTGTAAGCAGGGACCTCGGCACCTTCACCCTGGGCTTCCATGATGGAATCGTCATACTTGAAATTAGGATTCTGGATCACCCAGCCTTCATCCTTGAGTTCCGGGATGAGAGCTTTGCGCGCTTCCTTATCATTTGCGAATTTGGAATCCCATTCAGCTTTGGTGTAGTGTCGGATATCCACTTCACTGGTGTACTCGTCCATATCTGCCGAGAGCCAGAATACGAGAGAACCTATATGGTTCTGGTCCACAGTGACAGTAGCTTCGGCAATCTGGGCATTTTCAGGTATTTCCTTCACGGACACATCGGCTGTCCTGAGTTCTCCAGGTGTGCCGTTCACATCGACTGCCACTGCAGCGGCCATGGCATCGGCCGCCTGCTCTGCTGTGAGTTCTATCGGCATAGGGAAAGGATTCTCTATCCCGTCGAACGGATAGGCATCCTGAAGCATCATGTTGCGGAGATAATCAGTGAAGGTTTTCTCTCCGAAAGCATCGATATATGCCTCTATCTCTGACTTCACGCCTGTGAATTCATAGAAAGCGGCGGCATCGGCAGACATAGGTGCATAATCCAGTATGAAACCGCCATATGCAGGCTGTATATCTATCTCAATGTCAGGATTGCCGACCAGAGGCCTGTGAGGAGTCCTCACATAGCAGATGGACAATCCGGCCTGGGTCTGGGCATCTTTCTCGTAATATGCCAGAGCCAGAATCAGGTATTCGGCATCCGGAACGATAGGAGGCACGAAAGTATAGCCTGCTTCAGACCATACTATCTCAATCTCGTTGTCATCCTCACCTTCGATATTATATGTAAGGTCTGCACCGCCGACATACCCAAGTTCAGCTCCTGAGCTGCCCTCATGAAGATATGAGCGGAGGATTTCTTCGACTGCTTCTGCAGTGATTCCGGCATCCCAGTTGAGGTTGATAAGATGGTTGTAGAGACCTGAGAGAGGGAAGGCGCAAACCTTGAATGACTTCACTGCCGAACCTGGACGGCACACGAAAGTGAAATCCTTTTCTGAAAGGGAAGTCACTTCTATGGATACGCCGTCAGCGCCCTGCTCGACTACATACGGAGTCCATGCGATAGGGTATGCGACGGATGAATGATCCAGCGGATCCGGGAATGTAGACGGGTCTGTCTGTGTTCCCCCGGGATTGTCCGGGTCGAGAGTCTCATCCTTGCATGAAGAAAGAGACAAAGCCGCGGCAGACATCGCCACCGCTAAAAGAATGTTGAAAATCTTTTTCATTGCATTGATTTATATTTATTGTTTCTTTTCGATTCAATCATTGTACTGATAATCTTCTTTGCCGCCGCCCATGTCGCAGCCGAGGCAATTGTTCGCATATCCGTTTTCGTCATATGCGACTGCGCATACAGTGACATTTTCAATATTCCATGAAGGGTCGACCTGCACGGTATACTCTTTCGTGACTTCCTGACCTGAGGCCAGCTCTCCGAAATTGTCGCCCTGCCAGCTTCCCGTGATTACAGAACGGACTACATCCCTGTGGACATAATCATCCTCATGGCCCAAAGGAGTATCCTGACCAGCCTGTATTCTGTCTTCGACTACGAAAAGCGCCACCCTGTATGAAGAATTGACAGACGAGGTGAGCCCAACTGCCACTTCCGCTGTCTTTCCGTCTGACGAAAGTTCAGAAGAGAGCGACAGGGCGCAATGAGCCGGATATTCAGTCTTTGATGCCTGGAACGCCGAACTCAATATCCCCCTTGAGCCTGCTTCGCGCATGTCGAAGACAAAGGACGGCAGATCCTGGCTGCCGAAATGCGAACGCATTTCTTCCGTGCCATCGATATAGAATATGTCTTCCCCCATGCTGTTGCTGTGGAAGGCAAGGACCACTGCAGTTTCTCCCGCCATGCGTTCCGGAAGGAAATATCCGAACAGGAAATCAGATCCGTCAGGACAGAATGTGCACTGCTGGGCCGTAAACTCCACTATGCAGTAGTTTCTTTTAAATGCAGCCACTTCACCGGAAGCAGTTATGGTGACTGTCTCCGAAACTTCGCCCTGATATTCGGCATAAAAGCCGTAATTTCCGGGTGTCCCGGTGCTGAATGCGGCTCCGTCCAGAACAGAACCGTCAGCGACAGATATTATGTCGGCATCGGCAGTCACGTCAGCCCCGGACATTGTGACGGCAAACGTCACAGTCTCTTTTCCGTCTGCGCTTATTTCAGTCTTGTCAGCCACGAGAACCAGGCCTTCACCGCTGTCGTCGACATTGCCCGAGCATGAAGCGAGGGCAAACAAGACAGATAGAGCAGATAGAAACTTTTGTTTATAAATCATTCTCATATCAATTCCTTTCTTACGGCCCGGCGCAATAAATCGCTGGGAACGCGTCATTTAACAATCTGGTAGTCTGATGAACCTGCGGCGAGCGGACAGCTGTTCACATTGTCGGCATAATACGACGAGCCGTCCTCTGTCGGGACAAGCACGGCAGCCACGACTCTCATATTCCCTGCATTCCATGCTTCAGGCAGGTCCGCGCTGTAGGTTTCTTCATATTCAGTTCCCGGATAGAGTGCTATCCTGCCGTTCAGATAGTCTCCGTATATGCCTTCTGAGAGAACGGTCCTCACTACATTGTCATGTACATAGTCCGGGTCGTCTATCTGCGTAGCCACTATGCCATCCTCAACCAGAAATACTGCCACACGGCATCTCTGCTGGAGATTTGACTTGACTTTGACAGATACGGAGACCGAGCCCCCTGTTTCCGCCAATTCAGATGACACGGCGACTCCGCAGGACGGTTCATAAGTGTCCAGTTCCCTGTCCAGCTCTTCATCAATGACAGCCTTGACATTTGACATGGACACAACAGGCTGGTGCATGTTGAAATACAGCGCCGGCAGTGCAATGGAAGAACCGATGAATTCCGCCGCGAACTGTCTGGACTGCTGGATCGTCATAGGATCGGATCCCTGATAGTCGAGATGGAATGCGACAGGGCACAGCACCCCGGGCTTCTCAGACTCTATGCTTTTCAGCGCGGATGTAAGATCCGGACATCCTATGCATGTAGTCGAGGTGAACTGGAATGCAAGGACTTTCTGATACCACTGTGATGTCTGGATTTCACCTGCCGGAGAGGCTGTGACAGACACTTCATTGTCTGTGTACACAGCGCCGTCATCATAGTATCTCGCAGTGAAGGTATATGTACCCGGTGTAGTGGTCGAAAAGACATTGACACCTGCCGGAAGACGGCTCTCGTCACCATCGAAATTGTGTATGATGTTCATTTCGGGAGATGAGCTGACATCCGTCGATCCATACATCACGCGGAAAACGACTTCCGTCCTGCCATCGGCAGGGATCGTGGTCTCACCATCCACGAATATCCGAAGCACACCTTCAGGAACCGTTTCGTCCTCGACATGGCCGGAACAAGACATGACACCTGCGGCGAGCAAAGACAACTGTGCTATTTTTCTTATAACATTCTTCAGCATCAGCGGAAAAGATTATTCATTGTAAACGTATCCGACATTCCCGTTCACAGGGCATGACACTATATTGTCCACCATGGTGGTGCCGTCCTCAAGCCTCTTCAGCGCATAAATGACTATGCTGCAGTTCTCCGGCTGCTCCGACAGTTCTTTGCTGGACAGGGTGAAAGTCTTTTCGTGTTCTTCGCCGGCAGCCACCTGCACTGCATTTCCGGAAGCATAAGAACAGAAGTCGCCTGAATAGCTCCTGACTATGTGATTGTAAATCCCGTCAGGCTCTGCTCCGTCAGCGACATACTGGTCGTCTAAAAGCAATGCACATTCGATATCGTAAGTCCCGCCTTTGTCCGACATCAGCGTGGCCTTTGCTGAAAGTTTTCCGTCTTCGCACACTGACTCCACCTTGATTCCGCATGTGGCCGGATAGTTTCTGCGCTGCTCATTGACAGCCTTTTCGATAGCCGAGCTGGCTCTCTCCGTAAAAGGTGTATTGAGGTTGATGACCAGCGAAGGGAATCCCATTAGCTCGAATGTAGAAAGCATCAGATTTCCCAGGTCGACATCCGCCCCTGAGTCCACTACAATGTGGAAAGGGTCATTGCCCGAGCCATTGCCGTGGCATGCAAGAATGACCGTATGCTCTTTGATGGCATCCTCCATTCCGTTGAGACCGGCAGTCATGGACGGACAATTCGTACACCATGTCCCTGTCATTTTGTAGATAGCCACATTCCTGTGGAATTTCTCATACTTGCTGCGGTTCACGGCAGTGACTGTGACGGTGTTCTCGCTCGGCGTTCCCTTGTAGACTCCCCTGAAAACATATGTGCCGTTGTCGAAAGCGGAATAAGTTTTCTGCAGACGGTCAAGATATTCATATTCACCGTTTTCATATTCTATCCTGAAATACACTCCGGAAGGATCGGACAGCGTAAGATCTATTCCGTTCTCGTCCTTGAGAGTGAAGGTCACTACCGAAGTCGCATCCGCCTCCAGCTCCGTCTTGTCCACGGAGACAGTATAGATGCCGTCGGCCGTATCGGTTCCGCTTCCATTGCCGTTCCCTTCTGGATCGACATTGCCTGTACATGAAAGCGCCGCTGCAGCGGAAAGCACCGCTGCCGATATCATATAAATCTTTTTCATGTATTGAAATACGTTTTACTGTTAAACAATCAGAACGAAGTCGTTATCGTGAAGTTGGCTCCCGTATACGCCGGTATGGCGCGGCAGACACCTCCGGAGCAGATATATCCGGCCTTGTAGCGTCCGTATGCCAGTGAAAATCTGGTTCTGGACTTGGCATAGCTGACCCCTACATTGTAGTAATGTGTCCCTGTGTCGCCGTGATTTACCATGTCGCTGCCGTAGATGCTCCAGCGCGGAGCGAAGTTGATCTCCAGCAAGGCTGCCATCCAGTCTTTGTGATCCTCACGGGTAGTAAGGTACTGGAGTTCGAGTCTGGTAGAGAATTTGGACGTGAACTTGTAAAGCAGGTCTGCCACGACGATGTTTGAAAGCCAGGTGGTCTTGTTCGCTCCGTAGCTCGGGTTGTATTCCTGCATGGACCACAGGAGAGTCATCTTGAATTTCCTGGTCCACTGCTTCTCCACATCGACACTCAAGTCCCTGTAGAGCAGATTCCCGGCTTTGGCTGTTCCTTCTTCAGCAAGAGTGTAATAAGTAGAGAAATTCGCATGAAGCTTTGTGCCCCTCTTGCCTCCCAGAGCTGTTCCCCTGCGGAAATTGTAGAACACGTCCACCTGCCCGCCGATTTCTCCGCTGTTCACGAATCTTCCGTTCAGATCGCCTGTACGAGATGTGTACGGATGGAGAGTGGTGAGCAGATACGTGTATTGGGTGCACATGGCCGGGACATAATTAAGCATGTTCGAGGTAGATGTATTGCCGGTAAGTATTTTCGAATCCATCCATTCGAGACGCCTTGCCGTCACATTCAAGCCGAGGCCATGGCCATTGTAGCCAATTTCCACAAGCTGTGCGTTTCCCTTTTTCCCGAGATATGCAGGGTCATCGGACGACTGGATATAAGGATTGTTGTAATACTTGTTTCCGGCATCGACATATTCGCCTTTGAAGAAAAAGCCTGAGGTCTCGAAATTAAGCCTTCCGGACCAGCCGAAATTATTGGCGGCGGCGCCGGACTCCTCCAGATCTATCGACGGATGCTCATATCTGTCAAGGACTGAACCCTCCAGGGCAAGATATACTCCATCCCAGCCTATGAGGTTTGAAACCGCAAAGCTCAGATCCGCTCCTTTCACCTGGGTATCAGTATACTCCATTCCGAATCTCGGCATTCCCCAGAGTGCCTTGAAAGAAACGATATCCCTGTAACTGTAAGTAAATCTTGCTCCGAAGAGGGCATTGTTCAGTCCCAAAGCCCTGTCTTCCCAGCTTCTGAAGAGCAGGCCGCTGCCGAACTGGTCATAGAACGAACCTGCAGTGATGCCGAAGTTTTCATCCTGCCATCCGACATACAGATTCGTCAGGCCTATTTTTTCAAGCTCCACCGGATAACCCACCAGAGCCGGCTCGTAAGCCTCGACCTGCATTCCTGCAGAAAACTTTCCTCTGTAATAGTCGAGTTTCAGATAATTGTTCGAGCCCCAATGCTCCTCGGGCACGGTCGCATTGGTCCTGGCATCATTGCGATACCATGTAGTATTCGTCTCGAAACTGCCTTTCAGATACCCTTTGGGAGCATTTCCGTCCTTTTCAGGTGCTGCTGACGCAGCAATGCACGCCGACACCCCGGCAAGGAGTGTCAGGCAGATGACTTTCACCGCCTTTTCCATCTCGCAGGATACCTTTATTCCAGACCTTTGATGACTTCGATGAGCTCCTCTTCATTTCCGGGAACATATCCGGTATGGGAATAGACGATCTTCCCATCCCCGTCCAGGACAAATACCTGCGGGGTGACAGAGACGCTCATGGCTCTCATGAACTCCTGGTTCGTATCGTAAAGGTTGATGAAATCGTACCATCCGTGGCCTTCAGCCAGCGAACGCGCCTTAGTGGTGAAACGGCTGTCATCGGTAGATACTGCCACTACCCTGAAATCAGCTTCATCCAGCCAGTCAGGAAGCACGTCGTTGATGGCGTCAAGTTCGCGGATGCACGGTTTGCAGATAGTCGACCAGAAAGAGATGATCATAGGTGTCTTCTCTTCCAGAAGCGACGATGTATTGAAGGCGTCGCCCTTGTGGTCTTCTATGGTGACAGACGGCATCTGCGCCATAGCCGACACGGACAGAAGGCCCAGTGCCAGTGAAAGAATCAGAAATTTTTTCATACTTAATATACGGGTTCTTAAAATTACGGGCTGCGGAAGAATAAAAAAAGGACCTGGTATGTATAACGATACCAGGTCCTGTATTAGATGGATACAATGCTGCGTCAGTATTCCATACTACGGAATTCCATACAGCTGCTGAAGATACGGTATACCCCCCCCCAATGATATTTGAGGTGCAAAGACCAGGGTATGATGATATCTTCAGTTCCATATTTCTATTTTCTGTCCAGACTTCCGGACAATGATTTCCAATTCGTATTCCGGGCAAAAGTACTAATTAAATTTTTGTCTGCAAAATTTAAAAGAATTAATTCAACCTAATTTCAATTCATCAGCCGCGCCTGCGGTACTGAAGAGGCGTGATGCCGGTATGGCGGCGAAAAAACTGCACAAAGACTGAGGGACTGGAAAAATTCAGGTCTTCAGATATTTCCAGCACTGTCATGCCGGTGGTCTTGAGCATGGACTTGGATTCGCGGAGCAGATTCATGGCGATCCATTCAGGAACTGAACGGCCGCTAAGTTTCCGTATGGCTCCGGACAAGTATTTCGGAGTGCGGTTCAGCTTGTCAGCATAAAAGCCCACAGTATGCTCCTGACGGCAATGCTTGGCAAGCAACTTGAAAAAGTCGTCTGTAAGAGTCTCCTGCTTAGGCTTGGGCATATCCGTGCTTTCTTCGGACATTGACCTGAAATGGTCACATACTTCCAGAATCATCGCATAAAGTATGGAGCGGGATATTTCGAGGCGGTACGCATTTGTCCCGCATGGCTTCTGCATGTCCAGAAGAGCATAGAATGCCTGCATTCGCGCCGACCTGGAAGAATCCAGCACAGATACAGGATATCTGAGAGACAGATTTATAACATCTATATCCACCGGGCTGGGAAAATCCAGTATGTCGTCCAGCGATATAGACACCGACCTTTCAAGATAGTCATCCGATCTGGACACCGCCTCTGCAGGGCTGGTCAGAAAATGAACCATGAGGGAGCCTGCCTCGACCTGACAGTCTGTATCTCCTGTTCTGAGGACTGCTGTTCCTCTGCAGCAAAGAGTCAATGAGAGGCCTTGAAATTTCTCATTTTCTCTATTTTTCTTCATAAATGCGACCTTTTCTACATTTTTCATGCTGCAAACTTAACAATAAATCTGTTAACTCCCGCTATTTTTGCAACCTGACTTTTCCAGAAGGCTTGCTTGAAAAAACAGAAAGGACTTTAATCAGTTTCCTGGAAAGATGATATAACGTTAAATGAAAATGGAAAAATTTTACAGCAAATCCATCGAGGATGTTTCCCGGGAAATGGGGACAGACACGGCCAAAGGCCTGAAAAATGATGAAATTGCAACACGAATTGCTAAGTTCGGGAAAAACACGCTGGTGCAGAAAAAAAACAAATCTTTCTTCACCATGTTCATTTCCCAGTTCAAAAGCTTCATGATTCTGCTGCTGATCATCGCCGCAGTGATTTCAGGTGTCATGGGCATAAAAACAGGCGAAGGGCTGCTCGACACCTATATAATAATGGGGATTCTGCTTCTGAATGCATTCATCGGAGCATATCAGGAGTTCAAGGCGCAGAAATCGCTGGAATCTCTGAAGAAAATGGCCGCCCCAATGGCCAAGGTGGTCAGGGACGGGGAGTCCATGGTGGTGAATGTGGAAGATGTCGTGCCTGGCGATCTGGTGGAGCTGGAAGTGGGAGACATAGTCCCTGCAGACATCAGAATCACCGAGTCTGTGAACATGAGCATCCAGGAGTCTTCCATGACCGGGGAATCAGTGCCTGTGGAAAAGAGCCCTGAAACCTTGGCGGATGAAGACATTCCGCTGGGAGACAGGAAAAACATGGCTTACTCGAGCGGTGTCGTGACATTCGGGCATGGCAAGGGAATCGTGGTCGGCACCGGCATGAACACCGAGATAGGGAAAATAGCAGATATGCTTGGAGGTGAATCCGACACTCAAACACCGATGCAGGCGCGTCTGGAGAATCTGGGGAAAGTCATCGGAACTGCATCCGTTGCGATATGCGCCATTATTTTTGTCATCGGCGTGCTGTATGGAAGGCCTGTCATCAATATGCTGATGGTAGCTGTATCCCTGGCTGTGGCTGCCATTCCTGAGGGCCTGCCTGCCATTTCCACTATCATTCTGTCGATGGGAGTGAGGCGTATGGTGAAACACAATGCCATCATCCGCAAGCTTCCTTCCGTGGAGACGCTGGGCTGCACTACTGTCATCTGCTCTGACAAGACAGGGACTCTGACAAAGAACCAGATGACTGTGGTAGAAGAATATACTGCCAGCGGCGGGCTTGACAGGCTGATAGAAATATCCGTGCTCTGCTGCGATGCTAAAGTCGTGAAAAACAATGAGGGAGGCACCACCAGCGTGGGAGACCCGACTGAAATAGCTCTCCTGGACCTGGGAGAAAAGCACGGAGTGCGGAAAGCTGAGCTGGAAAGCGCCTGCCCGCGCGAAGGCGAGGTGGCATTCGACTCCACCAGGAAAAGGATGTCCACTATAAACAGAATGAAAGACGGCTCGCTGCAGGCCAATGTGAAAGGCGGCCTGGACGAAGTGCTTTCTGTCTGCACCAGGATAGAAGATGCAGAAGGGGTGAGGAAAATCACTGCTGACGACATAGCTGATCTGCAGAAGAGGAACCAGAAGATGGCAGACTCGGCGCTGAGAGTCCTGGCCATGGCATACAAGCCGGTGGAAAAGGTGTCTTCCGATGTAGACGAGGTGGAGAAAGACCTGATTTTCGTGGGCATAACAGGCATGATAGACCCTGAGCGAGAGGAAGTGATCGGCGCTATACAGGAGTGCCATGATGCTGGAATCAGGACCATCATGATCACCGGAGACCACAAAGCCACTGCATTGGCGATAGCCGCAAAGATAGGAGTACACAAAGACGGCGACCTGTCCATTACCGGAACGGAACTGGAAAAACTGGACGAAGAGACATTCGACAGAGATGTGGACAAATATACCGTGTATGCGCGTATTGCGCCTGAGCAGAAGGTGAAGATAGTGACGGCATGGCAGAAGAAGGGAGAAATAGTGGCTATGACGGGCGACGGTGTGAACGACGCCCCTGCGCTGAAACAGGCCGACATAGGCGTGTCTATGGGAATCACTGGCACAGAAGTGGCCAAGGATGCATCAGACATGATTCTGTCCGATGACAATTTCGTGACCATCGTGTCGGCAGTGTCCGAAGGCCGCAGGATATATGACAACATTCAGAAGACCGTGCTCTTCCTGCTGTCGACAAATCTGGGTGAAGTGCTGCTGCTTTTCGTAGCGTCGATACTTAATATGGGCATTCCTCTGCTTCCTATACATATTCTGTGGATAAACCTGGTGAGCGAGACCTTCCCTGCCCTGGCGCTGAGTCTGGATCCTGCCGCGAAGGACATCATGAAAAAGAGTCCGAGAGGGAAAGGCAAGCAGTTCATGGACAAGAGCATGGTATGGAGAATAGGATACCAGGGCGTGATGATGGGCGCCATCACATTAGCGGCCTATATCATCGGAAAGGACATGGGGATGGAGCTTCATGGAAACAGCGCCGCGGCCGAGACTCTCGGGCAGACCATGGCATTTGCGTCATTGATAGCGGCGAAACTGGTGCATGCAGGAAACCTTCATTCGAATACGGAGTCAAGGTTCAAGTTCAACCCTCTGGAGAACAAGGCGCTGATTTTCGCTATTTTCGCTTCGCTTCTGTTCTCTCTGGCCGTGCTTCTGGTGCCAGCTTTTGCAAAGGCATTCAGCTTCGCGTCGATGGGATGTGAACAGTGGCTGACTGTCGCAGGACTGGCTCTCGTGCCTTTAGTGGTGGTGGAGATTTTCAAAGCCCTGAAGTGGAACGGGAAATGATGAATGGTCCAGTCTTTCGCGAAAGACTGGACCATTTTTAACCCCTGCCCCCCCTATTAGGGGATCTTGCTCATTCCAGTCGCGGTCACTTCGTGACTTTTGACCCACGCACTCAAACGTCTTTTTTCGAAAGACGCCGGTGCGCAGCCCAGAGGACTATGCCGATGGAGACTGAAACATTCAGAGAATGCTTGGTGCCGTACTGAGGTATCTCAAGCGCAAAATCAGATGCATCGACTACCTCCTGGTCCACTCCTGACACCTCGTTTCCGAAAATAAAGGCATATTTCAGGCTTTCATCTGCAACGAAATCATCCAAGGATAGGGAATGCACAGTCTGTTCGACACTTACGATGACATACCCTTCTTCCCGGAGCTTCTGCACAGCATCCATAGTGCAGTCGAAATGTTCCCATGCCACACTGAATTCCGCCCCGATGGCAGACTTGTGAATCTCGGCAGACGGAGGCACAGCGCATATGCCGCAGAGATAAACCTTGTCTATCTTGAATGAGTCGGAGCTTCTGAAAGCCGCACCCACATTATGAGCGCTCCTGACATTGTCCAGGACCACAGCTATGCCTGATTTGCGAGACTGCCGGTATTCGTCCACAGACATCCGGCCCAGCTCAATATTCAATAATTTTCTATCTTTCATTTCTATGAAATTCAATTAATTCCAGGCATATAGCCCTGAAGGTGGAAAAACTTCTGCCTGCAAAGGTAGGGAAAAATCAAAAAATGAGTAAATTTGCCTTTCGATAAAACAACTTAATATATGAAACAGGATCTTCAGATCTTCAATCTGATTAAAAAAGAAGAAGAAAGACAGACGACCGGCATAGAACTTATCGCCTCGGAAAATTATGTGAGCAAGCAAGTTCTCGCCGCTCTGGGGTCAGTCTGCACAAACAAATATGCAGAAGGATATCCAGGAGCCAGATATTATGGGGGATGCGAAATCGTAGACCAGATAGAGCAGCTCGCCATCGACAGGCTCTGCCAGCTTTTCGGGGCTGAATATGCCAATGTGCAGCCTCATTCAGGGGCTCAGGCAAACATGGCTGTGATGATGGCCTGCCTGAAGCCTGGCGATACGTTCATGGGGCTGGATCTGGCGCATGGAGGACACCTGACTCACGGCTCCCCTGTGAACATGTCAGGCATTCTGTACCATGCAGTTTCTTATGGACTGGATGAAGTGACAGGACTCATTGACTACAGCGAGATGGAGAAAAAGGCTCTGGAATTCAAGCCGAAGCTGATTATCGGAGGTGCATCGGCATACTCCAGGGAATGGGACTGGGAGAGAATGAGACGCATAGCTGACAGCGTGGGAGCCATATTGATGGTAGATATGGCACATACAGCCGGGCTCATAGCCGCCGGACTGCTCAGCAACCCTGTAAAGTATGCCCATATAGTCACTTCCACCACCCACAAAACCCTCAGAGGGCCACGAGGCGGCATCATTCTGATGGGCAAGGATTTCGACAATCCGTGGGGGCTGACTACTCCTAAAGGGGTGATTAAAAAGATGTCTCAGATACTGAATTCGAGTGTTTTCCCTGGAGTTCAGGGAGGTCCGCTTGAACACTGCATTGCGGCCAAGGCTGTATCGTTCTACGAGGCGCTCCAGCCGGAATTCGTAGAATACCAGAAGCAGGTGGTGGCCAATGCCTTCACTATGGCTGAAGTATTCAAAGCGAAAGGATACAAGGTAGTGTCAGGAGGCACTGACAACCATCTGATGCTTATCGACCTGAGGACCAAGTTCCCTGACCTGACAGGCAAAATAGCCGAGAGAGAGCTGGTAAAGGCTGACATCACAGTGAACAAGAACATGGTGCCTTTCGACTCCAGATCTCCATTCCAGACTTCAGGAATCAGAGTCGGGACGCCTGCCATCACTTCCCGCGGCCTCGTCGAGAAAGACATGGAATTCATCGTGGCTCTTATAGACACTGTGCTGACCAGCGCCGCGGAACATATTGACTATGTGACCGGGAAGTCAGAGGATGGCAAGGACGAACATGAAGCAGTTCTTGCAAATGTCCGCAAACAGGTGCGAATGAAGATGAACGGAATGCCGCTCAACAAGTACTGACACCCAATATACATTATAAAAAATATTCCAGCGGATTTGCAATTCGCTGGAATATTTTTTTATGACGGCTTGTCAGGGACACCGTCTGCCGGAAAAGAAAAAAGCGGCCGAATCAGCCGCTTTTTTCGTGCGCAGGAGCAGAGTCGAACTGCCACACCATTTCTGGCACTACCTCCTGAGAGTAGCGCGTCTACCAATTTCGCCACCTGCGCCTCAGTAAAGTGGTGCAAAGGTAATACAATTTTTTATAATTGCAACAATATTTTTACAATTTCACCTGTATTGCCGCATGGCATCTCAAATGACGACTTCATATTCGAATGAGCCTGCCCAGCTCTCGACATCGATAGTTATATACGAATGTGCATAATCTACAGTGACTTCTATGTCTTCCAAGTCATCATCTGTCCATTTATAGCCGGTCTCTGCAATATACTCGCCCAAGGCGAACTCCCGAAGTGTCCTGCCGTCCTCAACTATCTGCAGAATCAGCCCGCTGTCAGTCTGGCGAGGCACGCGCACATCACCATAACCACGTCTGTCTGGGACAAAAGAGCAGGAAAATTCTCCATTGGATACAGACCTGTCCGGATTGATCCTGTTTACATGCCCCTTGACAGTAAGTTCAAACGGATACTCCCCGTCTTCAGACAGCATATTGATTCCGATATTGCAAAAATCTTTATGCAAACGCACAATTTCAGAACATCGCTCCGAATAAGCCTCCACATGAGAATAATGCATATATACTGGAGGACACTCTTCGCCAAGAGGAATGCTTATGCCGGAATCAGGTGAAAAGAGCCGCTCTGCACCGCTGACTGCGGACACAGACAGCAGACTTTTCGGCACAGTCACAGCATATACCATGGACGAAACTCCGTCCTTGGACTTCTCCACGAGCCCTTCCCCTGCGTCAGGATCATAATGAAGAAATCCATCAGCCGCTTTTATGGAGACTTCCACGCCATGAGCAAGCGAGGTTTCCACCTGGCTGAAATCCAGTTCAAAAGAACAAGGACACAGGCTTCTGTCCTCCTTTACCGAACACCCCTGGCACGCAACAATAATTGCCGCGGACAGAACAGCGGACACAGGCAACTGTTTCCATTTATCTTCCATCTTGATTTAATTTAGATAGTTATCTCTGTAGAGGCGCCGGTTTCCCAATCCATGACCTTTATGCTCACACTTACCGCCCCTGTTTCCACAGCCTCGTCAGGATCATCTGAGCCCAGCCTGGTAATTTTCACCTCATTAATATCATATGTATGGTTGGCCTCTATCTGAGGCAGGGTTACTGGATAATAACACGTTGTATTGCCGATGACAGTCTCCAATACCAGCCTGGTGCGCCGCGGCGACCATACATCATCTGAACTGTCCGTTTCTGTCGGGTTCGCATAACAGTAGAAATAATGAGGAGTGCCGTAAGATGAGCCTTTTGCGATATCAATGTCCAGGCCGTCATCACAGAGAAG
Source organism: uncultured Bacteroidales bacterium (assembly GCA_949289565.1). Taxonomy (GTDB): domain Bacteria; phylum Bacteroidota; class Bacteroidia; order Bacteroidales; family UBA932; genus Cryptobacteroides. The sequence goes on from CASEOO010000016.1 coordinate 141,681, forward strand.
GCTCCTGCAATCATTTTTCGAACCGGATTTGTTGTGCCATGACGAAGGCTGGCCGGCATTCAGATAATACGCATCTGCAGCCACATTCGACAGATATATTGATTTCAGCGTGACAGGAATTCCGGCATATCCTGGAGAAGTGAATGCATTTGTCACTTTTTTGACCGAGACTCTTGCCACCAGCCTTGAAACCGGCACCTCGACATTGTCATCAGCTGAACCTATGGTCTTCACTGCAGAGCCAGACATTACAAGGCCTTGCTCGGAATTGTGGTTCAAGTCCGATTTCAGAGAATTCAATTGAGTGAGGCTCTGAATGGAGGCCAGATACGGAGCATTGACCAAAGCCACAAATTCCCTCTCGCCTGAAGTGCATTCCAGGACCAGTTCTCTACCCGCGCCAGCAGAATAGGCATCAAGCGTCCCGTCAGGCCGGAACACAAAAATCTGCAAATCATTCACCTTGTCTTCTTCACTGAGATTTGTCACCTTGGAATGAACAGCCGGGACAGACACCTCCACAGGAACCTTTTCTAAATCCTGGATCACTGACGCTTCCTGCAATTCATTTTCACAAGACAACAGCAAAGCAGATGCAAACACTGCCGCAACTATACTTGCGGGCTTCCCTACATTCGAATTTTTCATGATATGGATATTTTAGTTAATTTCTTCTTTTTTCACTATGTCAGAGAGTTCCGGGTCCAGATTTGCCCGGTGAACCATGGCCGGGTCCTTCCGGACACTGCGCCTGAAGCTCTCCGCAGCCAGGCCATATTCCCCTGCCCTAGCCAGAAGTATCGCACACAAATAGTCAACTTTAGCGCCGCTTTCTTTCAAGCCGGACAAAATGGAAAGCGCTGTGTCATCATAGCCTGACGAAGCCATAGCCAGGGCTGCATTGTAATCCCTGTATGGGCTCAGAATGGATGCCGCCGTTTTATAGTCCAAGTTTTTCAAGGCATCAAGCCCCTTCATGTAAACCGTATCCAGCACCTTTGTATGCACTGTATCTTTTTTAACGTCAGGACGATGCATATGAAAACTGAAATTCACAGTCCTGAGCCTCGGGTAAACCTTTTCTCTCAAATAGCGGTATTCCGGCATGGATGCCATCCTGGATTCAGCATAGTCCTTGTCTTTTTCAGCCGCCAGGCGCAGTATGGCCTCCTTGCTTGACGGCTTGAGCACAGTGTCATTTGCCACCAGAGTTCTGAAATATTCCCAATTCTCAGGCCTGGACTCGGATTTGACAAGGTCAACATCCAGCTCAGCCACCCGGTCCAGAACATACTTTTTCACTGAAAGCGCCCTTCCTTCCGCCAGCCGGGCATTGAACTCCACACTGCCTTCCGGGGAACACGAGGCTGTGACGATAATGGAATCCAGAACCATGTCGCGTCTGGAATATATGTCTGCGAAACATTTTCTGATTCTGGCCAGCTCTGAAGCGTTCCCAGGTCTCAGCGTATCGAGAACGGTGCTGCCATGGTCGAAATCCAGAAAAGCGGCAGTATTGTCAGTGACTACCCTGTCCACTATTTTAAACAAATAGCGAGGGGTGTCGTCAGCCAGTGACGACAATGAACTTACATAAAATGTCAACTTCTCCGGAGATGGCATCTCCAGCACCTGTTCCCCGTCCTTATGAACCGTCCCGCGAAGGCTGACGGCCAGTTTTCTCAACCCCGGAGAAGAAGACATGGTATGTGAATATCTGTACACCAGGCTGCCGTCTCCTGGCGACATGACAGTGTCCAGCCTGACATTGTTTTCAATAGGCGATTTCACGAACTTGTTGAAATACTGCTCTTTGTTCTCGATCTTCATGGCATTTCTGCGCTTGCGCTCATGCATGGTGTAATGCTCCAAAGCTAATTTCTGATTCACTCCGAAAAAATTTTCGGCCAGAGGTTCAGGAACTATGGACGAATCATTCCGCATGGCAAACGTTTCCGGAAAATACCGTTCAAGAAATGTCTCCAGCTGTTCAATACGAATAAATTCCGTGCTGTCGGTAACGATGGATTCCAGGAAAGCCCTGTAGCGTTCATATCCTCTCAGCTGACGTTTTCTGTAGCCAGCCCCGGTGATGAATACTGGCTCCAGCGCCAATGTATCATCCAGCGCCTCCAGTTCAGGCGAAAATCTCAGCTGGAATCCTGACGAGATCAACGCTTCCGGCACAGTCACATCGAAACTGAATGAAACACTGCCAAGCCTCTCAGCGATATTCCGGAACCGCGCCACCACCTTGGATGCTGATATGACATCAGTAGCGGTCATTTCACCTGTTTCGCTGTCTCTGATAGCATTGAGAATAAGAGGCCCGTCAGCCGAAGCCCGGCTGGAATCTACTACCGACATCGAAATCTCGTCTTCAGGCATATCCAGTTCCTCATCCTCAGGCAGAGATATGGACAGCTGTCCAGGCATGGAAGCTATCTCGGAATATTGCCTGAGTGAAGAACAGGAAATCAGCGCCGCTGAAACGGCCAGCATCGGCAATACAAGGATGTATTTCTCAGAAAACATACACAAGTGACAATAAAAGTTCATTTGGAAGAATAAAGGCTTTTGTGCCGGATTCAGTTACCTGCCCGCATGCCGGGCAGTCATATATGGTATACTTCTTCATGCCGGTCCAGAAGCCAAGCCCGAATTCCATATTCAGAGAGGGAAGAAGCATGAGAGAATAACCGGCGGAAAAACCTACGCCATATCCGTCCCCTTCTTCAGTTTCCGGAGAAAAAATGCCTCCTGCATTGTACTCCTGATATTTGGCCTTGGCCGCCACCCACCAGCCTGAGAACACATGCCATGGCCACATACGCACTCCGATTTCATATGACTGCTTGCGGTTCTGCATCTGCGAACCTTTTTCGGGAAGATTGTATGTAAACGGATTATAACGCACTCCGGCATTCAGGCTCCAATGCCGAGACAATCCATAAGAAGCCTCCAGGTTCAATGTCCCCAAGTTCAGATAATCCACTATATTCGTAGACAGGGAAAACCTTCTCGCCTGGGAAGGCTGCGGCAGCATAAACACTGCCGCGGCCACCATCAAAACAATCTTTTTTATCATATGCTGTCATTTATATCTGAAAAAGACCTGCTCTATCGTCATAGCCTTTGATGGATAAAGAGAAATCATCTCGCTCTGCAATGCAGGCAGGCTGGTGACATCGGGCTGCATGGCATCCAGAAAATCCGATCTGTCCAAGCCTCTTTCATCCAGGTAGCGGAAAATCTGCGGGCTGAACCACCAGCTGGTGCCGAACTGAGGCATAGACCCGCCGTACCTGTCCTGATACATGGCGCTTTCGAGGTAGTATGCCCACATTTCCCCTACTTCACAATATCCGGCATAGCTGCCTGAGCCGTCTCCATATGTCATGCCTCCTGTCTGGACATATGACCGCAGTATATATTCCACATACCTGTTCCAGTAGTCCAGCCCTACCTGGGAGAAATGGCTGCAATGCGCCAGTTCATGGCATGTCGCCCTGTAAACGTCACTGTAGCTGTCCATATTCTTCGTTCCGATAGTCACATCCGGGGCAAAGAAAGATATCAACGAGGCAAAATAGCCCAGGAAATCCTTCACCAGTTCATGGGAAACGCCTACCTTGTGATGGAGCAGCACTGCGCTGCTTGCATCCAGTTTCGAAAGCAGCCAGATTCTCAAATCTCCCGGAGGAAGCGTCAGGTCCATATCTTCTGCCCCGCACCTGGTGATGTATTCATATGCGGCATTGTTCACTGCAGAACGCAGGAAGAGCATCCTGTCAGAATCTTTAGTGATGGTCGCATTCAAGCCGGAAGCCGGGCCTTTTCCCAATGAAGATGCAGACGCCGGCTGCAATATGAGGTTGAAACCTATGGCAAATCCCTTTTCATTCTTGAATACCAGCCTGTATTTCAGATTCGCAGAGAATTTGCGAGGTATAGTATAATATCCATCTCTGTCTGTAAAAGTATTGGAAAATTTCACGAAGGTGTTGCATCTCACCCTCACGCCTGACAATCCTACAGGCTTCCCGCCATTCGCGTCTTCATCCACAATGGTGATACGGCCGGAAGGATACACTTTCGCCGCCTTCGTTCCAGGATCCAGCATATCCCCGTTTCCGGACATGCGGTAAGCTTCTTCTTCCACAGCGGACCAGTCTATGCCTCCTGAAGCCCTGGTGTCGAAGTCTGTCTCTGTTATGAAACATTCTTCCAGAATTTCATGACGTATTCCGTCAGGAAAGTCGTAATCCGCAGGCACTACAGTGTATTGCCATGTAATGTTTTCCCCCACAGAAGGATCCTGGTAATAATCTCCGTCCGACAAAATCTCATAGTCCAGCGGATAATCCACCAGATCCAGGCCCGAATTTGTCAAATACTCAAGCTCATACTCGTCTGCAGGAAGAAAACGCACATACAGATGCGATGTCTTAATATCATTTCCCGACCTGGTAGGATAAAGAGAAACAAAGGCATCTCTCATATTCTCTGTAGAGTAAGGATTGTCCAGTTTTTTCCCCAGGACAATCATTGCAGGCTCGGCGTCCGCTGTCTCCGCCTGGGAGACTTCAAGACCTGCCCCGACTTTGGTGCATGCCGCCAGCAATGCACACAACAATGAAATTGAACTCAATCTGCTCATAGCTCTCTCGTTTTTGCCCGGCCGCATGCCGGGACTGTTCACGCTGCAAATGTAAATGGAGCTATCCGTGTTATGAAGGATTAAACGTTTAATTCAAAAAAAACGGCTGTACGCACTTCTACGGGGGATTTTTCAGTCTGAGAAAAGATTATCCGTTTAACCGGTGCATTTTGATTTTTTTTATGTAACTTTGCGCCCGATTTCTGAAAATATGTCGTATTAAAATCATTCAACGCTATGAATTTCATACTGTTGGTAGTCGTAATACTTATTGCCGTCATCATGGTGGCGGCTGCAGTAGGGATAGCAAGACTCATTGCTCCCAGATCATATAATCCTCAGAAAAGCGAACCATACGAATGCGGCATCCCGACCAGAGGAAAATCCTGGATGCAGTTCAAAGTCGGGTATTATCTTTACGCCATACTCTTCCTCATGTTCGATGTAGAGACAGTGTTTCTCTTCGCATGGGCGGTGGTGGTGCAGGACCTGGGCATCTACGGACTGGCCAGCGTGCTGTTTTTCTTGCTGATTCTGGTCCTCGGGCTTGCATACGCATGGAAGAAAGGCGCTCTTGAATGGAAATAAAAGATGGACTATATATGAAAAGAAACGTCAACATCAAGTCGATGAAATATGAAGATTTCAACGACAACGAGTATATCGAAGAGATGCTGAAAGAGCTCCGTGAAAACGGCACAAACGTGATAGTCGGCTGTCTCGATGACGTGATTGAATGGGGACGCAGCAACAGTCTCTGGCCGTTGACTTTTGCCACCAGCTGCTGCGGCATTGAGTTCATGGCCATCGGGGCCGCAAGGTATGATTTCGCACGCTTCGGTTTCGAGGTGGCGCGTTCTTCTCCACGCCAGGCGGACTTCATCATGGTTGCCGGCACTATCACCCACAAAATGGCCCCTGTGCTGAAACGTCTTTATGACCAGATGGCAGACCCGAAATATGTCGTGGCGACAGGCGGATGCGCCATAAGCGGAGGCCCTTTCAAGAAATCGTACCATGTGGTGGACGGAGTGGACAAAATCATCCCGGTGGATGTATACATCCCAGGCTGCCCTCCAAGGCCTGAAGCCATGCTGTATGGGCTGATGCAGCTCCAGCGCAAAGTGAAAGCCGAGAAATTCCTCGGAGGCCTGAACAAAGGCATCAGCGAGAAAGAGTACGAAAAAAGGATGCGCGAGGACACAAACACCCGTGAGGATTTCAAAGAATACGATGAGTCCGGATTGGCATAGTTCAGAACAGGCATAGAGAATTTTATCATTGCGGTTTCCAGGAAACCGCCAATAAGAAAAATATGGACAGAAACATTGACATAAAATCAAGGCTTTCCGCTCTGGATGCCGTATGGTCTGAAGAGGGCGACGGACTTTTCAAGATTCCTGCGCCGTCGTTCAGGAAGGCCTCGGAATTTCTGAGAAACGAGGGAGGATTCGACTTCCTGCGCAGCCTGACCGGGATGGACTGGGGCGAGGACGGACTCGGATGCGTATACCATCTGGAGAATACGTCGACAGGCGAAAATATCGTCATTGCCGTATCTGACACCAACAGAGATAACGCAAGCCTGCCTTCAGTCCACGATCTGTGGAAAGGCGCCAACCTGAATGAAAGGGAAGCATATGACTTTTTCGGCATTAAATTCATCGGGCATCCAGACCTGAGAAGGCTTTTCCTGAGAGATGACTGGAAAGGACACCCTCTGCGCAAGGACTACGACCCTTCTCTCAATCCTTTGAACATGGAGAACGAGGTGGCAGACGATGATGCTCCGAGCTACGAAATGACATCCGACGGAAGTTACATTCTGAAAAGGCATCCCCTGTTCAACGAAGAGGAATACGTGATAAACATAGGGCCGCAACATCCTGCGACACATGGTGTGCTGCGTTTCTGCGTATCGCTCGAAGGCGAGACTATCAAAAAGATAGACCCTCACTGCGGCTACATCCACAGAGGCATAGAAAAGCTCTGCGAGACAAGCACCTACCCCCAGACACTCGGGTTTACTGACAGGCTGGATTATCTGGGAGCGATGCAGAACCGGCATGCACTCTGCATGTGCATCGAAAAAGCCATGGGGCTGCAGGTGTCAGACCGCATACAGTATATCAGGACCATCATGGACGAGCTCCAGAGAATAGACTCTCACCTGCTGTTCATTTCATGTCTGGCACAGGACATGGGAGCCCTGGAAGTATTCTTCCTCGGCTTCAGAGACAGGGAAAAAGTGCTGGAAATCCTGGAGCAGACCACAGGAGGCCGTCTCATCCAGACCTACAACACTATCGGAGGAGTCCAGGCAGACATTCATCCGGACTTTGTAAAGAAAGTGAAGGAGTTCATTCCTTACATGAGGTCCAAGATGCCTGAATACCATGACATATTCACAGGAAACATCATCGCCAGGAAGAGGCTTATAGGCACTGGCGTGCTTTCCCGCGAAGATGCAATCTCTTTCGGCGCCACAGGAGGTACAGGCAGGGCTTCAGGCTGGGCCTGCGATGTCAGGAAACGGCATCCGTACGGTGTCTACGGAAAAGTGGATTTCCAGGAAATCATTTTCCACGACGGAGACTGCTTCTCCCGCTACATGGTGAGGGTAAAGGAAATAGAGGAAAGCCTCAAGATCATTGAGCAGCTCATCGACAATATTCCTGAAGGAGAATACCAGATGAAAGTGAAGCCGGTCATCAAACTGCCTGCAGGAAGCTGGTATTCAGCAGTGGAAGGCAGCCGCGGTGAATTCGGAGTTTTCATCGAAAGCCATGGCGACAAATTCCCGTACAGGGTCAAATTCCGGTCGACGGGGCTTCCGCTCGTTTCATGCGTCGACACTATCGCCAGAAACGCGAAAATAGCTGACCTGATCGCCATCGGCGGAACTCTCGACTATGTAATCCCAGACATTGACAGATAAAAAAGACAGAATATGTTTGATTTCGGTACAATAACTAACTGGATCCATACTCAGCTGACCTCGCTGATGCCAGAAGCTCTGGCAATATTCATCGAATGCGTCATCATAGGAATCTGTCTCCTGCTGCTGTATGTGATCATAGCTATCATCATGATATACATGGAGCGCAAAGTCTGCGCGGCTTTCCAGTGCCGCCTCGGCCCGAACAGGGTGGGGCCATGGGGAAGCATCCAGGTCATCTGCGATGTATTCAAGATGCTGACCAAGGAAATCATCACCATCAGGCATTCGGACAAGATGCTTTACAATCTCGCCCCGTATCTGGTGATTATAGCATCCGTGACAGCATTCGCCTGCATACCGATAAGCCGGGGGCTGGAAATCCTGGACTTCAATGTAGGAGTGCTCTTCTTCATGGCTGCATCATCCATCGGCATCATCGGCATTCTGCTGGCAGGATGGAGCTCAAACAGCAAATTCTCCCTCATCGGAGCGATGCGGAGCGGAGCCCAGATGATCAGCTACGAACTGTCAGTAGGACTTTCGATCCTGACAATCGTGGTGCTGACCGACACTATGCAGTTCTCCGAGATAGTGATGAGGCAGGCTGACGGATGGTTCATCTTCAAAGGACACATTCCAGCCGTGATAGCGTTCATCATCTACCTGATAGCCGGGAATGCAGAAGTGAACAGAGGGCCTTTCGACCTGCCTGAGGCGGAGTCGGAACTGACAGCAGGATACCACACCGAGTATTCCGGCATGCACTTCGGGCTGTTCTATGTGGCAGAGTTTGTGAACCTTTTCATCATCTCCAGCATAGCGGCCACTATCTTCCTGGGAGGATGGATGCCCCTGCATATACCTGGACTGGACGGATTCAATGCAGTGATGGACGCCATACCGGGCTTCATCTGGTTCTTCGCAAAAGCATTCTTCATCGTATGGCTGCTGATGTGGATCAAATGGACGTTCCCGAGGCTCAGGATTGACCAGATCCTCACTCTCGAATGGAAATACCTGGTGCCGATAGGGCTTCTCAACCTGCTTCTTATGGTCGTTGTTGTCGTATTCAAATTGCATTTTTAGTCATGATCAACTATATAAAAGGTATCTTCAGCGGGCTGTGGTCTCTTCTGACAGGCATGAAGGTGACATTCCGTGAATTCTTCACAAAAAAAATCACCGAATGCTATCCTGAGAACAGAGCCACATTGAAAATGAACGACAGATTCTGCGGCGAGCTGACCATGCCGTCCGATGAGAACGGAAACAATAAATGCATAGCCTGCGGCCTCTGCCAGATGGCCTGCCCTAACGGAAGCATCAAAATCACATCGGAAATGGTGACAGACCCTGAAACAGGGAAATCTAAAAAACACCTGGTGAAATACGAATATGACCTGGGGTCATGCATGTTCTGCCACCTTTGTGTGAACGCTTGCCCGCACAACGCTATAGAATTCTCGACAAAGTTCGAGCATGCCGTGTTCACCAGAAGCAAGCTCATCAAAACTCTGAACAAGAAATAGCCATGAATATTACATTAGATCTGATCGTATTTGCAGTGCTCGCCGTGTTCATAGTGGTGAGCTCCATCCTGGCTGTCTCCACAAAGAGAATCCTGAGGGCGGCCACGTACCTGCTGTTCGTGCTGATAGGCACAGCCGGCATCTATTTCCAGCTGAACTACTCGTTTCTCGGGGCTGTACAGCTGCTGGTCTACGCAGGAGGCATCACTGTGCTTTATGTATTCTCCATACTGCTGACTTCCAGCGAAGGAGACCAGGCTGAGAAACTGAAGAAAAGCAAATTCTTCGCAGGCCTCGCGGCTACATTGGCGGCCATGGGCATATGCCTGTTCGTCATGCTCAAGCACAAATTCCTGAATCCTGTATTCGAGCACGGGGAACTTCCGGTGAAAGAGATAGGCTTTGCTCTGATGAGCACAGAAAAATACGGATATGTACTTCCGTTCGAGGTGATAAGCGTGCTGCTGCTTGCCTGCATCATCGGAGGCATACTGATAGCCAGAAAAAGATAAGGAGGATTTTCTATGGTACATATGGAATATTATCTGATAGTCTCCACCATCATGATGTTCGTGGGCATTTACGGGTTCTTGACACGGAGAAACCTGCTTGCCATGCTGATAGCAGTGGAGCTGATACTGAACTCTGTTGACATCAACTTCGTAGTGTTCAACCGTTTCCTGTTTCCGGGGCAGCTTGAGGGCTTTTTCTTCTCTCTTTTCGCCATCGGCATCAGCGCTGCAGAGACAGCAGTGGCTATCGCCATCATCATAAACATATACCGCAACATGAAAAACATCCAGGTCAAGAACCTGAACAAGCTGAAGTGGTAAAAACATCGAGACTGATATGGAATACACAATTCTGATACTTTTGCTGCCTTTTCTGAGCTTCCTGCTCATAGGCCTGCTCGACACTAAACTGAAGCCGGCCGCCGCAGGCATATTCGGCACAGTGGTGACAGGCGCAGTGGCTGTGCTCAGCTACTGGACAGCTTTCTCGTATTTCGGAGGAGGCAGGAATGCTGAAGGGGTCTTCCCTGCCATGATGCCATGGAATGCCGAATGGCTTCCGTTCGGAGGAAATCTCCACATTGACCTCGGAATACTTCTGGACCCGATATCCGTAATGATGCTGGTGGTCATTTCCACCGTATCATTCATGGTCCACATATACTCTTTCGGGTACATGAAAGGCGAAAGGGGTTTCCAGAGGTACTATGCGTTCCTTTCCCTGTTCACCATGAGCATGCTCGGACTGGTAGTTGCCACCAACATTTTCCAGATGTACATTTTCTGGGAACTTGTGGGTGTGAGCTCATACCTTCTGATCGGATTCTACTATACGAAGAAAGAAGCGATAGCGGCATCGAAGAAAGCATTCATAGTGACCAGGTTCGCAGACCTCGGCTTCCTCATAGGAATATTGATCTACGGCTTCTACACAGGGTCGTTCTCTTTCACTCCTGACTCAGCCGTGATCGGTTCGGCAAAGGTTTTCCTGCCGCTGGCTCTCGGCCTGATGTTCATCGGCGGTGCCGGAAAGAGCGCCATGTTCCCTCTGCATATTTGGCTTCCTGATGCAATGGAAGGCCCTACCCCGGTTTCAGCCCTGATTCATGCGGCTACCATGGTAGTGGCTGGTGTCTACCTGGTGGCGAGGATGTTCCCGCTGTTCATCGGATATGCTCCGGAAGTGCTTCATATCACGGCGTATGTCGGCGCTTTCACAGCCCTCTACGCAGCAGTGGTGGCCTGTGTCCAGAGCGACATCAAAAGAGTGCTGGCTTTCAGCACCATCTCGCAGATAGGATTCATGATAGTGGCCCTGGGTGTCTGCACATCAGCAGACCCGCACGAGGGAGGACTCGGCTACATGGCTTCCATGTTCCACTTGTTCACGCATGCCATGTTCAAGGCACTCCTCTTCCTGGGAGCAGGCTGCATAATACATGCAGTGCATTCGAACGAAATGTCGGCTATGGGCGGACTGAGAAAATACATGCCAGTAACCCATATCACATTCCTTGTGGCCTGTCTGGCCATAGCAGGAATATGGCCATTGAGCGGATTCTTCTCAAAGGATGAAATCCTGGCCGCATGCTTCGATTTCAGCCCGGTGATGGGATGGGTGATGACATTCATAGCAGGCCTCACGGCATTCTACATGTTCAGGCTCTACTACTGCATATTCTGGGGCAAGGAAAATAAGGAATTGCATGCAGAACATACTCCGCATGAAGCTCCGCTCACAATGACAGTTCCTCTGATCTTCCTGGCAGTCGTGACACTGTTCGCCGGCTGGATTCCGTTCGGCGAATTCGTCAGCAGCAACGGCCAGGCATACCACATCCACATTGACTGGGCGGTAGCGGCGACCAGTCTCTGCGTGGCGGCCGCAGGCATTGCGATAGCAACATGGATGTATCTGAGAGAAGACAGGAAGGTGGCTGACGGTCTCGCGACGAGATTCAGCGGCCTTCACAAGGCGGCATACCACCGGTTCTATATCGACGAGATTTACCAGTTCATAACCCACAGGATCATCTTCGCCTGCATCTCCACTCCTATAGCATGGTTCGACCGGCACGTAGTGGACGGCTTCATGAATATGCTGGCCTGGATTTCAAACCAGTGCTCATGGCTCATCAAAGGAATGCAGAGCGGAAATGTGCAGAAGTATGGCATATGGTTCCTCGGCGGCGCGCTGGGACTTGCGGTGATACTCCTGCTGATCTGAGCTGCGTGATATACAATTCGCTAACAACAGAATAAACTGACATCAAGATATGAATATATTGTCACTTTTCCCTGCTGTCCCCCTGCTGATGATGCTCGGGCTGTGGGTATCCAGGAACACTAAGCAAATACATGCTGTCATGGTGGCGGGCTCATCCGTGCTGCTGGGGCTGGCTGTCGCACTGGTGTTCATATTCCTGGGAATGAGAGCTGACGGGCAGACTGCAGAAATGCTCCTGACTGACAGTTTTATGTGGTACAAGCCGCTGAATATCGAATATGCAGTAGGCGTGGACGGGATTTCAGTCGCCATGATACTGCTTTCAGCCATAATCGTCTTCACCGGGACATTCGCTTCATGGAAGATGAAGGACGGGGTGAAAGAATTCTTCATGTGGTTCTGCCTCCTGAGCGTGGGAGTGTTCGGATTCTTCATTTCCGTAGACCTGTTCACCATGTTCATGTTCTACGAAGTGGCGCTCATCCCGATGTATCTTCTCATCGGTGTATGGGGCACGGGAAAGAAAGAATACTCTGCCATGAAGCTTACCCTGATGCTCATGGGAGGCTCGGCGCTGATACTGATAGGCATTCTGGGCATCTACTTCGGTTCAGGAGCGACTACCATGAACCTGAACGAGATAGCCGCGCTGCACAATATTCCTGTGGAAATGCAGAGAATATGGTTTCCTATAATATTCATCGGATTCGGAGTTCTCGGGGCTCTGTTCCCGTTCCACACATGGAGCCCTGACGGCCACGCTTCGGCACCAACGGCAGTGTCCATGCTTCATGCAGGCGTGCTGATGAAGCTGGGAGGCTACGGATGCTTCCGCATAGCCATGTACCTTCTGCCTGAAGCCGCACAGGAGCTCAGCTGGATATTCATCATACTTACCACCATATCTGTGGTTTACGGAGCATTCTCCGCATGCGTGCAGACAGATTTGAAATACATAAACGCTTATTCATCTGTTTCCCACTGCGGCCTGGTGCTTTTCGCAATACTTATGATGAACACGACCGCAGCCACAGGCGCTGTTCTCCAGATGCTGAGCCACGGCCTGATGACAGCCCTCTTCTTCGCCCTGATAGGAATGATTTACGGAAGGACTCACACCAGAGACATCAGGGAGCTGAGCGGCCTTATGAAAATCATGCCTTTCCTGTCTGTCTGCTATGTGATAGCAGGTCTGGCCAACCTCGGTCTTCCTGGACTGAGCGGTTTCGTAGCTGAAATGACCATCTTCAATGGTGCGTTCATGATAAACGACACTTTCCACAGAGTCGTGACTATCATAGCCTGCACGTCCATTGTTATCACTGCAGTCTACATCCTGAGGCTTGTGGGCAAGATACTCTACGGGACATGCACAAATCCTGAGCATCTGAAGCTCACCGATGCTACATGGGACGAACGTCTGGCAGTCATCGTACTGATAGTGGCTATCGCAGGGCTCGGCCTCTTCCCTCTGTGGATGAGCGACCTGATCAGCGAAAGCGTTTTACCTGTAATTTCACATATTTTGAACTGATATGGACTTCTCTGCAATATTGACCTATATGTACACTGAAATCGCCCTGGTCGGCGTGATAGTGGCAGCCCTGCTTTATGACCTGACAGCCGGTCCGAGGGGCCGCAAATATTTCCATGGAGTGATGTGCGCCCTCATGCTTCTCTTTATAGCCGGGACAGTGTTCCCCTATCAGAAAGAGACAGCTGAGATATTCGGAGGCATGTTCGTTTATGCCCCGATCTACAGCATTGTGAAGAGCGTTCTCGCCATAGGCACGCTCTTGGTTTTCCTGCTGGCGGATTCATGGCTGAAAAAACCGGATACAGAATTCAAAAGAGGCGAATTCTACGTGCTGACGCTTTCAACCCTCCTTGGCATGGACTTCATGGTCAGCGCCGGGCATTTCATGATGTTCTTCATCGGTCTTGAACTGGCATCAGTGCCTATGTCCTGCCTCGTGGCATTCGACAAATACAAGCACAACTCGGCCGAGGCCGGAGCCAAATATATCCTGAGCGCGCTTTTCGCAAGCGGTCTTATGCTCTACGGAATATCGTTCTTCTACGGCACCACGGGCACTCTCTATTTCGAAGACATGGTGCCTATGATCAATGGAAGCGCTCTGCAGATTTTGGCCATGGTATTCTTCTTCACCGGACTCGGATTCAAGATATCCCTGGTCCCGTTCCACCTGTGGACAGCAGACACATACGAAGGTGCTCCGACTGCAGTCACTTCATACCTGTCAGTGGTTTCCAAGGCTGCGGCCGCCTTCGCCCTTATGGTCATCCTTATCAAGGTGTTCGCTCCTATGGTCGAATACTGGCAGATGCTCCTCTACGTAGTCATTGTGCTGAGCATAACCATAGCCAACCTCTTCGCCATCAGACAGAAAAATATGAAGAGGTTCCTGGCATTCTCGTCCATATCGCAGGCCGGCTACATCATGCTGGCTGTCATCAGCGGCACACCATACGGAATGACGACCCTCGTCTATTACGTGCTTGTGTACATGGTGGCGAACCTCGCGGCATTCGGTGTGATCGCCGCAGTGGAGCAGAACAGCGACGGCAAGGTGAGCATGGATGACTACAATGGTCTATACAAGACAAATCCCAAGCTGGCGATAGTGATGATGCTGGCGATCTTCTCGCTGGCAGGAATTCCTCCATTCGCCGGATTTTTCTCGAAGTTTTTCATCTTTGCGGCCGCATTCGAGCAGGGATTCCACGTACTGGTATTCATTGCATTGCTGAACACCATCATATCCCTCTACTACTACATGCTGGTGGTCAAGGCGATGTTCATCACGCCGAACGACTCCCCTATCCCCGCATTCCGCAGCGACAACAGCACACGCCTCAGCCTGCTGCTCTGCCTCGCTGGAATTCTCGTGTTAGGACTCGCAAGCTCTGTCTTCGACGGAATAAATCTCTATGCCTTCGGGATGTAATTGACAGAATGACCGTTTCACGGCCAATGAGAATATAATTTAAGAGGAAAAGCAGGCTTCATAAGCCGCTTTTCCTCTTATTATTTTCAATAATACTGAACTATAGCCATTGGTACAGGCGGCGCGCCTGTACCAATCAATAATAATTCACAGTCCCCTGCTCTATATCGGAAAGAAGAGTGTTGGCCAGACGGCTGACGCCGAAACGGAAGAGAGACTTGTCGAGCCACTCCTTGCCAAGGACACTGGAAACTATGGAATAGTAGCATACTGCATCAAGAGACGTAGAAATGCCTCCTGCAGGCTTGAATCCGACTTTTCTGCCAGTCTTCTCATGATATTTCGCTATACACTGGCACATCACATATGCCGCGGCAGGGGTAGCGTTCACACTTACCTTCCCGGTAGAAGTCTTGATGAAATCCGCTCCATACTCCATGGCCAGGAAAGAAGCCTGCGCGATGAGTTCAGGGGAAATAAGCAGGCCTGTTTCCAGAATCACTTTCAGGGTGACACTGCGTTCCTGCGCGGCGGCCGCGGCATCTACTGTCTGGCGCACTGCCTTGATCTCATTCCCGGCAGTCTCATAATCGCCTGACAGGAAAGCACTGAGAGACAAGACAATATCGACCTCGTCAGCTCCGTTCAGAACTGCCAGTTCACATTCTTTCAGCTTCACCTCCAGAAAACTCTGAGACGAAGGAAAACAAGCAGAAACCACCGTCACGTGCACATCATCTGACTTTTTTGCAGATTTCACTGCGGCGGCGAAATTCGGATATACACAAATCGATGCAGGAAGAGCATATCCAGGGAAACTGTCATGGAAAGCATTTACCTTTTCCACAAGTTTCACAATGGATGCCGGCGTATCCTCTGTCCTGAGAGAAGTAAGGTCTATCATCGAAAGGCACTCCTTCAGCACATCCTGAGACATGACGCTCTCCACATTTTTTGCGATAATTTCCAGACTATGGTCTATAGCCACCTTGTCAGGGGCGTAATCATATTTTTTCAAAAAATCAATCATATGTCATTCCTTGATTTTAGAATCAATTATTATAGTCACAGGTCCGTCATTCAGAAGCGACACCTTCATATCAGCTCCAAAAATACCTTTTCCTGCGGACTTTCCCAAATATCCTTCGAGGAGCAAGCAGAATTTCTCGTAAAGAGGCTTGGAAACATCAGGCTTCGCCGCCTTTATATAAGATGGCCTGTTCCCCCTGGCCGTCGATGCATACAGAGTGAACTGGCTGACGCACAATATCTCTCCGTCCACATCCCTGACCGAAAGATTCATCACCCCTGCGTCATCATCGAAAATTCTGAGAGCGCAGATCTTTTTGGCCATCCAATCCAGATCTTGCACCGTGTCATCCTCTTCAAAGGCCGCCAGCACCAGCAGTCCGGCGCCAATGGCGGCCTCATAATTTTCAGCCGGCACAGCGACAGATGCATGCGCCGCTCTTTGTATAACTGTCCTCATTGCTGGTCCTCCTGAATATTCCTGTAAAACAGCCGGCTACCCCCTGACCTGCACGAAGAAGCCTTCATCAATCAAAGGCTGCACCATAGCTGTCATCTCTTCCACGGAGTATTTCTCCAGATCCTTCTCCGGCGTCTCGCGGTCGAGCGTATAAACCATGATTTCGCGAGGCTTCAGCCTGCGGACAATATCCATCCATCCCGGCAGGTTCTTTTCAGACGCCGTATCAAAAAGGGGAAACTTCAGGAACATGGTCTGAAGCACAAAGTTTCCTCTGAACGCCTCCAGCCCCTCTATTATCTTCTCTATATCATAATGGCCGGCTGGACGGTTCACTAAAGCCACGCCAGAGGCAGTAGAGGCGTCGAGCTTCATTATGGGATTGTCCGTCTTCGAGAGAGCTTCGAAAATCTCAGGACGGTTCACTGTCGTCGCATTCGTAAGCACGGAAACCTTCGCCTGAGGATAATATCTGTCACGCAGACTCAGAGTCTGGGCAATAATTTCAGGGAAATGAGGATTCAAGGTAGGCTCTCCATGGCCTGAAAACGTAATGGAATCTATCACAGTCCCCTGCCGCGCACACTCCTTCAGCTTCTCTTCCATGGCATGTGAAACCTCTTCCGCCGATGGCATTGAGGTATCCCCGCGTCCGTCCTTGTTCCAGCCGCATTCGCAATAGACGCAGTCAAAATTGCACAGCTTCCCATTCTCAGGGAGAAGATTGACTCCCAGAGATGAACCGAGCCTGCGGCTGTGTATCGGACCGAACACTATATTATGAAATCTGAGCATAACAGTCTATTATATTATTCTTTCCGATGCACTGGCGGCAGTCAGCCTCGCATCTTCATCCACATTCTTCACCCAGACGAGTCCAGGATACTTTCCTGGCTCTATCGAGCCGAGAATTTCAGTCTTGGACAGGAAGTCCGCACCATTGAACGACGCCCAGCGGACTATCTCTCCGAACGGCACATCCGGGAAGGCCTCCTGCAGGCAAAACATTTCCTTCACCATATCCAGCGTATCGTTGCTGGACAGAGAATCTGTTCCGAGAGCGATTCTGAGACCGTTTTTCCTCATCAGAGGAATCGGAGGAAGAGCATTGTGAATGAAAATATTGGACAGAGGGCATACTGTCCACCAGACATTCCGCAAATATCTGGAGGCATAATCAAGTGCTTCCTGGGTCAGGCAGACATTGTGGACCAGCATAATATGCTCGTCAAATGGAGGCTCGTGCACTTTCAAAAGCCTGTCGACAAAATACATCAATGACGGATGCCCCGTGACAGGAGGCGTGCTCAGATGGCGGCCATGGTAATTGTCTGCCAGAGCGCCCGTGCCGGATATCATCAGATCCTCTTCTTCCTGGCTTTCCTCGGAATGATAAGAGAGATAACCGGCGGCAAGACCTTCCGCAGAGGCTGCAGTCACGAGTTCCGGACTCATGGTATAGCAGGCGTGCGGCGCAGGTGCGGCATCGATACCGAATGAAGCGGCTTCTTCTGCAAGTTTTCTCACACCGGAGATGACAGCGCCGCAGTCTTGCGGCTCAGTTCCGAAAACTTCAAGAAAAGTCCTGGTGTAAAGCGGACTGCGGGATTTCAAAGCAAAAGTGTCATCGCAGTTGCTGATATCCGACATGGCTGATACACCCTGCTTCCATAAGATATCCATCCACCGTTCCGCCTCGGCCTTCTTGTTTTCTACCGATGTGAAGTCCCTCAGTTCGTTTATCTGATTTATGAAACCCGACATGCCGCTGCCCTTCGTGAATTTTCCTCTCAGATGGGAAAGCTCCAGATGGCAATGCGAGTTCACAAGGCCGGGCATTATCGCTCCCTTGCGAAAATCAGGTTCGGAATTTATGTCCGGACTTTCGCCTGCGGCAATGACCTCGCCGTCATCCGTATATTCCACATAACCGTTACGGATCGGAGCATCGGAAAGTCCGTCATATACAAAATCAGCCGCCGTTCTCTTCATTTTCAGATACCTTTTAGATTATTATTCACAGGACTTTCCGCCACAGCTGAATCTCCTGCATGCAGCGAGTCGCCTGATTCCAGAGAATCGCCGGTCATCAGAGAGTCAGCACATGGTGTAATCAGCGAATCCTGAGGGAAATAAATCTCGTATCCCGGCCTGCCTGGCTTGGCCAGCGGCTTGAGATCGAGTATGAAATATTCCTGTTTTCCGGAAAAATACTCCAGACTGTCCCTGCTGACCAGCCGCGGGATACCGTTTTCGAATATCCAGACACTGTCAAAATCAAACTCGAACGTAATATCGGGCTGCGCCGCTTCCAGAGACCTCAGCTTTCGGAGTTCGGCTTTCTGGTCAGCCATCCTGTCTTCAAGGACCAGCACCGTCTGCCTCAGAATCCTGGCAAAACGGTCCGGATCCTGGATATAATACTCGACACTCTTCCTGTAGTCGTCCGAATTATAGCCATATTTCTCGAAAATGGCCTCATAGACCATAGTCGTGTCAGCTACTCTGGATGCCTTGTAGTTCTGGCTTATCCACTGGTCCGCTGTAAACATGTCCGCATATATCTCGGTCATCTTTTTCTTAGGTATGACCCGGCCGTCTCCCCCGCATGAAATCATCAGCAGGAGAGCGGCCAGAAAAGCGGAATATTTCAGAATACGGTTCATGCGGAATCTACCTCAATGCAGCGCCGAATTCCTTGGAGAATACATTGACGAACCGTGACATGATATTCTCCACATCCTTGTCCGTCAGCGTCTTTTCTGTATCCTGAAGGACGAAGCTCAGAGCATACTGCTTCTTGTTCTCAGGGATTTTATCGCCTCTGTAGACATCGAAAAGCGAAACGCTCTTGAGAAGTTTTTTCCCTGTCTTGCATGCACATCTGTACAGATCGGCATATGTGACAGACTCATCCAGAAGGAGAGCCAGGTCACGGCGCACCTCAGGATATTTAGGCATCTCCGTATACTTGATTTTGTCACGTTTCACGAGAGTGTACAGCTCAGGCCATGAGATCTCAGCCGCATATACAGGCTGCTTGATGCCGAACTGTTTCAGCCTGGCTGGGGCAATGGTGCCCATGACAGCAAGCGGCCTTGTGCTTCCAGGGAGTGTATACACCAGTCCTTCGGAAAAAATGTCTGCAGGTGCAGGCTTGTACTCCATATTGAATATATTTCCGCCGAAACGTCTGAAAAGCAGTTCCAGATAGCCTTTGAGTTCAAAATAGTCAGACTTCGCCTGTCCCGTTCTCCAGGATTTCTCTCCAGGCCCAGACAGGAACATGGAGAATGCAGTGCTTTCATGATAACTGTCCAGAGTCTTGCCGTCAGTGCCAGGCTCGAATGAATATATAGACCCGTACTCAAACAGCTTCAGATTGTTCTCCTGACGGTTTATATTGTATGCCACGACCTCCAGCCCGCTGAGAATCAAGGTCTGCCTGAGAACATTGAGATCCGAGCTCAGAGGATTCAATATTCTTACGCACTTCTCTTCAGGGAAAGTCTTGAGCTTTGAATAATAGTCGGATTTCGTGAGAGAATTGTTCATGATCTCATTGAATCCGTTAGCGGCCAGGTAGTCAGACACCGCATTGCGGACCTGCTCAGGCTCAGGCTTTGCCGAAGTGTTCACAGACATCCTGACGTTTGACGGAAGCTCGATATTGTTATATCCGTAGATTCGCAGAATCTCCTCCACCACATCGCATTCCCTGTAGACATCTATCATATAAGACGGAGCGGCGACCTTAGCCCCTTTCACAGCTCCAGCCTCGTCGTACTCGCGTGATATGAACTCATAATTCAGATTTTCCAGGATGGTTTCTATCACATCATGGCCGATCTTCTTGCCTGTGAATGCCTCTATTCTGTCATAGTCCAGATCTATGACTTTCTTTTCGATTTTTTCAGGGCAGAACTCCTGCATCTTGCCCACGACATGACCGCCTGCAAGCTCGCAAATGAGCAACGCCGCACGCTTTGCAGCCCACTCGCAGACCAATGGATCTGCACCTCTTTCATACCTGAATGAAGCATCTGTGCTCAAGCCGTGCCTCTTCGAACTTTTCCTTATGGAAACCGGATTGAAGTATGCACCCTCGAGGAATACATCTTTCGTAGACTCTGTGACGCCGGACTTCTCGCCTCCGAACACTCCGGCAAGACACATCGGCTTCTCTATATCGGCTATCACGAGGTCATTGGCAGAAAGCGTCCTCTCCACTCCGTCTAGGGTGACGAATTTCTCTCCTTCCTCAGCCCTGCGGACCACAACCTTGTTCCCCTTGATCATGCCTGCATCGAAAGCATGGAGAGGCTGGCCTATCTCCATCAGGACGAAATTCGTGATGTCGACGACGTTGTTTATTGGCCGGAGGCCGATGGAAAGAAGCTTTTTCTGAAGCCATTCCGGAGACGGCCCTACTTTTACATCCTTGACAGTGGTGCCGGTATATCTCGGCGCCCCGTCCGGAGCCTGGACTTCCATGGTGACGGCTCCGTTGATTTCGTCAGCTGAAGTGCAGACTCCTTCAGGACCTTCGCAGAATCCGGACACATCAGGAATCTCCAGCGAGCATGGAATATGATTCAGTTTCAAATATGCATAAAGATCACGGGCAACGCCTATATGGGAAGCGGCATCTACCCTGTTTGCAGTCAGGCCGATCTCGATGACAGAGTCGCTTTCGAGCTTCAGGTATTCTTTAGCGGGGGTGCCTGGGACGGCAGACGGATCGAGAACCATGATTCCGTCATGAGACGTACCGATGCCGAGTTCGTCTTCTGCGCAGATCATGCCGAAAGATTCCACTCCACGGATCTTGGATTTCTTGATTTTGAAATCCTCCCCGAGCACAGTCCCTACCGTGGCCAGAAGCACTTTCTGCCCTGCAGCCACATTCGGAGCTCCGCAGACTACCTGCAGCGGCTCTCCTGAACCAGTGTTCAGCTTGGTTATATGCAGATGGTCTGAATCAGGATGGTCATAGCATTCCAGCACTTCTGCGACAATCACTCCGGCCAGTCCGCCGGGAATCTGCTCAACTTCCTCTACCGCATCCACTTCCAGGCCTATCGAAGTCAATGCTTCTGCCACTTCTTGCGGATTAAGATCACATTTAAGATAATCCTTCAGCCAATTATAAGAAACCTTCATGATATATTGTTTACTTTACGTCTTTAAAAAACTTCACTGCAATTTCCTCTATTTCAAATCGTCTTTAGAAAAGAGCGAGTTCACAAATTCTCTCTTGTCAAAAACTTTCAGGTCGTCCACGCCCTCTCCTATGCCAATGAACTTGACAGGAATTTTAAACTGGTCGACAATGCCTATGACGACGCCTCCTTTGGCCGTGCCGTCCAGTTTTGTGACAGCCAAAGCTGAAACTTCCGTGGCTTTAGAGAACTCCTTGGCCTGCTGAAATGCATTCTGCCCTGTCGAACCGTCCAGAACGAGCAGCACCTCATGAGGCGCATCAGGGATGACTTTACGCATGACATTACGTATCTTCGTCAGTTCATTCATCAGGTCCACCCTGTTGTGCAGCCGTCCTGCCGTGTCAATCAAGACCACGTCAGCATTCTTGGCCACTGCCGATTTCACCGTATCATATGCCACAGATGCAGGGTCAGAGCCCATATTCTGCTTGACTATATCCACGCCGGCACGCTCTGACCAGATGGTCAGCTGGTCGACAGCGGCCGCCCTGAAAGTATCGGCCGCGCCTAAAACTACCTTCTTCCCCTGGGCCTTGAGCTTCGCGGCAAGCTTGCCGATAGTCGTAGTCTTGCCCACTCCGTTCACTCCGACAACCATGATGACATACGGCTTCTTCGAAAAATCGAAAGGGACAGGGGCATCATCCGCTGTTTCCGCTCCGGAAACATTCAGAAGATTTGCAATCTCGTCGTGAAGCAAGTCCACCAGCTCATCAAAAGAAACGAATTTATCTCTCTGCACCCTGTCCTCGAGATTGTCTATAATCTTCAATGTAGTGTCAACACCCATGTCAGTAGCGATCAAAGCTTCCTCTATCGCATCGAGCGTATCGTCATCGACTTTCGACTTGCCCATGACAGCCCTCGAGATTTTCTCGAAAAAATTCCGCTTGGTCTTCTGGACACCTTTGTCAAATATACCCATAAGAAATACGTTTCAAAATCCAGCAATAAACTTTCAAAGGTACTTAAATTTGGGGAAAAAGAGAAATAAAAATAAAAGAGCCGGCTGAATGCCGGCTCTTCCCAGTATGATGAATCAAAGTTATTTCTTAACGAAGAAATCCTTGACCTTGTCAGCCTCTACGAGCTGCTCAGTAAACATGTACGCTCCGGTCTTGGAAGACTTGTCCATACGGATGCACTTAACCATAGTCTTAGCGCCTGACTTGGCACTGAAGGTTGCGACTGCTTTCTTTGCCATAAATTAAATCCTCCAAATTATTTAATCTCGCGATGAAGGGTCATCTTCTTGAGGTATGGATTGTACTTCATACGCTCGAGACGCTGAGTAGTGTTCTTCTTGTTCTTGGTCGTGATGTATCTTGACATTCCAGGTACACCGCTTTCTTTCTGTTCAGTGCACTCCAATATTACCTGCACCCTGTTGCCTTTTGCTTTCTTTGCCATAACTCACGAAATTAAACAATGCTGATATATCCTTTCTTCTGTGCATCCTTGACAGTTGCATCGAGGCCATTCTTCACAATGTTCTTCATGCCCTTGCATGAAACTTTCAGAGTGATGAACCTCTGCTCTTCTTCTGACCAGAACTTCTTGGTCTTCAGATTGACATCGAAAACGCGCTTAGTGCGCTTCTTGGAATGGGAAACATTGTTTCCTACCATTCTTTTTCTTCCAGTAACTTGACAAACCTTTGCCATTGTATATAACTTTTATAATTTTCAAAATCAAGCGGCTGCAAATATCGTTAAAAAAAATCTAAATTACAAGCATTCAGACGAATTTAAGAAATCTGCCCCACCTTATGTTTTTAGGGAAGGACTTGTTCCTGTCGGTCGACAGCCATATTACAGCCGGCTTCCCGACTATATGGTCTTCCGGTACGAAACCCCAGTACCTTGAATCCAGGGAATTGTGCCTGTTGTCTCCCATCATGAAGAAATAGTCCTGCTTGAAAGTATAGTTCCGGGCTTCTTCACCATTTATGAAGATATTTCCTGATGCATCCACCTTGAGGTCATTTCCTTCATATGCAGTGATAATCCGCTCATACAGAGGAAGTGTGAGTGAATCCAGCTGAACAGTCACGCCCTTTTCAGGAATCCAGAGCGGACCGAAATTGTCTCTGGTCCACTTGTAATTCTCCGAGAAAGGAAAGATAGTCAGATAGGAATCCGGCTCATCAGGAGGATAAACATCTATATTCGGCTCAACTGACACCACATTCGGATACTGCCTTACCCTTTCAAGCCGTTCAGCTGTCAGCGGCATATAAGGATATCCCGGCAGCTGGCTGTCAAACCTCAATTCCGCCTGATTCAGTCCGAGAGCATCCAGATTCACTGGATTTATCCTCTGGCCGTCTGTGACTACCTTGTATGAATTCTGGACACCGGGATATACTTCCAGAGGCTCTGAATTCACATAAACGAGGCCGTTTCTGATTTCAAGGGTGTCCCCATGCACGGCAACACACCTTTTCACATAGTGGTCTTTTTTATCCATAGGCCTGGACTTCACCGGACCGTAATACTCAATCACGTTTTCACGTCCGATAGTCCTGCACATGGCATAGTAATCTTCAGCAGGATATTTGGTCAAGACAGTGTCCCCGTTAGGGAAACCGAATACGACATAGTCACCTCTGCGCACTTCACGGAAACCTTTCAGCCTCCTGTAGTCATTCTGGATAAGCGTCGAATACGACTCTTTCCCGAAAATGACGTTATGAGTGAACGGTATTGTCAACGGCGTCTGAGGGATTCTAGGTCCATATGTCAGTTTGCTGACGAACAGGTGGTCGCCTGTCATCAGGGAACTCTCCATCGATGACGAAGGAATCTTGAAGGCCTGAAAAAAGAAAATATTGATGAAGGTAACCACAATCACAGCGAATATAATGGCGTCAAGCCATTCATTCGCGACGCTGTGCTTCTCCCCCTCCTTGTATGTTTTTTTCCAGAACGCCCACTTCACTTTTTTAGTGACGCATGCATCGAAAACCACAGCAAGGCCGAAGAGCCACCAATAATTTCCGAGCCAGATCACCCACAAAAGATAGAGCAAAGCCCAGAAACCGAACCTCACCCACCTGTTATGGCAAAATTCCTTCCAGCCCATTCAAAGAACTATTTTACAGAGTTAACAATAGCCTCAAAAGCCTGAGGATTGTTCATAGCAAGGTCTGCAAGAACTTTGCGGTTCAGACCGATGTTCTGCTTTCCGATCTTTCCCATGAACTGAGAGTAAGTCATGCCATACTGACGTGCGGCGGCATTGATTCTCTGAATCCAGAGTGCACGGAAATTGCGTTTTTTGGTCTTGCGGTCACGGTAAGCATAAGTGAGACCTTTCTCATAAGTGTTCTTTGCTACCGTCCAGACATTCTTTCTGGAAAGAAAATAACCGCGGGTCTTCTTAAGAATCTTCTTGCGGCGTGCCCTTGAGGCAACTGAATTTACCGATCTTGGCATAAATTTAACTGTTTTATGGAGGCAGTGTCCGTCAACGGAGCTTTTCTACTGCATTCCAAGTTTGACATAAAAAATAATTACATTCCCAATAAAGCTTTGACTCTTTTCTCGTCAACACTGCTGACTACGCTGAAGTGAGTCAAATTTCTCTTCTGCTTTTTGGTCTTCTTGGTGAGAATGTGGCTCTTGTAAGCATGTTTTCTCTTCACTTTTCCCGTTCCGGTAAGCTTGAAACGCTTTTTTGCACCGGAGTTGGTCTTTGTCTTTGGCATAGTTAAACTTTTTACTGTTAATAATATATAGCGCCGGACTGCCCGGACTATTTTTTCTTGATCGGGGCGATCATCATCATCATTCTCTTGCCTTCCAGCTTAGGCATCTGCTCGGCGCGCCCGTACTCTTCGAGTTCGACAGCGAATCTGAGCAGCAGTTTTTCGCCCTGGTCCACATAAAGTATGGCCCTTCCCTTGAAAAAGACAGAAGCTTTCACTTTTGATCCCTCCTGAAGGAAACCGATGGCATGCTTCAGCTTGAACTGGAAGTCATGCTCGTCAGTGTTCGGGCCGAATCTGATTTCCTTTATGACTACCTTGGTAGAATTGGCCTTCATTTCCTTGGCTTTCTTCTTCTGCTGATACAGATACTTCTGGTAGTCGATAATCTTGCATACAGGAGGATCGACTTTAGCAGTGATTTCAACCAGGTCAAGTCCAAGCTCTTCAGCCTTCTTCAAGGCTTCAGAAGTAGAAATTATCCCCTGCTCAGGCACGTTGTCGCCGACAAGACGCACTCTGGGAGCGGTGATTTCTTCATTAATTCTCAATCCGTCTTCATCCTTCTTCGGCCTCTGGCCATATCCTGAAGGACGCCCTGCACCCTGCGGACCGGCATTGTTCGGCCTCGGCCCTGAAAATTTCGGCGCAGAGGGTTTAAATGGTGCTGCGATAGTTATTCCTCCTAAATTAAGTTAATAATATCATGTTGGCCTAAGACAGCATGTCTTCGACCTCTTTCTGCACAAGTGAAATGAAATCCTCGACTTTCATCGCGCCTTCATCCTTTCCGCCCTGCCTCCTGACGGAAACAGTGCCGCTCTCCATCTCCTTTTCTCCTACGATGACCAGGAACGGAATCCTCTGCAACTCGCTTTCCCTTATTCTCTTCCCTATGGTCTCATTCCTGTCGTCTATTGCGGCGCGAATATCGGAATTATTCATCAAATCACAAACTTTTTTTGCATAATCTGCAAATTTTTCACTGACAGGCAGAACGCTGACCTGGTCAGGAGTCAGCCAGAGAGGAAGTTTCCCGGCAGTATGCTCAAGCAGCACAGCCACAAACCTCTCCAGAGATCCGAACGGAGCCCTGTGAATCATCACAGGCCTGTGCTTCTTTCCGTCGCTGCCTGTATATTCGAGGTCGAAACGCTCCGGAAGGTTATAGTCCACCTGGATAGTTCCGAGCTGCCACCTTCTCCCGAGAGCATCCTTCACCATGAAGTCGAGCTTAGGACCATAGAAAGCGGCCTCGCCCGGCACCACGATGGTCTTTAGGCCTTTCTCCGCGGCGGCATCTATGATGGCCTGCTCCGCCTTTTCCCAGTTCTCGTCTGTACCTATATATTTCTCCTTGTGGTTCAGGTCACGCAATGACACCTGCGCTATATACTCGTCGAAATGCAAGGTCTTGAACACATAGAGAATGATATCTATTACTTTGCAGAACTCCTCTTTCAGCTGGTCCGGACGGCAGAAGAGATGAGCGTCGTCCTGTGTGAAGCCGCGCACTCTCGTAAGTCCGTGAAGCTCCCCGCTCTGCTCATAACGGTACACTGTTCCGAATTCGGCGAACCTCAGAGGCAGATCCTTGTATGATCTCGGCTTGAACCTGTAAATTTCACAGTGATGAGGGCAGTTCATCGGCTTGAGCAGGAACTCCTCGCCCTCCTGAGGAGTATGGATAGGCTGGAAAGAGTCTTTTCCATACTTCGCATAATGGCCTGAAGTCACGTACAGATCCTTGTTTCCTATATGAGGCGTGATGACAGGCAGATAGCCATACGACTTCTGGACCTTCTTCAGGAAATTCTCGAGCCTTTCGCGGAGAGCCGCGCCTTTCGGAAGCCACATAGGGAGGCCCTGCCCCACCCTTGAAGAAAATGTAAAGAGCTCCATTTCCTTCCCGAGTTTCCTGTGGTCTCTTTTCTTGGCCTCCTCCAGCATGGCGAGATACTCGTCAAGCATGGATTTCTTAGGGAAAGTGATGCCGTATATCCTGGTAAGCATCTTGCGGTTCTCGTCACCTCTCCAGTATGCACCTGCAATGGAGGTCAGCTTCACCGCCTTGATCACGGAAGTATCCCTCAAATGAGGCCCGCGGCAAAGATCGGTAAACGCGCCGTTCGTATAGAAGGATATCGTCCCGTCTTCAAGCTCGCCTATAAGCTCGCACTTGTACTCGTCGCCTTTCTCCTGGAAAGTCTTCAGGGCTTCAGCTTTCGGGACTTCCCTGCGCACAAACTGCTCTTTCGACCTGGCAAGCTCTATCATCTTGTCCTCGACTGCCTTCAGATCCGCTTCAGTAATCTGCACATCGCCCAGATCCACATCATAGTAGAAGCCGTTCTCTATGGCAGGCCCTATGCCGAACTTCACCCCAGGGTATATGCTTTCCAGAGCCGCGGCCATCAAATGTGAAGACGAATGCCAGAAGACATGCTTCCCTTCATCATCGTCCCATTTTAGAAGCCTCACCGAACAGTTTTTGTCCAGCGGACGGTCCAAATCATATATAATGGTGTTTCCTGCCGCATCTTCCTCGAATTTGACAGCCGCGGCCAATACTTCAGCCGCCAGCTTGGGACTGATGCCCTGTGCGATTTGATACGCAGTGACCCCTTCTTCGAAAGTCTTTACGCTTCCATCAGGAAATGTAACATTTATCATAATTCTGCCTTTAAATTTACAAGACTGCAAAGGTACAATATTTTTTCTATCTTTGCGCTGTCAATGATGAATTATTATGAACAACACCGATTCAAAAAAGATATTATGGAACAAGGCGGCTAAAAACGGGCTCGCGCTCGGCCTGTTCACGGCCGCATGCAGGCTGCTGTCGCAGTTTCTGGCCGGCTCCGATATCCCGACGGCCGGGACCGCCGTATTGACCGGAGTCATATGGCTTCTCCAGTTCGGAGGATGCATATGGATCATGAAATTCCTGATGGAAAGGCTCGTTCACCAGTACGAAGGCGTCGACAACAGGGACACAGCCAGGTATGGAAGGCTGCTGGCGCTGACATCCAGCCTGGTTTTCGCGGCCGCGATGCTTTTCGACGTCATATTCATATCCCCGGAGATGGCTCAGCGGCAGATGGATCTGTACTATCAGCTATACGGTTCAAATATGAACGAGAATACAAGGTCAGCCTTGCAGACCATAGAAAACAATTATCCTCAGATTCTGTTTTTCTCCACATGGATTTACAGCTGGATATATGGGATAGTGCTTGCCTCCATACTTTCCGTCACCATCCCCAAGAAAGACCCTTTCGCCAAATTCATGAAACAAAACAACCAAGACAGCGGCCATGAATAGCAATCCTCAGAAAGACCTGTCCATAGTAGTGTCTCTGTACAACGAGGCCGAATCCCTTCCAGAGCTCGTGTCATGGATAGAAAAAGTCATGGACAGGGAAAACTATGACTACGAATTGATTATGGTGGATGACGGCAGCAGGGACGGCTCCTGGGAAGTCATTCAGGCACTTGCAAAGAAAAACAGCAATATACGAGGCATATCATTCAGGAGGAACTACGGCAAGTCAGCCGCCCTGTACTGCGGCTTCGAGGCCGCGGCAGGCCGCGTAGTAGTGACTATGGACGCAGACCTGCAGGATTCACCTGAGGAAATCCCTGAAATGTATTCAATGATCACAGGCCAGGGCTATGACATTGTATCCGGATGGAAACAGCACCGCCAGGACAACAAGCTGACGAAAAATCTTCCTTCCAAGCTGTACAATGCCACAGCCCGCATGATCACAGGGCTGAAGCTCCACGACATGAACTGCGGACTGAAAGCATACAGGAACGAGGTGGTGAAAAACATCGAAGTCTATGGCGAAATGCACCGCTATATTCCATATTTGGCGAAAAACGCCGGCTTCGAAAAAATCACTGAAAAGCCCGTGCACCACCAGAAAAGAAAATACGGGAAAAGCAAATTCGGAATAAACCGTTTCATCAACGGCTTCCTGGATCTGCTGTCGCTGTGGTTTCTCAGCACTTTCGGGAAAAAGCCTATGCATTTCTTCGGGCTGACAGGCACTCTGACTTTCGCGGCAGGCGGAGTCATAGCCGTATGGCTGATCATAGACAAGCTGACAGCCCAGGCTCACGGACTGCAGTTCCGCCCTGTCACAGACCAGCCGCTGTTCTATCTGGCCCTTGTCGCCCTCATAGCAGGCATCCAGCTCTTCCTTTCAGGCTTCATTGCCGAAATGATCTCGAGAAGCAGCGCGGACAGGAATCATTACAACATCAAGGACCGGATATAATCCAGTCCTTTTTCGTTCAACATGCATTGCTATCTGCACCGCATCCTCGACAGGAACTCGTCGCCGAGGGCTGACTTGACACGGATATGCTGCAGGACAGCCTTCACGAATGTATTTGAATCAAACAGGCCGCCACGCACTTCCTCGAAATCACGTGTACGCTGGTCACTGTCCCCGTCTGCACCGAAACCTGTCATCGACGAAAGCGAAAACTCCTTTCTGGCATCCTCATACACCATCTTGTCCAGAGTCACTACCGACTCCTTCCATTTCTCCGCGATACGGATGACATCATCGACAGAAATATTCTCAGGATCGAGACCGTAATATTCGATCATCCTGTCATAGGCCCATGTCCATTCGTATGTATAATAATGTGAATGTATATCGGCAAACCTCGCATTGAGATCCCGCACATCCTTCACGAGGCCATTTTCTATGTCGTCTATCAGCTTGTCAATCTCTGATTTCGGCGCTATAAGCCCCGAAATGTCCACCCATTGCCCCCGGCCGACGGGGGTATCCGGACGGAGTCTGGCACGAATGGCTTCTATATTGCCGTCAGGCACCGTCTCCAGCCTTTTTATAAGCGAATTGCCCAGAAACTTGTTGATAGCCAAATCATAAAAATGCAAGCCATTGTGCAGGGACGAATTCTTGATCTTCGCGCTCTGGTAAGAATATGTGTCGGATGTCTCGCCTGAAACTCTCACCAGATCTTTCAGAATAGCCACGGCATTCAGCATTTTCTGGATAGTATACGGGCTCAGAAGGTTGTAGTTTATGCATTCCAGCTTCTCAGGGTCTTTCCTGCCGTCGCGCTTTGGCCACTTCTGGGCGTCGCGGATAGTGCCCACGCTGCGTAGATTCACTCCAGGGAAAATATAAGAAGTGTTCTGCTGCTCAATCAGATAAGAGAACGGCAGGTCAGAAGTGTCCTGGTGAGAGACATGCCGGCCCATCACCAGCGAGAATGCCCCTACCTTGGCCGGCCACAGCAGATATGAATCAGAAGCGGTTTTAGCCCCTCTCTCCATGATGCCCTGATGGATAGGCCCGAGCTTGTACATATGGTTGCTCTGGTTCGAGCCTGAGCCGGCATTCATGAAAGAGAACATCCCGGCTATGAGCAGAGTGGACTTGTGATGAGTCACGGTGAAAGGGCCGGCGAAAATGGAGCATGCCTCCCCGTTCTCTCCATGGCAGTTGCAGAAGAAAAGCGAGTCTGAAGCTGAATAAGTATGCCCGATATGGCAGGACTGGCCGATAAAACATCTCGATACAGTGGCACGGTCCTCCACAGACGCGCCGCTGCAGATGATGAAATCATCGCCTATGACGCCCACGCCGATATGTACGGGAGCATGCCTGTTGCTGTTTATGCTGCCATTCTTCAAACGTCCTGCGCCTTCGATTTTACAGTGCTCCCCTATCTTCACATTCTTGATATACCCGGCATCCACTATGGTCACATTAGGGGCTATCGTCCCCATGTCGGAAGACACAGACTCGACATACCTGTCCACGATGCTCTTCAGCCCGGCTATCAAGTCAGGCCTGTGCCTGTAAAGCGCCATGAAATATGCCTGGTGCGCCGACAGATAGTCATGAATCACGACCTCCCTGCCCCCTGTTTCATTCAGCACAGACACTTCCACTCCGTTTCCGAAGCTGGTGCGCCCGTCCACAAGGATGATATCCACATTCTCTATGAAGCAGTCATGGCCTATCTCATAGTTGGCGATATAGTTCTTCACATTTTCTATGCAGCAGTTGTCGCCCACTGTCACATTGTGCAGAGTAGTGTGATACAGCCCGGTGTGCTTCTTGATTCCTCCTGGCATCTCGAACACCTTTTCGAATCTTCCGAGCCGCACTTTTCCAGAAAAGCGGGAAGCATATACATATTCCGGGATGAAGCCATCCGCCACTTCCACGTCATTCCAATCGGCCGCCGTGCAGTTCTGCATCTTCAGCTGGCTGATTTCCTTTTCGGTAAGTTTCCGATATTGAGTCATATAGCGTATTTTGATATTGTGTCATGTCATTCTGATGAGTTTTTAAGCACGTCTTCGACCAATGCCCTCACCTCACCATACTCGTAGCCTCTTCCCAAAGCGAAGCGCAGGAGCTTGTACCTGCAATGCGGATCGTCCTTCAGAGCCGAGGCCTTCACTTTCAATGCCTTCTCCAGTTTCTCAAGTCCAGGATTCCCATCGATCTCCGCCATCGCCTCAGCCACAGCCTCCCTCGCCACCCCCTTTGCCGCGAGAGCATGCCTGATTTTGACCCTTCCCCACCCGGAAATCGCAGACTTGTCCCTCGCATAAGCCTTCGCATAGCGCGAATCGTCTATGAACTTCTCCGCCTTCAAACGGGATACTATCTCTTCGATGGCCTCCGGCCAATACAGGATGCCTCCGGCAATGTCACCGTCTTCCGCGGCGGCCTTCGACAGCTTTTTCCTGATGTCCGCTTCGCAATATTCCCTCTTTGAGCACAAGGCCATCATCCTGCTCAGCAATCTATCCTTCTTTTCATCCATAACCTTCAGAACCAATAGCCTATGTTAATATAGAATCCGACATTTCTCGTCAGGTTCGACCAATGTATATCGGCCGACACCGGGCCGAAAATGGCATCGAAAGAATATTCCAGGCCTGCGCCGAAATATCCCGGGCCCTTGGCGTAGGTGCTGAAGTCATCACAGTCCCTGGCATAGTTCAATATGGCTGTGACATAATGGTTTTTCACCACCCTGAACCGGTAATCGGTCCTGAATATAGTCAGAATATTCCTCATGGCGGACACGCTGTTCACTCCTATGAACGGCATCTGCTGGTCGACATACCTGCCGGGGATGCATCCACCCATGGCGTTTATATAAGCCAGTGGCACGTCTTTCCCGAAAAGAAGCCTGAAATCCACAGATGGGATGAAAGCAAACAGCTTCCCTCCCGGAACTACAACCTTGGCATCCAGCTGGACAGCATGGAAATTGCGGAAATTCGACGGAAAGCCGGCGAATGTCCATCCGTAAGACAGTCCCGCAGAATAGCCGCGGCTCGGGAAATAGCCGTCATCAAAATTCTCGCTACGGGCATCCAGGAAAAGGGAAACGTAGTCATTTCTGAGCTGGGTGAGGTCATAGTCTCCCATAATAGCCTCGGAAGACATGGCTGAACCCACCCTGAAAAAATCATTTCTGATGCCCACTTTCATGTCGAACAGCGTCCATTTGATATTTGACAGATAGAACTCCTCCCTCACATTCAGATAACTCAGATTCATCCGTGACTGGGTCAGGTCCAGAAAGCTCATGAAATTCAGGTCCGTCCAGCGGACAGAAGCAGAGGCATTCAAGGTCGGGGTCTTGGGTGCGTCATATGAATAATGGAAGCGGAAATATGGATTCACGCTTATCCTGCCTGTGAAATCATATTTCGAGCCATGCAGCCTGTGCGCATTCAGCCCGACATTCAGCAATACAGAAACCAGCTCTTCCGAATCCAGCCTCATGCCTATGCCCAGCTGATGCACCGGGCCTGGCTTGCAATTGAAAACCAGTCTGAAAGGCTCTGACTTGCCCTCCATTTCATATGTCACATAGTCATAGCACTGCGTCCCGAATATTCCTGCGACAATGTGCTCCACATCCTGCCTGCTGACTGTGTCACCTGGTTCAATGTCTATTCTCCGCATCAGGATGGCTTTCTCGCGGTCGCTGACTCCTCTGATATCGATTTCAGACACCACCACTGGCCTCATGTTCAAATCGACGGCCTTGGTGTTATGAAGCCTGGATGAACCCTCTCCCAGCCGGTCCTTGATAGATTTAAGCTTCATTTCGTTCCGGTAAGCGGCGGCATATCCCTCATGAATGATCTTGTCTATGCTTTTCGAATCAAAACTCATCATGTCATATCCCGGGAGATGAGGATGGATATTGATGTCAGCCAGGGTCATATTGTGCTCATAAACCGAACGTCCCAGCATATCTATGCCCTGGCTGATGATGTCCCCGATATTGTTTATCTCGTTATACTGTTTTCTGTCCGTGGAGACCTCCACGCCTATCACTATGTCTGCTCCCAGAAAACGGGCCATGGCAGTGGGATAGTTGTCCCTCATCCCGCCGTCCACCAGCACCATTCCGTCCACCTTCACCGGAGCGAATACTCCAGGGATAGACATAGTGGAGCGCATGGCAGTAGAAAAATTTCCGCTGAGCCAATATTTGGCAGTGCCGCTGACCAGCTCCGTAGCCACGCATACAAATGGTATAGGCAATGCCGAGAAGCTGATGCTGTCCTGATACCCAACTGACAGGGCGTTGATAAGATTGTATACATTCTGCCCGAAAATGTATCCGGACGGAAGGCTGCCCAGAAGATTGTCCTTGACCAGGTCCTGCGGCTTTCCTGCATCGGCGCCAAGCTTGATGAATTCATCATGCCTTTTCGTGTCGACATACTTCATCTCGTCTTCGAGAAGGACCTTGTAATAGCCGGTATCATAGTAGAACGGTATGGACAGCACATATTTTTCCCTGTACTTGGACTCGGTGTATGACACATATTCCCTCGGCACCATGTCGCTCATAGCCATAGTCCAGTCCACCTGCCTGATGATGGAATCTATCTGGTCCGCTGAATATCCCAGGGCATAGATGCCCCCGATAAGGCCGCCCATGCTCGTGCCGAGAACCATGTCCACAGGCATGTCTATGGATTCCAGATATTTCAGCACCCCTATCTGCGCGGCGCCCTTCGCCCCGCCGCCGCTGAGCACGAGGGCGACAGCAGGCCTGGACTGGCGTATGCTGTCCATTCTGGCCCTGATATGGCTGATGGAAAGAGAATCCGCCCTGGTAAAAGGATACGGCTTGGCTGTCAGAGCCTTGTCAATGTCAGGGCGATCCGCGGCCATTTCCGCCTGCACAGGCGGGGCGGACAGAAAGTAAAAAAGCAATATTGCCGCAGGCAAAAATATGGTGGTCAGAATCTTGCTTCGCATAATTCACTCCTTGTGTTTGCCTGCAAGCATGCCGCAGGCCGCCAGTATGTCCTCTCCTCTGGATGCCCTGACTGTGGCCAGCACGCCATTGGCATTGAGCCTTTCCTGAAATCTTTTGATGACGGCGTCAGGCGGACAGTCATAAGGGAAATCCGGGATTTTATGAAACCTGATGAGATTCACACGGCACTCAAGCCCTTTGAGCATACGGCTCAGGGCATCTGCATGACGGATAGAATCATTGAAACCGGCAAACATCGTATATTCAAAGCTGACACGCCGCTGCCCGGTGAAGTCGTATTGCCTGACCAGGGCAAGTATATCCCTGATATCGAAAGCTTTTTCAGCAGGCATGATGGTGAACCGCTCCTCAGGGAAAGGGTCGTGGAGACTTATGGCCAGATGGCAGCGGCTCTCGTCCAGGAATTTTTTCAATGCCGGCATCACGCCTATGGTGGACAGCGTGATACGCTTGGGGCTCCACCCGAATCCCCAGTCAGCGGTCAGCACCTCGATGGCGCGCATGACGTTTTCATAGTTGTCAAGCGGCTCTCCCATGCCCATGAATACTGCATTCGTAAGGTTCGCAGACTCGTCCACTGCGATGAACTGGGACAAAATATCCGCCACGGAAAGGTGTCCGTGGAATCCTTGGCGTCCTGTCATGCAGAACTTGCATCCCATCCTGCATCCTGACTGTGAAGATACGCAGAGAGTGGCACGGCCGCCGTCAGGTATCATCACGGCTTCCACAGCTCCGGATTCGAGAGTGCTTTCCTCAGCCAGGCAGTCGTCTGTGACGCCAAGACCGGACTTCAGTGTGCATCTGACAGGGAATAGATACTTTTTCGTGCCGTCACGTGAAACCTGCAGGCCAGTGTACGGAATCACCCCTGTTTCATATTTTTCAGACAATTTCTGCCTGCCGGACTTGGAGATGTTCGTCATTTCATCTATCGACCGGGCGCGCTTCTGATAAATCCACTGAGCTATCTGCCCTGCCGTGAAGCCGGGCAGACCTTCCTCAAGGACTATCTTTCTCAGTTCTTCCGGAGTCTTTCCTAGCAATTTTTTCTTCATATCCAATTCTGCTATGGTCATGTCATGGCGTCCGCCAATCTTGCAAAATTAACAAATTTCGAAACCATATGAACTGCCGGATTCTATTTTTTCAGATTTATTTCCACAAATCATAAATGACCGGAAAAACATTTGCTCAGCTCTCGACTTTTATATACATTTGCAGGATAGGGCTGACGGAAAGACCGGAGCCTGGAAATGAAAAATAAAACAGACATTTATGGCTAAAGAAGCAGAAAAGGAAGCTGTCGATGTGAGCGCCGCGAAACTGAAAGCGCTGCAGGCAACTATCGACAAGATTGAGAAGGATTACGGGAAAGGCGCCATCATGAAGATGGGTGAAGACCAGCCAAAATGGGAAGTGTCAGTGATTCCGAGCGGATCAATAGCCCTCGACCATGCACTGGGCATAGGCGGATACCCTCGGGGCCGTGTCATAGAAATCTTCGGGCCTGAATCAAGCGGAAAGACCACGCTGGCCATCCACGCGATAGCACAGGCACAGAAACAGGGAGGCATAGCGGCCATCATCGATGCAGAGCACGCCTTCGACAGAACATATGCGAAGAATCTCGGAGTGAACCTGGAGACCCTGCTCATATCGCAGCCGGACAACGGGGAGCAAGCCCTGGAGATAGCTGACAATCTGATACGCTCAGGGGCCATCGACATCATCGTCATCGACTCCGTGGCGGCCCTGACGCCCAAAGCCGAGATCGAAGGGGAAATGGGAGATTCGAAGATGGGGCTGCAGGCCAGGCTGATGAGCCAGGCGCTCAGAAAGCTTACCGCCAATATCAGCAAGACGAACACCTGCTGCATTTTCATAAACCAGCTGCGCGACAAGATAGGCGTGATGTTCGGAAATCCTGAAACCACTACAGGGGGAAATGCGCTGAAATTTTATGCCTCTGTACGGGTGGACGTGCGCAGGACCACTCAAATAAAGGATGGCGAGGAAGCTCTCGGAAACAGGACCAGGGTGAAGATTGTGAAGAACAAGCTTGCCCCTCCTTTCAAAAAGGCGGAATTCGACATTGTCTTCGGAGAAGGTATCTCGCATATAGGGGAAATCATCGACCTGGGAGTGGAATTCGACATCATAAAGAAGAGCGGCTCATGGTTCAGCTACGGCGACACCAGGCTGGCACAGGGGCGCGAGGCTGTAAAGCAGCTCCTCACAGACAACGTGGAGCTGAGCGAGGAGATTGAAGGCAAGATCCGCGAGGCAATGGCGGAAATGAAAGACTGAGGACCTGACGAAAAAATATAAATTATGGATACAGTATTAAGCGGAATCCGCTCCACGGGACATCTCCATCTGGGGAACTATTTCGGAGCGCTGAGAAATTTCGTCAGAATTCAGGACGAATACAAATGTTTCTTTTTCATAGCCGACCTGCATTCGCTGACGACGCATCCGCACCCGGACGACTTTCATGCGAGCGTAAAGACCATACTGGCAGAATATCTGGCCGCAGGGCTCGACCCTGAAAAATCTGCCATATACATTCAAAGCGATGTGCCTGAGATAAGCGAACTGTATGTTCTTCTCAACATGATAGCATACGTGGGAGAACTGGAAAGGACGGTGACATTCAAGGAAAAGGTCCGCCAGAATCCGAACAACGTGAATGCCGGCCTGCTCACCTACCCTGTTCTGATGGCCTCCGACATACTCGCCCACAGGGCTCAGCGGGTGCCTGTAGGAAAGGACCAGGAACAGCATCTGGAACTGGCCAGGGTTTTCGCCCGCAGGTTCAACAACATGTACGGCGAAGAAATTTTCCCTGAGCCGAGGAATCTCGTATTCCAGGGTGGCGCAGTCAAAGTTCCAGGGCTGGACGGAAGCGGGAAAATGGGAAAGAGCAATGGAAACGGCGTCTATCTCTATGATGACGAGAAGACCATCACCAAAAAAGTGATGAAAGCCGTGACAGATTCCGGCCCGACAGAGCCGAATTCCCCTATGCCTGAAGTGATTCAGAATCTTTTCACCCTGATGAAACTCGTGTCTGACCAGTCCACCGTGGACTATTTCACAGAGAAATGGAACGACTGCAGCATCAGATACGGAGATTTGAAAAAGCAGCTGGCCGCAGACATCTGCAAGGTGACGCTGCCTATCAAAGAGAAGATAGACGCCATATACAACGATGACGCATACCTTTCTAAGGTCGTGGCTTCAGGACGTGAAAGGGCGAGGGAAAGTGCAGGGGCGACGCTTTCTCTGGTACGGAAGGCAGTAGGTTTCAAATCATTCTGACGGATATGGAAATACTGAAAAAGCAGAGAGAGTTCTTCCGTAGCGGAGGAACTCTTTCTGTAAAATGGAGACTTGAACTTCTGAAACGGCTGAGAGAGGAAATCTGCGGCAGGCAGGATGAAATTTCCGCCGCGCTGGCCGAAGACCTGGGCAAAAGCAAGACTGAGGCATACATGACAGAAATCGGGATGGCCCTCTCCGGACTGTCTTGCACTATCCGGAATCTGAAAAAATGGGCCAAGCCCCGGCGCGTAAGGACTCCCCTCGCCCAATTTCCTGCCAGCAGCAAAATAATTCCGGAGCCATACGGCAATGTTCTGGTGATGAGCCCGTGGAACTATCCTTTTCTGCTCTGCATGGCTCCGCTGGCCAGTGCCGTGGCGGCAGGAAACACTGTCATCCTGAAACCCAGCGCCTACTCTCCCGCCACGTCGGCGGCAGTAAGGAAAATAGTGGAAAACGTCTTTTCTGAAGAACATGCGGCAGTGGTGGAAGGCGGACGCGATGTGAATTCCGGTCTGCTGGAGCAGAAATTCGACTATATATTCTTCACCGGGAGCAAGACCGTCGGCCGGCTGGTCATGGAGAAAGCATCCAGGCATCTCACCCCTGTGACACTGGAACTGGGAGGGAAAAGCCCGGTGATAGTCACACCTTCTGCTGACATGAAAGTCACAGCCGCCAGGACGGTATTCGGGAAATATCTGAACTGTGGACAGACATGCGTTGCGCCGGACTATGTCATAGTCCATGAAAGTGTGGCAGACAGCTTTATAGAAAACTGCAAACGTGAAATTCTGGGCATGTACGGATTGGACCAGATGTCAAATGCAGACTATGGAAAGATAATAAACAGAAAGCATTTCGGACGCCTGTGCGAAATGATGGACGAAGTCAGAGACAAATGCGTATTCGGAGGATTCACGGATGAAGAAAAACTGAAAATCTCTCCGTCCATTTTCCGGCTGGGAAGCATCACAAATCCTGAACACGGAAGCCTGCGTATCATGCAGGACGAAATCTTCGGCCCTCTGATGCCTGTGCTTACATACAGGGAGACGGAGGAAGTTCTGGACTATGTGGACAGCCATCCCCGTCCGCTGGCCGCCTATATTTTCACCAAGGACAAAAGAATGAAAGAATTTTTCCTGTCCAGGATGCATTTCGGAGGCGGATGCGTGAACGACACCATCATACACCTGGCATCAGAAGAGCTGCCGTTCGGCGGCGTGGGCGAAAGCGGCATGGGCCGATACCATGGGAAATTCGGATTCGATACTTTCACGCACCTGAAGAGCATAGTCGACAAGCCATTCTGGCTGGATCTCCCAATGCGGTACCAGCCTTATTCAGCCTTGAAAGAAAAACTTGTCCGGAAATTCCTGAAATAGAAGGCGGTCAGAATGGCGGCTAAGGTGCTGCAATACGGCAGCGGGAGAGCTTTGAGGCCATTTCCGGCTTGAGGACTCCGGCTTTGGCAAGAGCCTCCACAGTCCACTCAGACCGGGGATTGTTTTCCCGGAAAAGTACGATTCCGCGTGCGGCATAAGCGCCGATGTAAG
The DNA here is from genome assembly GCA_949289565.1 of uncultured Bacteroidales bacterium. GTDB lineage: Bacteria > Bacteroidota > Bacteroidia > Bacteroidales > UBA932 > Cryptobacteroides. The sequence continues at coordinate 181,152 of CASEOO010000016.1, forward strand.
GATGCAGCTTCAGTGAATCTGCCGGCAATGTCCACAGAGGATAAGCCCTGGCATTGCCGTCGGCGACGGCAACCAGATCAGAAAGGGCATTGAATTTTTCTTCGTCAAAACGCCATATGTCCATCAGCTGCTCTTTGTAAGAATATGAGCCTCCGAGCCGTCTGCGGAACTCCACCATCTTCGAGGCGAAATAGCCTCCTATCCCTGGCAGCCTGTCAAAAGCGGCGGAATCAGCGAGATTCAGATCAAGCAGAGGGATGTCAATGAATGGTTCGAGACGGGCATAGACAGAGTCGGCCACTACGAACGACTTCGCAAAATCCTCTTTTCTGCGGAAGATCCCGCCTTTTTTTCTGTAATTGTCTATGGAAATGGCCTGGCGCTCGGTGAAGCCGAGCCTCACCAGGTCCGGAACCGCCACAGTATTCGGATTGAACCGGAAATTTTCCACGCTTTTAGGCGCGACTTTCTCCCTCACGGCTTTCACTATGGGGCTGTGCTCCGATTCCTTCTTCACCGCATAAACATCTTTTCCTCTGATGGTTTTGCGCATGGTTTCAAGGCTTTCCTGCGGAACCGGCGCAAGAATGCTTTCAGCCAGAGCCCTGTCTATCACGAAAACAGTGTCCGGAGCATCTTTGTTCTCCAATATCTTCAGCACCGAAGCTTTGTGAATGAACAATGCGGTCTGATATCCGATGACCAGAAACACCAGCGCCGCGACTCCTGCCGCAAATGACGATTTCAGTCCGTGGCGTCCATCGCCTCCGGACTCTTTTCTTCTTTCTTCCATTTGTCCTTCTCCTTCGCTTTCTCCCTTTCAGGAGTCCCCTCCACTATAATGACTATCTCGCCTTTAGGCTCATGAGCGGCATACCATTGAGCCACATCTCTCAATGTCCCGCGCCTGTGTTCTTCAAATTTCTTCGATATCTCTCTGGCCACCGAGCACCCTCTCTCCGGCCCGAAATGCTCTGCGAACTGCTCAAGCGTCTTGACCAGCCGATATGGTGATTCGTAAAATATCATGGTCCTGGTTTCGCTCTCCAGTTCGGACAGCCTGGTCTGCCGGCCTTTCTTCACTGGCAGGAAACCTTCGAAACAGAATCGGTCGCAGGGATAGCCGGAACTGACCAGGGCAGGGACAAAAGCGGTGGCTCCGGGCAGGGTCTCGACTTCTATCCCTTCTTCTACGCAAGTCCGCACAAGCAGAAAGCCCGGATCTGATATCCCGGGAGTGCCTGCATCGCTGATCAAGGCCACATCCATACCTGCCAGAATCCTCTCCTTGATGACAGAAACGGTTTTATGCTCATTGAACTTGTGATGCGACTCCAGCCTGCCATGAATATCATAATGCTTCAGAAGGACAGAGCTGGTTCTGGTGTCTTCAGCCAGAATCAGGTCCACTGATTTAAGGACATTGACCGCCCTGAATGTCATATCTTCCAGATTGCCGACCGGTGTCGGCACTATATAAAGTTTACCCATCTCGAAAAGCTCCCGGCATTGGCCTCAGCCAAATAAATGGCGATTTCATGCAGTACAATTTTCAAAGTTACATTTTCTTTTTGAATAAGGGCGGATTTCAGCCGCAAAAAATTCAAAGGTTGACCGAGATTCACTATCTTTGGTCTCCAAACTACAAAATCAGCGAAATGTTTTCAGAATGCGTAAAAAGAGCAGGCTCGATAGAAGTGATCTGCGGATCAATGTTTTCAGGAAAGACGGAAGAACTTATACGGAGGCTCAAAAGAGCACAGTTCGCAAATCAGAAGGTGGAAATCTACAAGCCGGCCATAGATGTCAGGTATTCTGACGACCAGGTGGTGTCGCATGATTTCCACAGCATTCCGTCGACTCCTATCGACACGCCTGCCAGCATGCTCCTGCTTTCAAGCGATGTAGATGTAGTCGGGATAGATGAAGCCCAGTTCTTCGACGACACTATAGTGGAAGTGGCGCAGTCCCTGGCAAACAGAGGCATCAGAGTCATCATAGCCGGACTGGACACGGATTTCGCAGGAAAACCTTTCGGGCCTATGCCTGCATTGATGGCAGTAGCTGAAGATGTGCAGAAAGTGCATGCCATCTGCGTGAAATGCGGCAGCCCCGCGAACAATTCGCACCGTCTGTCGAAAAACGGGGATTTAGTAGTCCTTGGTGAAAAAGATGTATACGAACCTCTGTGCCGCCACTGCTACAACGAAGCTGTAAAAGAGGAATCAATATAGAGTTTCTGGCCAGCAAGGCAGTTTCACCTTCTGGAGCGGGGATGAGATTTGAGAATGACGGCCTGCCAGGTGGCGCTGTCGATATGGGTGTAAATCTCCGTGGTGAGGATGCTTTCGTGTCCAAGCATCTCCTGCACAGCCCTCAGGTCAGCCCCGTTGGCTATCAGATGAGTGGCGAATGAATGGCGGAGAGAATGCGGCGAGATTTCTTTTGTGATTCCTGCTGAAAGCGCGCTGGCCTTCACTAAATTGAAAGCCGACACACGGGACAGCTTCCCGCCTCTGGCATTCAGGAACACATAGTCTGAATTTTTCGGATCATCTGGCTCGGGCCTGGAGTGCAGGTACTTCTCCAATGCATCTGCCGCGACATCCCCGAGCGGGACCAGACGCTGCTTGTCACCCTTCCCAGTGATGCGCACAAAGCCTTCCTTAAAATAAATTTCCGAAATCCTGAGCCCCACAGCCTCGGACACCCTGAGCCCGCATCCGTACATGACCTCCAGCAGCGCACGGTCTCTCAGTCCAGTCCACGATGCAGTGTCCACCGATGAAATCATGGCGTCCACTTCCTCCACAGACAATACTTCCGGCAGCCTGCGCCCTATTTTCGGGGCATCTACCCTGTCACATGGATTGTCTGCGACATAGCCTTCCAGTATCAGATAATTGAAAAACGAACGCAAGGCGCTCAATATGCGCGCCTGCGTCCGTTTGGATATTGACCTGCGGTCACTGAAATATGACACAATGTCGTCTGCAGAAATTTCTTCCGGAGCTTTGGACACATGATGGAAAAAACCGGACAAGTCTGACGTATAAGCGGCGGCCGTATTCTCAGACATGGCCCTTTCTATCCTCAGATAGGAGCCGTACTCCGAAATTATCTGCTTCGGGACCAGCATCAGAGCGTAGAATATTTTCTTCCGTACTCCATCATCTGGCCGAGATAGTCGTCCGGATATTCGACCTTGTAGTCCACGACTTTGCCATGCTTCTCGACAGGGATGATCTCAGGATTCACGAAACCGCCATACGGCTTGAGATTCAGAGCCTTGTATCTTTCGAGCACCTCCCTATGCAGATCAGGGTCGATGTTGACAGCATATTTCTCCACGAGGGCCTTGCCTGCCGCATAGTCGCCCTCGGACTTGATGCGCTGCACCTCGGCGAGCAGCTTCCCGAACAGACCTCGGAGAGCATCATAGTCATTGACCACGAAATATGTCTTTCCGTCACGGACCTTCTTCTCTATCACATTGTCTGCAAGACCAGCCTCGTAGCACCACTCGGCTATCAGCTTGCGGTTCTGCATATGGGCTTCGGTGTTTTTCTTGCCGAGCTCCACACGGGTGAACTGCACCATCAGGCCGTTCCTGATATAGTTCGAATACTGAGGTTTCCAAGCTTCGCTGTCAGGGAGGATTCCCAGCTCAACAAGCTTAGGATCAGCGATGTAATACAGTCCGAAAAGGTCAGCACGCGTCTCCTCAAGGGTGGAGCTGTACTCTCCCAGAGCATTTGCCGGCGTACCAGGGAGAAGCTGTCCTGAACCATGGCCCAGGCATTCGTGCAGATCCGTATGAATCTCGTCGGTCAGAGTCAGATATTTTTTGGCGTCAGCCACTTCCTCCTCAGACCATGCGAATTCTTTCAGGGTGCTGTTCGGCGACTCCTGGGCGGCCAGATCATAAGCATGGGTGATATTCGCTATAGTCACAGACTTGGAGCCATAGTCACGCCTGATCCAGTCGGCATTCGGAAGATTGATTCCTATCGGAGTGGATGGATAGCAGTCCCCTGCCAGTGTCGTGGCATCTATGACCTTGGCCGAAACGCCCTTGACCACAGGCTTTTTGAATCTGTCGTCTACTGGAGAATGATCCTCGAACCACTGGGCGTTTTCACTGATGATTTCTGTCCTGGCCGAAGCCGCGTGGTCCTTGATATTCACCAGGCCCTCCCATGTAGCCTTTCTGCCGAGAGGGTCATTGTAGTCCTCTACAAATCCGTTCACGAAATCCACAGTGCCCAGAGTGTCGTTCACCCACTCGATATTGTATTCGTCCCAGAGCTTCAAGTCACCGGTGCGGTAATATTCCATAAGGAGGTCAATGTATTTTTTCTGTGTCTCGTTCTCGGCGAAAGCCCTGGCTTTGCCGAGTTCCTCGACAATTTTTTCGAGTGCCGGACCATAGAGGCCGCCTATCTTGTACACTTCCTCGCGGATGACTCCGTCCTTGCCCTTCACCAGCTTGCTGTTCAGTCCATATGATATAGGCTGAGGGTCGTCAGGATCGGCCATGTCTGCATAAAATCTCTCGACTTCCGCACGAGTGACACCATCGTAGAAATTCACAGCCGACTCTGCCACTATGTCTCCGGATTTGTCTGTGGATTTGCGCTGAGGGAAGATGTCCGGATTGTATATCCAGTCCAGAAGCTGGTCTGCCGAGGCATCCTGCCCTGCAGCGGCGAGAAGGGATCTGAAATAATCCATTGAGCAGTCAGGAAAGAACTTGTCCTCTGCGTAGTGGTGATGGATGCCGTTGCTGAAGAAAAGCCGCTTGGCATACACCATGAAATCCTGGAATTCCTCGCAGTCCCTGTCTCCGTCATATTTTTCTATAATAGTCTCTACAGCCTTCCTGACAGGAAGATTCACCTCGCAGTTCTGCATCCAGATGATGTCCCTGCCGTATTTTGCGGCTTCTCCGAGATGATAGACGTATGCTTTCTGCTGAAGCGAGAGCTGGTCCCATCCTGGAATCTGATAACGCATGATTTTCAGGTCGGCGAATTCATCTATCAGATATTTGAACCCGTCGCCGGCTTTCTGTCCGCCGGTGCATGACACCATCAAAGCGGAGGCCCCTATTGCTGCCATCATTTTATTTATTTTTATCATAATATTAGAGATAATTGATTCCGATTAATATTGCCCGGCAAAAATAAGAAAAAACCGGCAGACATCAAATCAGCCGGTTTCTTAAAACTCAGAGACAGCATCAAATCATGGATCTACTGCCACTGAATCTCATCCTTGATATCGAAATCCTCGTTTGAAGCTCCGCCAGGAAGTCCAGTGCCCTGCGGCACCTCAAACTCCAGTGTCATATTGAAATCCATGCACCACCAAAGTTCTCCTGTCTCTGTCTGATAATTGAGACCGACATAAGTATCAATCCTGACAGCATATTCGGATATTTCAGTATATCCCGATGAAGTCATGAACAAAGGATAGCCGGACTGGGACTCTCCTTCTGAATATTCCAGCCCCACCATATTTTCAAAAGCAGGCATTTTGAAATCATAGTCGTCCACAAGATCGAGATAGATATAATGACTGCCATTGTCTGCGGCAGTGATTCCATATTCTCCTGCTCTTGAGAGAAAATCCTGGTCAGTGTTCAACGGGCTGACAAATCTGTATACAGGCGTTCCTGTCATTCTTTCTATGGCTACATCATATTCTTTCTCCACGAAAGAGAAATATAATTTTCCTGTGCCGACAGGGGCCCAGGTCCCATCCGGATCTATATGCACTGCGGTCTTTCCTCTCTCTGTATCAGTGGACACCATGCCGCCCTCTGACTGAGCCGACACTATCAGCACATACTCTGTATCCGGATACAATTCCGACATCAGGCCGTTTTGACCATATTCATCGAGAGATATCGTGCATCCGGCACCGGAAGCCTCCGCCAGCTCCTCGTCATCCAGTATATATCCATATGCGGCGATGATTTCCTCGTCGGTTATTCCTCCGGCCTTCTCATAGTCATACCGCACAGCTGAGAAAACTGCATATGCCACGCTGGCGACCCCTTCAGCCCTGATATTCACATCCAGCTCGTCATAAGCATTGCGCTCGCTCAGAGATATGTCCAGCTGCGGAGCTTCGCCGGAAGCAGGGTCAGTCTTGGCCGTCGCCATGGCTGCAGGCGTGATGACATAATCCATGTCAGCATATGCCACGACTACAGCATATTCTGTATCGGCAGAAATATTTACAGGATTTGCAGTTTCTTTATAAGCCTTGTCCAGGGTGATGCCGCATACACCTGACTCTCCCACCTGGCACATGGCGACACCTTCCTTTGAAAGATTTTCAATCGCCCCCCAATTGATACCTTCCTGAGCATTCTCATAGCCGGAAGAATATTCATCCCATGTAGATTTCTCCACAGCCGCGGCACGTATATATGCTCCACGCTGTCCAGCCACCTCTATCGAGACTGTCGTAGCAGTCTGGCCTGTCACCGTTACTTGCGGGGCTTCCACATCCTTGAAGCCGAACGGAGTCTTGGGAGTTATGGTGGAGCGGAAGAAATCCTCGCTCCGGTATGTGCTCTGCATGGCATACTTGTACGCACCAGATGTTTTATCGTAAGCACGAAGGACTACTGTAAAACCTTCCGGATAAGTGTCAGGCGCCACTACGAAATTGAAATACAAAGGCTCCTGGCCGAGTTCAAGCGGGTCTCCAGTCTCACCGTTCCAGAATCCTTCCATACGGATATATTTATACTGATCTTCAGGGACGAAGTCAGAATAGGCATCCGAATAAGAGGATTCTTTTATATGAGTTTCCGGCACAAGCATCGTTCCTGCAACAGGCTTGCCGTCATTCCTCCACAATGTCAGCCTGTCCAGCTGTTCACCATTTCCGGTAACTCCTATACGGATTATGGCCCCGAGATTGTACATGTCCAATTCTCCGCTCTCTGTATAGCCGGCCATCGGATTTGCCTGCATGTCTTGATAACCCCATCCATACTGCTGATAGTTCGGAATATTGACACCGTAACTCATGCCGCCGCTGTAATAGTAGTATGGATAGAAAGCCATATAGCTTTCGCTTTCCGTTACGCCTTCGACAGTGGCTGCAGAAGGGTCATCCGGGTCAGGCACTACTGTATACCATGAATAGTTGATGTATATCTGATCATTCTCCAACCAGAAAACCTGCCCCTGGTCTCCGAGCCAGGTCTTGGTGTCATCTGCCGAAGGGCTTTTCAGCGTAAGGGTCACAGTATTGCCGGAAGGCCGGGAATCCGGCTCTATCTCTTCCTTGGCGCACTGCACCATTGCCAGAGGCATGGCAGACAGAATGGCGAGGCATTTAAATATATTGTATTTCATGATTTTGTCCTTTTATAGAATTTCAGAAGTGTTTATCGGTATCTCGATGCTGATATTGCAGTAGTCCAGAGTCTTGTCATAGTCCATGACATCAGAAGTCAGGTCTGCAGATCCGTTCATGCGAATGGCGTATGAATCCTCGGAGACATAGACATTGCTGCATGAAAAATATACAGATTCTCCGTTTTCATTCTTGAAGCCAGTGAAACTTTCTTCAGGGTAGATGTTCATATAGCCATCGTTCAGATCCAGATACAGGTATGTACTGTCATAAGAAGAGTCTGGAGTGCAGCCAAGGCCGGTCATATATTGCGAGAACTCATCATTTTCGTGAATATTCCATGCTATCCTGTATATCTCCATGCCTGACACTTTCTCCACGGCCATTCCCGGCATCTCTATATTGTATTCGTATTCATATCCGTCAGATGTCCATTTGTACACATGGACAGATGCATCTGAGGAGAATTCTTCCCACTGCGGATTGTCCGGCAAGTGTTGCGGCGTGGTGTATTCTTCTTTCATGACAGTTTCTCCGCCGCCTGCAGCTATGGCAGCCACTATGAAGACATAATCCGTCGAAGGATATACAGTATCGTAGTCATATTCGAAGAGATAGCCTTCGCCCTTGGCCAGCGCCAGAGACTCCTCGTCTAATGCATAGGATGAGAAAAGTGCGATATCCCTGTCGTCCATACCGGCCGCTGTCATCTGCTGATACGTGGCAAGCGGCATGGATGCCACTCTGATTTCCGATGCAGAATTTCCGGCCTTGATGTTCAGATAGATGTCATAATATGAACTTTCTTCTTCTGCAACAGCTATGTCAAGCGACGGTCCGGCGTCCTCCGCCGGATCTGTAACTGCTTTCGTCGCAAAAGCTCCTCCGACAGGGTCTTCCGAATTTCCATAAGAAGCCACTATATAATACTCAGTGCCGGCGTTCATGTCCACGAATTCCCCTTCGTAAAAATTATAGAATTTCTCGACAGTGGCTGTATAAGTGCCGTCTGCGCCCAGGACAGTGACATTCGGAGTATCCCAAAGAGCGGAAATGGCATAGTTGTACTGCGCCATTTCATCACCTGTAAGATCGATTGGAGGCAAGATATCGTATACAGGGCCATAAACAGCGGCGCTTCTGATTTCCATTCCAGGCTCAGCCTCCACTTTATAGGTCACTGAGTGAGAAGTCTGGCTGAGAATAGTGACTTCCGGCCTCGGAAGAGGGTCGAATTCAAATGCGGCCATAGGCACCAGAGTGGAACGGAAAACTTCCACAGGACTTGTCATTTTCTTCACTGTCACATCTCCGTTCATATCTGCAGCCATCACCGTAAAGGACGGGTAAGTCTGCGGAGGGACCACGAAATAAAAATATTCGGGATCTTCGCTCAGGATGACGGGAACATAATCCTCGTCGCCAGGATAAAGTTCTATGCACTGGGTTGAATTTCCTTCGTACTGGAAATCACTGTACGTATCAGCCATGACGCCATCCCTGACATCAGCCACCGGAATCTTCAAAGATCCGCTGATGAAAGTGCCGTCAGCAGTGGACACAGCCACGCTTCTCACCTCCTCGCCATTTCCAGCAATACCTATGCGGAGCAAGCCTCCGGCATTTCTGAACTGCAGCTCCGGGGTGGTGCTGTAAGCCACCATGGGATTATAGCCGTCAGCAAATGTGTTTTGAGAATATGCCGGATAAGACGAAAAACCCACAGACAGATACTCTTCTGACCATGAATAGACATTGGAGCCGTATGTGGCAAGATACTCATTGCTCGCGGCGACATTTTCAACGATACCCACTGACGGGTCGGACGAATCAGGAATCACTGGATACCGCTTGCCGTTTATGTCCACGACATCGCCCTCGTTCCAGATGACTTTTCCCAGATTTCCTTCCGTGACGATGGAAGTCTTTGTACCTGTTTCCTGATGGTTTTCAGCGCTTCTGACTGTGATGGTCACTGTCTCTTCTGACGGGTTACCCCCCCCCAGACCAGACTGGAGCTCATCTTCCTTTGAACATTGCACGAAAAGCAGCGATACTGCCGCAAGTCCTGCAACGGCATTGAAAAGATAGGTTTTCATATAAAAAGAAAATTTGAATTTAGATTTTCACAGCAAACATATTTTCACCCCGGGACATATGCTCCGCAATGCCCGCGTTTCTGACAAATATAGCGATTTTTTCTGTCTTCCCATATCAACTATGGAAAATTTACGTAGTTTTGCAAAGCTTTCCGCCCTGAGACGGAACTTTAAGAAATATGAAGAGCATATACAATATTATTATAAGTGCATCGCTGGCCGCGACGGTCTTGTCTTCATGCGGGGACTCTCTGAAGCCGGACTTTTCCGGAGGCAGGAATTTCTGGAACGGAAACATAGGAGCTGTGACCAGAAATCCTTCGGAAGATACCAGACGGACGCTCCTGGTGTATTCTGCAGGCTTCAACAACCTCTCCAATGCTCTTCGCGATGACATAGATGACATTTTCGAAAGCTATCTGCCCGAAGGATACGGCTACAGCGACAACCTTCTGGTTTTTGCACATCACTCTAAATCAGGCTACAGCACAGACATTCCGCCCTGCCTTATAAGACTGTACATAAATCATGACGGGCAAGCTGTCAGGGACACCGTCCATACATGGCCCTCCGGCACCAGGGCTGTGGACCCGGAGACACTGGCGGATGTACTCAGCTATGTGAAAGAAAATTTTCCGTCGAAAGAATACGGGATGATATTCTCTTCTCACGCATCTGGCTGGCTTCCTCCAGGATACAGCCTGTATACCAGCCCGTCATATTCCGCGCCGGAAGCCTCTGCCAGCTCTGGAAGCATCGCGGCCAAAACTGCTGGAAAGCCAGAAAGAAGCATCGGGCAGGATGCAGGGAACAATGCTGAAATGGATGTCAGGGAATTCGCCAAGGCCATTCCCTTCAAGCTGAGCTACCTCATCTTCGACGCCTGCCTGACAGGAGGAGTGGAAGTGGCATACGAACTCAAGGACAAGTGCGGCTATCTGGTATTCTCTTCCGAGGAAATATTGTCAGACGGGATGGTGTACACAAATATCACAAGCCGGCTTCTGGAAGAGACTCCGTCAAATCTCATCGGCGTAGCTGAAGACTATTTCAACCATTACAATTCCCAGAGCGGCCAGTACAGGTCCGCCCTCATATCGGTGGTGGACTGCGGCATGCTGGAGCCGCTCGCCGAAGCATGCGAAAAAATATTCAGCGGACATACCGGACAGCTTCCAGGCATAGACCACACGAAAGTCCAGCAGCTGAACTACACCCACACTGACAGATATGGCAATGCATATCCTTGCTATTTTTACGACCTCCGCGACATCGTTTCCCAGGCCGCATCCGAGGCTGAGCTTATGGAAGTGGATGAAGCTCTGGCCGGCTGCGTTCTGTACAAGGCGAACACGGAATATTTCTTCGACTCTAAAATCGACACATTCTGCGGACTGAGCATGTATCTGCCGAGCGCCCTGAAAGCCGGAAGCACAAGAGACTATCTGAATGATTATTACAAAGGATACAAATGGAACCAGGCCACGCACTGGATTCCCGACATCGACATATATTAAGATGCTATATATCTGCAAAAAAAGTTATGCGGCTGGACGTGGCATAACTTTTTTTTGTATATTTGCAGCCCCTAAAAGCCAAAAGGCTTTTGGTGCAATGGGGTCCGGGAACGGACTGAGTAACACATTTTCAAATTAAACAAGATGAAACACATTGAATTGAAAGGCGTTGTCCGCGAAGCAGGCAACAAGGCGGCAGTAAAAAGCATCCGCAAGCAGGGCCTGGTGCCTTGCAACATTTATGGCGCAGGCATCGAGAATGTTCTCTTCACAGTGACAGCAAAGGATCTGAAAGCGCTCACTCACACTCCTAACTCCTACATCGTAGAGCTCGAGCTCAACGACGGCAAGAAATTCAAGGCAGTGCTCCATGAAGTGCAGTGGCATCCTGTCACAGACGAAGCTCTTCACGTAGACTTCCTCGCCATCGCAGAAGACAAGCCGGTAGTTATAGATGTGCCTGTAGTGATCACCGGTCACTCAGAAGGTGTGAAACTCGGAGGAAAGCTCCTCGTTTCTTCACGCAAGCTCCGCATCAGCGCACTCATCGAGAACCTGCCTGACAGCCTCGAGGTTGACACTACCAACCTTATGATCGGCAAGCAGATTGTAGCCGGCGACCTTCACTACGACAACATCAACATCGTGTCTCCGAAGGGAACCATCATCTGCTCCGTAAGGGCTACCCGCGCCACAGCACAGGCTGCACAGAACGCTTAATTCATCGGACTGACCTAAGTTAGGTATGGAGAACTTTCTGGTAGCCGGATTGGGAAATATCGGCGCAGAATATTCAAATACCAGACACAACATGGGTTTTATGGTATTGGATGCCTGGGTTCAGGCATCCAATACTGTTTTCCAGTCTGGTAGATACGGAAGCACTGCGGAAATATCATTCAAAGGGCGTAAATTCACCCTGCTCAAGCCATCCACGTACATGAATCTGAGCGGGAAGGCTGTCAGATACTGGATGAACGAACTCAAGCTTCCGCTGGACCATCTGCTCGTCATATCCGACGACCTGAACCTTCCGTTCGGCACGCTCCGCATGAGAAAAAACGGCAGCGCAGGAGGGCACAACGGGCTGACAAACATCACTGATATGCTCGGAAGCCAGGAATACGCCAGGATAAGAGTAGGCATCGGGAACAACTTCAGCCGCGGAGGACAGATAGATTTCGTGCTGGGCGAACTGAGCGCTGAAGAAAAAGCTCAAATGCCTGAAATCTGCGAAAGAGTGATTGCAGGCATCAAATCATTCGCCACTGCAGGACCTGACAGAGCCATGACAGCACTCAACGCCAGGCCAAAGCCTGGCACAGAGAAAGAAGGAAAACAGACGGCCGCAGGTTCAGCGCCAGATACGCCGAAGGACTGCCAGTAGCAGCCTCCTGACAGGCATCATTCTTTTCCACAAATACGAACACCTCTTCCAGGAATCAGAGCTGCAGAGCCATTCTTTTCCGGAAGGGGTGATTCTTTTCACCATCACGCCTGCGACACTTTCAGGAGAGGCATACTCCATCCCCTTCACATTGCCGTCCCCCATTGTCCTGTATAGCAGATTCCCGTCAGAAGCTCTCTCCACAGCATAAATTCTGTGGAGAATATATTTATCGTGGAATCTGAACAAAATCACTTCGCCTTCCGGCAGCTCCCTGCCATCGTATTTTTCCAGGCATACACGATCCTTCTCATTTCTCATGAACGGAAACATGCTGTATCCTTTTACAGTAAAGGTCACGGCATGCCCGTCCTCCAGGCTCTCGCATACCTGGGCGAAAAAGACATCATTAGGGATGATGATGGTCCTGTGTTCCTTATCTGGCATCTCTGAACACAGTATTATATGTCAGCTCAGCGGCAGCTGTGTCAGGCAGGCACTCCAAATGATAGAATGATGCCGATGACACTGCATCTGAAACAAAATCACAGACCAGGTCCGAGGTCTCGTCGACATAGTTGAAAGCCGGAGGCGCAGAAGGCAGCAAAGCTCCAATCGCCTGCAGAGGAGGAAGTGCGGTGATTCTGTTGAAAGGCGCCTGGCTGAGACGCACCATTGCCCTCAGCGGATATTTCTCCTGACGATAGCACGGGGTCTTGCCGCTCCATGGTGAACCGTAAACCATGACACGCCCGTCATCGAAGACCCTGACAAAAGGGCTGTCGTCATTCAGCAGGAACATGCCGGGATATCTTTCGCGCAGAAGCCTGGTATGGGTGCTTTTTCCTGTACCTGATTCTCCGAGAAACATGGCGGCCACCCCGTTGCACACATTAACAGAGCTATGCACTGCCACGCATTTTCCTTTGACTGCGAGCATATTGAGAGCCATCCACAGGCCGAAACGCACCATAGACGGGGAATATTTCCCTGCAGTGCTGAAGATTTCAGATGCACCAGGGCTCCAGAGAAGCACCAGAGTGGAAATCTTGTCCGGAGACTTCATGTCGAAGTAAATCCTGTCTCCGGCTTTCCCATAAGAACAGTCTATCCCTTCAAAGCTGATTTCATAACAGATTTCGCGGCTCTGATATTCAGGAGACTGCAGCACTTCGGACTCGTCAAGCTCTGTCTTTATATAAAAATCAGGAGCTTTGTCAGTAAAGAAATCCGCGAAAGCGCCTGACCTGTCGATATATTGCAGGAAGGAAGCTCCAGTCACCGAAAAAGAATAGTCTGCGACCAATATTTTTCTTTCATCCATATTATCTGATTTTATCAATATCAATTATGCGGGAACATGAGTCCAGAGTCTCCTGCCTGTGGGCAATGACTATCACCGTCAATGACTCATCTTCATGAGACAGCTCTGTTATAAAGCGGTTTATCTCGCTCTCGGTCTTCATGTCTACAGATGACGTGGCCTCATCGAAAAAAAGCACTGACGCACCCTTGTAAAGAGCTCTGGCTATGCCTATCCGCTGCTTCTGTCCGCCTGAAATGGAATTTCCAGCTTCAGCCAGCCTGGTGTCTATGCCGTGAGGCAGGGAGGATATCCACTCCCAAAGCCCGACTTTTCTGAAGATACGTTCTATCTTCTGCCTGTCTGCCAGGTCAGGAGACTGCCCGAAGGCTACATTTTCCACAAATGTGCCGTTGATCAGGAAAACATCCTGCGGCACATATCCCAGCTTTTCCTGCCAGAGAGCGACATTGTCCGAAGTGATCTCCGTGTCATCGACATAAAGCCCTCCTGACTGCGGTGCGTAAAAGCCCATCAGCAGATTGAACAATGTGGTCTTGCCTGCACCGGAATGGCCTTTTATGCCTACATATTCACCTTTTTTTATTTCAATGCTGAAATTATTGAAAAGCTCCTGGCTTTCCGCATCATAGCGGAACGACACCGAGCGGAGCGATATTGCCCTGGCAAAATCCAGGCTGGCCGGGACATGAACTTCCTCGCCTGAATTGTCTTCCTGCGGAAGACATCCTTCCCGGGATAAAATTTTGCCGGACGAAGACATTGCCCGCAGGGCATCCTGGCCGGATGGCTCCAATATTTCTTTCAGGATATCTACGCTGTACCTGGAAGTCTGGACTGCCTGCCAGCCGGCCACTATAGAGCGCACTGACGGCAGAATCTTCATAGCTGACAGGGCGAAAATGCCAAATGTCATCGAGAGCCCCCATGAAGTGGACATGGACAAGAGCATGAGAAGGATGATGGAAAGCATCACGGTGATTTCCATGAATCCAGAGGAGGCGGCTGAATATGACTCTGACTTGATGCGTACATCAGTGACCTGGTCTATGCTGGAATGAAAGACATCCATCTGATGCTCCAGAGCGTCGTTTATATAATATTCAGGATAGCCTCTGAACAGGTCCAGGACAGAACGGATCTGATCCCTGCGGGCCTGGTTCTCAGCCAGTCCCAGCTTTTTCATCCTGTTTCTGACAAAAAACGAATAAAAGAACATAAACGGGCCTATGACAAGCACAAGCGCCAGTGTAGGCAAAGGCTCATACAGGAAAAGCGCTGTCAAAATGATGACCAGAAGAATGGCGGAAGACAGGACATTCAGCAGGGAAAGGAGAACTCCGGAGATGAAGGTCATGGTCACCGCATTCACCTTGTTGGCCAGGTCCACGCTGTTCGACTGGCGTATAAAAAGCAGGCCTCTGGACACAAAGTTTCTGAGGAGAGTATCTGCAAGCGTGCTGTACAGGGAGAATACAAAACGGCTTCTGTATCTGGCCAGCCAAATGACTGCAAGACTCTTGAGCAAGATAAAAGCCATGGCTGCCGCCGCCACGGGAAGAACAGAGGCGATGTCGCCTTCCTTTTCCAGCACCTGGGCCAGAACCGGGATGAAAACCACCACACCGGCAAAATCGAGCACTGCCCTGAGAAAGAGGGATGCCGCCACCAGGATTCCCCTCTTCCTGTCACGCCTCGGTATGACGGAAAAAATGTCCCGGAATTTCATCAGCTGAAGATTATGCCAGGAGATTGCAGTCTTTCAGCTGCCGGCACCATGCTTCTGCATCGCGGGAAGCCAGGTCTTCTGCGATTCCGTATCTGGAGATGAGAGCAGACTTGACGTCATCCACATCGAATTCCCTGCCGTTCATCTCGTTCCACAGGAAGAGCGAAGTGTCATTCAACGAGATGATCTTGGTCATATCTTCGCCGTTTCTGCCCTGTATAATCACTACATGCTGCCCCGCCATTTCACGGACCTTATATTTGCTGGAAATCTTCATATGCAGATAAGTTTATATCATACAAAGATAGAGAAAAGCATGTGGCATAGCAAATTTATTTTTCAATGAAATTCAATCGAAATTTCTGTAAGAAAATTTCGATATGCCATAGTTTGGCACATTGACCATATAATTTTGCAGCAGAAACCAGAGAGTAAATTCATATCATGTCCAAGACGAAACCAGAAGAAAGAAAGAATCATGAAAGTATCTGCACGAAGGGCAAGTCCATCCTGCAGCTGATGGAGAGTGCTGTCGAACTTTCAGCCGGATCTAAACTGAGCGCGGAATTTTTCGAGAAAGCCGCGCCTGCGCTGGATTTTATCGGAGGGCAGATGTCCCTCTCGAGAGAGCAGGCCTTGCTGCTTTCTGTAATGGTAAACTACAGCGACGACAGGAACATCCGGGTCAGGGATGTGGCAAATCACTTTGACTGCAAGAACATCACGATTCTTCAATACATGAAGGATTTCGACGAACTGGAACGCAGACACTTCATCAGATGTTCCAGATCAAGGGACTCACAGTCCTACCGTGTTCCTATGGAGGTGCTGAATGCACTGAAGAACGGGGAAGCTTACAAGGAAGCCAGCCATGCAGGCATAGACTGCGATGCCTTGTTCGCCGTGATAGACGACTTATTCGGCCAGAGGCAGGAGAATGAGCTGACTACAAGAGGATTGTACACTGCACTCAGGGAACTGCTGGACGAAAATCCAAAGCTGGAGTTCTGCAGAAAAGTCAGGGCTGTCGAACTTGACGAGGATGATTTCATACTTCTGCTTTTCTTCTGCAATGCTTTCGTCAACAACGACGATGACAATATCCAGTTTTATGAACTTGACGATCTGTTCGATTCGAAGCTGGCTTTCAGGAGAATAAAATCCAGCCTTTGCAAAAGAGAGAACGACCTTTTCGGCTTGAAGTTCATAGAGAATACAGGAGCTGACGGAATAGGGGACAGGGAAAGCTTCAAGCTGACAGACTCTGCGAAAGAAGACCTGCTGTCAGAGCTGGGCCTGAATCTGAAAAGCAATATGCGCAAGCAGGAAAAGAGGCTGATGAAGCATGAAGACCTGCCGTTCAAGAAGATGTTCTACAACCCTTCAGAAGGCCGTCAGGTGGAGCGGCTGACCAGCCTCCTGAAACAGGAGAATTTCGTCAAGATACAGGCCAGGCTGAAAGACAGCGGGATGAGGCATGGTTTTGCCTGCATTTTCTACGGAAGCCCCGGCACAGGAAAGACAGAGACAGTATACCAGATAGCGAAGGCCACAGGCAGGGACATCATGCAGGTGAATGTTTCGGAAATCAAAAGCATGTGGGTAGGCGAAAGCGAGAAGAATATCCAGGCTCTGTTCGACAGATACCGCGTCATGGCCGAGTCTTCAGACGGGAAGGCGCCTATTCTCTTTTTCAACGAGGCGGACGCAATATTCGGGAAACGCCAGGAAGGAGCAGAAAGAGCTGTCGACAAGATGGAGAACTCCATACAGAACATCATTCTGCAAGAAATGGAGAAGCTGTCAGGCATCCTCATCGCCACGACCAACCTGACTCAGAATCTGGACAAAGCCTTTGAACGCCGGTTTCTCTACAAAATACGTTTCGAAAAGCCGTCTGCTGAAGCCAGAAAAGCTATATGGACATCGATGATGGACGATATCAGCGATGAAGAGGCGGAGATGCTTTCCGGCAGATACGACTTCAGCGGAGGCCAGATAGAAAATATATCCAGAAAGCATACTGTGGACAAGATTCTATATGGCGATGAAGGCGGTTCCATAGAGCGCATACTTGAGATGTGCGACAGCGAGAACATATCTGAAGGACAGGACAAGAAGCGCAGAATCGGCTTCTGAAACAGGCGGGCGCATGAAGACATGCCGCGCGGCAGTCGGCAGATGATGCAAGGCTGGCTGGAAGTCTCAGACTTTCAGCCATTTCTTGCGGTAAAGACGGATCAGGAAGATGATGCCTCGGAAGCATAGTTCGGCGCACATCGCGATCCAGACGCCTTGCAGCCCGTATTGAGGTGCCAATGCCGCCGCCAAAGTCAGCCTGACCGCCCAGATGCTGGCTAAATTCATGATGCTCGGCATGAGAGTGTCGCCAACTCCGACGAAAACGCCGTAAGCCACTATGGAGGCCGCATACATAGGCTCGGCAAAAGCCTCTATCCGCAGAATTCTGGCTCCAAGTTCCCGGACAGCGGTGTCCGGCGTCATAATTCCCATCATAGCCGGAGCTGTCAGATACATCACTATGCCCATTACGGACATGACAGCTATGCCCATCAGCACAGAAATGTGTGCAAAGCGCCATGTCAGGTCTCTCCTTCTCGCCCCGATGCTCTGCCCGACGAGTGTCGTCGCTGCATTGGAGACACCGTGCCCCGGCATATAGCACAGGCTCTCGACAGTGATTGCAAACGAATTGGCGGCGATGGCGATTGTGCCCAAAGGGGCAATGATGACTGTGGACATTATCTGCGCACCGCACATGATCACCCTTTCGCATCCCATAGGAAGAGCTATGCCGACAGCATTTTTAAAACACTGCTTTGTAAGACGGAAACTGCCTTTTTCCTGCACCAGGTTCAGTTCTGGAGATTTTATGCACAGCGAATGAAGGAGCATGGCCGCCACTGCCGCAGAAGCAAGTGCAGTGCCCAAGGCGGCCCCTGTAACGCCAAGGCCAGCGCCAGGGACCCGGAATTCCATGCCGATGAACGAAATGTCCCTGGACGGAAATATCAGAAAGAAATTGAAAACCACATCCAGCAGACACATAAGTACATTCAGTATACTGGGTGTAAGCATGTTTCCGCAGCTCCTGAGCATCCCGCTCGCCAGCATATTCAGCTGGAGCGCCGGAAGCGAAAGAATGAATATCAGGAAATACAGCGACGCATCCCTGCATATGGAGTCTTCTCCGCCAAGCCAATGCGGAAGAGGCCAGCTTATCGCACACCCTATGACGCAGACTGCCAGGCTGAATATCATGGACATCACCAGCGACTGGCGCAGGACACTTCTGGCATTGGCAGTGTCTTTAGAGCCGAGAAGATGAGACACCTGGACATAGAATCCAGTGGCGCAGGCTGCTGAAAGGCCTGCAAAAAGCCATGTAGTGGTAGATACCAGGCCTATTGATGCAGACGGTCCCGCGCCCAGGCTTCCCACCATAGATGCATCTATAAACTGCATCAGGATAGACGATATCTGTGAAATGATAGCAGGAATGCTAAGCTCGGCTGTAAGCCTGAGCTGCTGGCCCAGGCTCATCGGCTTGCCGTCCTGCACCATCTTCAAAAGTTCATTCTGTCCGGACAATTTCATAAATGCAGTGCCGCCGGCTTATTCACTCAAAGTATACTCACCAGCCTCTTCAGACACCTGTTTCTGCAGTTCTTCGAGCGTATAGGCATGATCTCCGGAAAACTCGACTTCAGCGGCAGGAGGGTCCAATGTCACAACAGCTTTGACCCCTTCAAGGGCATTGAGAGCTTTTTCAACATGCATACGGCAATGGCCGCACATCATTCCTTCGACTTTGAATGTTTTTTTCATTATTTTTTCTTCCTTTATTATATTGTCTGAAACTTTTTCCTTAGCCCCGGATGTCTCTGGGCCTGCAATATTGGAATTGCCCGTCCTGGACGGGCATTCTAAACTTCCTATTCTCTTGTTTTTCAAACGCAGGCTGTTGGCAACGACGCTTACGCTGCTGAAAGCCATGGCAGCCCCGGCTATCATCGGATTCAGAAGGAAGCCATTCAGCGGGTAAAGCACGCCGGCGGCTATCGGGACGCTTACCATATTGTAGATAAATGCCCAGAAAAGGTTCTGACGTATGGTCCGCACTGTCATTTTGGAGAGCTGTATGGCCTCTGGTATCTTCTGCAGATCCGAGGATATTACAGTCATGTCAGCTACATCCATAGCGATATCGCTGCCATTTCCCATGGCGATGCTCAAGTCAGCCTGAGCCAATGCCGCGCTGTCATTGATTCCATCTCCGGCCATGGCCGCTTTCCGGCCTTCTGACTGAAGTTTTTTCACAAACGCAGATTTGTCCTGGGGGAGAACTCCAGCCTTGAAATGCAGAATGCCCGTCTTGGAGGCCACGGCCGCGGCCGTATTTTCATTGTCTCCTGTCAACATCCAGACGTCGACGCCCTGTTTCCTGAGAGAGGCGGCCGCTTCAGCAGAGCCAGGCTTTATGCGGTCTGTAATGACAGCTATGGCCATGGCATGGACACTGTCTGAAAACCAGACCACAGTATGCGCAGACAATTCCAGTTCCGAGGCCTTTGCAGCCATGTCCTTGTCCAGCTGAATTCCGTTCAATTCCATAAGAGCCCTGCTCCCGACGAAATACCTCATGCCTTTAAAAGTGCAGACGGCGCCTGCTCCGGTGACACTTTTGAAGTCTTCCACAGGCAGATCTTCGCTGTCTTTCAGATATCTTGTCACAGCATCGGCCAAAGGGTGCTCCGAGCGGTTTTCAATACTGTACAAGATACTGGCAAGGACGGCTCTTTCAGGCTCCTTCACATGTCCGGACCAGATAAAGTCAATCACTTCCGGCTTGCCTTCTGTCAAAGTTCCTGTTTTGTCAAGCACAACAGTATCCACTTTCCCGGCTATTTCCAGGCTTTTTGCATCCTTGATCAGGATGCCGAGTTCCGCGCCTTTTCCAATGCCCACCATGATGGCCGTCGGAGTCGCCAGCCCCAGTGCGCAGGGACAGGCAATGATCAGCACAGTCACCATAGCCAGAAGTCCATGCGTAAAGCCTTCGGACGGAGACAGCAGCACCCACAGGACAAAGGACAGCAAAGCTATGCACATGATGACAGGAACAAAAACAGCCGCGATCTTGTCCACAAGCCTCTGGACAGGAGCTTTGCTTCCCTGTGCATCCTGGACCATGGCAATGATTTTCGAAAGCAGCGTGTCAGAGCCCACTTTATCAGCCCGGAATCTGAAACTGCCTTTCTGGTTTATAGTCCCGGCAAATACTTGCGACCCTGCGGTTTTCAACACAGGCACAGGCTCTCCGCTGAGCATGCTTTCATCCACGTATGACTCCCCTTCCACCACAGTCCCGTCTACAGCGACACGCTCGCCAGGCCTGGCCATCACGATATCGTCCGCATTCACTTGTGAGACAGGCACTTCCTTCTGCCTGCCCCCAGCGATGACTGTGACCGTCTTCGGCTGAAGCCCCATAAGTTTCCGTATAGCGGCGGAAGTATTGCCTTTCGCCCTCTCTTCAAGCAGCCTGCCCAGCAGGATAAATGCTATAATCACACTGGAGGCCTCAAAATAGACATGCGGCACTATTCCTCTTGACAGCCAGAAATCTGGAAAAAGGGCATTGAATACACTGAAAAAATAGGCTATGCATGTGCTGCATGAGACAAGGGTGTCCATATTCGCAGTCCCGTGGCGGAGCTGCTTCCACGCGCTGGCATGGAAACCTCGTCCAAGCCAGAATACCGCTGGAGTGGACAGTGCCCAGAGGATATACTCAGCTCCTGGGATGACATCTATGAAGAACATGCTTATAACCAGTATCGGCAGGGCCAGCGCCGCCGCCCATATCGTCCTGCGTTTCAGCGACAGGTACTTTTCCCGGGCGGCTTTCTCGACCTCTTCCGCTTCATTTTCAGAATGGCCTATGACGAGATCGTATCCGGCATTCCGGACTGCTTCCCGCAAGACTTCAGGAGAACATTCACCCTGATGATATTCCACCAGGACAGTCGCCGCCGCATAATTCACAGCTGCGGATACGACTCCTTCCTGACGGCTGGCCGCCTTTTCCACTCTCGCGGCGCAAGCCGCGCAGCTCATGCCAAGCACAGGAAAAGTTTCCTTGACTGTCTTATTCTCATTCGTTTCCATTGACCAGAGTTTTTGCCGGCAGGGCTTCCATGCCGGTTCCATATGAAAATTCAAGCCTGCAAAAGTAACAATATTTCATTGCAACCGGATAGCAAGAAATGCAGAAAAAATATTAGCCGGAATAAAAAAAGCGAGGCCGGCCTCAAGGCCGACCCCGTCAAGCGTTCTGCTATAGAAGAAAACTATTTGGCGTTTTCCACTGAAAGTTTTCTGAACTCTTTCATCATCTTCATGATGTTCAAAGCCGCCTTGCGTGCACGTGCGCCAGCAGCCTTGTTGCCTTTCTCTACCTGAGCATCAGCATTTGCTGCAAACACTTCATACTCTGCCTTGATCTGATCTACAAGCTCTTTCATTTGAATAAAAAATTTATCTGTTAAACTTTAGTTTCATAACATGGCGAAAGTTAGGCAATAAAATCATAAAATGCAAGATTCTCGCTAAAAATCTGACTTAAACCACATTATGACATTTCCCAGGCCCTAGAAGGAGAAGCGCACCATCATCTGTATACGGTGGTTTGTCACCCAATGGAGATTGTCCGTGGCCAGGCCAGTCTCTGAGTATACGTACTTCGTTCCCGGTTCGTCATCGAACGCCACATAGTCACCATATCTGGCGCTTGTGATATTCCATTCGAGGGCTATGGTGAATTTTCCCATATTATATGCCACAGTCGGCACCAGACGCCACATCTCGTTCAGATTCGATGACCCGTTCCCGCTGAAATACACATGAGACGCATCCGTCAGACCGCCTTTGGAGTCATGCCTGTCCGTCACGAAAGAAGCCATGTTTCCATACAAGGGATTCCGCGTACCTAGATTCTTTATATAACCGCCCATCAGCATCACCTGCCATTTCTTTCCGTATGATATGGAAGCCCAGGTGGATGATGCATACAGCGGGACATACTCCCAATGTCCGTCATGATACACGTTCTGGTCCGGTCCGGTCCACGACACTCCGTATCCGCTCATCAGATTCATATGCTCACCGCCTTCACTGAGCACGGATTTGGCCTTGGCCTCGAACTTTCCCTTTTTATACTGAAGAAAAACATAATAGCTAAGGGTTGTAAGCCTGTCGGAAACCTTTACAGTCACATCGTCGCTGTTCTTTCCAGTTCTGCGAGGCTTTATGCTCAGAATATCCAGGCCAGCTTTCGCCAGAAAGCCTCCGCGGGTCTTGTATGCCAGGCCTATGTAGGCCTCAGGTGTGCAGCTGTACTTGATATATTCGGCAGAAGCTCCATTCGGGCCAGTCGAGAGATACTGCATCTGCCAGATGGCCGCGCCTGAAACTGTGAAATGATCCCCTAAGGAAGCATCCATAAGCACCTGAGGAGTGCGGCTGAACGGATTGAACGGAGTTCCAGTCTCCAGCGCGAGAACATGAGGCTGGTCTGCAGCCATTGGATGCCATGCCTGGCCCAATTTCAGATTCACGGCGGCTGTATTCTCCTGCCCCAACTTCAGCCCGTCCCATCCTATCGTCATATAAGCCTGACGCAGGCGCAGCTGGGCGACACCATTGATTTTAGGGCTGCCTGTAAGACCGGCATAAAAATCAGTCTCGATTTTTGCACCGAACTTCGTCCTGCCTATTTCATATCCATATACATCCAGCCCCACACGCGAAGTCAGGGCCAGAAACCTGAAAGAGCTCTGCTGATTCAGGTCCTGAGAGCCGTCTTCATTCATCGCCACATCTTTCGGCACATAATAGAACAAGTCACCTGTCCCGGCATTGCTTTCGCGCGTGTCGAAAGCAAAGAAATTCCTCACGAAACCATACAGCTTGAAATGGTTTTCCAATTCGCTCTTCACGCCAGTTTTCTGGCCAGGCTCAGCCGACAAAACGGCCGGAAAGATGGCCGTCACGGCCAATATCGACAGAATTTTTTTCATATCCATTCCCGTTTGTATATTAAAAAAAATATTGGCCGGTCCGGAAACGGCCGGCCAATAACAATTGGCAAAGATATTTAATTTTTTGTTAAATACCGATAAAAATCAGCATTGCATATCCCAGGGCGAAGCCAATGACTCCGATCAGAATGCCTACCTTCGTCATATCCTTGGTGGTCACCAGGCCTGTGGAATGAGCCAGCGCATTAGGAGGCGTGCTTATAGGGAAGAGCATAGCCAGCGAAGTGGACAGAGCCACGCCGACCAGCAATGTCTTGATGCCGCCTACTTCAAGCAGGGAGTCTCCCATACCCACTCCCACGGCACTCATAATAGGCACGAGAAGATTTGCGGCCGCTGTGTTCGATATAAAATTCGAAATGAAATATCCGATAAAGCCAGACACAAGGACGACTGCCAGAGGAAGCCATTCGCCGAACGGAATGGAATTCACCAGATGTTCTGCCAGCCCTGTGCTCTGCAGAGCTATGCCGAGGGCGAAACCTCCGGCCACCATCCACAGCACGCTCCAGTTGATCTCCTTCAAATCATCTTTCGTCAAAACTCCTGTGACAGCGAAAACTCCTACCGGAATCATCGCCACCACGTTGGAATTTATGCCTGTGACCCTGTCCAGCATCCACAGCAGAATAGTGACTGCAAAAGTCACATAGACCACATAGGTTCTCCAAGTCTTCGGATGCGTATTTTCTATACGCAGCTCTATCGTCTTCTGCTTGAAAGGGAAGAAGAACAGCAGAAGCCCCCATGAAATGAGGAGCATCACCAGCACATACGGAACCATCACCAGCATCCACTCGCCGAAGCCCACTCCCAGATGCAGGGAATCATTTATGTACCCCAGAGCTATTGCATTCGGAGGGGTGCCTATAGGCGTTCCGATACCTCCAAGATTGGCGGCGACAGGGATTGACATGGCCAGGCCTATGCGGCCCTTGCCATCAGGAGGCAGCATCCGCAGCACAGGAGCGAGGAAAGTAAGCATCATCGCGGCAGTAGCAGTGTTGCTCATGAACATCGAGAACGTTCCTATCACCATCAGGAAGCCAAGGAGCACGAACTCGGACTTCTTTCCGAAAGGCTTCAGCAATGCCCTCGCCAGCTGTACATCCAGCCCGACCTTTGTGGTCGCTATGGCCAGGACGAATCCGCCGAGGAAAAGCATGATGACAGGATCTGCAAATGTGGCCAATATAGCCTTGTAGCTCACAAATGTGCCCATTTCCGCAGGGATGCCAGAACCTTTCATGAACCAGATGCTGCTGTCCGATATGGTCAAGAGCATAATCACGATAGACAGCACTGAAGTCGTCCAGGTCGGGATGATTTCAAACATCCACATCAGGGCGGTGAACACGAAAATCGCTATGGTTCTCTGCTCGACTACAGTCAGGCCGTCGATGCCGAACGAATCCGCAGGTATCAGCCAGAGTATCATGGTCACAGCCACGACCAGAGGCAGAAGGATGCAGAGCTTTACATTGAACTTCTCTGCCTTGTGTACAGATGCCGCCATATCCCCTAAATCACGCCTTGTTCAAGCATTGCTGTCGCCACTTTCATGAAGCCTGCGACATTCGCACCCTTGAGATAGTTAATATATCCGTCAGGCTGTGTTCCGTACTGGACGCATGAGTGATGGATGTTCGACATAATTTCGTGGAGTTTCTTGTCCACTTCTTCAGCGCTCCAGCTTATATGCATGGCATTCTGGGTCATCTCCAGGCCGGAAGTCGCCACTCCTCCCGCATTCACTGCCTTTCCAGGCGCAAAGAGGATACGGGCTTTCTGGAATTCTGCGATAGCTTCCGGTGTACATCCCATATTGGACACCTCCGCACAGCACCACGTGCCGTTGGCTATCAGCTCCTTCGCATCTTCGCCGTTCAGTTCATTCTGATATGCACACGGCATGGCTATATCACATTTTATGCTCCAGGCTTTCTTGCCGGGAATGAATGCGGCATCCGGGAATTTCTCGGCAAATGGAGCCACCACATCATTGTTAGACCTGCGAAGCTCCAGCATATAGGCTATCTTCTCGTCATTCATGCCCTGCGGATTGTAGATCACACCGTCCGGTCCGGAAATGGCTATGACATGCGCACCCAGCTGGGTGGCCTTCATGGCCGCTCCCCATGCGACGTTTCCAAAACCGGAAATGGCCACCTTCTGTCCTTTGATATCCTTTCCCTGGCGATGGAGCATATGCTGCACGAAATACACTGCCCCGAATCCAGTAGCCTCCGGACGAATCAGAGAACCGCCCCATGTCATTCCTTTTCCGGTCAGTACACCTGTGTGCTCGCGCGCCAGCTTCTTGTACATTCCGAACAGAAAGCCTATCTCACGTCCGCCGACTCCTACATCTCCTGCCGGGACATCTGTGTCAGGACCGATGTTTCTCCAAAGCTCCAGCATGAAAGCCTGGCAGAATCTCATGATCTCGGCATCCGACTTGCCCTTAGGGTTGAAGTCCGAGCCTCCTTTGCCTCCTCCCATCGGAAGAGTCGTAAGCGCATTCTTGAAAATCTGCTCAAATCCCAGGAACTTGAGGATGGAAAGATTCACTGAAGGATGGAAGCGCAGGCCGCCTTTGTATGGACCAATAGCAGAGTTGAACTGCACGCGGTATCCGATATTTGTCTGGATTTCGCCATTGTCATCTACCCACGTCACCTTGAAAGTGAAAATCCTGTCAGGCTCCACAAGCCTTTCTATGATTTTCGCATCTTCAAACTCAGGATGCTGATTGTAGACATCCTCGATGGTTTCCAGCACTTCCTGCACAGCCTGCAGGTACTCTTTTTCATTGGCATACTTGGCCTTCAGCCTGGCCATTATTTCTGATGTGTTCATAAAAATGTGATTATTATTAATGCCTCCGGCAAGGCGGCAAGCCTTGCCGGAGGCTGGTTGTCATCACTTTACTTCCCAGACAGAGCCGCTTCTCAGCAAGTCGTCCATGCATTTGACACGGGACTTCGCAGTGACTTCTGCCACCTGGGCATGAACAGATTCATCATAGGTAAGATCTTTTACATTCCTGATGATGCCCAGAGCCACCGGGTAATCAGGATATTTCATATCGGCCAGCATAGTGTGCAAGCCGATATTGTCGCTATGCGCATCATGTGTGAGAATGTCATCTTCCGTGACTCCGTCCTGGCCTATTGTCACCACCTTCAGCCTGAGGCCGTCGAGCACCAGGCCCTTGTCCCTGTTCGCCCCGAAAATCATCTTCTCCCCATGCCTGAGAACAATGGTCCGGTCGGCCCGTGAAGCCCTGTCGGAAATCGCTTTATGAGCTCCGTCATTGAATATCACGCAATTCGTGAGCATCTCCATCACAGATGTCCCCTTGTGCATCGCCGCCTCATACATGATCTCCTCATTGAGTTTCAGCTCGCTGTCCAGGCTTCTCGCGAAGAAGGTGCCCTTCGAGCCGAGCACCAGGCTGCCGGGATTGAACGGATACTCGACTGTTCCATACGGCGAAGTCTTGGTGACAGCCCCGAATTTCGAAGTAGGTGAATATTGGCCTTTTGTAAGGCCATATATCTGATTGTTGAACAGGATTATGTTCAGGTCGACATTCCTTCTTACAGCATGGATGAAATGATTTCCGCCGATAGCGAGAGCATCGCCGTCGCCGCACGCCTGCCACACCACCAGCTTCGGATTAGCCACTTTTATGCCTGTGGCAATAGCTGTCGCACGCCCGTGTATGCTATGAAAGCCATACGTATTCATATAATAAGGAAGCCGGGACGAGCACCCGATGCCAGAAACTACCACAAAATCCTCTTTCTCGCAGCCGAGAGCCTCGCTGACTTTCGGCATGACACGCTGGAGAGCCGCCAGCACAGCATGGTCGCCGCATCCAGGACACCATCTCACTTCCTGGTCGCTTTTGAAATCCTGAAATGTATATTTAGTCATGATTTTCTCCTCCCAAGTTCTATAAAGCTTTTTCTATGGCATCAACAATCTCCTGCACCAGGAAAGGCTGTCCCTGGACCTTGTTGCACTGGATATACTCATGGCCTGGATACTTCGACCTGAGCCAGTCAGCAAACTGTCCGCTGTTCAGCTCGCATACCAGTATTTTCTCGAATCCGTCCAGGACTTCACCTGTATTTTTCGGCAGAGGATTTATATAGTCAAAGTGCACCTGGCTGACGGTCTTCCCTGCTTTGCGGACTTCATGCACGGCAGACAGGATATGTCCATATGTACCGCCCCAGCCTGCAACGAGCAGCCTGCCGGATGACGGGCCGTCCACCTCCAGAAGAGGAATGATATCAGCGATGCGTGCGACCTTCTCCGCCCTGTTCCTGACCATGAGCTCATGATTTGCAGGGTCGGAAGACAGAACTCCCTGAGGGGATTTTTCCAGGCCTCCCACCCTGTGCTCGAACCCCTTCTGTCCCGGAAATGCCCATTTGCGCACAAAAGTCTGGCTGTCACGTACAAAAGGTTTGAACGGCTTGTCCTCATCTCCTGCATATGGAGGTTTGATTTCAGGATAATCTTTCATGGAAGGTATGAGCCAAGGCTCTGAACCGTTTCCGAGGAATCCTTCTGAAAGAAGTGCTACCGGCATCATATGCTCAAGCGCAAGCTTGGACGCCATGAATGCCGCGTCAAAACAATGCGCAGGCGAATGGGCCGCCACCACTGCCATAGGGCACTCTCCGTTCCTGCCATAGAGGACCTGGGCCAGGTCTGTCTGCTCAGTCTTGGTAGGTATTCCAGTGGAAGGGCCTGCCCTCTGGACATCGACGACTACCAGAGGAAGCTCTGTCATCACTGCCAGGCCGAGAGCCTCAGACTTAAGAGAGAGCCCAGGACCGGAAGTAGTGGTTACAGCCAGATCGCCTGCAAACGCGGCGCCGATAGCCGTGCACACGCCTGCGATCTCGTCTTCTGCCTGGACAGTCTTCACTCCCAGATATTTGTGTATAGCCAGCTCCTCCAGAATGCCGGTAGCCGGCGTTATAGGGTATGAGCCGCAGAAAAGAGGCCTTCCTGATTTTTCTGAAGCGGCAATGAATCCCCATGCGACAGCCTGGTTTCCTGTGATATTCCTGTACAGGCCTTTCGGCATATTGGCAGGAACGACTGTATAAGTATTGGCGATAGCCTGGATGTTTGAAGCATAATTCCAGCCGTCGTTCAGGACTTTCTTGTTCGGAGCTATAAGCTCAGGATGCTTTTTCCCGAACTTCTTCTCAAGATAGTCATATATGTGCTCGACCGGACGGTTGTAAATATAAGAAGCCATCCCAAGCGTGAACATATTCTTGCACTTGTGTATAGTCTTCAGATCCAGCCCGCTGTCCTTCAGGCTTTCTTCAGTGAGCGAAGTGATAGGAGAGACAATGATCGTCCTGTCCTCAATCTGGAGCTCTGTGATCGGATTCATAGTCTGGAACCCGGCTTTCTTGATTCCGTCTTCATCGAATGTGTCCTCGTCTATAAGCACCAATGCGGTCCGTTTAAGCCACTTGGCATTGGATTTCAGCGCGGCGGGATTCATCGCCACCAGCATGTCGCAGAAATCGCCCGGAGTAGTGACATGTCCGGAGCCGAAATGCACCTGAAAGCCGGAAACACCAGATACTGTGCCATGGGGAGCCCTGATTTCAGCCGGGAAGTCAGGGAAAGTGGACAGTTCATTCCCGTAGATGGCAGACATGTTCGCAAAGAGCGAACCGGTCAGCTGCATGCCGTCACCGGAATCTCCTGCGAAACGGATGACTACATCTTCGACGTCAATTACTTTGTGTTGCATCTCATCAAATTTTAAGTTAATATGTCATAGTTCGTTTTACAGACAATATTATGTGCCGTTTTACAAAGGATACAAATTTAAAAAAATTTTCAAATGCCGCGACACTCATATGACAAAAAGAAGAAGCCGGCCCAGAAGCTGGACCGGCGAATATCTTTTGTTCCGTCAGAATCTGCCGCAACAAGGCCAGAATTTACTGAACCTGCTGAGCCGCGGCCTGGCGTGCGGCCATGACAGACTCAATCGTCTTGTCGGCAGGGATGTTCAGCGCTGTCCTGGCTTCTGGAGTAAGATCTATGCTCTGAGCGTCATCAATATAAAGGAGCGAAGACGAATCATAGACGTAAATGACCCCTTTCTCCTTTGCAAGGTTTCTCACTACGTCCTGCGCTTTCTGGTAAATCGGAGCCATCAGAGTATTCTGAAGCTGGTTCATATCCTGCTGTATAGCCTGCTGAAATTCCTGTACTCTGGTCTGGATATCCATCAGTTCTTTCTGCTTGCTTTCCCTCACTGCAGGAGTCCAGGAAGCCTGCTTCTGTTCGAACTGGTCATATTTCGACTGGAACTCAGACACCATGCTGTTGTAGGTCTCCTGTGCTTCATTGTTTGCGGCTTCGAGCTGCACCATAGCTGAATCTGCCTCAGGCATAAGCTGTACGAGCTCGCCGAAATTGACATGCGCGAATTTTGTCTGCGCTGTGGCAGCGAAGCTGAACATGGCCGCCACTGCAATCAAAAGGATCTTTTTCATTTTCAATATGGTTATTTCATTTATATTCAATTCATTGTCCGGCTTGCTCCGGACAATTTCCGACATACAGCCTACTAATATAGCTATTTTCTGCAATCTTTCCAATATCAGAACTGCTGCCCTATCACGAAGTGGAACTGGCTGCCTCCGTACACTGAATCATCGAAGCCCCATCCCCAGTCAACTCCGAGCAGTCCGACCACCGGCAGGAAGACCCTGACACCGACACCGGCCGACCTCTTGATCTGGAACGGATTGAAGTCCCTGATATCCGACCAGCAGTTTCCTCCCTCCAGGAAGACAAGCGCAAATATCGTCGACTGCGGCTGGAGAATCACAGGATAGCGAAGCTCCACGGTAAACTTGTCATAAACATTTCCTGAATATGCAGAGCCCTGCGAGCTGTATCTTGTCAGCGAATACGGCGTCAGGGAATAGTTTTCATAACCCCTGAGCGATATCACCTCCTGTCCATATGTATTGTATCCGGACATTCCGTCACCTCCGACGAGG
Organism: uncultured Bacteroidales bacterium; assembly: GCA_949289565.1. Taxonomy (GTDB): domain Bacteria; phylum Bacteroidota; class Bacteroidia; order Bacteroidales; family UBA932; genus Cryptobacteroides. The sequence goes on from CASEOO010000016.1 coordinate 211,775, forward strand.
AAACCTTCAAACGGAGAGTAGCCCCAGTTTCTGTTGTAATATCCGAGATATCCGAACTGCGCCCTGGCCATCAGGACCAGATCTCCGACAAGCTTGGTGTAGACTGTGCCTTTGAATGACCACTTGTGGTATTCTATCCACTTGTACCTGTCGCTCGAGCTCTGGAGATTATAGTCAATGTCTCTCCATGAAGATGCGAAAGTCGGATTCCCGTTATCGTCACGCACTCCTTTGTTCTTTTTCCTGAGCAGGGAGTACGGAGGAGTCAGCTGAAGTGACAAGCTGAACTCTGATCCCTGCCTGGGATATATGGTCTGGTCAGTGGAAGTCCTCGAAAGACTTATAGTATAGCTCAGGTTGTGTGAAATACCTGTATCAAAGAGGAAACTTCCAGGCCATTGCTGCAGGCGGTAAGTCTGCCAGCTGAGCTGGTTGTACAGGACAAAATAGTTGTCCGGCCATTTAAGCCTGTTTCCTATTCCTGCGGCCACGCCGTATACTTCGAAGAATTCATCATTCCTGAAGACATCGAATATAGGCATAGAGTTCGTCTGCCTGGTATAGTAGGCAGATATGCTGAGCGATGTAGGCTTTTTTCCGAAGAGCCACGGCTCCACAAAGCTTGCCGAGAGGCTCGTGTAATATGTTCCGTTAGTCTGGAAGCGGATAGCCAGATTCTGGGCATCTCCCAGAGGCACAGGCCGCCATGCTGACTTGTCGAAGAAACGGCGTGTAGAGAAGTTGTTGAAACTTACACCCACGGTAGCCACGAAGGTATTGCCGCCCCATCCTCCGGACAGTTCCAGCTGGCTGGACGGTTTCTCCGTAACATTGTACACCAGATCAACAGTGTTGTTCAGCTGGTTAGGGATGATGGAATACCCTTTTGCAGGGTCGGCTATGGCTTCAGGATCGAACTGCCCCATGGAAGCGATTTCCCTTATGGAGCGCTCGAAGTCACTCTGGCTGAAGAGGTATCCGGGGCGTGTAAAAATCTGGCGGCGCACCACCCTCTCGTTCGTCAGGTCATTGCCGTTTATGACGATATTGTTCAATGTGGCCGGCTTTCCTTCCACTATTCTCATCTCCACGTCCACAGAATCCCCGTCTATGTTCAGTTCGACAGGCTGGAGGTTGAAGAAGAGGTATCCGTTGTCCCTGTACAGTTTCGAAACATCATATTCATTCTGTTTTCCGCCTCCGAAAAGCCTGTGCTCCATAGTCACGACATCATAGACATCGCCTTTATGGATCATAAGTATGCTGTTCAAGTCATCAGATGAATATACTGAATTTCCTGTCCACGTGATGTTTCTGAAATAGTATTTTTTCCCTTCATCAATAGTGAAATCTATCTGAAGTCGTCCAGGCTCTATATAATATATAGTATCCTTCACAATCCTGGCGTCACGGAAACCAGCCTCATTGAAGGCGCTTATAAGATTCTTCTTGTCGGTTTCGTATTCTTTTTCATTGAATTTCTTCGAGCTGAAGAAATTTATCAGCCTTTTGTCCTTTGTCTTCTTCATGGACCTGACGAGCTTTCCTTCCTTGACGCTAAGGCTGTCGCCGAAAGTTATGGTCTGGATCTTGACTTTCGGGCCTTTTCGGACTCCGAAATTGACAGTGATGGCGCTTTTTATCAGGGAATCTCTTTTGGTGGTGACCTTCACTTCTGTCTGCAGGAAACCTTTTTCCTTGTAATACCGCTTGATGATATCTGTGGAAGTCTTGGCTACATAGTCGGAAAACTCTCCGCCTCGTTTTAAATTCAGCCTCTCCTGCAGTTCCTTCTGCTCACCTGACTTCACGCCGGAGAATGTCCATCTGGAGACACGCGGGCGCTCGACTACACGGATTTTAAAATATGCAGTATCCCTGGACGGAGTGATGGAGTCAATAACCATGGTCACGTCTTCGAAATATCTCTGGAGCCAGAGACGGTCCACAACAGCGGAGAACTCTTCTCCAGGCACGGTGACCTCAAAGCCTGGCTGGATGCCTGAAATCTTGAGAATCTGGTCTGAATTGATATATTTATTGCCTTCGACTGAAATTCCGCCTACTATATATTGCTTAGGATTGCTGTAATCCACTGATATTCCCTTTCCGCTATCCTGCGCCTTAACCTGGACTCCGCATACTGCGCTCAAAGCCAGGACTGCCAGATACGAGAAAAAACGCCCCATACTCATTGTCTAATCCAAATTCAAAGTTGCAAATATAAAGCAATTATTTAACTTTTCCATAGCGCCTGTCCCTTTTTGAATACAGCTGGAGGGCGGACAGAAACTCCTGTTTTCTGAAATCCGGCCATAGAACATCGCTGAAAAGCAATTCTGAATATGCCGCCTGCCAGAGGAGATAGTTGCTCATGCGCATTTCCCCTGATGTCCGTATAATCAAGTCCGGATCGGGTATGCCGTCCGTCACCAGATACCTGTCAAATCCGTCTGTATCCATGGACAGAAGTTCAGCTGACCTGTCAGGATGAGCCAGAATCTCCCCTGCAAACTTCTTGGCGGCCTGGAGTATGTCCCACTTGCCGCTGTAGCTCAGGAAAATGACCAGAGTCAACGTCTTGTTTTCCTTAGTCTTCTCCATGCAGTCATTTATCACGGAGTTCAGTTCATCTCCCAGGCGTTCGCGGTGCCCCAGCACGACGAAGCGGATGCCGTTGTCCATGAAATTGGAAAGTTCAGCCATCATGGATTTGAACATAAGCGCCATCAAGGCATTCACCTCTTCTTGTGGCCTCCCCCAATTCTCTTCCGAGAACGCATACAGAGACAGGTATTTAACTCCGTATTCCACTGCTGCCTCAGTACATGCGCGGACACTTTCCACGCCTTCAATATGGCCGGCGGCCCTTTCCAGCCCCCGCTCCCTGGCCCAACGGCCATTCCCGTCCATAATGATAGAAACATGGACAGGCACGTTCTTTAAAGCATTCATTTTCCTTTATCTTCCATTTCGGATATCCTCGCCCCAAAACAGTTTGGTAGTCAAGGCTTTTATAAAGTTAGACCCGCTTAAGCGGATTCGCTTCAACGAAAACTGTGCCATCGAAACCTCCAGCCTCAGCCCCGGGGACACTTCCATGCTCCTGTTGTCCATAGTGAGGAACACTTTTTCGTCACGAGCTCTCAAAGATAATGAAATCTTCGATGTGTCCGGCACTACAAGCGGCCGGACGTTCAAATTATGCGGCGAAATCGGAGAAACAATCAGTACTTTTGAATCCGGCATCACAATCGGGCCGCCAACGCTCAATGAATATGCTGTCGACCCTGAGCTCGTGGCCACAAGCAGTCCGTCTGCCCAATATGTAGGAAGAGGATTCCCGTCTATGGTTACATCCACACCCAGCATGGCTGGCCCTGCCCTATGGATGGTGATCTCGTTCAAAGCATATGGGTAGATGTCTCCAAGCGCTCCATCTTCACCGTCCAGGAATACTGTCTTGAGCAAAGTGCGCTCTTCTATAGCATATCTGCCGGACAGCACGGAGCTCACCAGTTCGTCTTCATCCGTGGAATTTTCTGAAAGGAAGCCGAGCCTGCCGAGATTCACGCCCAGTACAGGCACGCCCGTCTCTCCCACCAGCACTGCCGATGAAAGAAAGGTGCCGTCGCCGCCGACGCTCACAAAAATGTCTGTGCCTCCGGCAATTTCCTGGCCATCAGTTATTTCATAAACATCACAGCCCCCTGACCTGAATCTGCCGATAAGCCCTATATACCTCGGGTCGTTCTCCAGCATCCTGTTTCTGAGATATATCGCTATCTTCATAATGTTCAGCAAAAGCATTAAAGTTCCAAAATTACATTTTTTCTGCTTATGAAAAACAATATTTTGTATTTTTGTCCGCTGTTTCACTAATGAAACAGCTGTTCAGATATGACTAGACTGAGTGTTAACATAAACAAAATCGCCACCCTGAGAAATTCAAGGGGAGGAAACATGCCTGATGTGGAAAAAGCGGCCGTGGACTGCGAAAAATTCGGAGCAGAAGGAATCACAGTGCACCCCAGGCCGGACGAAAGGCACATCAGATATTCTGATGTCAGGGCGATAAAGCCTATTATAAGCACAGAGCTGAACATAGAGGGAAATCCGATCCCGTCTTTTGTGGACCTGGTTCTGGAGACCCGCCCTGCACAGGTGACGCTTGTTCCTGACGCGGCTGACGCCATCACCTCGAATGCAGGATGGGACACACTGGGAAACAAGGGATTCCTGACTGAGATATGCAGTGAATTCAAAAGGCATGGAATACGAACCTCCATCTTCATAGACCCGGTGCCGGCGATGGCAGAAGGCGCGGCGGCCTGCGGATGCGACAGGGTGGAGCTTTACACAGAAGGCTATGCATCGAATTATGCCGCAGACAGAGAGAAAGCCATAGCGCCATATATACAAACGGCAGAAATGGCCAGAAACTGCGGGCTCGGACTGAATGCCGGGCATGACCTGAATCTTGAAAATCTGGAATATTATATAAGAAGGATTCCTTGGACAGATGAAGTATCCATCGGGCATGCCATCATCTGTGACGCGCTTTACATGGGCTTGGAAAAAACCATACAGGCGTACCTTTCAAAAATCAGAATTTTCTGATTATATTTGCAAACCGGTATTGCAGCGTCGGCGCTGCACCCGAAAATAGAAATTAAATTCCATTAAATAAATGAAAAACGTACCTCTTATCCTCAGCATCATCGCTGTAGTTATCGCTATCGCAGGCGGGGTTCTGGTTTTAGTTCAGGGCCCGAAATCAGAAAACATTCCGGCAGCCGGACAGTCAGACTCCACATACGTGGCCAAAGCCACATCGGGCATTGTGTATGTAGACCTGGACAGGATCGTGCAGGAATATGACATGGCAAGTGACCTGGGCGCAGTAGTAGAAACCAGGGTGAAGAACATCCAGGACGAAGTGAACAGGAGAGGGAAACAGCTGGAAAACGAAATGATTGAATTCCAGAACAAAATCAACAAAGGTCTTATCACCCGTTCAGTTGCAGAAGTGCAGGGACAGGAGCTCCAGCAGAAGCAGGCAGAATTCAACGATTATGCCACCCAGAAAAACAATGAAGTCATCGAAGAGCAGACTGTCCTGATGAACCAGATAGCAGACGCGATCCAGACATTCATAAACAAATACAACGCCGAGAAGAAATACACCATGATTCTCACGAACCAGAGAGGCGTTCCTGTCATCAGCGCCGACCCGTCGCTCGATATCACAGACGACGTGATCGCCAGGCTGAACGAAGAGTATATAAAGGAAAAGAACAAAAACAACAAATAATTGAAAATAGCCATCCTGTCCTGCTTCTACCCCTACAGGGGCGGAATCTCCCAGTTCAACGCATGTCTGTACGGGGAACTGGGACGCAGGCATGATGTCAAGGCATTCAATTTCAGCAGGCAGTACCCCGAATTTCTCTTTCCAGGCAAGACCCAGTATGTGACAGCCGACGATGAGGCTGTGAAAATCGACAGTGAAAGGCTTCTCGACACTGCCAATCCTTTTTCATATGTGTCCACCCTGAAAAGAATCAGGGAATGGGGGCCGGACTTGCTGATAATCAGATACTGGATGTCGTGGTTCGCGCCATCCCTCGGGTATGTGGCACGGGGAATGAAAGGAAGGTGCAAGGTCATATCCATTCTGGACAATGTCGTTCCTCACGAGCCGAGATTTTTCGACAAGCCTTTCACCAAATACTTCCTGGGAGGAAGCAACGGTTTCGTGACTCTGTGTGAAGCTGTCGAGGAAGACCTGCTCAGGCTCAAGCCTGATGCGGTTTGCAAAGTGCTTCCGCATCCTCTATATTCCCACTTCGGAAAGAAAAAGGACAGAACCGAAGCAGAAGAGAAACTTGGACTTGAGCACGGGAAAAAGAATCTTCTTTTCTTCGGGCTTATCAGGGAGTATAAAGGCCTGGACATTCTGCTGGAAGCATTCTCTGAACTCAGCGATGAGTATCAGCTCATCATCGCCGGCGAGCCTTACGGTTCCTTCGACAAATATGCAGACATGATAGAGTCTGCAGGCAAGGACCGCATCCATACATTCCTGCATTATATAAAAGACTCTGAAGTATCTGATTTTTTCTCTGCGGCTGATGCAGCGGTGCTTCCGTACAGAAGCGCCACGCAGAGCGGGATCAGCTCTGTCTCCTACCATTTCGAAGTTCCGATGATAGTCACAGACGTAGGAGGATTGAAAGAGACCATCGGAGACAGGGGCACTGGAATCACAGCCGCCGAAATCTCGCCGGAAGCCATCAGGAAAGAAATCCTGAGATATTTTTCAGATCCAGGAATCAAGGAAAACTGCATAAGGAATATTCAGAAAACCAAGAAAGAGCTGTCATGGGAGACTTTCTGCGACGGCTTGCTTAATTTCAGCAGAACTCTGCTATAACAACATGAATCCGATGAAACATCTGTCTATCATCTTTACGGTCCTCATATTGTCCACGGCAGGAGCGCCATGGATGCAGGCCCAGGAGTACACGCCTGTACCTGTCACCATTTCCAAAGAGAAGGTGAAAGTGGACGGGAAGGTATATTATTCGCACATTGTGCTGGAACGCCAGACGCTATATTCAATCAGCAAAGCATACAATGTCACTATAGACCAGATTTATGAAGCAAACCCGTCTGTAAAGGCTGAAGGCCTGAAAAAGAACGCCATCATTCTGATTCCAGGCGCTGAAGAAGAGGCCAGGCAGGACAGACAGGCCGTCAGGCAGAAACAAAGCGAGGCTAAGTCTGACGAATATATAATCCATACTGTCAAATGGTATGAAAATCTGGATGCCATTTCTGAAAAATACGGAGTGTCAGTTGAAGCCATAATGAAAGCTAACGGGCTGACCGGGAACAAACTCAAAAAAAGGCAGAAGCTCCGCATTCCACTCGGAGAAGCTGAAAGCGATGTCACGGCCATTGCCGCCGGCGAGCCGGAAGCCGGAGCTCCAGAAATGCCAGAAGCTAAGGTCCAGAGCCCGGACATTGCCGCAGACAGCGGCAATGTCAATGCAGTTCTGATTATGCCGTTCGATGCATCTGCATTGAGGCCGGATACCGGAAGCATGGACTTTTATTGCGGAACGCTCATGGCAGTAAAAGAAATGGGAGACAATGGCATCAATATCGACCTGAACGTATATGATGCTGACGCCGCGGCGCAGGCAAGCGCGGAACAGCTCTCGCTGAGCGATATAGTGATAGGGCCGGTGTCTGCTTCAGGGCTGTCAGCCGTCCTGCAGAAATCGCCTGGGCATCCATATGTAGTATCGCCGCTGGACCACAGGGCTGAGTACCTGGCGTCAAGCCACTCGAACTTCATACAGGCGCCTACGTCATCCCTGCTTCTATACGAAGATTTGGCTGAATGGATCAAGGAAGACAGGAAAAGCCTGGAAGAAAAAGTGATAGTGATTTATGAAAAAGGCTCGAGAAACATCGAGACTCTGAGTGTCATGAACACTATACTCGAAAAAGACGGAATACCGTTCAGCACGTTTTCATACAGCATACTCGAAGGCAGGGATATCCAGGAGCCGCTGATGGGGATGATGAGCACCGAGGCTCCGAACAGGGTGCTCGTAATGTCAGAAAGCGAGGCTTTTGTAAACGATGTGGTGAGAAACCTGAACCTGCTCATTCACGAAGAATATGAGATAGTTCTGTACGGCCCGTCGAAGATAAGAAGCTTCGAGACCATAGAAGTGGACAATCTGCACAATGCCAGGCTTCATACCTCTCTGGCCTACTATGTGGACTATGACAATGCACGAGTGATGGATTTTGTAAAAAAATACCGGGCATTGTACAGCACGGAGCCTACTCCATTTGCATTCCAGGGATACGATATAGCTTCTTATTTCTTAGGCCTGTGCGGGAAATACGGGAAAGACTGGGCCTCAATGCTTGAAAACAATGAAAAGAAACTTCTGCAGACTGACTTCAAGTTCAGCAAAGAAGAAGGGAAAAAAGGTTATGTGAACACTGGAATCCGGCGGATAGTTTACGGGCCTGAATACTCGATAACACTTATTCAGGACTGACTTTCTCCCAGTAGAATTTTAGCATTCGCCACAGCCGCATCTGAAAGGACAGAGCCGCTGAGCATGCGGGCAATCTCCAAGACTCTCTGGTCTGCAGAGAGCCTTTTTATTTCTGATACAGTCCGTCCTGACACAGCTGACTTGGTGACCAAATAATGGGCAGAGCCTTTAGCCGCCACCTGAGGAAGATGGGTAATGGCAAAGACTTGCATGAACTGTCCCATCGAACAGATGACAGAACCCATCTTGTCGGCTACGCTACCAGAGACTCCTGTATCAATTTCATCGAAAATCATCGCGGGCATATGGGCATATCTCGCCATGATAGATTTAAGCGCCAGCATGATTCTGGACATTTCTCCGCCTGAAGCGCATCTGGCTATATCGGTCAGATTCCTGCCGGTAGATGAAAATTCATATCTGACGGCATCTGTGCCATCCTGGCTTCTCTGTGCCGGCTCGACAGCAATCCTGAATTCAGCGTCCGGAAGCTCCATGGAACGCACAGAGTCCCTGATAGCGGCTGAAAGTTCGACTGCAGCTTCTTTTCTGGCCACGGTAAGCGCGGCTGATGCCTGCTCAAGTTCCCTGTCTTCTTTTTCCAGAATCTTTTCCAGTTCACTTTTTCTCTCGTCTGAAACAGCCATGCCGGCGATATCGGCTGAAAGTGAATCTCTCACTGCTATCAGCTCTGACACAGAAGAACATGAATACGACCTGAGCAGAGAGTAGAGCATGGAAAGCCTGTCTTCCACCTCTTGAAGACGCCCCTCAGGCACTTCAGTATCTGAATTGAGTACGGAAAGTTCAGACAAGATATCATCTATCTCCAGCCTGGCGCTTTCTAGCCGTTCTGCCAGCTGGACTGCAGCGGGAACGAACTGCGAAATTTTTTGCAGATGCCGCTCAGCATCTCTCATAACTGACGGCACAGAGACATCACCGTCTCCTGACGGGACAGCAGAAAGCAGAGATTCAGCGGAACAGAGCCCCTCCTTGATTTCTTCTGCATTAGCAAGAAGCTTCTGCTCCTGCTCCAAGTCTTCCAGCTCACCGTCGCGCAGACCTGCGGCCTCCAGCTTGTCCAGCCTGGATCTGTTGTATTCATATTCAGCCTGCGCCTTTTCAATATTCTTCCTGATATCCTCCAGCTCGCGCAAATGCTCATTGTAAGATTTGAAACGCTTGCGATAGTCCTCAAGAAGGGCATTGTCGCCCGCAAAATGATCCAGAAGCGACATCTGGAAATGCTTGTCCGAAAGCAAGAGTGTCTGATGCTGTGAATGGATGTCAATAAGCCTGGATGAAAGCGCAGACAGAAGCTGGACCTGGACTGGAGAGTCATTCACAAATGAACGTGATCTTCCAGTAGGATTCACTACCCTCCTGACTGTAAGCTTTCCGTCATCCCAGTCCACTTCAGCATCTTCTAACAGGGTTCTAAGAACCTCATCGTCACGGTCCGCAATAAACTCGCCCTCTACAACGCAATTGTCAGAAGACTCGCCGATCATGGATGCATCCGCCTTCGCCCCTAAAAGAAGGGACAAAGCTCCGAGCAGAATAGATTTTCCTGCTCCTGTCTGTCCTGTAATGATAATCAGACCCTCCGGAAATTCTGTTTCCAGAGAGTCTATAAGCACATAATTTTTGACACTGAGCTTTCTGAGCATTCTTTACAGCAGGGTTACTCTTCGTTGTCTTCCTTCTTCGCCATCCTGTAGAAAATCTCTCCGTTTTCAAATTCGGAGATTGCTACAAGCGCCGGCTTAGGCTGCTTCTCGTAATATTTTGAAATCTCAATCTGCTCCCTGTTCTCGAAAACTTCTTCCATAGTATCTCTCTCATTCTTGAAGTCCTCAAGCTTTCTGGTCAGTTCTTTTTTCTCAGCTACAGCTATCTGATTGGCCCTCTTGGCCAGAATAACCACTGATTCATAAATGTTGCCTGTAGGAGCCGCGATATCGCAGAGATCCCTGGTGATAGTGTTTGTAGGTACTTTCTTATTCATGTCAATATTGTTTCTCTATTTAATTATACCGGCAGAGCTGACACGGGTTTCAATTTTTTTTCAGTTTTTTTATCTCCTTGTCCAGTTCTTTGACGGCTTCCGCGCTTTCCTCCCCTGCATAGCGTCCCAGAGCTCTCTGCGCCCTGCGGTACAGAAGATCAAGCTCCCGGCAATAATCAGAGTCAGGATATTCGCCCTTGAAGTTCAGATAATCATCCACAAAGGTCATATATCTTTCCTTCTGCTTCTGATGCACGCTCAGCTGGGCGTACTTGTACGATGACATCGCTATATAATAAAGAATGTCTTCTCTGAAAATATTGTCGGCGTCATCTTTCAGGACGTTTCTCAAAGCGACTCTGGAAGCTATGTAATCTTCCATTTTATAATACAGCCTGGCGGCTTCAAAAGCCTTGGTATCCAGCCTCTCCTCCAGGTCAGCCATCATGAGTTCGCAAGCTTCCATATGCACAGAGTTGGGATATTCCTGCATATACTCGGATATGGCGTTCATGGCCTTGTAAGTCGGATTCTGGTCCAGCTCGTACCGCAATGTAGAACGGTACAGGCAGTCCAGGCGCAAGAACCTGGCCTCAGGAGCAAAAGGGCTTCTCGGGAAATATTCCAGAAAATGGTCGAAATTCGTCTCGGCAGTGTAGTAATCACGGAACCTGTAATTGCTCAACCCCCAATAATACTGGACTGTATCATCTCTCTCAGTACCTGTAGTCAACATGGAAAGCGACTCAAAAAGCGCAGCCGCCTTTGAATATTTGCCATTGTTGTAGTATTCAAAAGCGGCCTCATATTTGAGGTCAACGTCATTGCTGTTCAACAGCATCTCATACTGGGACTTGCATGAAAAAAGAAGCATCGCCCCGAAAATCAAAATAAAAAAACGTTTCATTGGCATCGTGTCTTCTGATGCGGTTACATATTGAGAAATTTTTCAGCATCCATAGCAGCCCTGCATCCTGAAGCCGCGGCTGTGACTGCCTGCCTGTACAGCGGGTCCTGGACATCTCCGGCGGCGAAAACCCCTTCAACATTGGTGCGGGACGTCTTGCCGTCAGTAATGATATATCCATTTTCGTCCGTCCTGACCCACGTGGAGAAGACTTCTGAATTAGGATGGTGGCCAATAGCCAGGAAAAAGCCGTCTATCGCGATATCGAACACTTCGCCGTCTTTTCTTTTGAGCCTGGCGCCGGTCACACCGGAAAGATCGCCCAGGACTTCCTGGGTATTGCAGTTCCAGAGTATCTCGATATTAGGCGTATTCATGACCTTGTCCTGCATCGCCTGGGAGGCTCTGAGAACATCCCTGCGAACTATCATATACACTTTCTTGCAAATGCCAGCCAAATAGGAGGCCTCCTCGCAGGCAGTGTCCCCGCCTCCGACTACAGCAACGTCTCTGTTTCTGTAGAAAAATCCGTCGCAAGTGGCACACGCTGAGACACCCATTCCTCTGAATTTCGTCTCTGATTCGAGGCCGAGATACCTGGCTGTGGCGCCAGTGGCTATAATCAGGGCATCTGCAGAAACCTCTTCCCCGCTGTCAAGTGTCAGGCGGAAGGGCCTTGAAGACAGATCCGCTTTCGTGACGATTCCACGGCGGATATCAGTGCCAAGACGCACCGCCTGCGCCCGCATTGCATCCATCAAAGCCTGCCCTCCTATGCCGTTTTCGAAACCAGGATAATTCTCGATGTCTGTAGTGGTGGTGAGCTGTCCCCCCGGCTGAATGCCTTCATAAAGAACAGGGGAAAGATTCGCACGTGAGGCATAAATCGCCGCAGTATATCCTGCAGGCCCGCCGCCTACTATCAAGCACTTCATTTTTTCCATATCCTATTTTTATAATCAGTCAATCATGCAAAGATAGTAAATTTTCAGAGTCCCTTGACATGTTTTTTCACAAGTCCATAAACAGGGCCGATAATCCAGTCCGGAAGAATGGCGATAACAGGCAGAAAAATCTTGTTTATCAATCCTGGCATCAGCTGCTTCCGTCTGCGGAACATGGCCTTGAGAGCTTTTTCGACAGCTTTCTGCGGAGGTATCATCACATAAATCCTGACAGCGAGCCTGCGCAGAGACGGCTTAAGCGGATAAAGAGGCGTGTCTACAGCCCCGAAATAAGCAGTGGTCACACTTACCCCCGTACCACGGCATTCTGTCCGGAGAGAGCGCGAAAAGGCCTTGATGAACCGTTTTGTATCTGCGTACATGCCCACAGCCGGCCATGGCATCCACGCGGCCAGCGACGATATATTCAGGATATATCCATGCTTCCGTTCTTTCATCGCCGGCAAAAACTCCCTGCAGAGCATCAGCGGCGTATAATTATGGACCATCATAATGGTGGAAAGCAGTTTCTTGTCCACTGAGGCGATTTCTTTGAAAAAAAACAGGCCTGCATTGTTTATAAGAATATCTACCGGGACTCCGAAATCCGAGGCGGCCTTTCCCACTTCAGATGCTGCCTCCATCTTTGAGAGGTCCTGAACCAGAGGCAATATCCTGAATTTTTCCTTGCCTTCAAGATCCGATGCCTGCACCTTCCGGTGCAATTGTTCCGCAAACTGCTCCAGCCGTTCCTTGGATATGTCTGCCATTATAAGGCAATATCCGTTTTCAGCGAGAAGCTCGGAATATATCTGTCCCATTCCTCCTGCGGCGCCAGTAATCACTGCCGCTGATTCAAATTTTCCATAAGGTATTCCTTTGGCACTCATTTCTTGACAATTTTTGACCTTTTATTGACAATTATTTAATTTTGAATTTTTCAATTTTATTTTGCCATGACGGCAAATTTAATTAATTTTGCGCACTTAAAAACGAAGTATGACCAGCCAGACACAGAAAAACGATATGGACCATTTCAAAGATGTCCTCAAATCACACTCGCTGAAAGCCACGCCGCAGAGGCTTGCAGTGCACGAAGCTATGCTTAAACTCGGCCATGCTTCAGCTGACATGGTGACAGAAGAGATCCAGAAAAGCAGCGGCACCAAAGTCACCGTCGCATCAGTATACAACATCCTTACCAACATGGCAGGGCTTGGAATTTATCACCACAGGCTCAGTGCAAACAACAAGATGTATTTCGATGTCAATACATTCAAGCATTTCCATATTTACGACAGCGAAAACCATGAATTCAAGGATGTAATAGACAATGAACTTGTAGAGCTGATTGAAAATTATTTCAGCAAGCGCAGGTTCAGAGGCTACAGCATCGAAAACATTGACATCCAGCTGGTAGGAAAGCCTACACGGAAAAAGAAAGCCGCATCGCGCGGATAAGGCGGACAGTCTTCCGGCCGGCAGGCGTCAGGACTGAATACGTCCAAGCCTGCGGGCCTTGATTATGCAATATATGAACGCCGCCAATGCTACGGCAGCCCCGGCGGCATATCCTATGACAGGATCAAGATGCAGTCCTCCTGACTTATATGGAGCCATCATAAAATAACTCACACAAACAAAAGTAAGAAAGGCGGCAGGGACAGATGCCATCCAATGCGGTTTTCCGGATTCTGACAGATATGCGGCTACAGTCCAGAGAACCAAGGCAGCCAGTATCTGGTTGCATATTCCTACGTAGTTCCAGACAGTGGAGAAATCCATCATGCAGCAGAAATATGCTATAATAAACACAGGCACAGATATAACCAGCCTGTGGCCAATCTTTTTCTGGTCATACTTGAACAGGTCTGCCAGAGTCAGACGCATGCTTCTGAATGCAGTGTCCCCGGAAGTGATGGGACAAACCACCACGCCGACTACAGCAATGACAGCCCCGACTTTGCCCAGCCAGCTTTTGCATATCATATCCACTGCTATAGCAGGCGTGACTTTGGTCAGCACGCCGTCCACCATGATTCCGTCTGTGGCGGCGCTGTTCAAACCCTCAGGACCGCCGAAATATGCCATGGCGGCGCTGGCCCATATCATAGCCACTATGCCCTCTGCAATCATGGCTCCGTAGAATACAGGCCTCCCGTATTTTTCATTTTTCAAACATCTTGACATCAACGGCGACTGCGTAGAATGGAACCCAGATATAGCGCCGCATGAAACCACGATGAAAAGCATCGGAATCAGAATATTGTTCTGTGGATCTGAATGATAATTCTTCAGAGTGTCAACAGTGAGCTCCGGCATGGAAATGCCGCCGGAAATGTCCCCTGCCAGCATGGCTCCGCCCACGCCTACGGCCATGAAAAGCAGTGCGGCTCCCATAAAAGGATAGATTGAGCCTATTATCTTGTCGATAGGCAGCAAGGTCGCAAGAATATAATATATGAAAATAATATAAAGCCACCACGTCTTGTCCCAGCCTGTAAGCGACTGCATCAGGTCTGCAGGACCAGTAACAAAGGAGACGCCGATCGCCAGCAAAAGAAACGGGACCACTATAGTCATGACTGTTTTTCCGGCTCGTCCAAGATACTTTCCTGCAACATCCGGCATGTTTACGCCCCCGTTTCTCAGAGACAGCATTCCTGAGAAATAATCATGGACCGCGCCCATGAATATGCATCCGAAAACTATCCACAGATAAGCGGCAGGGCCATATGCCGCTCCCATGATTGCGCCAAAAATAGGGCCAAGGCCGGCTATGTTCAGAAACTGGATCACAAAGACTTTCCATGTAGGCATAGCCTTGAAGTCTACATTGTCCGCCTTCGTAACAGCAGGCGTCAGCTTCTGAGGGTCAGCGCCGAAAAACCTGTCCACGAATTTTCCATAAAGGAAGTAACCCGCCACCAACGCGAGTATCGCCAAACAAAAAGTTATCATTGCAAATAATATCAGTCAAAAACAGAACAAATTTAAGATTTTTCGCTGTATTTTGCGGCCAGGGGATATAAAAATGTTCCGGCAAATCAAATCTGCCGGAACAATATAAATTCAATGGAGTGGGAGCTGAGGGAGTCGAACCCCCGACCCTCTGCTTGTAAGGCAGACGCTCTGAACCAACTGAGCTAAGCTCCCGTCAAACGTTTCTTCGAGACCATTGCCGCGTCCCTTTCGTTTTGGGATTGCAAAGATACGCAAGAAAAATTATCCTGCAAATTTTTTTTAAACATTTTTATAAAACATTATGGAAATAGTCAGAGAGCCCAGTCTGTTCCCTTCGGACAGTCTGAGAATATTGCGGAGGCATCCTTATAAAGGCTCTCATATTCCTGCACGGAAATCTGCCGGCTTCCTGAATATCTCGAAGACACATCCAGAGGCACTCCTGACATATTCCTGCTCGAATATTCTTTCCAGCCGTTATCTCCTGACGGCGCAGAAGGATTCGGAGCAGGCGATGAATACCAGCCGGAGCGCGCTATATGTCCGTCCATCCTGCAATTCACATATGCGACATTGTCGAAATCTTCCTTATTTCCCCCTGAACGCGCCAGATACACAGAACCGCTCTCCACACCGCTGTCACAAATGATGTCACAGTCCAGAAAAACAAAGCCTCTGTCGCCGTTTCCGCATCTGGCCTGCACTATATATCCTCCTTTCGCATTTTCGCACGACTTTATTTCACACGACTCGAACAGAGCCGTCTTCACATATCCCCATATGAAATCCACGTCACCTGTCAGGCTGCAATTTCTGAACAGACACCATCCTTTCAGCTCCACTGTATCCTGCTCCCCGGTGAAGCTGCAGTTCACAGCTGTCAGACGTCCGTCATCGCTGTTAAAATAAATCGTCTCGGCCTGGCTGCCATGGCCATGAGTATTTTCCAGGGAAATATCCTCAAATCTGAGCAGATCGCAGTTCTCCACCAGCACAACGGACCTGCCTCCGGCCTTGCCTACAGGCTGTCCCAGCTCAGGAATCGAAGTGACTCCGCCACCGACGCCATTAACATATGAATTGCAATTGTCAAACCTTATAATGGTATTCTCCTTGCCTTCACCTCGAATGGTCAGATGATTTTTGTTCCGGATATAAAGCTGCTCTTCATAAATGCCGGATGAAACAGAAACGGTCATCTCATGGCTCTGGCCACAGGCATTTGCAAAATTAACAGCCCCCTGCACCGTCATGAAATCGCAATTCCTGCTTCCAACGGTGACTTCATGATCCTTCTCCGGCTCAGGCATCACAGAAAAAGTCCACTCCCCTGCCTTGATTCCGGAAAATCCATCAGCCATAATGGCGCCGTCCGATATTTCCACGCTGTACGTCCTGCCATAATCCAGCCTGTCAGAATGCAGCCTGACCGTCACTGTATTCCCGTCCGCTACGGCAGGGTCATAATACACTATCCGGTAATATCCTGACGATGAAGAGCCTATGGCGTCCATTGCAGTGGTGAATTTTGTTTCATCAGTCATTTGCGGCCTCTCAGAGTGCGACGCCGCAATATCTTTCATCTCTATGCGGTCCACTTCAGAGCCGTTCTCATCCAGAATCCTTACCGCCCCATCTGTGCCGACTTGCGGGGCGGATTTGAACTCCAATGTCAAATACGAATCCACACAGGCATTCTTGCCATAAGGATATGCTGTATAGACATCTGTCTTGAGTTCTTCCGGACGCTCCATCGCAGCCTGGACGCCATCGGTTTCCGCGGCATTCCCGCCGTCCTTGGCGCATGATATTGCAAACAGGAAAACAGCCGCTGTCATCAATATTTTTTTCAGTGTTCCCATTGTCATGTGGTCATTTTATATTGCAAAACTACAACAAATGGCACAACCGGACTTGGATTTATCGTCAAAAAACAGGGATGGACAAAAATTTTTCCAGAAATATGTCTTTTACCCCTGTCAAAAAATCCGTATATTTGGCTTCATTCATAGTATTCACTATTTCACAAGAGCCATGAAAAAGAACACCATTCCCGCATTGGCCATCCTGATGGCCACAAGCATGTTTTTCATGCAGGGATGCAGAGACATCCTCGTCATCGAATATGTCCAATGCCCTGTATGCCAGCCTGACGGAAGCTCGGATGATCAGGAAAACCAGGGAGGAAGCGGGCTCGGAAACAATCTGGTCAGTTTCCATGCTTCCGTGGAAAGCCTGAATCTCGCTACCAAGTCCATGTCTCCCATAGCGGCAGATACCAGAGTGATGATATATGCCTATCATGGTTCAACAGACGATGCTGTATCTACATCCGCTGTTGCCAGAGGCTCATATACAGCCAAGCAGACAGGGACGCTCACAGGAGACAGCGGGTACAAAATGCTTCTGACAAACGGAATTTTCGATTTCTATGCGGTATCCACTAACACATCTGATTCCCCTCCTGTATTCTCGAACGGCATTTCCTCTGCACTCAAGAACGGAGTCGATTACCTGTGGTGGAATGAAGACAATTACGATGTTGCCGGTTCGCAGGTAACTGTCCCCGTCGTGCTGAACCACTCAGCAACACAGATATCAATAGAGCTCGACACTTACGGAGAAGGGGTGTATGTCCAAAGCATCGTATCAGCGACTGTCACCGTCCCGAAACCAGGAGCCCAGATGGATCTTTCCACCGGCGTCATACCTCCGGCCACAGAATATGACGCCGCTCCCGCGGCAATGGGCGTAAACGGGCTGAAACTCCAGTACACCATGCTTCCGCTGAAGACAGACCAGCCGATGAAACTTACACTGAACCTGATGCTGAACGGAGAGCCGGATGTCAAGAAATACGAAGTGGATATCCCGGTTCCTGACGGAGAGCTTGCCGCCGGAAATTCATACAAATTCCGCGCAGTCATAGATGGCGACAATGTCACATTCCCTCAAGTAGGCGTGAGCGACTGGGTAGATGTCGATGAAACAGGAAAACCGCTTTATCCGCACTAATGCGCCGGATAGCAGTGCAATGAAAAAATCGGCAATTTCCAGACGCAAATCAAGGCTAACTCAGTATCATTCACTGAATTAGCCTTTAAAAGATGTGCTCCCTCAGGTAATAGAACTTATCGGATAAATCATTGATTATCAATATGTATAAAATTTTGACAAACCGATTTACAAACTGTTCCATTTAGGGGCAAAGGTTCAATCCCATTTAGTTTTCTATAGTATCACTTTAGCATCTGACATTCAACGTCAGTTTACTATAGTTTTACATCCAAAGAACTTTGTACAAAGATGGCAAGATTATATGAAACTGCAATAGATTAATTAAAATTATTTTATAATTCAATCAATATCACATAATAAGTAGTTATTCCTCATAATCTGATAAGTATGAACTATATATTTTATCGCATTGTCCTATAATTAATATAATCATAATGATGATACCCAAAACGATCACTTGCATAACACATGGGGGTCGAAAGAATAATAAGATTATATGAACTACTGCTATCGCACTCCATATAATCAAGCAAACTATTCCTATGATAATGTTAATTCTTGATGGGGAAAAAGCACCACCATTTGTTGACAATATATTTTTATCAGCTTGATACGGTAACATTTTCCCCATAATATATTTGTAAGGTATTCCTAATTCTACAAAGTATTCTTCTTCAAATTCAGCCACTGCTCTTTCATAGACTTCATACCATGCTTTGGATGCTTTAGCCATACATATCCACAAATACGAAAATATGCAACTTATACTCGCCAATGCAACTGCTGCACAATTGAGGCACATTATACTGTATTCATGATCTGTTTTATTAAAATCTAAAATTTTCGCTATCAAATACCCATATGCCGTAAAACATAACACCATAAACACAGAAAGGAATATTGATCGTTGCCATAAATTCGAAATTTCGAGATCTCTACATCTGTATAGTCTTTCATGTACTTTACGCAAATCTTCTTTGGAAGTTTCTTTTATATTCTCCATTACATAAAAATTAGTAACATACAACCATATCAACAACATCTTGATAAGATGGGGCCAAGTTAAGTTTTGGACATTCTCGTCCTAATGTTTTACAATAAATGGCTTTAGCTATTAAATCATGAGGGATCGCATAGCCAGATAATATATTATTCGCTAACCTATACCTATAATATATTATTCTTAATTGTCGCGGTGTTATATCACTTGCATCAGGATCATTTAAGATTTTACGAAAAACAGCAAGTTCGTCATTTTTTGATATTTTGCCATATAAAGCACTTTTTGATTTGTTTAGTTCGATATTACTTGTATCTGAAAGATTGTCTCTTTCATTATTTTGTAATTGCGGGTTGTTTGTTAGTTCGAGCTTAATATAATTATCATTTATTAAATTAGATATAAAGTCTATTTGCTCATCATAATTGATATTTTTCAGATATATTCCTGAAATAAAAATTTTATCAATGTGTTCTCTAACCTTATTACCGTATTTGTCATGTAATACTTTTTTTAATCTATCACAATCAATAGAACATACAACAATTAACTTTTGCATTATATCTTCATTCTCAAGAATAACCCGTAAAGAATCAATCACTTTGAGCATTCTCTTATCTTCACATCTGTCAATGTCATCAATATAAAGAACAACCTTATTGTCCTTCATCTTATCTTTTTTTGTATGATATTTAAGCAACTTAGCCAAATCCTCCTCTATTTCCACTTGACATCCCATAAAACTATCATAATTTTTTCCTTTTATATCATTTTTAATTATTTGAGTAATTGTTGATAAATTGTTTTTAATGATGTCTATGATAAAGATTAAAACGCTTGCAGATATAAGAATTATATTAAACAATGGACTATCAAATTTAATAATTCCTGATACTGATAGAATGATAAATATAATTATTAATAATATACAAATGCAAAAGACTAACCTTAAGCAATGTTGTCTGACATTATAAAAAAACTTCTTTATTTGACTCGTTATTAGACTATCTTGAAATGTTTTGAATAAATATGCCCAGATAGCAGGAGTCTCTTGATATTTCCATGCATTAAATTCCACGAATGAATAATTTCCCAATCTTTTTAATTGATTTTTAACTTTTCCCCAAAAATAAGTTTTTCCTCTTCCCCAACGGCCAAAGATACCAATCATCTGGCTGTCTTCAGAGTTTATCTCATCAAGATGCTTGGCAAAAATTTCTGATATAAATTCTACATTAAAACACGGAGAGACAGTCTTAGTTCTGATACTAAATGCAGTGTCGTTGGTTTGAGCATAATATGATAATTCTCCATTATATTTTGTATCTATTAACGGCTCTTCAACTGTTCCAGTTCCTTCTCTAATATAAGTCAATCCGTCAATATGATATATTTTCTTCTCATTCCCAATTACTTCAATTACAACAATGCTCTTGTTTTCAACATTATACGAATTAAAATTATATATTGGAGGCGTTGGTTGCATTTTAGATATATGGGATTTCAAAACATTTAGTTGTTCTTTATTATCATAACCTACTATTTCCCCATGGTTCGTAACACCAATAATAATGTAGCCACCTTTACCATTAGCCATTGCGCAGATAGTATTGAGAATGTTCAAGTTTACAGCAGATTTAAACTCTACCGTATCAGATTCCCCTGCCTTTATAATTTTCTGTAAATCTTGAAGACTAATCATAAATTTATCTTTAGCAAACAATAAACAAATTTAGATAAATTTAATTGCATGACTGATAAAATATAGTGATAAATTAATACGCATATGCACTGATTCAATTTTCCAGTTTCACATATAAACAAGGCTACCTCAGAGACGGAGGTAGCCTTAGAATGTGTGTGTGATTATGAATGGTCAGGCAGCGGATTCGTTGGAATGAGGGTTGACTGCTAAATGGGTATTTGATGTGTCCGAGGCGGACGTCTCTGGATTGTGTGTTTGTTCCGTAATTTCGGCCGGTTTGAGGGCGGCTTTCCGTTCTTCAATTCGTTTATGCCGTTTTTTATAGACGTCATAATGTGTTTTCTTAATATTTGCAAGTTCCTCCGGCATGTGCTTTTGTGCGAAATCAAGCAACAGAGATTTTGCTGTCTCACTAATATACCGCTCCTGAAACTTAGATATCAAAAAATCTCTCCTGATAACAGCTTTCGCCTTGGCTGACAGGTTTGAAACGACATTCAGCTTTTCCTCATCCGAAATATACGCAGAATGACTCTCATCCAATCCGACCATCTTGAAGTGTTCATGCCTCAGTGATGACATAAGGAAAAAATACACCATCTTGTCCTCGTCAGCGCCGAACTTGGATTCAGCCATGTCCACATCTCTGATCTGCTTCCTTACATCCTCGATTGTCTTTTCATCGGCAATTTCCTTATTACGTCTGTCGCGTTGTTCAAGTTTGGCCAACGGCGTCAACTGCTCCTTGGCTTTTATATCATTTCCACCCGCAATCTCCACATAACATAAAGAAACATCATACAAACCGATTCTAGCATAACGCATCAATTCGCCGGCAAGAATTCTTCTCTTGATTTCTTCTGTCGTGCGAGAATATTCGGACAATTCCTGTTCGAATCTTTCATAAGCATTCTCATAATCGGCCTCCATATCAAAATCCGCTTTCTCCGGCATGCCAGGTTTACCAGGAAATGACATAAGGCCATAAGCGACTGTCTCCAATTCATACCCCATCGACAAAAGACGTTCAACAGCAGCAAGATTGTAGTTATACTCATAATGACATAAAACGACAGCCGGATATTGGTTCATAATATCGAGAGCCTTTTCCACGATAAAAGAGACATTCTTTTCTTCAAGACAATCCATGTTGGCGCATTTGCCACAACCTCCATCACAAAACAGTACCAGATTGTTGGTATTGTCCTGACAAGAAAAACATGCCGACTTATCAAACAGATAATTCTTCAGGTCAGCCGTATAGCTATTCTGAAGGTAAGATCTGATTTCCTGAGCCTTGACTCCTCTCCAGCTGCAATATCCGCGACTATCCTTCAAATGCTTTTCGTAAA
Source organism: uncultured Bacteroidales bacterium (assembly GCA_949289565.1). Lineage (GTDB taxonomy): Bacteria > Bacteroidota > Bacteroidia > Bacteroidales > UBA932 > Cryptobacteroides. Next base: position 233,763 of record CASEOO010000016.1, read on the forward strand.
CATCCTTTTGGATATCTTCACTATAATGACATATTTCATTCGCAAGACTGATGGTAATCTCATCTGCATCCAAAAGTTCTGCAATCTCAGGAATCAACGATGAAAAACTCAGCCGAGCACGGATATAGTTCTCGCTTTTCCCAAATCGTTCGGACAACGCTTTCACATCGTAACGGCCCGTCTGTATAAGATTCTGATAAGCTGACGCCTCTTCCATCGGTGAGACATCTTTTCTCTGCAGATTCTCTGTTACCGCCAGTTCTTGCGCGGCTTCATCCGAAACCTGAAGGACAATCGCTGGAATTTCAGTCAGACCTGCTTTCGACGACGCTCTGAATCTGCGTTCTCCGTAGATAATTTCATAGATGCCAGACTCATCTGAACTACGGACACCGATTGGCTGTAAAACTCCTTGCCGACATATACTCTCAGCAAGCTCAGACACTGCTTTCTCGTCAAAATATTTACGAGGGTTGAATTTGCTAGGCTTGAGATTTGCCAATGAAATCATTGTGATTTCTGATGTAGAAACTGCATTTTCCATACTACACAAATTTAGTTAAACGATATTCCACACCTGCCATTTACCATAACTCTGATTGGCCAGAAGCAGGTTTTGTGGATGCAGGATTACGCTGTCAGCAATGCTTTTAAAGGAGGCCTTTCAGTCAAATTACTCTTACGCAGTAAGGAAGAATTTGACTGAAATTCATTTCAGGCCTTCGGTTAAAGCATGGCAGCGTACCTTTGCATCAATAAAACAAGGCTGGTCAGTCTATAAAAATAAATTTGCGAATATGATATGCCTAAATATTTAAGGTTCAAAAGTTACTACTTCATAAAACCCATCTATATTTTTCTGGAAAGGCTTTTATCTAGATCATAACCTCGTGACGACTGGAGCATCTCATTCAAATCCTTATACTTGTCGTAAAGACAGGACATGTCTTTGATTCCATTATCCGGGATCATCCATCTGACTGATTCAAGTGCCTTGCGGCCAGCCTGATCATTGTCAAGGAAACACATTGCCTTGGAATGAGACTTTATATATGTCTCTGCCTTATTCAGGTTGTTGACGGAGTTCAAAATGATGGTGTCACAACTTGGTACAGTTGTGCTTTGAAGAACGAGCCATGACAAGAAGTCAAAGAAGCCTTCGAAAATCGACACATTGTCTGTTGACGGCACAACTGAACGTTTACCGTCAATATTGATTGTCGTTATACCTGCCCTGGATGTTGACTTTAATCCGCTCGGTGATTTCAGGGCATATCCTCCGGCATTGTTTTCAAAACCGATCAGCGTAAAGTTCTGCCCTCTCTCATTATTTCTGACTATAACCTCTTTGCAGTATAACCTTGCCAACTCGACAGGAATTTTTCTGCTTTCCAGATATCTTATAAGATAATTGCTTCTGATTTCCCTGACAGATATTATTTCCGAGCCTTTCTTCTTTTCAGGCATAGGTGTCAGGACCGATAATGTGGGATCGATAGCTGCAATGAAGCTGTACGCTTCTTTCTGGCTGCAATGTCTGGCAAGCATTATCAACTGGACATTAGTACCACCCAAACCCGATCCGTGGTCATACCAAAGATTCTTTTCTCTGTCAATATGCAGAGATGCGACAGATTCTTCCCTGAATGGAGAAAAATACATATCCTTGCCTCCTTTTTTACAGCCAAGCTCATCAAGAATCCTGTCAAGCGGAAAGTTATAAAACGGGTTGTCGAACATTAGGCAAATTATTTCAAACTATATTATACTTTATCAAACTATTTTACTAATTTTGTATCAAAATCTTTACAGCTAAAGCAATTTAAATTTCAAAGATATAATTTTAATTAATACAAGTAAATAGCTGAATAACAAAAGCAAAGATATCGAATGGACAAGATGAAAGATACAGACAATCTCGTTGAAAAGTCAGATAATCAGCCTCGCAGGAGAAAACGAGCTTTGACATTCGTCGTCCCCGAAAACGCAGGACCACGAATGTCCCCGATAATTCAAGAGGCAAAGAAACAGAAGGTAAGTATTCAGGTATTATGCGAACGAAGTAATATACCAAGACCCAGTTTCTATCATAAACTTGCCGTCGATGATTGTAAGTTATCGGATTTTGAACGCCTGGCAAAAGCACTTGGGTATGAAGTCAGAATAACTATGAAACGTAAATATTCAAAAAGGACCAAGTAGTCAGGGCCATAACGTTACGGGGCATTAAGCTCTTTCATAATAATATCACATATATCCTGATGTATCTTGCGGTAATTCTTGTCAATCTCCGCATTTATTTCATTTCGTGTCATCCGGACTATCTGAGGGATTGTTTCGTTACTGATCGGCGACTTCCCGGCATCGATTTCTCCACAGAATACTTTCGGGTGGACTTTCTGTCTGAAAGTGTCAGAAACATATCCGCAGAATGTTCCCTGAGACATGGCTTCTATCTTATCAGGAGGCAGAATATCTCTCATCTGGTATGAGAATGTGGTATGCTCTGAAGAATCGCCCTCCTGAAACGATCGTGTCTCCCTTTCTATTTTACCGAACACTTTGCTTAGCCCGACTGCCGTTTCTCCTTTCACAGAACCAGAAAATACAGTTCCTACAGTATTCATAATTACATCGGCTTCCTTTTTGTCATAATCCCGTACCAACTGGGACTTATCCTGAATACCTGCCACTACTGCAACTTTATTGCTCCGGGCCGTATCGATAAGGTTGCCTAAGTCTTTAAGATATATGGTCGGCAATTCATCTATCAATACTGCCGAATGTCGCTTCCCGGGCACATTTATTACTTTGAACAGTTGCGAGGCCAGTAACGCCAATGTCGTACCGTACACAGACTGTCTTTTAGGGTTATTGCCGACACATATTATCTCCGGATGTTCTGGATCATTTATTGTCAGCGGAAAGTCATTACCAGACAATGTCCAATACAAAGTCTTGGAAGCAAATCTGTTCAACGGCACTCTCGCAGATGCTATCTGTCCCTGCAACTGTTCATATGCCTTGTCTTTAATGGCATCTTCAAATGTATTCCTCTTTACTTCCAGTTCATCGTACTTTTTCAGGACATCGAAAACTTCCCTGTAATCCTGTCCCATCAGTTCAATCAGATGAGGGAATGTACAGTATCTCCCATCTTCATATATCTTCAGAAACCAAATCAGAAGATCGATATAGCATCTGGCCGACAATGAAAAGAAATCATCTTTTTCATGACCGGAACCTTTGTTTACATTCCTCATTATTATTTCGGCAATCTCGGTAGCGTCTATAGGATCGGAGAGATAATCAGGGTGCAAAGGATTGAATCTGTGAGAATATAAAGGATCATCAAAGTTAACGATATACATCTTCGGTTTTACATCATAGCAGGAATAATTATCCAACAGTTCATTTATGACCCTCAGGGTAAGATCAGGGTATTTATAATCATAAAGGAACATTGAGTACCCTTTTCTGATCATCTGATGTATGAACGGCCCATATATGGAAAACGATTTCCCGGATCCAGGAGTTCCCATAACCAGGACACCCCGGAAAGGGGAAACGACATTGATATATCCTTTATGTTTCTTTCCTTCATATTGGTATCGGAATTGAAGATTTATGCTGTACTTATTTTCAATCAGCTCTTGACATTGTGGGAAGGTATCCCAATAATCAGGTAGGTTCGGATCGAAACTGCGATATTTCCTGCCCAACAGGACAATTCCGGAGAAATACAGCAAATACCCCGAAAGAGTGCACATTACCATTACGACTCCATTGAAAGTAATTGCAGTGAAAAACAAGCCCAGCCCAACAAGGAGCGGCAAAAGAATTTCAATCCATGTGGAATTACGCGGATTTCCGCTTCTAACTATTGCCGACACAGTGCAGAAGAAAAGGCATATTGACCTTACCGCTATCTGAGACTGCATGACTCCTGAAGCATAGAGTTCATACATCAACGAATCAGACAATCTGCCGCTTAAACCGACATGAATCCAGAACGGATAACCATAGTAATAAATTATAAGAATCAGGATTGCTCCTGAAACCAATAAGAACATTGAAAACATCGGTTTTGTCCTTGTATCCATCTCTCTCAAATCATTCACCTGGACCTACGCCTGCCCTTCCTCATAATTTCCTCATCCTCGTTTCTACGGCTATGTTCCGTCTCCAAAGCCATAACCGCCATTTCCGCGTAATTGGTGTAATCCCTATGCCGGTCAAGAGTATCATTATATTCTGCCGATTCTCCAAACGACCACTGTGTATGGCTCATAGAATCGAACATATCAGCACTCAGCCCCCTTATAGCTCCTGCTTCAAAACAATATTTTGATGAATGATCCACAAATACCGCATCGGCTATCTTCCCATCATGAGCCTTGACGAACTCCACCGTAATACCTTTATTGGCAAGCATGCGCTTATAATGAGATTCCGAGACAGATAAAGGCAATAGCGATTTGACTATGCGGACGGTCTGTCTTATCCTCTTGTCATCGGAATATGCGGATGATTCTGCCGCAACTCTTGTAACCGAACTAACTGATATCTTATGATCTTTTAGATAAACAGGCTTGGACGATTTCATATCGGTTCTTGGGTTTATACCGGAGAGGATCAAGTAGTCTTTCTTCCCCTTTTGACCGAACCGTACATCCACATTGAATGAACGCATTAGAAACCTGAACTGCCGCTCCGATGCAAAGCGATATTCCATAGCATAAGCTGCGATATGTTTCATTTGCACTGCAATATTGCCGATTTTTGGGTCAAACCTCCTGAATACATACTGTCTCTCAGTCATATTCGTAGTCTTACGCACTGGTTTATTCCCTTTCCCGACAGTAAAGCCATATTTTCGTGACAATACCGAAAGGATTGCCGAGCAACGTCTGTACTCATAAGAATCATTTATTTTATGTCCTTTTTCATCAACTCTGACAGAAACAATGTGATAATGATGCCTTTCGATATCTTCATGCTTATAGACAATATATGGCTGATTGCCATATCCGAGACCGAACATAAGGTCTTTGATCATAGAGATAACCTCGTTATCAGACATTTTATCATCGGCAGACGGATTGACCGATGCGTGAAAAGACATTTTCTCGCATCGGAGACTTCCTTTCTCATACCTTTCAAATGTCGTTTCGGGACGATTCAAGTCTTCTATACGCGATGAATATACTACTAAAGCCTTTTCCGCAGCTACCTTCTTCTCACTATACCTGGAACTTGCCCCACTATGAGCGGAGGATCTGCATATATTCACTACCATTGGAATAAAGGAAGCGAAGCCGGAGTTATCCGGAAATTACATATCATGACGGGTAAAAGGCACATCCAGACTTGCCACCCAGACATCCAGATTCGTATAAGTCTTGCCGTCTTTCTCCTTTTGAGAAACCTTCAAAGAACCGGAAACGGCTACGAATTTTCCTTTCTTTAAAAATTCCGATACTCCGCTTTTCCTCATCCTGCAAGAATAATAAGTCGGTCCGCTTTCCTTGTCCTGCAGATCATTGACAGCAACAGTGAACATTACGAACTCTTTCTCATCCTTTCCCTTGAATGTCTCACAGTCTGATGTGAGATTGCCTGTTAAAAATATTGTCTGCATAATTGAAAATGGGTTATTGAATATTTGTTATATTATCATATAGTTCAGACTATACAGTTTCGTCAGTATTTGACTGCCCGATATCATTGCCATACACAGATACCAGGTCTACTATTTCATTCATTTTAGAGACTATATCTTCCATCATACGCTTCATGGAAGTCATATCGAATTCGAAATAGCCATACTGTATGGCAAGCGCACCTCCATTGTCTGCTCTGGAAGCAATGGTATTCAATGCGCGGACACGCTGATTATAGTTTACTCCGATACGTTTGATATCAAGACGGAGAAGATCAATCTGCTTTATCAGGTTAGATTCATTGCAGATGAGATTTTTTCGTCTGACTCTCCGGGACAGAATCGTTTCCCGTATGAATTTGGATCTGTTGTTATATCCCGACAGGCTCATCAATGATGACAGCCTGCAGAATTCATTCTCAGAAAACCTGACATTCACATATCGTGTTCTTGTCTCTCTCACTATCCAACCTCCCGCAACACTTGGTAAATGTTTCACGAATATAGTGAAAATCTTATATTTATGAGCAATTTTATAATAAAAAACACCAGCCATTGAACAACTATGGATTCTATAAAACTGCAATACCGTTTATCGGTGATATGTGTTGATTATAGTATGAATATAGTTCGTATCAATATGACAATTTGTCAAATGTCTGCCATAAATTATAACACGAGCTATAATGGCATATGCTTTGGTCTAATCTCTAATCTTCGTTAAAAGAACAACATGTCTATGAAAATTATAATATGTGACGTAGGCGATGCTGCTTGTGCTTTCGTGACATCCGCCAATGGAAAAACTATGATGATCGATTGTGGATGCAGTCTTGATTCCGATAAAACCAATCCAGTTGATGTATTTCATCAATATAAAGACTGGCTCGGCAGCAGATATTTTAAGAACCATTATAATGGGCGAATATACCCGATAACACTATTACATATTACTCATCCTGATGATGACCATGTTCGCAATGCCCGTCGTGTCGTAAATGACCTGACTCCGTACCTCGTTCTTAAAAATGACTACGAGTTGTTTCCGGATGGAAATGAAATCAACGATGAATACAAAGAGCTTATTGATAAACAATACCGAGGGCAATATTCTTCTCCAATAGATTGGGGATTTGAGGTAAATGAAACTTGTCGCATACCTGTAGATGTCTGCGTAAAAAACGACGACCTATCCTCCAAAGTACGCAATAACTCCAGCATCATCCGTTATATATATGATAACGGTGTCGGGATATTGTTTTGCGGCGATCTTGAACGCCCGGGATGGGATTATCTGGTAAAAAATAATCCGGATTTTATCAATACATTAAGGAGGTATGGCGTAAAAATACTCATTGCACCTCATCATGGGCATAAATCAGGTTTTCCTAAAGCCTTGTTTGATGTCATTGGAAATGTCGATATTATAATTCACTCAAAAGATACTGAAGCAAGTAAGGAGGGAACAGATGTATCGTCTCAATATTCATCAATGGCAAGCGGGCATTCATACGAAGTCCATAAGGCTGCTTATTCCGGTAAAGTATTGACAACCAGAAGTAACGGGCATATCTTTATTGAAACTTCCGGATACGGCAATTATGCAATCTATGCTTGCTCGGCAAGCCCTAACCATAAACGACTGTATTAATGGAAGCACTGCAGCAATTAATTGACAAAATATCACAATACAGCTTTTTGACAAACATACTTCCTGGAGCGATATTGATGATAACATTAAAGTATATTGTCGGTTACGACTTTATCATTGAAGAAAACTGGTTATTGACCGGTGTAATGTTTTATTTCTCAGGAATTATATGCAACCGTTTCAGTTCGCTTCTGATAAAACCGTTGCTTGAGGCCTTGCACATCGTCAGACCGTTGCCATATAAGGACTATATCATCGGGGAAAAGAAAGATACGAAAATCCTCACTCTCAATACCGACAATAATGCTTACAGAGTTTATATTGCCGTATTCTGTATATCATTGTTGGCCTATCTATACAAGCACCTGCTGTGCAGAATGAATTTCTTTATTGATTATCAATGGCCTATCGTTATTGTTCTGTTGATACTCCTTTTCGTATTTTCATATCGGAAGCAGACAAAATACATCAAAGACAGGATAGAAGCCGTCTCCGAAAAGGACACTTTAAAGTGACCCCCAGATCAGCAACCTGTCGGACGATATGCCAGCAGATGGAACCAAACAACTGTTCGGCCATTATTATTCAAACAGGTCAATTCTGGTACCGGGAAGACATCTCAGAAGAGCTTCTTTCATTTCCGGTATATCCTCAAGTTCGTGCATCCATATACTCCAGAAACCGGAGCTTTGGACTATGTATTCAAGTGTAGTAACAAATACTGGTTTCGCTTCTTCTATAAGATTCAGGTACATTGCCTTATATGACCTGGCTTCCTCTGCGCACTTCTTGCGTTCTTCTACTCTTGTATCAGATGCCTTCCGGTAGTTAAGGCTACCTCCTTTCGGGACAGGCCGATCCAACCCGACCAATTCAATAAGCCTTGACACCCTTTCTTTGTCCTCATCACTCAGATTATCAACTGGAGACGGCATAAGTGTAACCGGATCATATTGTATCATATGATATGTGTCATCTACATCCGGCCACGCAAAATCCCCGATATTGGAATCATTGATATCTTTACAGCCTTTGACAGCATTGCAGTTTATACAGCCTAAAAGAAAATTATCCCATGAATACTCCAATGATCTGACTTTACTTTTCGGTTGCTTATGTTCTACTGCTCCGCCAGAGGCTATATTCCTTTCGCAATACGAACAATATGGGCCGATTGCTTCCATCAAATCTCTTTTGGCCGTATTGTATGGCTTGTATTCCTTGTCCTTATGCCCTTTGTCTACAGGTCTCATTTCTTTTTGCTGTTAAGTTTGGAAATTTTTGCCAGTTTTAATTTTGCAACAAAAACAGGATCGTCGCTATATAACTGCATATATGAATCAAACAATTCTTCAATATGCAATTTTTCTTTCTCTGTTCCTGAATATGACTCCAAAGCACTAAAGAAATCTCTGGCCGCTTTTTCTTTTTCGTCAAAGACTTTGCTCCGCTGGGATTTTACGCCCATATAAAGTGCATTCGTTTCAAGGCTCACATCGTGAGGTTCATTTATCAGTTCTTCATTTTCAAGATTTATGAGTTGGTCACGGCTCAATGACTGGACAATGAACGGAGAATGTGTCGTTGCGACAAACTGTATCTTCGGGAAACATTCAACCAGTTCCGCCACGATTCCTTTCTGCCAGGATGGATGAAGATGCAGATCAAGCTCATCAATAAGGACAAGACCTTCTGTTTCTTTAAGGGCATTCACACCAAGATGCGGATTAAGTTTTATACATCTGTATGCTATGTCTGCGATCATCCCTATCATATTCCTGTAACCGTCACTCATCATCCGGTACGGAATACTGGCTTTTTTATTTCCATCTCTGTGTACACATACAATATCGTCCTCCGCAAAATCATAGTACAGATCTTCCCAATCTTCAAGACATGTCAGAATTGCCTGCTTGAATGTATCAAGCCTTTGTACCAGTTCATCTGAATCTTTCTTGTCTATATTCTTCTCCAGTGTCTTATACCAGTTGCGGAATGCCTTGCTGGAAGACTTGACAGAAAAACAATTCTCATAGCCTTCAAGTCTGGAACCTTGCTTTGTATAATTTACCTTGTCATTAAGTTCTGCCCACAACCTTCCTGTTCCGTGATAGGCAAACAAAGGCAATACAACATCATTCCCTTTCATTGCCTTTTCCAATTCTGCTTCGGCATAATCAGTCACGGATTTTGCATGTTTGGCTGTACTGGCAAAAGACAGCTTCTCTATACTGCGCTTCCATATACCCCATTTGCCTTCCGCCTCTATTTCACAAGGTAATTGAGGATCAAACACTGATTTTTCCTTTTCCTCTATCCTGACCTCTCCTTTATGTATCGGCCTCTGGATTTTCTGTCCGCCACCCAACGGTATAAGATAACATCCGGCAGCAACAGCCAAAGCATCAAGGACAGATGTTTTTCCGGATCCGTTATTACCTATGACTACAGTAAAATTATTGCGGAAAAAGAATTCTTCTTCCTCAAAGCCTTTGAAATTTTTAATTTTCAACCGGTCTATTAACATGATACAAATATTTTATGACTACAAATTTAACTTATTTTTCAAGAATTGAGGGACTAATATATCGAATCTGTCCGATTAGGTTGAAATACATCACTAATTGTCCGAATATGCAGAATTAACCATCTGATTATACTCTGCATCTGTCATACCTGGACTACGCTCCACAATACTGTCTATTTCAGATCCAAGATCATCGAAATAAATGCCTTGACTGACAATCGTTACCGTGTTTTTCTGAAGCAGACATATATCATAAAGGTCTGCCCCTTCATCAAGCACGACTACAACTGTTCCTTTAAATAGGAATCCGTTTACATCAAATGCAAGTCCGGCACGACTGTCAATCTCTGCAGCCCTGATATTCCGTATTCCCCATGACCATAGGATATTGTAATCGGTATATTGCTTGAGCTGTTGCCAAATCGTGGCAGCTACTTCTATCGTATGAGATTTGTCCATAAGTCATCAATTAATTAAATGTGAGGTATATATCGTCCGTTTGTTTCAAGATATTCGAGAATGCCTTTTGCTTCTTCGTGAGATGCTCTGTTTCTGTCATCATAACATCTCTCATCATCTGCCATGACCTTCAGGCATTCAAGCAAAAGTCTGTAGAAACTTTGTTGAAGGGTCGGGTGCATCATCGGGATAGATGCTGCAAACACTCTCTTATCGAAATTATAATTGTTCAACGCTCTCTCAATCTCTTTTGCAAGTCCGTACTCTTCCGTGCGGTCAATAATATCCATCTTATTCATATCGGCTGATTTGATTATCAAGAAAGTCCAATATTGCCCAATCGGAAAAAAACGTATCCCATAAATCATATTCATAACCATCATTGCTTACAAGCATGACTTTAGCGGATAGTCTCGGAGACTCCGATATGCTGTATTCATCATTTATACGGAGCTGTTTAAGTTCATTGTAACTTGGTACTGTTCCGTATTTGCATATAATCTCATGCAGTCTATCCTCTGCTTCAATGTGAAGACGTTCTAATTTTTCGCAATAAGTTTTCATAACAAGGAAATTGGCGTGACTATAAGTTTTGCTCAATACTGTAATTGCCTGAAGTCTCAGGCATAACGACATCTTTCAGTTCAAGGCCCAAATCAGCAATAAGGTCCTTCAATTCCTGACTGCGACCTATAATGTCACCAATCTGCATCGGGAAAGAAAAGCGAACATTATCCATGGCAATGATATTTATTCGTTAGCACTTCTGATCTTTTCCGCGACTACCTGAAACCCAGTGAAAGACTTGCCGTCCTTAGTATAATTGTTCGGTCTCAGGAATCCTTTTACAAATACTTCTTTGCCTTTTGCAAGAAGCTCTGTCGGAATATTCTTGTCTTTCGCAAAGAGCACACAGTTAAAAAACATTACATCAGCACTGTTTACTCTATGCGCAATGGAGAATGACGCAAATGTCATAGCGTCATTAATTCTGGCATCTTTGGTCAGATACCCTGAAATCTGTATGAGGTTATCACTTTTCATAATGAAACACATTTAAGTTGAACTTATGTTTTTGGAGCATTTATGTCCATGAGCAGGTATGTCAAGTAAGAGCCGGAAAATACGACCCGAAGGGTGGAGATTTTCCGAGCGAAAGGCGAAGCCGATACTTTACATACCGGAAAGCGAAAGGGACAACCTTTGCGCAAAAAAACATTGTATGTTCAACGACTTTGTTTCAGAGAGGGAAAAGAATGGATAATAACCCATAAGGATAACAGGAATTCACCAGACCCGAGGCTCGAGTTCGTGTCACGAACACACATCTTGCTATACTGACCCAAGACAATGTTACCACAGAAAATTATAATGACTGCCACAACATGCCTCAAGTCAGTTATGACACCGCAAATACCTGCAGTAATCGGGAAAAGACCAATCAATAATGCCGACTTGAAAAATGCCAATATGTCATAACGTTATAAAATTATGTTTACATTTGCATATGTATACATATATTTATGTGATTATGTATATATGCAAGCATATTTACATTACTTTATAAATACATATAAAACAATATGAGCCAGTTGGAAAATTTCAGAAGCGTACTGAAGAAAGAAAAAGGATCAGACAATACTGTTCCAAATGAACAGCCAGCGGCAAGAAATGAGGCAGATAAAAATGCTTCCTATCCATCTTCCTGCAGCATACCTGAGACCAAAGCGAAACATGAAAAGATGAAAAGGACAAGTATCGGTTTGCCCGGAGAAGTGCATGAAAAGTTAAAGGTAATCAGTCTGTGGATGAAAAAAGAAGGAATAAAAGATAACCCGGGACTCGTAACTACGATCAATGAATTAATTGACTTCTATATCAGACAGCACCCTTCAGCAGAAAGATTCCTTGAAATGTATTATCGGATCGAATAATCGCAGGGGATGATACTGCTACACGAAAACAGGCAAAATGCAAACCCGGAAAATCTGCCGTAAAATCCGTCAAAACTTAGGAAACAAACAAATATTCGTCAAAACTTAGGAAGTGACAATCAATAACATAAGCAAAAATATGTGAATATTTCAGCGTAAAATCAACTGAAACATACTTTAAAGCGGCAAATGCAGCTCCACGAAAACGACACTCATATATATTTCGTCAAAATATAGTATCAGTTTCTTCAGACTTTAGTTGAAACTTCGTCAAAATTTAGGAAACAAAAGCACACTATCTCTTCAAAATTTAGTGCAAGCCAACGGTCAAATCCCGATTACCCATTTGTGACACAATTAATTATTGAAATGCCTATATACAATACAAATAGATAATCAAAGAGAATATAAACGAATCTGCTATGCAAAAAAGATGAAAAAGGAAAGGCCCAGATAAAAGAGAAAATTGCGCGAAAGAGAAAAGGGCAAAATGGGAACGAGTCAACAATTTTCCTTGTCTGTCATCTCGTTCTCATCATCAATTATTGCATATCTGGCAAGCCAGTCGGAAAACCAGACATTCATAGAGGCCGCCACATAGCTGTTCACATCACTTATATGATTGTTTTTACGGACATAAGAAGTCAGATTCATCAATTTTGAAAGAAACGGTTTGAGATCTTCATAATCAATCTGACTGAAAACCTGCTGAATGGTATCAAGTTTGACACCGATAGAAATCAAGAGATTAAAGCAGATATCCCTCGCCGAATCCATTTCTTTGTTTTTCTGTTCCTGAGAAACAATCATCTTGATTTTGAAAACAAGCCTTTGGTCACCATGCAGTTTGTATAACCGGTATTGAAACCATATCGGAAATCTCTTTTTAAGTTCTTGCTGAGCCGGATATATGATTTTGGAAACGATATTATCATACCTGTCATAAGCCGGGCCCAAAGCAAGGATCCGTCTGAAATTTTCCAACGAGATGACGAAACCTCCCTTTGTCCTCCATGAACATATAAGCCAGTATATCCTGACTGTGTATTTGTTGGTTATTGACATCGCAGACGAATGCGAATACGTAGAAAACCCTTCTTCAGTAAGAAGCAGCCGTCTGACCATATCTTCCATAAGGTAGATATCGACCTCTTTGGAATACGGAGGGAATGAATATCCTGCAATCAGTCCGCTGAACGAGTTTACGATTTTGAGCCCGTCTACACATTTGACTGTTTCGGGAAATATAAGTTTTGCATCTTGCAGTTCATCAAAATAAGATCTTAGCCGACCTCCGTTCTTCTGCCCAAGATTGAACTCTGAAACAGGAATCGTAAGTATTCTGGTCTGCATCCTTTCCGGATTCCGGTGGGGCAGCAAATTCTCGGGAATATTATATGACCTCCGCCTCCGTGAAATCTTGTACTGGAGTGCTGTCTGAAGATATGAGATTATGGTCATCAGAATCCGCAGATGTGTCAGTTTCAGATTCCCTTCTATATAAGCGACCCCATTGACCTGAATAATCTCATCTTTGGTCAAAGTCCTTTTTATTGTTCTTTTCCTGACTTTATATTTCTCTTTCGAGTTCACCACATGTCTAAAATATGGACACAAAAGTATCTGAAAAATTTGGAAAAGCAAAAATATTAGTGTTATTTTGTGTTATAATTATAGACACAATATAGAATATAATATACTAATAATTCATTATTTATAAATGAATAATTTAATTAAATATATTTGCTCGGTTGTTTTGATTATGACATTAATCGGAAATTCACATTCTGCGCTTGCACAAAGGACAATCCCGAAACAGTCGTCACTCCAGGCATTGGCTCTGTTCAACGGCCATTCCTTCGGAGCTGAAGCAATCTATGGAAAATATACGTTAAACGGATACTGGAATACGGGAATATCATTCAATGACTATAACACAAGTCTGGACTCCGGTGACAAATACCAGTATGAGCATCTTTCGGCCAAGGGCGGATATATGTTCAGGATTGTCGCTACAACCAGACGGAATATCAATGTTTATGGAGGTGGCGGTGCATTCATAGGTTGTGAGCTAATGGATCCGTTTGAAAAACTACCCTTTTATATTGAGACCAATACAAATGACTTCCGATTTCTGTATGGGATATATGGAGAAATCAATCTGGAAATATTCTTGGCTGAAAAAACAGCCTTAACTGTCAATATCGCCTTACCTGTAAATTTTTCATCGGTATTTGACGCTGTTCGTTATCAGACAGGATTAGGATGCCGGATATTGCTGTAAAGCCATAACAACATAAACGATGAAAAGAATAATATAAACATTTTCAGAAATGGCAGACAGAAGCATAAAAACATAAACCACATATTGGAACATATTGTTCTACATGATAAAGTCAGCCTGACATGCTGACAATGTTGGAGGAATTACATTAGCCGGACTGACCGGAATGTCGAAAGACAAGGACTGGAGGTGAGAGAATAAGTAGGGACAGTAAACAGTCTTCTCTGGTCATATCCGGCTTTGTTATTATAACCGGCTCTTATCACTTTTTTCTTGACTGTACTTTATGGACACCACACAAAACATTCAATCAAGTTACACACACATCAATTCACGGAAGGCCGTTGTGAAATGCCCTTCCTTTCTGAAATTTAAACCGAGTCTGAGCAGACTGATAATATCGGCTTGCATTATTCTTTTGAACGCCTGGCATGCCGATGCTCAAAAATATGCAGTTGCAGTCAATACCGCTGATGCCATTGCACTTGGAACGATAAGCGTTGACTGCTCTTATTCTACAGGCAGACACATTACTGTCAATGCTGGAGCCAGAATAAATCCTTGGACATTTAAAAGCGGATCTTCAAAACAGTTCCAGACCAGACACCAGACTTATTATGCCGGAATCCGGTACTGGTATTGGAATGCGTATTCAGGATGGTGGACAGGAGCCAAAGCCCAGTTTCAGGAATACAACCGAGGCGGTATTTTATCTCAAACGACAGAAGAGGGCAACGCATACGGTCTGGCAATAAACGGAGGCTATTCTCTGATGCTCTCAAAGCATCTTAATCTGGACTTCGGTATCGGGCTATGGGGAGGAAAGCAATCTTACACTGAGTTTTCCTGCCCTAAATGTGGTCGTATTACAGCATCAGGCAAACGTTTCTTCATTCTGCCAGATGAACTTATCATATCTCTTGCGTGGATTTTCTAACTGTAAAAATGACATTAAATCTATTTAGGATGAAACTGATCAGATTAGCATCAACTTTTGTCGTTATCCTGTGTTGCATTGCATGTGACAGAAGGGAATTTGAGGTATCGGATAAAAGCCGACTTGAAAACATTTCACTGGAAGTATCGGACACATCCGGTCAATGGCTGATAGGTACGACACGAACATTTACGATAAAGTGCATGCCGGATTATGCCCGGGTACGGGAATTTAAACTTGAATGCTCTGATGAAAGTATTTTCAAGATTATTCAAGGCGTATCTGTAAACTCATTTGATGTCACTGCCATAAAAGAAGGAGAATCTGTAATATATGCTTCAGCAGACAGCAAGAAAGCAGAAAGGAGTTTTTCCGTGTATGATAACAGTATCAAAAAAGAAGATTTTGAAGTAAAACTGTTCATACAGCCCTTCTCCGGGCAAGGTGACAATAATGAACTTCATAAAGAATCCGCATTAGATGTTGGGGATAGATTCTATCTGACGGCAACCAGTATATGCAAAACACCTGCTTATGACCTGACATCCAGTGATGAAACTGTCATTTCAGTCGAATGGTATAATAACGGAAGTTGGGTAATATACGCCAGGAAGCCTGGGAAATGCGATCTTGTCTTAACCGTAGAGGATGGCTTAGGCAATTCGTTCAACTATCGGTATGCAATTCTGGTATATGGGCATATAAACCTCGCTTGTACTTATGACATATTGGAATATACAGGAGGTTTCAGCGTCGAAAACCATCAGTATGAAATCGGAAATGCAGAGATACTTGTAAGCGGGACTGTTTATGGCAGCCCATGGAATGACGATGACAATATCGTAGAAAAGAACATCGTCCCTATGTCAGGTATTTACGATATGGCTTCTGGAGCAGTATATCCGGACATAATTGATACGAGCAAAGAGTCAACGGAGATCACAGAGATGTATGAACTGGAGGGCTCCGAAAAAATATGGTATTCAGTCAACGGCATCCAGATGGACTTCATCATAACACTTGACAACCCTTACATCATCATTGACGACATTATAGATGATGATTCCAGAGATTATCCTATGTACTATAATTTTATGACAAAAGCCTCTTTACTGCAAGGTGGCGTGGCTTCATTCTGAATCCCGATCTGCAAATATGAAGACAGCACACAACAATCAAATGAATAGAGATGAGACAAATGGATAATCCGCACGATCATAATTGCGAAAAACTAAAAGGCCTGTTTGGTGATGAAGAAATAAAAAGTATCATAAAAGTCTGTCATGACCTTTATCTCTGCTGGTTTACGGATTATTCAGCCTGCTTTACAAATGCAAAAGGAGAGCAAATAAAAGCACCGATAAATGATTTTGACTTCATTCTGAATTTCAAAGCACTGGATAAGATCAATGATAAGGAACACTATGTATTTGAGGCTACTGATTGGGCAACCAGAAATGACAGGGTATTTGAGATATGTGACATCGATGGAAATATAAAATTCATCCATGAAATCTTTAATAACACCAAATACGGAATTGAGGATTTGCTTAATGACAAGAAAGACGAGATTGCCAAAGCTCTGAATTACCCGTCAGAAAAAAGTAGGACAGCAAAAGAAAATATAAGAGGATTACACATATAAGCACATAAACATGAAAGAAAGAAGATCTTATATCCGGTTATATACAACTGCCATCATGATATCGATTATAAGCTCTTGTGGTAGTGTTGTAAAAACACATGGGTCCCATTGCAGTCTATATGCCACTAAAACAGATACCATAATAACCGTCAAACAAAACCTGTTGGACTTATTTATACAAAGGTATATTCCTGATTACAGCCAAGACGACAAATCGCGCAATTATGCTGAATCAGAATACGGCATTTCAGCAAGAGATGCGTTTGATCATTATAGCCGTACCCATATAAAAGAACGGAATATCAAGACCGGAAACATGTTCCGGCTCCCGGATAATGTACCAAATAAAGTATTGTCTTATCGAATTACAATGACAGATTCCTGTACCAATAACGGGACTGGCACAAATTCATTTAATTTGAATGAAACCGAAAGCCGAACAGAAACAGTTTGCTCCGTTCCTACAGACAGTCTGTCCGAACATATTTTTACTTGTCGGATTTCATTTAGGAAAGGCTGTTCTCATATCGATATCATGAATGGCGACAATATCAACGAACTTAAAAGAATCAGCACTGATATCAACGATACTGGAACTGATAAGACAATGGTACTGGATTCTATATACATATCAGCTTCTGCCTCTCCCGAAGGTTTATACCCGAACAATTACAAACTTGCAGAAAAACGACACGAAGCCGTCTTGGCATTGCTGGATCTCATATTTGATTGTCATCAACCTGCATCAGAAACGGAATCCAAAGCAACAACAAAATCAGGAAACAATCCAAGGGAAACAAGACATGTGCAAATCACATCAGATATCATAGGCGAAAACTGGAATACTTTAGAAGAACTTATATCTGCCGATAATAATATAAGCGTGACTCAAAAATTAGATTTCATCGAGATATGCGAAATCGCAAATCCGGATGAAAGGGAACGCGTACTATCTTCCAGACCATACTATAAATATATTTCAGATATCATTTATCCGAAACTCAGAGCCTCTGAGATAAAAATATTCTACCATACAAAAAACAGGAAATAACACAACAAGCTATTTCAAACTTAAAATCAAACAGTATGAAACACAAAATTTTCCTTACAGCATGGTTAATTGCTGCCGTATGTACAGTTTCTTGTTCAAAAACTCAAACTGAACCGGTAAACAAGTCAAACGAAAGTTTTAACGGCCAGACTGAACTGACCGTCAGAATCAACCGCTCTCTTACGAAATCATCGACAATCACAGATGATGATGAAGTCAAGGTCAAAACACTTCAGGTCTTTGTATTCAGGGGTGATGCGTTGGATGCATACGCCTCTGCAGAGAATGTCTCGGAGGTAACATTGAGTTGCACAAATGGCGAAAGGTCAGTATATGCGCTTGTCAACGCTCCGGATATGAGCCATATAAGTTCAAAGACAGCATTATTGTCCACTAAATCAACTTTGTCAGATTATCCAGAGTATGGTTTTGAAATGATAGGGCACAAGGATATCATCCTTCCCCAGACCTCGACCGTTACGATTGATGTGACGAGAATGGTCTCCAGAGTTATCCTGAAACAGGTTACCAGAAACTTCACATCATCGGCCCTTGCGGATCTGGAGTTCAAGATTGATGAAGTTTACCTTCTAAATGTCGCAGAGGATACCAACTATGGGCTTACAGATGCACCGGAGCATTGGATTAATGCCGGATGGTATGACGGCTCATTGCCGGAACTGACTCATGACAACACTGAGGCGGATATCATAAACGGAGATTGCTGGCCTATGAATTGCCGATATTACGCATATCCGAATGACAGTGAGGACTCAACGGAAGAAGATTGGTGTCCTCGAAGGACGAGGCTTGTTCTGAAAACCACCCTCGGTGGCAAAGTATATTATTATCCTGTAACATTGCCCGAACTGGAGCCTAACAAGTCATACGAAATAGAGAATCTTACAATCACAAGACCCGGATCCGACAATCCTGACAAACCGGTAACTTTCCAGGAAGCGACATTCGATATCAATGTGCTGCCATGGTCAGTCGTACCTGTAACTGAAGGCGTGACTATATGAAAATGAACAACGAAACAAAGACAGCATTATGAAAAACCTGACATATTTCCTGTTGATCCTGTTGTCCGGACTTTTGTTTTCCTGCGTAAAAGATCCTGAAACAACCTGTCCGGAAACACTAAGGTCCGGAGACGAAAAAAGAGAATACAGCCTTAAACTGAACATCTCGCAGGACGGTCTGCCTGTAAAAGCATTGAGCCCTGAACAGGCTAAAGCAGACGATGGGCTGAACAGGCTCGACCTGTATATATTCTATGAGAATGACCCGTACCGGAATTTTCATGTCACTTTGGCTCCTGATCCGACAGGCGCTACCAGTTATTCTGTAAGCGGTCCTAAAGACGAAAGGGTCGGAGTCCTGACTTTCGGCAATCTGGATGAAGACACCGCAGAGTTTCTTGAAGGCAAGACACTTGACCAGATGTACAATGAAAACAACCCCGAAGCCTGGCTTGTCCTGAGTGCCGGCAACTTCGATTTTGACAGCATTGTAATGGCGGGAGCGGCAATGTATGATTTCAAGGAGGACGGCATAATAGACATTCATCTGAAAAGGCTCATGTTCAGAATTGATATCAATCAACTGACAGTAGATTTCGATGACGAAGAACTGAAAGGCAAGGAAGTCAAGGTCAAGAATATTGTCCTTGCAAACTGCCTGAACTATTATGTTCCTCTCGAATCCAATTCCATAGGACACTTCTATACCTGGTTCCTGTTTTTCGGACAGGAAATGGAACTTGAAGGAGCATTCGGCGGTGTAGAATACGGGTTCGACTATTACCGGAACAGACCTGACGGCTGGAATCCTGCCGGAAGTTTCACCGTTGACGGCCCCGGCAAACTTAACGGGACTTTTCCATACGTACTGAACAATAACTGGCAGAAGCCCAAAGGCATCCTGAATATAGATGCGGAAGGCATACTCCGGGACATGACAGTGCAGACATACGATACTGCTTCCGACGAAGGGCTTATAGTCTCTTCCGGAGACAACAGCGACACGCCTCATACAATTGCAGTAGACAAATGTTTCTACGGACTTTTAGGTGCAGGTAGTTTCTATGGTACAATAACAAGTGACTTTGACAAGCAGACACTTACTCCGCGTCTGATAGTGGAACTGCTTATCGACGGGCAGAGCTCCTTCTATCCTATAGAAATCAGCATGCCGCAGCCTAACACGATATACGAAATAGAAAACATAACCATTAAGTCATCCGGCTCCGAATACTCGAATTTCTATGAGAAGAAATACAACGTACAATGTTCTGTAAGTATAGTGCCGTGGCAGAATATAGATGTCCCTAATATCAATGTAGGCTACGACCCTTTGACCGGAGAAACTGTTGAATCATATTAAAACTCTGATACTATGAAGACTATAAAAGCATTCCTGTACTTTATTCCGATTCTGTCTGTTATATCATGCAGCAAAGACATGCTGTCCGGAGAAGAACTGAAAAATACGGACAAGAGCGACAATATTTTCAAGACCGAATTCCGTATAGGATTCGAACCGGGTTATGAAATAACCACAAAAACTACAGGCGAGACTGGTATTGATAATTTTATTGGCAGGATCGACATGTATGAATTTGACAGCGACGGAAACAATATCCGTCATGAAACATGGGCAGATCCTGACGGTCTGGACTTATCCACGGTAACCCCGGAAAGTTATGATGCATACGGCAACAGGCATAATTGGGTATTTTTCGCAAACCTGTCAGAAGATACAGCAGACTATCTCTCTAAACTCAATGCAGATGAAATCGGAAGAACTCCGGAAGGCGTAATCCCTTTGGATGCCGGAAATTTCATAATGCACAAGCCTGTTATGGCAGGTACTGCCAGATCCTATTTCCATGAAAATGAAGTTATAAATGTAGTTCTGTATCGCTATCTGACAAGAATAGACATCCTGAACATCACAGCCGATTTCGATGATCCGGATATTATGAACAAGACTGTAAAACTGGAAAAAATCGCCATAGTAAATTATCCGAACGCATTAAAAGTACTGTCTGAATCAGCCAGAGAAGTCTGGGGAAGCTCACAGTCCATTTGGGGCGTCGGTTATCTTAAATTTTCAGACCCGGCATTCGGCAATCTTCTCAGACTGGAAACAGCCTGCAATGATATTTCAATAGACGACTATTCAGGAAAATTCAATCAAGATCAGTTCGGCGGTACAGGCTCATTGGCACAAGACCATAGCTACCTTCTCAATTACAACAAAGGCAGTGAGAAAGGCATGCTGGAAATAAGCGCTACAGGAGATCAATTAGAATCTTCTGTCCATACATTCGGGACATCCGAAGGCGTATTATGCTCTCCGATGATATCATCCTCCGATCATACCTTAGAAATCAACGGGACATTATATACAGTCCCGCTATACAGAAATTCCTATTCTGATTTATGGTGCGACAAAAGGTCTCAGGATGACACACAGAAACTTGTTCTGGAAGTCAGCATTGACGGAGAAATGTACTATTACATAATCTCTTTAAGAGAACTGGAAGCCGGACGGATATACAATGTCAGGAATATAACGCTCAAAGGATACGGATCGGAGTATTCGAATTTCTACGAAAAGAAATATGAAACAGAGACAAAAGGGTTTGAAATTGAAGGATGGCCTGCAGCTATAGAAATCGATAATATCGAAGTCGGGATTGCCGCTGATGACAAACCGCTATATTAACCATATCTTCACAATTTCTCCCACTGACAAACAATTATCAGAAATGAAACTGTCATCAATATTATTGTTCTCGGCTACAGTCGTTTCTATCGCGTCATGCTCAATAAAGGAAGACCGGTCTGGTTGCCCGTGCGTCCTGACCATAGATGCAAGCGATATCAGAGCTGATGAAATCTCTATAATATGCAGCAATACATCGCGGCTGTCAAAAACAGTTTTAATCCCCATTGAAACTGGTCCTATATTGAAAATTAATGTGCCGCGAGGACGTGTCAATGTAGCGACATATACAGGCAATGAGTTTTCAAAAGAGCAAAATGACACCCTTGTCATCCCGTATGGAAAAGAAGCGGATTGCATATACGCAAATGCTTGCCAAATCAATACTGAAGCAGAAACAGCATATACGCGGATTGCCCTTAACAAACAATTTGCACGAATATCTCTGGAATTTGCCAATCTTCCCGAGGACTGGAGCGTACTTAATACCAAACTTACAGTTTCAGGGAAGACAAACGGTTTGTCATTAAATGACCTCAGCCCTTCAGAAGGTGAATTCAACTGTGATATTGCTCCTGACAATAAAGGCATATTTTCTTTCAAAGTGCCAAGACAAAAGGGGAATGATTTGTATTGCCGGATAAAAAACGAAGGACAGACATCTGTACCAATTGCTTTAGGTGAAATCCTTGAATCCGTAGGTTTTGACTGGACAAAGGAAAACCTTGATGATATAAGTCTGAAACTGGAGTTTCCTTCTTCCGTTATAAGTGTTTCAATAACGGGTTGGGACGATATCAATGCTGACATTGTTTTATAAGTCCGGTATAGCTCTCGTGCAGCATACAAAATATCAGCAATTTTTTAGTTAAGGTAAAAATAAATCATTGTTTTTGTTCTCGGATTTATGTCACATGTGACATTTATTGGAAAGCAAAATGATAGGAGAAAGAACTTTTTACATCTGATAACAAGATTATATAAATATCGGGGCGTATCATAATAACAATGAAACAGGGCGGATAATTCCGCCCCATTCAACAGCATATAATGCAGATAAGCTAAAGATTATTCTATATCTTCATTATCAAAGAGATATTGCATTCTCGAGTACAATTTTTCGGGTAGAGTCACGCCTGCTTCTGAAATATAGCGACAAACCGAATCCCAACTATCATTACCGGAACATACTGAGGCCAGTCCAATAATACTGGACATAATATCCATCTCTATACTTCCGAGAGTTTCTTTCATAGTCAAGTCTGAATTCCGCACTTGAATTGACCTTACCAAAAAGGCTGCAATGGCCAGGGCTTTAATAATAAACTGTCCTTGTTGATACACCTTGTCGTGTCGTTGTTTTCTTTTACACATAATAAATTGAATAGTGGTTAATAAACCCTTAGCCGGCAAGGTCAGATTATATATACGTATAATTTATAATTTAAGGTTTGAGCATTAATTCCCTGCAGAATGAATATGGTCTGTCGGCGCCTCTTGTACCGCGACCGGTGTTAGGATTGGCAGACATAGTGAAAACTATGTCTGCTCCTTCCGCCAAATCTCCGTATTCAAGATAACTGCGGTCGTAAGACCGTCCATTGACCTTCATGGTCTTTATATACCTGTTTTCAGTGGAATTGCCGCAGGCAGTCACCGTTATGGTCTTGTCGTTTTCAAGAAATATTTCAGCTTCAGGGAACAGCGGCGAACCGATGACATATTCGTCAGAGCCGGGACATACAGGATAGAATCCGAGAGCCGAAAAGACATACCAGGCGGATGTCTGCCCATTGTCTTCATCTCCGCAATAACCGTCTGGCGTGGCACTGTAAAGCCTGTCCATCACCTCGCGAGTCCAGTACTGAGTCTTCCACGGCTGGCCGGCATAGTCATAAAGATAGATCATATGCTGGGCAGGCTGGTTTCCATGGGCATAATTCCCCATGTGAGCCACCTGCATTTCAGTAATCTCGTGAATCCTGACACTGTAATAAGAATCATCATATACAGGAGGAACAACAAAGACAGAATCCAGCATTCGGCAGAAATCATCTTCCCCTCCCATCAGATTCACAAGCCCCTGCACATCGTGGAAGACTGACCATGTGTAGTGCCAGCTGTTGCCTTCCGTAAATGCATCGCCCCATTTGTATGGACTGAACGGCTCCTGGAATGTCCCGTCAGCATTGCGGCCTCGCATCAGATTCGAAGAACTGTCAAAAACGAACCGATAGTTCATGGCACGCAGCTCCCACTTTGAAATTTCTTCTTCCGGACGTCCCATTTTCTTCGCTATCTGAAGTATGCACCAGTCGTTGTATGCATACTCAAGCGTTCTGGCCACGTTCTCGTTGATATCGACATCATACGGAATATATCCTAATGTATTATAATATTCATGTCCCAGACGACCTGTAGAACTGACTTCCGGATGCACATGCTCCGTACCGTAGACTATCGCCCTATAAAGAGTCCCGATGTCACTGTCACTTATCAGCCCCTTCATATATGCGTCTGCAACCACGGATGCGGAATTGTTCCCTATCATACAGCCTCTGTGCCCAGGACTGGCCCATTCGGGCAGAAATTCATTTTCTTTGGCTATATTCACCATCCCCTTCTGAATTTCCTCATTCACCGACGGGTAGACCAGATTCAACAAAGGGAAAAGAGCTCTGAAAGTATCCCAGAATCCGGTGTCCGTATAAAGATATCCTTCGCGGACTTCGCCGCAATACGGGCTGTAATGCACAACCTTGCCGGCTTCGTCTATTTCATAGAATTTTCTTGGGAAAAGAACACTGCGGTACAGACAGGAATAGAAGGTCCTGTACTGGTCATCCGTACCTCCGTTTACCCTGATCCGGCCAAGCACATCATTCCATCTGGACTTGGCTTCGGCTTTCACTGTCTCGAACGGTTTGCCGGAGACTTCTTTCAGATTCACATACGCCTGGGCTTCAGATATAAACGAGGATGCGACTTCGGCATTCACAGTCTCGCCTTTCTCCGTAGCAAATCTGATGACGGCGATAGCGTGATCTGCAGTGAGTTCAGTCTGATCATGGCACGAAGTGCCGGATGTCCCGGAAATATCGGCCTTCTGTATGCAGTCCACGCTCTTTTTCAAGTCATTCCCGTCATACAGGTCATATCCCTCCATCGGCTTGTCAAACCTCACCACGAACCAGTTTCTGAAATTCTCCGGGACACCTCCGCTGTTCTTGGTCGTATAGCCGACTACGGCATTGTCCTCAGGGAGGACCTTAATATAAGAGCCATTGTCGAAAGCATCGATGACGATACCTGCATCCGCGCTTTCCGGATAAGTGAACCGGAAACTCGCTGCACGCTCTGTCGGAGCCAGTTCTACGTTTATGTCATGATCTGCCAGATAAACCTGATAATAATAAGGTCTGGCAGTCTCTGACTTGTGCGAAAACCAGCTGGCACGG
This sequence comes from uncultured Bacteroidales bacterium, assembly GCA_949289565.1. Classification (GTDB taxonomy): domain Bacteria; phylum Bacteroidota; class Bacteroidia; order Bacteroidales; family UBA932; genus Cryptobacteroides. The sequence goes on from CASEOO010000016.1 coordinate 259,106, forward strand.
GCATCCTCGTCCACTTTCGACACATCGCTTACAGGCATGATTGAGAACTGCCCATAGTCGTTTATCCACGGAGACGGCTGGTGAGTTTGCTTAAAGCCGCGGATCTGATGGGCATCATAGCGGTAAGTCCAGCCGTCACCCATCTTTCCGGTCTGAGGTGTCCAAAAATTCATTCCCCATGGCAAGGCCGTGGCAGGATACGTATTCCCTGTCGAAAGTGCATACTCCGACAATGTTCCCATCAGGGTCGTTACGTGATCTGCAGGAGTCGTCTCCAGACTCTCCGATATCTGTGAGGTGCAGGCGGTCATCACCGCCATCATCATGGCAATACTAGATTTCATATTATTCCATTTAACAATTCCTCTTTCCCTTCATTCACTATTTTCAGTATCAGTTCCCCGAAAAGAGTGTTCTGCCAAGCAAACCACGGACGGGTAAAATCCGAAGCATCATCCTTGTGAAAAGACTCATGAATAAACCCTGTCCCGGCATCTGTTATCATCAGCTGCCTGATGCAATCCTGAATCTCGGTATCGTCATCCGAGGTGAATGCACGCATCATGATACTCATCGGCCAGATAACTTCGACACCGATATGCGGACCTCCGATTCCCTCTCCGGCATATCCTCTGAAAAAGTAAGGATTGTCCTCGCTCCAGACGAATTTTCTGGTATTCCGGGATATCGGATCATCTGCCAGTGATTCATCCAGATAAGCCAATGACAACAGTGAAGGCACATTCGCATCATCCATAAGATACTTGTTTCCGTATCCATCCACTTCGAAAGCATATATCTGTCCGTATTTCGGATGGTCATAAATGGCGTGATCCCGAAGACCTGTCTCCACCTCCAAGGCCAAAGCCCTGCAATCTTCTGCCAAAGCAGAATTCCCGTTCACACTATCCAGAATTTCCGCAGCCTGTCGTAACACTTTCACTGCCATAAAATTCGACGGCACCAGAAACTCGAAGGTAGTCGCATCGTCAGAAGGTCGGAACGAAGAGGCTATCAGTCCGGTATATTTTGCCGGATTGCCGTTCCCTACGACGCATTTCGTATCAAGTTGCCTGTCCGTCACCCTCAGGAACCTGTATTCTCCATAACCGTCGCGCCGCTGCTGGTCTCGCATCACCCGCAACATCTTTTCGACCGCCTCTTCCCACGTACTGTCGAATACTGACGTGTCACCGGTCGTCTTCCAATATGCGTAGGCAAGTCTCAGAGGATAACAATGCGAATCCAGTTCCCATTTGCGTTCGAAAACGTATGGATCAGCTTCCGGCCAATCAGTATGGTTCGCAGCCCCTACAGGCTCCACGTTGAAGGCATTGGCATACGGATCGATGCAGATGCACTTCATCTGCCTCCGGATTACTCCGGCTATCATTTTTGCCAGAGCCGGATCTCTATCCGCAAACTGTACGTATGGCCACACCTGCGCCCCCGAATCCCTCATCCACATGGCCGGAATATCCCCGGTATATACGAAAGTGTCAGGATTCCCATCTTCATCCTCTCCGTAATGGACAGTAGTGTCAAGAGTGTTCGGGAAGCAGTTCATGAACATCCACCGGAGCTTCGGATTTGTCAGTTGCCCTGCCACACGCTCCATTTCGGCTTCGATGGCCACAGACGAAAAAAGACGGTCTTCCGGTGCAGGCCTTCGTGGAATCCTATTACCGTCCGCATCTTGTGAAACACCGTAGCCGGTCTCAGTGCCAGTCAGAAAACTGATCTGACTGAAATCCTCCGGACAATACCAGATCTTCGGCTCCGGTCCCATTATGAATTCCAGCACGTTGCCTGCCACAATATCCTTGAACTCAATATAAGGCTTCGTGTACGGCTGTCCGTTCAGGGTTACGCTCTGAATGTAGATATTTTCGGAACTGTTGTCGACAGCCTTGACAGTAAAGATTCCGCCGGGAACCTTGATTTCGGCTTTGTCGAAAAGCGGTGTCCCGAACCAGAAGTACGGTCTTGTCATGTCAGCCTGATAGAAGCCCAATGATGAAAGAATGTACCATGCGGACATCTGGCCCACATCTTCATTCCCCGACAGTCCGTCCGGAGCATCGTGATAGAGTTCCGACAGCACCTGGCGGACTTTCTCTGCAGTCTTCCATGGCTGTCCGGCCATGGTATAGAAATAAAGGATGTGATGGCTCGGCTCATTGCCGTGGGCATATTGGCCGATAAGGCCGGATATGTCCGGTGACGAATTGGATCCTGCAATTTTCGGTTCTGCGACAAACAGTGAATCGAGTTTCCTGAAAAAGACATCCTTCGAGCCGAAACATGCCATAAGCCCGTTCAGGTCATGCGGAACGAGCCATGTATACTGCCAGGCATTGCCCTCGCAATAGTCATCGGCCCTGTGTTCCGATGAAAACGGATCAAACGGTGTCCTGAAATGTCCGCGGCTGTCCCTGCCTCTCATGAAGTCCTTTATCGGGTCAAAATAACGGCGGTATGACCTGCTTCGGTCCAGGAAATATCCATGATCCTCGTCATAGCCAAGGATTTTTGCCGCCGCAGCTACGGAGGCATCCGCTATGGCATATTCCATATCGTATGCTACCGATTCCAGCATCTTGTCACAAGGAATATAGCCATATTCCATACGCAGATCCTGTCCCCGGTCAGGACGCATTGCCGAATTCTTCATGGCTTCAAACGCAAAGTCATGGTCAAAGCCGCCAAAACCCTTGATCACAGCATCCGCGACAGGGATTATCCCCGGATTCCCGACCATACAGTCAGTCTCGCAGCCCCACAGATGCCATACCGGAAGTTTGCCCTGCTGCTGATATATTTTCAGCATCGTGTTTATCATGTCCGGCATCTTCTCCTGATGTATGATGGTCATAAGCGGCATGGCTGCACGGTATGTATCCCACAGAGAAAAAGTCGTGTAATTCGTGAAGCCGTCAGCTTCGTGAACAGTGTGATCCGCACCGTAATAACTTCCGTCCGCATCACAGAAAAGAGACGGAGCTATCATGGTATGATACAGGGCCGTATAGAAAATTCTTCTGGCCGACTCATTCTCCGTACTGATGCGGATTCTGGACAGCTCGTCATTCCAGCTTCTGTCGGCAGCTTCGGCAGTGGCCTCGAAATCCCAGCCCGGGAGT
>CASEOO010000017.1 GCA_949289565.1 uncultured Bacteroidales bacterium
AGGAGAAACATGGTATCCGAATGCAGACGCGGACAATTTCTGGTGGGATACTGCAAACGGCGGGACGAAAATCATGCATATTTTCCCTACCCAGCCTACTGATGATATTGCAGTTTCTTCAGGTAAAGCTGCTGTATTGAAGACCGAATTTGTAAATCTGGGTATTATCAGTAAATTGGCTGCGGGAAATATTTATACAGGAAGATTCGGTAAAATTTCCGGCCTGGGGGCTATTCTGGATTGGGGAATTCCATTTACTTCAAGACCGCTTGCCCTTAAAGGGTATTATAAGTACCAGCCTGTGACTATAAATCAGGCGCAGGAGCCTTATCTTGATAAGAAAGGAACAATCGACTTATGTCAAATACAGATATTTCTGACTGATTGGTCTGAGCCGTTTGAAGTCAATACCAATGAAGGTAAATTCGTGGATGTCGAGAAAGATGAACATATCATTGCGTACGGAAAACTTGAGACTTCGGAATCATCAGACGAGTACAAGTCGTTTATTGTATCATTGGAATACCGGGATTTATCCAGAAAACCGAAATACATAGTCATTAGTGCCTGTGCCAGCCGTTACGGCGACTACTTCACCGGCGGAGTCGGCAGTACCCTCTATGTGGACGAGTTCGAACTGGTCTATGACGGCGATGTCGTCAAGGCTTCCGGCGTCGAATGAAATCCGGGACTCAGAGTATCAGCATACTTCCGTAGCCGACGATGAGGGCTATGACGAAATTGATGAGCTTCGCCGCGGCGAAGCTTTTCTTGCTTTCAGCCAGCAGCGGGAGAGAAGAATGTCCGTCCTGTGAGATGGAGCTGGCGAGAAGCACCGGCAGAGGCACTATGCCACTGGCATAGAGCGTTACGAAAATCATGTGCGGGCCGGATTCCGGGATCATTCCTACAGCCGCGGCTAACAGAATCATCAGCGCCGTGTTGCCGCTGATCCAGCTGCTTATGTCGAGGTATCTGAGTCCGAATCCCACTAAAAGCAGCACCCCGAATGTCCAGCAGAAAATAGTAGGCAGATGCTTCTTCACTATGTGGTCCCACAGATGTTTTTCTACATAATGGTCTGAGGCAAATATGAGGAATCCCAGGACGGTAACGCTCAGAACGGCGAACAGATACTGCATCCATTTCTCGTCGAGAAAGTTTATTCGTGCCGGGTTTCCTGCCTGTGCACCCTCGCCATGTCCGTGATCCAGGATGCCAGTCACCAACGCGGCGATGAATATGAACACGCCGATGAACATCACAGCCCTCTTCCATGTGAGTTTCCTGGTCTTCTCCACATGCTCGTGCACTTCAAAATCCTGTTTGCACTGAGTGTCCTCTGCCAGGTCCACTTCCAGACTCCTGTCTCTGAAGCGTATCCTGTCGCAGATGAAATCCGTCACTATGCCGCTCGCTATGGCTATCAGGAAAAGGAGCGCAAATATCATCAGTGCTTTTCCCGGCACCATAGCCACTATCATGAAAGCTTCGTCTCCGGATGACGCCACCATCATGGCTATCAGCGCCCCGAAACTGATCATGCGGTGCGAGTACAGGGACACGGACGCGAATCCGCCTATACATCCTGGTATGGAGCCTAACATGGCAGACAGAATCACCTGTCCTGTCCTGGTCTTCTTCAGGCCGCTGAACAGGGCGCCTTTCGATTCGATGTTCAGGGATTCTATGAGCATCATCATCACCGTGACCAGACCAGTGATGAGGATGGAATTCCTGAGAATGTCAAGCAGAAGATGAATCATATATAGGACGTTTCAGGAAAATTATTCTATCCATCCCGTGAGGAAAAGGTTCACGATAGGGCGGGCAGGGGAGTTGGTCGTCAGAGTCATGGTCACGAGCATTTCGCCTTCGGGCATCCCTGAGGTGTCTACATTGAGCGCAACGCTTCCTTTGTATCCGGATTTGACATTGCCCGGAAGGGCGACAGTAGATTCAGAACAGTCTACGTCGGCCTTGTATATGACGAAGTCGTCCTTGCCTACATTGCTGAAAGTGAACGAGCCGGCCGCTGTCTCTCCTTTTCTGATCTTGCCGACAGAGCATGTGTTGGATGTGAAAATCGGGCGCGAGCCTTCTGATCGCTGCGCCGCAGTCATGTCGCTGAAGCTGGCTGTCGTGAAGGCGAACACTGAAAACTGCCTGCCAGAAGATTTGCCATTGATAACGGGGGTGGCATAGTACAGGTTTTTCCCCCAGATGTCAGGCTGGGCCGTGACTGTGTATTTGAGCTGCGCGATGCTCCTTGCCGGTATGGGATTAGGGGAGACTTCCATGCTTAGACCTCTGGAAACGCCGCTGAAAGTCACCTGGACAGGTGAATCCGAGAGATTCGCTATGTTTGTTTCATCGCTTCTGCTGCGCCCTTGCTCAATGTTCCCGCATCTGAGATCCATGCTCTTGACTCCAGCCGTGAGCAGCCGTTCAGGATAAAGTTCTTCCAGACTCAGCTGTTTCTCGTGGGCTATTCCTCTGATTCTCAGGATGACCGGCTTCCCTATGCCGGAAATGTAGACTGTCAGGGTCTTGTCGAAAGGATATGGGCCCTCGTCATTCGTGTAGACGGTGGAAATGGTTCCCGTATTCCCAGGCTTGACCGGCTCTCTGGTCCATTCCACATCGGTGCATCCGCATGAAGTGACTACATTGTAGATCACTACAGGCTTCTCGCTGACATTTTTCATGGTGAACGTGCAGCTCAGCGGACCGTCGCTCAGCATCACATCCCCGAAATTGTGGATGGTCTTGTCGAACTCGACTGTCCCGATCCGTTCCTGGGGAGATGTCTCTGCTGATTTTTGTGTCCCGGCCGAAATCTCTTCCATACTCCCGGTTTCCGCCTTCGCTTCCGTGTTCCCTGCACCTGAGCACAGGCATGAGGTGGCCAGAAGGCCAATGCTTATGATGACGTATGAACTCAATAGTTTCAGACTGCTGTGTTTCATGTCAATATTTTATTTAACAGAATTGCAAAGATACAAAATAGGAAGATATTCTTTGCAATTTAAAAATATTCGGATAAATTTGTAGCTGTTTTTATAGAACATTAACAATTAAAGGATAGAATTATGGCTTACAAAATTTCAGATGATTGCGTAGCTTGCGGCACATGTATTTCAGAGTGCCCTTCAGGCGCTATCAGCGAGGGCGACATCTACAAGATCGACCCTAGCGTATGTGTAGACTGCGGCTCTTGTGCTGATGTATGCCCTATGGGCGCTATCTCGCCAGCTGAGTAGTCTGCGTATTGAAACAGAAAAAAAGGAGATGCGGCGGCAAACTGCATCTCCTTTTTCTGTTTGTCCCGGCCGTTTATAGTATTCCGGCCGGGCGTTTCTGTTTTTATCTCTTTCCGAGTTCTGCATCGATGTAGAACAGTCCGGCATTGCCGGCTTTCTTGATTTTGTCCACAATGGCTGAAGCTGTGGCTTCTTCCTCGACCTGCTCGCGGACATAGTTCCAGAGGAAGTCCTGTGTGGCCTTGTCCTTTTCAGCGGAAGCCACGTCTACCAGAGAGTTGATCAGTTCTGATACATGGCATTCATGGTCGTAGACATTTTTGAAAACTTCAGCATAGTCTCCCCATCCTTCAGGAACAACATCTATCATGGATACTTTGGCTGTCCCGCCTCTCTTGATAAGGTAGTGTGCCATGTCCATGGCATGCTCTTTCTCTTCCTCGGACTGTTTTGCAAGCCAGTGTGCGGCGCCGTCCCATCCTTCTTTTTCCATGTAGAAGGACATCTGAAGATAAAGGTTCGAAGACCAGAGTTCTGCTGTGATCTGGTCATTGATGGCATTTTGTAAATTTTCTGTAATCATGATTCTGTATGTTTTAATTGTTGATTTATCAAAATCACTGCATATTGACCGCAATATCAGTGCCGGACCGTATCCGGTGACAAATTGTCATTCCGGAGATACGGAATGACAATTTCCATGACAGATAATTTTAGTATCTTTGCGTCATTGTCGGTATGATTAACAATAGTTCGATGAAATGAATATAAAAAAATACATTATAATATCCGCGGCGCTCTCTGTACTCGTTTCGGCTTATGGCTGCAAGGATCCTGGTCCTTCTGACATGATGACACTCCCTGTCCCGGCGGATCTGGTGCTGACTTATCAGGAGGATGAGGAGTTCGGAGCGTGTCTGCTTTTTACATGGAGCCCTGTGGAAGAGGCTGATCATTATTATGTTTCGCTGAACGATGCCGCTGACAGTTCAAAGGTGGCCGAAGTGGAGTCTGTCGCTGAGTCTGGCGTCCTGTTCCAGGGAGTTGAGGGCGGCTTGACTTATTTCTGCCGTGTGCGTGCGGTGAACGGGTATGAGTATTCTGATTTTGCATCATCGGAAGCGGCATTCGTTCCTGCACCGCCTGAACCAGAAGAGCCGGAAACCCCTGAGGAACCGGAAGATCCGGGGACAGACCCTGAGAATCCTGACACTCCTGGAGACGAGCCGGAAGATCCGGGGACAGACCCTGAGAATCCTGAAACCCCAGAAAATCAAGAAGATGCCGGTATCATATAAAGAAACCCTCACTTTTGACGATGCGCTCAAGCTTGCCGGGCCTATGCAGTTCAATATTATGCTCAAGCCGGCAGGTTCGCTGTGCAATCTCGACTGCAACTACTGCTATTACCTCGACAAGGCGGAAATCTATGGCGGGCGCGAGCCTAAAATGTCATACGAAATGCTGGAAACGTGCGTCCGCCAGTATATCGAGGCGAATGATGTCCGTGAAGTGACTTTCAATTGGCATGGCGGAGAGCCTCTGGTCCTGGGGGTGGATTTCTACAGGAAAGCAGTGGAGCTTCAGCAGAAATACTGTGGCGATAAGTTGATACACAATACTATACAGACGAACGGCACTCTCGTCACTCCTGAATTTGCCTCTTTTTTCAAGGACAATGACTTCCTGGTAGGCGTTTCTATAGATGGCCCGAGGGATATTCACGACAAATATCGCAAGGACAAGGGCGGGACACCTACATTCGACCGTGTCATCCATGGTATAAACCTTCTCTATCAGCACGGTGTGGAGTACAATACCATGTCCACCGTAAACAAGGCATCCGAGGGACGGGGACTGGAAGTTTACCAGTTTCTCAAACAGCTGGGAACTCGTTTTATGCAGTTCATGCCTGTGGTGGAGCATGTCAGATATCCTTTGTCGAAATCAGGCAAGCTGGCCAAAGGCGCCCGCCCCTATATCGTCGATCCATCTGCCGAAGGCGCGCAGATAGCTCCATGGTCGGTGAATTCCAGAGAATTCGGAAAATTCATGTGCGAAATTTTTGACTGGTGGGTGAGAAATGATGTAGGCCAATATTTTGTAAATCTTTTCGACTGCACTCTGGCGAACTGGTGCGGAGCCTTGCCTGGGACTTGCGCTTATGCCGAGACTTGCGGCGGAAATTCTGTCATAGAACATAATGGCGACTTGTATTCGTGTGACCATTTCGTGTATCCGCACTATCGCGTCGGCAATATCAATGAGACGCATCTGCGTGAAATGATGAGTTCTGCAGTGCAGTCAAAATTCGGGATAGACAAAAGAAACGGCCTGCCGTACAAATGCATGAAATGCAAGTATTTTTTCGCCTGCCACGGCGAGTGCCCGAAGCACCGGTTCAACACGACAGAATCTGGCGAGACAGGCTTGTGCGCATTATGTGAAGGATACTATATGTTTTATGACCATGCGGCGCCGTATATGGACCGGATGAAGGAGCTGCTCCTGCAGAAAAAAGCTCCGGCGGGTGTCATCCCGTGGGCGAGAATGCAGAGAGTTTGAAAAGGTCGGTTTGATTGCAGGCGGAATCCGCCTCGGCTGAGTTTCAGTTTTCTGTTTTCAGCGAGAGTTCCAGCCAGCGCATCTCTTTCTCTTCATTCAGCGCAATTATTTCACCGATGCGCTCAGATGCTTTCTGCAGTTCATCATAAGGCAGCGAACCCTCGCTGAGCTGTTTTTCCAGGACTGCTTTTTCTTCAGCCAGTCCGTCCATTTCTTTTTCCAGCTGCTCAAGTTCCTTCTGTTCCTTGTATGTCAGCTTTTTTTTCTGCTCTTTTTTCTCATTTTTATCATTGCCGCGGCTCTGGCCGGCGGCAACAGATTTTGAAGACGCCTTCTGCGACGCTTCATAGTCTTTTATGAACGCCCGGTATTCGCTGTAGCTGCCGATGAAGTCCTTGATCACTCCGTCTCCGCAGAAAACGAAAAGATGGTCCGCCAGCCTGTCCAGGAAATGCCTGTCATGGGAAACTATGATCAGCGTGCCTGAAAACTCTTTCAAATATTCCTCCAGGATATTCAGAGTCACAATATCCAGGTCGTTGGTCGGCTCGTCCATGATGAGCAGGTTCGGCTTTTCCTTCAGTATCGTGAGAAGGTAGAGCCTGCGCTTTTCTCCTCCGCTGAGTTTTTCCACCCTGTTGTTGAGCATGTCGTGAGGGAAGAGGAATCTCCCGAGCAGGTATGTGTCGTTCACGATGTCCAGCACGGTGTCTTCAGGGTTGAATTCCATGCCTGTCTGCTTGTAATATCCGATTTTCAGAGATTCTCCCCGTTCTATCAATCCTGTGAGCAGGCCTCTGGCATCCCCGGCAGTGCGATGCTGGTATTCAGCCTCGTCAGTGCATACCATGCCGGCTGTATAATTCCCGGTCAGCAGGTTTATGAATGTACTTTTTCCTGCACCGTTCCGTCCCACGATTCCCACCTTCTCGTATCTCTGGAAATTGTATGTGAAGTGTTTCAGATAATATTTGTCTCCGTAGCGGAAAGATACATCGCGGCAGTTTATGATTTTCGTGCCCAGCCTTGCAGTGCCTTTCATGTCATCCAGCGACACGGATTTTTCTGTACGCACCTGAGACGCCCTGTCTTTCAGCTCATGGAACGCATCGATTCTGTACTTCGCTTTGCCTGTCCTCGCCTGCGGTGTGCTGCGTATCCATTCCAGTTCGCGCCTGAGGATGTTCCTGACCTTGTCTGTCTCGGCATTCCAGTTCGATATCCTTTCCTCGCGTTTTTCGAGATAGTTCTGATAGTCCCCGCGGTAGGTGTATATCGCCCCATGGTCCATCTCTATGATAGTGTTGCATACATGGTCCAGAAAATATCTGTCATGAGTCACCATCAGCAGGGTGCACCTGGCTTTAGAGAGCCAGCCTTCCAGAAATTCGATGGCGTCGATGTCCAGGTGGTTCGTCGGCTCGTCCATGATGAAAAAGTCAGCTTCTGAAGCCAGCATTTCGCTCAGAGCTACGCGCTTGACCTCGCCTCCGGACAGTTCTTTCATCTTCTTCGAGAAGTCCTGCAGTTTGAAATTTGTGAGGAACTGCTTGACTCTCAGTTCATATTCCCATACGTCTTCCTGTCCGAGCTTCTGTACGAAGTCCGAACTGTGGTCCATGATCTGGCTGAAAATGCTTTTTTCCGGGTCGAAATCATATTCCTGTTCGAGGAATGCTATTCTGATATTTTTCAGGAAGGTGATTTTTCCTCCGGAATCTGACTTGTCCTTCCCGGCGAGAATTCTCAGCAGAGAAGTCTTGCCTGTCCCGTTGGGAGCTATGAGAGCGATTTTATCCCCTTCGTTGATGTTGAACCCTATATTCTCGAAGAGAATTTTCGGCCCGTATGACTTCGATATGTTTTCAATCTGTAAATAACTCGCCATGCGACTTTCCTCTGTATACCTCTTCTATCTGAAAAACTTGTCCACATCCTTCACTACTTCAGGGAGAGCGAAGACGGCCACCCTGTCGTATGCTTCTATTTCCGAGTCTCCTACTGCGATGAACGATTCATTTCCCCTGATTACACCTCCGATGATGGCGTTTTGCGGAAAGCTCAGGTCTTTCAGCTTGCCTTTTGTAATCCAGCTGTCAGGAGCGACCACGAATTCCAGGATTTCAGCATTGGTCCCGCTCATGTATTTCACGAAATGCACCTTGTCGCTCAGTGTGAACTTGAATATCCTTCCGGCTGTGATGAGCTTCTTGTTGATCACAGCATCTACGCCCATGCCTTCAGCCAGCTTGATGTATTCCAGATTTTCCACTTCTGCAATGGTCCTGCCTACACCCAGCTTCTTCGCCGCCGCGCAGGTGAGTATGTTCGTCTCGGTGCTGCTGGTCACAGCCACGAATGCATCATAGTCTTTTACCGATTCTTCAGCCAGCGTGTCGGAGTTCCTTCCGTCTCCGTTGACTACTATCACATTGTCAGGCAGCGTTTCCGACAGCTCGATGCATCTCTCCTTTTTCATCTCGATGATCTTGATGCTGTCCAGCTGCTTGCTCAGCTGTCTGGCCACCATTTCGCCTATAGGGCCGCCTCCGAGAATCATCAACTTGTTCACCTCGATATTGCTCTTCCCTATGAATTTCAGGAGCTCCGGCATGCCTTCTCTTTTCGCAATGATGTATACCAGGTCATGATATTTGAACCTGGTGTCCACCTTCGGAATGATGGTCTCGTTGTTTCTTGAAATAGCCACCACCCTGAAAGTCAGAGATTCCGAAGGCAAGGCCGCCGCGAACTCAGCCACTTTCATATCGATGATAGGCGAATCTTCCTCCAGCTTGAACACAGCCATCTGCAGCTTTCCTCTCGCAAAATCTATCGACTCCGACGAGGCTGTCCTTTTCAGAAGCTCTATGATTTCGTTCGCCGCTATCCTTTCCGGATAGAACATAAGGTCTATCCCCATCTGCGTGAACAAAAGTTTGTTCTCATAAGACAGATATTCCTCATTGTCCACCCTCGAAGTCACTTTTTTCGCCCCCATCTGCTTTGCCAGAATGGCGCTTACTATATTCACCTCCTGAGAATCATTGGGACTTACTGCAATGAACAGGTCCGCATCTTCCGCTCCGGCTTCTTTAAGCACTGCAATGGATGACGGATAGCCTTCCACCGTGATGATGTCCGTATACTCCGACAGGCTCATCAGCCTCTCTTTTTTTTCATCTATCACAGTGATGCTGTTCGAATTGTTGCTCAGCATTTTTGCCAGGTGGGTGCCGACATCTCCGGCGCCTGCTATTATTATCTTCATACAAAAACCTCAATATTCGTGTCCTGTCCCGTCGTCAGACTGCGGCTTTCCGCGTCATAATTTTTATATTGGCCGTCGGCCAATGTCATTGTCCGCAGGACAATTTTCTGAAAATCCTTTTACGGTAAATCAATGTTTTCGGTATAATCCAGCTCCGCGACAAGCCGTCTACATGGCCGGTCCTGCCGTACATCTTCAAGTATGCCGAAATGTCCGCCTCAGTTTCTTTAACTTTGAATTTTCTGAAATCATTATGCGCCTTGATGACTGCCTGTGCATATTTCCATTTGAACGAGGCGATGTACACGGCGCATGAAAGCCCGTCCAGAATCATTCTTGTAAATATCGTGCGGCTGGCTTTGCGATGTCCGGAAGCTATGCTTTCACGCTTTCCCCTGCCGCTCTGGAACAGCTTGAGCGCCATGGTCTTCCCCAGATTTTTCCTGAGCATCAGGAGGTTGTTCCTGTAGTTCAGGTACAGCTTCCGCGGAGAATTGTTTGGCAGGCTGCCCCCTCCTATATGCCAGACGGTGGACTGCGGCACGACTGTCACCCTGTATCCGGCGAGCTGCGCTCTCCAGCACAGGTCGATTTCCTCCATGTGAGCGAAAAACCGTTCGTCCAGTCCGCCAAGCTTCCTGTATAAATCAGCCCTGATCATCAGGCAGGCGCCGCTGACCCAGAATACATTTTCCGGACTGTCGTACTGCCCGCGGTCTTCTTCCACATATTTCATCACCCTTCCTCTGCAGTAGGGATATCCGAATCTGTCTATATAGCCTCCGGCCGCCCCTGCGTATTCAAACATCTCCCTGTCTGCGAATGAGTGCAGCTTTGGGGCGCAGATTCCGCATTCGGGATGGGTGTCCATCCATTCTTCGAGCGGCTCCAGCCAGTGCCTCGGGACTTCTATGTCGGAGTTCAGCAGTACGAAATACTCAGCTTCAAGCGCCATCAGAGCCCTGTTGTATCCTCCGGTGAAGCCTCTGTTCTGGCTGAAAAGCATGACAGGAACATCTGGAAACCGGTCTTTCAGCAGCTCTATAGATCCGTCGGATGAGGCATTGTCCGCTATTATCAGCTGAGCCTCGTCGCCCAGGGATTCCAGTATTCCCGGGACAAATCTTTCGAGGAATTTCCTGCCGTTCCAGTTCAGTATGACCACAGCTGTCTTCATCGTCCAATCCAGAGTTGAATCTGCAAATTTAAAGTTTTTTTTCATTAAATTTGCAGCCGGACATATGACGCATTGCTATGCTGAAAAAATTTTTCAAGAAGATTTTCCCTATCAAGATGTCTATGAGCGCGAAACTTACATTCTCGCTCGGGGCCATAGCCGTGATACTTCTGCTGTCCAGCATCATATCCATCATGGAGTACAGGAGGATGAGCGACTATGTGTCAAACTTGATAGCATCGAATATAAACTGCATCAATATTGCGCAAAAACTTGCCAATGAAAGCGACAGCTACAATCTCCAGCTTCTGGCTATCGTCGGCGAGAACGATCCGGACATGATACCTGAAATGGACAGCAACGCTTTCCTGCATGAATATGGCCAGCTGAAAGCTACGCTGACCAGCGGCGAGGCCGCCGCCAGGGCTGACTCTGTCATATATGCCTACTCTGCTTATATGCTCACATCTCTGGAATTCGAGAAGGTGATAGTGAATGATTTCATTGACAACAGGGACTGGTATTTCAAGAGGCTTCAGCCTAAATACCAGAGACTGAAATCTGACATAGAAAAGCTGAATGATGTGATATATCTTCAGCTGAAGGAGAATTCCCAGACATTCCAGGACGGCTTCTACAGGAGCATTATTCCTGGAGTGGTGTCGGTGGGCGCAGGTCTGCTGCTGGTGCTTCTTCTTCTCATGTTCATACTCATCTATTATATAAGGCCGCTCAAGAAGATGCTTTCAGGCATAGATGAATACCAGACGAGCGGAAGGCAGTACGGATACGAATTCGAAGGCGATGACGAGCTGGTGCACCTGAATTCTGACCTTACGGACCTGATAGAGGAGAATGTGGAGCTGAAAAAGCGGGTGACCAGGCTCAGGGAAGAGCGGGAGAAGCTGATAGAGACCTCATCTGCGGCACAGGAACTTTAGTTATTCTGCCCTATGGATATCAAGGTCATCTCCAGGAATGTAGGGCAGGCCCTGCTGGTCAGCGCCCTGTTCATGTTCTTCTCGCTTATAGTGTCTCTGGCGAACGGGAAGGATTCTGCTTTGGGCCCTCTCGCCATCAGCTTCATCATTACGTTCATAGTCGGCATTTTCCCCTTTATTTTTGTGAGGAAAGCTTCTGCCATATCGCTTCAGGACGGTTTCATGATCATAGTCCTGTCCTGGCTTCTGTCATTCATATTCGGGATGCTGCCTTATGTCCTGTGGGGAGGGGAGTACACCTTGATAAACGCATGGTTCGAGAGTGTGTCCGGATATACGACTACAGGGTCTACGATATTGACCGATGTGGAGGCGCTTCCTAAAAGCCTCCAGTTCTGGAGGTCTTCCACACATTTTATCGGAGGCTTGGGTGTCGTAGTGTTCCTGCTGCTGATTATCCCTGACGCCAGCCCGTTCCGCATGAGGCTGACGAATATAGAGCTGTCTTCCCTGTCACGGGAGGGATACCGCTTCCGTTCCATAAAAACGGTGCATGTCATAGCGTTCGTATATGTGGCCCTGGCTGTGGCTGAGACTCTGCTGCTGATGCTGGCCGGCATGTCTTTCTTTGACGCCATAAACCATTCTTTCAGCACCGTGGCTACAGGTGGATTCAGCACTAAGAATTCATCCATAGCATATTTCGACTCAGTGGCTGTAGATATCATCATCATAGTGTTCATGACGCTGTCATCCATTCATTTCGGCTTGCTTTTCGGGATTTTTGCCACGCGTTCCCTGAAGACATTCAGGCATCCTGTGGTGAAGTTTTTCCTCGGCACGCTTCTGGTTCTTTCAGTTCTGGTGACCCTGTCTCTCAGGATTTCGGGCACATATGACAGCTGGGGCAGGGCCGCTCTCGACGCCACTTTCCAGGTGGCAAGTTTCCTGTCCACTTCAGGTTTTGCCACAGCAGACAATGCTGGATGGCCCGTTTTTGCCAACATTATCCTCATGTATGCTTTGTTCCAGTGCGGATGTTCGGGCTCTACTACAGGAGGTGTGAAGTCTGACAGGATGCTGATAGCTTTCAAGGCCATAGGCAGGCAGGTCAAGCAGAATCTGCATCCATCCTCCATCATGCAGCTGAGGATTGGAAACCATTTCCTGAAAGATGATGCCGCCTTTGCGGCAATATTGTACATAGTCTTCTATGTTATAGTCCTGCTTGTTTCTTTCCTGCTTCTGATACTTTTCGGCGTGGGCACAGCCGAGGCTATTTCCGGCGCCTTGTCTTCTTTGGGAAATGCCGGGCCGGCCCTTGACTCCATCAGTTCTATGGGGAACTATTCAGAACAGCTCGGGGTGGCTAAGTTTATTTATTCTATGGACATGATTCTCGGCCGACTGGAGATATATCCCGTGTTCATATTCTTTTCTCTGATTTTCAGAAGACGCAAATGATGGGAGGGGCTGATTTCTTTTATAAAGGTTTCTCCGATGCTCTGGGATATGAACCTACAGCCTGCCAGAAGGCAATGTTCAGGAAACTGGCTGATTTTCTGTTCGGAGACGGCGGAGATATCATGGTGGTGAACGGCTACGCAGGGACAGGGAAGACAACGGCAGTGGCTGCTGCTATTTCTTTTCTCAAAAGCCTGAAAGTGAACTGTGTGCTCCTCGCTCCCACCGGCAGGGCGGCCAAAGTGCTTTCCGGATATGCGCACAGCCAGGCTTATACGGTTCACAAGCACATATACAGGCAGAAATCAGTCTCCGGTTCAGGATACGGCGAATTTGTGATAGGCCCGAACAAAGACCGTGACACTGTATACTTTGTGGATGAAGTGTCGCTCATAGGCATTGACAGCATGGGCCAGACGAGCATGTTCGGCTCGGGAAATCTGCTCATGGACCTGGTGGACTATGTCAGAAGAGGGGCGGACAACAAGCTGGTTCTGATAGGTGACAGGGCGCAGCTGCCTCCTGTAGGCCTGGAGGCCAGTCCTGCATTGTCCGAGGATTATATGTCGATGCTGGGCGATTCCGTATGGGCTGAAATGGTGACCGTGGTGCGGCAGAAGTCAGGCTCCGGAATCCTGGACAATGCCACAGCTGTCAGAGAAGAGATACAGCGTCTTGAAAACTTTGAGGCAGACGAGGTGAATATTGCCCTGGATGTTCGCGGCTATGCTGACATAGAAAGGATAACGGGCTCGGAATTGATTGAGAAGCTGGCTGATGCTTATGACAGATACGGCGATGACGAGACAGTGATTATCTGCCGCTCGAACAGAAGGGCCATAAAGTACAATCTCGGCATCCGGTCTACAGTGCAGTTCAAAGAGGAAATGCTGGTCAAGGGCGACAGGCTGATGATAGTCAAGAACTGCTACCAGTTCGTGCAGGGCTTGGAAAACGTCGACTATATTGCGAACGGAGATATCGCGTCTCTGGAAAGCATATCGCACTATGAGGACAGGTATGGTCTTCATTTTGCCCGCGCCAGGCTCTCCTTCCCTGATTACGGGGAGCAGGAAATCATGGCTGAAGTGCTGCTGGACACTCTCACTTCAGAAAGCCCGGCCCTTACTCCGGAGCAGCAGAATATGCTGTATACAGGCGTGAATGAGGATTATTCGCATATACAAACGAAGAAAAAACGTTATGAGGCAGTGAGGGAGGACAAGTATTTCAACGCTCTTCAGCTGAAATACGCCAATGCCATCACATGCCATAAGTCCCAGGGAGGCCAATGGAGATGTGTCTTTGTCGACAATCCTTTCTGGCAGGATGAACTTCTGCCGGATGATTTGAAATGGCTCTATACAGCCCTGACACGGGCCACAGATAAAGTCTATCTTGTAAATTTCAAGGATTCGTTTTTCGTTCAATGAAAATCAATGACTGATATGAAAACCATATTTCTGACTTTTTCTGTCATCATGCTGATGACAATGTCCGCGGCAGCCGCGGAATTCGAAAAGATGCCTTCCAGCTGGAAATGGATATCCGGCGTTGAGGCAGTATTTTCATATGACGGGTCGTATGCTGACTCTGCTGCATTTTCGTACAATGTCAGAAGCCGAGACATTGTTTCAGGGATATCGGCTCCTGAAAAATACAGCGAGTTTCCATTGAAACCGGAAGGCGCTGTCAATATGACATATTCTCCGGACTCGTCCATGATAGCTTTTACGAGGAACAATGACCTGTACGTAGCTGACATTGCGACCGGAAGGGAGCACAGGATTACATATGACGGCGGCGAGCTGATTCTCAACGGCTATGCTTCCTGGGTCTATTACGAGGAAATTTTGGGCAGGGCCACAGAGTACAAGGCTTTCTGGTGGTCTCCTGACAGCAGGAAGATAGGTTTCTATCGTTTTGACAATACAGAGGTGCCTCTTTTCCCGATTTATTCTCCTTTCGGGCAGGACGGAAGCTTGAACAGGACCAGATATCCGAAGGCCGGCGAGACAAATCCATCAGTGAGGATAGGCGTAGCTGATGTATCCTGCTTCAGCCAGGCTCCGGTGGACAGTGTGGCCGCAGATGTTGTGTGGCTGGATTTCAATGAAGATTCAGACCAGTATTTCGGCACTCCTTTCTGGAGCCCTGACAGCAGATCTTTCTTTGTGTCCAGGATGCCTCGTTCACAGCAGTCCCTGGAGCTGTACAGCGTGTCAGTGGAAGACGGGGCGAAGACTATGGTATACGAGGAGGCCAGCCAGACTTGGGTGGACTGGATTTCCGGAGCGGTTTTCACGGATGAAGGGCTGTATATGTCCCGGTGCAGAAATGGATGGCAGCAGGTATGTTTCCTGTCTTATGACGGGGAGTTCCGCCAGCTGACGGACGGAAAGTTCTGGAATCTTTCCATTCTGAAAGTTTCCGGAGGAGAGGTGTTCTTTTCTTCGAACAATGAGTCTGCGGTGCGCCTTTCGATATACAAGCTGGACAGGAAGAACAGGGTGAAGATACTGACTGATCCTGCCTACGATGTGCGTTCCGCTGTATTTTCTCCTGACGGAAAATATTTTGCCGCTTTATGGTCGAATTCAGTGACGCCTGCGAAGGTGTCGGTGTTCAGAACTTCTGAAACAGCTTCAACAGGGACCGTGGTGGCAGATATGGCAGGAGAAAGTTTCAATCCTTCAGATTATGCTCTTCCACAGATAATTTATATGGAGACTGCGGACGGATACAGCCTGCCTGCATCTATAGTTTACCCTGAGAATTTCGACCCGTCGCGGAAATATCCTGTGCATGTGGACATATATGGAGGCCCGGACATTCCTCTCGTATGGGACAGATGGCGCACTCCGTCTGAGAATAATCAGTGGTGGTCCGAGAACGGCATCATACAGGTCACGGCCGACTGCCGTGCCGCCGGGCACAACGGCCGTGATGCTCTGGACATGATATACCGTCAGCTGACGGTGCATGAAGTCCGTGATTTTGTGGCCTGGGCTGACTATCTGAAGTCGCTGCCATATGTCGACGGGGAGAAGATAGGTGTGGAAGGCTTTTCTTTCGGCGGCACTATGACAGCCATGCTGCTTTTCCAGGCTCCGGACAGTTTTCACTACGGCATTGCAGGCGGGGGAGTCTATGACTGGGCTTTGTATGATTCGCATTACACGGAGCGCTATATGGGAACTCCTCAGAACAATCCTGAAGGCTATGCCACCGCATGCGCTCTGCGATATGTGAAAGGATATCCTGCCGATGCCGATGACATGTCCGGCGATGTCAGGCCAGTGTATTTGAAGCTGACGCACGGGACAGGAGATGACAATGTCCATTTCCAGAATACTCTCCAGCTGGTGAATGCACTCCAGAAGACTGGGAAGAGTTTCGAGCTGATGGTGTATCCTGACGGCATGCATGGATATCGCGGATACCAGGGAGACCATTTCCTGAATGAAAACCGCAGGTTTTGGCTGAAGCATCTGTGCGGCCGGCTATAGCTGCACCCGGAATACATATTTTTCCCAGCAGTGATACAGGATAAGGGCTCAGTGCGTTTTGTACTCCATTGTCCCGTTTTGGGAAACTGAAAAAGTGGGTGGGTCAAAAGTCACGAAGTGACCGCGACTGGAAGGAGCGAGATCCCCCTAATAGGGGGTGCAGGGGGTTAGGATGGGGTCAGTCTTTCGAAGAAAGACGTTTGAGGGTGACCAAAAGTCCCTTTTGGTCACCCTCTTGCAGTTTGCAAATGAATCCAGTCCGGATTATTTGTTCTTCTTGTATCTCTGGTAGAATTTGTCGACGCGTCCTGCAGTGTCCACGAGCTTCATCTTTCCAGTGTAGAACGGATGAGAAGTGTTCGAGATCTCGACTTTGACCACAGGATACTCTACTCCGTTCACTTCGAGAGTCTCCTTAGTGTTGGCGCATGAGCGGGTGATGAACACCTCGTCATTCGACATATCCTTGAAAGCTACAAGACGGTAGTTTTCGGGATGAATTCCTTTTTTCATTTCCTTTAAAATTTTAGTTAACTAAATCAGGCCGCAAAGGTACGAATAAATTTTCAATATGCAAATACTGATTCACCCTCTTTATTTGATTCTGTACGGCAAGTCTTCGTAGAGGCAGAATTTTTTCGCTTTTCTGGTCCACTTCTGCTCTTCGACCTTGATGTGGTCTCTGGCTTCTTCCCAGCTTGTCCGGCCTTCAATATATGAAAGCAAGATGTCGTCCGACAGCCTGAGCTTGAAGTCCGGCTCCAGCTCGAATGCCGAATACCTGTCCTTAAAGTATCTCATAAGCTGAAGCGTATGCATCAATGAATGGTATTCAGCTCCTGGCTCAAGCATGATTTGATAGCCGAGGCATTTTTCTCCTGCATATTTCCCGAAGGCTGGAGTGAAAGAGCATGGCCTCAGCATCACCTGCGGAGGAGCAGGCGGCATATTACCGGCATCAGCCTTGATAAAAGGCGCTCCGAAATATTCGTATGGGCGTGCGGTGCCTATGCCTGGCGTTATGCTGGTGTTCAGCCACAGTCCGCCTCCTGAGTACATTTCGCATGTGAAGAACCCCGGAATGTCAGGGGCGGGAGAGATGGTCCATGGCATCAGCTGCCTGTTCGAGTCGGTGGCCTGTGCCGAGATGATATGAAGCGGAAATCTGGCACCGATTTCTGCATAGTATAGATTCGCCAGTTCTCCGAGCGTCAGCCCGTGCCTGTGTGCCGTTTTAGGGGTGTCTGTCTCCATCCCGGACGACGGCATCGTGCCTTCCACGACACGGCCGGCAGGATTTATGTGGTCCACGATGTACAGTGCCGGAGGCTCTTCCATCTGAGTGAGCTGCTTCATCAGCCTGAATACATCACGGGTGTAGCCGAAGTATCTGGTGCCGATATCCTGTATCTCCACGACTATGGCGCTGAGATCCCTGATCTGTTCAGTGCAGGCACAAATGTGGCTTATCTCTGGCGACAATTCAGAATTTTCGGGAGAGAATACGGCCCGAAGGTTTCCTCTCTCCCGAAAAATGTCGGTCATATATCTTTCCCGCCCTGTGTCCCAGCAGTTCTGGGTGCAGAAGCATCCGACATTTCCGTCGGTCAGCGCTCTGTCCAGCTGGTCTTCGAGCGGGGTGGTCCTGAATGAAAACATTAACCTTTTATGATTTTTTCTGCTATGGCCTTTATTTCAGACGCCAGTTTCTCGGCAGATTCTTTAGTCGCCGATTCTGCATAGATTCTGATGATAGGCTCTGTGTTTGACTTGCGCAGGTGCACCCACTCCTTCTTCGCCTCGAAAGAGATTTTCACTCCGTCGATGTCGTTTATATCTTCCGATGCATATATGTTCTTCATCTCAGAAAGAATCTTGTCGATCAGAGACTTGTCGGAGAGGTCTATGCGGTTCTTGGTGATATAGTACTGAGGGTATGTCTTCTGGAGCTCTGACACTTTCATCTTCTTGTATGCCAGGTTCGTAAGGAAGAGGGCGGCGCCCACTATGGCGTCACGTCCGTAGTGCAGGGCAGGATAAATAACGCCTCCGTTCCCTTCTCCTCCGATGACGGCCCCGCATTCCTTCATCTTTGTAGTCACGTTCACTTCGCCTACAGCAGCCGCGAAATACTGTCCGCCATAGCTCTCTGTGACGTCTCTCAAAGCCCTGGACGAAGACAGGTTGGATGAAGTGGCGAGCTTTTTCCCGCCTTTTTCGCGTGAAAGGATGTAGTCAGCTACGCTGACCAATGTATATTCTTCTCCGAACGGCTGCCCGTTTTCGCAGATGAGCGCCAGCCTGTCTACATCTGGATCGACAGAAACTCCCAGGTCTGCTTTCTCCTTCACTACAGTCTCGCAGAGTTCCACCAGGTTTGCCGGAAGCGGTTCAGGATTGTGTGCGAAGTGCCCCGTAGGCTCGCAGTTCACTTTCACGCATTCTACTCCGAGTCTTTCGAAGAGCTTAGGCATGATGATGCCTCCCACGGAATTCACTGCATCCAGAGCTACCTTGAATCCGGCTTTCTTCACAGCTTCCACATCCACTGCATCCAGAGCCAGGACTGCATCAATGTGTGCATCAGTGAAGTCCTTCTCTGTGACAGTTCCGAGAGAGTCCACGTCTGCGAAATCGAAATTCTCTTGTTCCGCGCATTCAAGAATGGAGGCGCCTTCAGCGGCATTCAGGAATTCGCCTTTCTCGTTCAGAAGCTTGAGTGCATTCCACTGTTTAGGGTTGTGTGAAGCTGTCAGTATTATGCCTCCGTCGGCCTTTTCGAATATGACAGCCATTTCCGTAGTCGGAGTAGATGCGTAGCCGGCCTTGATTACATCCACGCCGCAGGCGATGAGAGAGCCGCATACAAGCTGTTCCACCATCTGGCCTGAAATTCTGGCGTCCTTGCCAACTACCACACGATAGCGTTCTCCTGCCGGCTTGGGCCTGCGTTCCCTGAGCTTGACGCAGTATGCATAAGTGAATTTGACGATGTCGATCGGGGTCAGAGCCTCTCCGGGAGTCCCGCCTATGGTTCCGCGGATTCCGGAAATAGATTTGATAAGTGTCATGGTAATTATGTTTTGGTAGTTTTCCGATACAGATTAGACTATATCTTTACAAAAGTAGCAAAATTGGATTCAATTTCAAATTTTATATTACATTTGCAGCCATTTTGTTGACAAAGGCAAAACCTTGTCTGTGTAACTGTTAAAGAACTATAATCATGAAAGCGCTTGTTACCGTACTGCTTTTGATAACGTCAAATGTATTCATGACCTTTGCCTGGTACGGGCATCTTAAACTTCAGGAAATGAAGGTCACCACCGGATGGCCGATAATTCTGGTGATACTCCTGTCATGGGGCATCGCTTTTTTTGAATATTGCGCCCAAGTCCCGGCGAACAGGATCGGTTTTGTGGATAACGGAGGGCCTTTCAACCTCATCCAGCTGAAAGTCATACAGGAGGTGATATCCCTGACTGTGTTTACCGTGATAGTGACTTTGCTTTTCAAGAACCAGGCTCTGCAGTGGAATCATTTCGTAGCCTTCTTCCTTCTTATCATGGCTGTTTTTTTCGTCTTCCTGAAGTAAAAATAAAGGCTGTACGCCAATATTTATTCTAAAAATGAAAATAAATTTGGAAGTTTGGATTTAATGGCATACCTTTGCAATCCCAAAATCGAAATACGCTCGGCTCGTATAACGGTTAGTACTCAAGATTCTCAATCTTGCAATCGGAGTTCGATTCTCCGGCCGAGTACCACAACGCCCCTTGATCGCCAGATTTCGGGGCTTTTTTGTTTTCACTCTTCACTATTGGCAATGTGGACAAAAAGGGTAATGTGGACATTTATATATTAATGGGAACGGGCATACAGTCGAAAAGAATTGCCATGCCTGCGGAGCTGACGCCATATGGAATTTATAAACATTATTGACTATATAGGTACTTTCGCATTTGCCATAAGCGGCATAAGGCTGGCCGCGGCCAAGAATTTCGACTGGTTCGGGGCATATGTGGTCGGATTTGTGACTGCTGTGGGAGGAGGAACTCTCAGGGATCTGATGCTGGATGTGACCCCGTTCTGGATGGAGCATATATCATATCTGGTGATTACAGGGCTGGCTCTGGTCTTCGTGCTTATATTCCGCAAATATGTAGTGAGGCTGGACAATACCTTTTTTATATTCGACGCTGTGGGCATAGCTTTGTTCACTGTGGTGGGCGTTGAGAAAAGCATTGCCGCAGGCTTCCCTATGTGGGTGAATGTCATCATGGGGACGATTACCGGTGCGGCAGGCGGCATGTTCAGGGATATTTTCATAAATGAAGTTCCTCTTATATTCAGAAAAGACATATACGCCATGGCCTGTCTGGCAGGAGGATTTGTCTATTACATCTGCATGTGGGCAGGCCTTCCGACTGTGGCCACGCAGGTGACAGCGGCTGTGTCGGTGATTCTTATCAGGGTTTTGTCGGTGCATTTCCATATAAGCCTTCCAGCCTTGAAGAGCATCGACCAGACGGCGGATGTAAAACAGGAAGAAGACAATGACATTGGCCGTCCAGGCCATCAAAATCAAGGAAACAGTACATGGAAATGATAGCATTTCTGCTGGCAGGGCTGGTCATCGGGGCGGTGGCCGGATATTTCGCAGGACGGAGCGGACGGCAGGAGCTCGCAACAAAGGCCGAGGTGCTCAGAACACGGCTGGAAGAGCAGGAGAAACGTCATTCGGAGGCCATGTCGGCTCTACAGGAGAAGTTCGACGAGACATTGCAGAAAGTGACTGCCCAGATGAAGACGGCCACGGATGACATGCTGAAGCAGCGGCAGAAAGAGTTCGCGGAGTCGAGCAGTGCAAACCTGGGCCAGATAGTGGACCCGTTGAAGGAGACTATCGCGAAGATGAAAAAGGCCATGGATGACAGCACTTTGAAACAGACTGAGATGAGCGGCGTCATGAAGGCCACTGTGGAAAACATGATCAGGCAGAGCGAGGCCGCTAAAAAAAGCACGGACGAACTGGCGAGGGTGTTCCGCCATGGGGCGAAGGTGCAGGGCGACTGGGGAGAGAGAGTCTTGACTGAGCTTCTGGAGTCGCAGGGGCTTACGCCAGGCATACACTATGATATCCAGTCCTCTGTCAGGGATGCCTCCGGCAATGTCGTCAGGACAGATTCCGGCGCCGCTCTCAGGCCCGATGTGATTCTCCATCTGGACACCAGACGTGATGTCATTATAGATTCCAAGGTGTCGCTGACGGCGTATATGGACTATGTGAATGCTGAAAATGAGACTGACCGCCAGCGTTTCCTGAAAGCTCATGCAGACAGCGTGTGGCGGCATGTGAAGGAACTGTCGGCGAAAGACTATTCGTCATATGTGCAGGCTCCGCATGTGCGCATGGATTATGTCATCATGTTCGTGCCGCATACGGGGGCGCTCTGGACAGCTTTGAACAGCCAGCCGGACATGTGGCGAAAGGCAATGGAAATGAATGTGTTCATAGCTGACGAACAGACACTGTTCGCCGCCTTGAGGATTATCAACATGACATGGACGCAGATCGCCCAGGCCCAGAATCATGAGAAGGTGTATGCATTGGCGGACGAGATGCTGGACAGGGTGGGCCAGTTTGTGAAGAAGTACGAAGCTGTAGGCAGGTCGCTGGAGGCCGCGCTTAAATCGTATGAAGAGGCTGGAAGAAAACTTTCCCCTTCAGGTCAGAGCATCCTGCAGACATGCGGCAAACTGCAGAAGCTGGGCGCCCGCCAGAGCGACAGGAATCCGCTTCCACAGGTGGAAGGGACGGAGGAAACAGAATAATCAAATCAGGAAAAATATGGCAAGAGTACTTTTTGTTCTGAATGTTTATCCCGGGCTTGGAGGCGTCGAGACTGCAACTGCAAATCTTGTCGAAGCCCTGAAAAATGACAACGACATATATATTCTTGCATATGGCGGCCAGCCTGGGTATGAGCTGCCTCATGGTGTGAAGAAAGCGTTTTACTTTCCGTGCCAGGACAGGGAAGGAATGCCGGAAGATAATGTATCTCTGTATAACAGGATTTTGTCTGACTGCAAGATCACTCATGTCGTCAATCAGGGGATATATCCGTTTCTGACCAATATTGTTCTGAATCCCGGCAGAGACCCGAAGGTGAAAGTCATATCTGTGCTTCATGCAGTTCCAGGATATGAAAAGAAAGATTACTGGTGTCAGGAGCATATAAGGAAATCCGGAATATTCAAGAAGACGGCACGCCGTATCCTGGCCTGGGCAGGTATTCACGGAGGATACAGGAAATTTGTCCGCAGCAGGCAGGACGCGTGCAGAAAGTCTGTAGACGAGGGCGACAGGGTAGTGTTGCTGTGTGACCATTATATGGATGAATTCATGGACAGGTATAGAATTGGAGACGGGAGAGAAAAATTATGCGCTATCCCGAATTCTCTGTCAGTATACTATACTTCTGTAAATGTACCTGACATGGCGTCCAAAGAAAATATAATCTTGTATGTGGGCAGGCTGTCTGCCGAGAAAAACGTAAGGCTGATGCTTCAGACATGGCGTAAAGCGCAGCCTTCTCTGGCAGGATGGAAATTCGTGATAGTTGGTGACGGCCCTCTGCGAGGGGAACTGGAAGCGATGGCGGTCAGGGATAAACTTGTAAACATAGAGTTTGCCGGCGCTGTGGCAGATCCGTCGATTTATTATAAAAAAGCCAGAATCCTGTTTTTGATGTCAAAATATGAAGGGTTTCCTCTGGCTCTTATGGAGGCCCAGAGATTCGGCTTGGTGCCGGTTGCTTACAAGGCATCGTCCGGCGTAGCTTCCATCGTAGGAAATGACGGCGGGGTATTGCTTCATAGCCTCAGTATAAATAATGCCGCTGAGGAAATCATCAGGCTGGCGGCCGATTCTGAAAAGCTGGATGCACTTGGGAAGGCGGCGTATCGTCTTTCTGACAGATACAGGATCGATATAGTAGCCGGCAAATGGAGAAATCTTTTAAAATGACATGACTGTTATGCGCAATCCTGAAAGACTGGCATCGTTCGATATCTTTGATACGGTGCTGATAAGAACGTGCGGAAATCCGGAAAACATATTTTATCTGTTAGCCTGCAGCTTGTATCCAGAGCAGCCTGATACGGATACCATGCGTAATTCCTTTTTCTTGTGGAGGATGGGCGCTGAAAGCCGTGCGGTGAAGAGGCTTTCAAAAAATAGTGTCACGTTGGAAGAAATTTATCGTGAATTCGACAGGCTGTCATTCCCTGGATTGGAGCCTGGAGAGGTGATGCTGATGGAGAAAAGGCTGGAAAGTGCCTGTCTTGTGGCCAGTTCGTCTGTTCGTTCGATGATTGATGCCAGGCGTAGAGAGGGGTATAGAATCATTTTCATATCTGATATGTATCTTGACAGCCGGTTTCTGAAAGAAGTGCTGGTGAGGGAAGGATGTGCGCAAGAAGGCGATGATGTATTCGTTTCATGCGAGATGGGCGCCACCAAATATTCAGGGGAATTATTTGACAAGGTCCGTGATATCTGCGGCCCGTTATCCTTCTGGGTGCATTATGGCGATAATCCTGTAAGCGATGTCCGGCGTCCGGCCAAGAGAGGTATAAAGACAGTTCATATTGCGGCAGAATATACTGGGCCGGAGCAATATTTTCTTTCTGTTGCAGGCAGTTATCCGTATTGGCACGACTGTTCAGTGCTGGCTGGCTTTCAGAGAGCCGCCCGGCTGTCATCAGAGCCGGTGCAGGCTGATCCGGTAGACCTGATAGCTCCCGTTTACATTCCGTATGTGCTGTATATATTAAGGAAAGCGATGGAGTCAGGAATACACAGACTGTATTTTCTTTCCCGTGACGGATATATTTTAAAGGAGATAGCAGAAGTATTTACACAGGCCTATCCTGATATCGAGGTGAGATATCTGTACGTGTCGAGACGCTCATTGTTTTTGCCAGGCTTATTTACTTTGGAAAGAGAAGAGTTTTATGAGAATCTCGGCTACGATGCCGATGCTGTATATCCTTTGGCATATCGCCGCATGAAAATCAGCACTCTGAAGCATTTTCTGAAAGTTTCCGGCGACGGTCTCGGCGATAAATTCGATAAGCTGGTGAATTTCAGCGAAATTACATCCAGAGATGAAGAAGACCGCTTTTTCGAGGCGTTGAAACTCCCGGAAGTGAAAGACCGAATATTGTCGGCGGCGACTCAAGAACGTGAATATCTTGTGCGGTATTTCAGACAAGAGGGGTTGATGGACGGCATACCGTTTTCTACAGTGGATGTGGGATGGACCGGTTCGTCCAGGCTTATTATAAATCGTATTTTAGCTTCCCAGGGATTCCCTCAGCATGTGGGATTCTATCTGGGATGTAGCGGCAGGCTGGTGCCGCCGAAATATGGTCTCTGTCATTGTTATTACGGGAATCATCTGGATGAATCATGTCCTGCAGGACTGTTCGAACATTATTTTTCGTCT
Organism: uncultured Bacteroidales bacterium; assembly: GCA_949289565.1. Classification (GTDB taxonomy): domain Bacteria; phylum Bacteroidota; class Bacteroidia; order Bacteroidales; family UBA932; genus Cryptobacteroides. The sequence continues at coordinate 24,704 of CASEOO010000017.1, forward strand.
GCAGTCCATTCTTCGGTCTTCGGATATGCTGAGAAAAACGATACAGTCGTCCCATTATTCGAACGCGAAATGTCAGAGCAGGCAAGAGATTCTGCCGTGGCGAGGGTGGAGGCAGTGAAAAAAGTCACGGAATATGTTTCTGAACATATCAGTTGTATTGATCCCGAAGCTATGAAATTCTGGGGAAGCATGTATCTTGATATTTACAGCAATATAAGGTGTGATGTGGATTATTCATTTCTGGCAGGCCTTGAACCTTTTCACGATGCTGATGATGTATATTCGCTGGTGCGCCGTATTTCATTGAAGGAACTGATCAGATATTGGAGAAAAGGGAACATCCGCGGAGTGATTTTTCCACGCATGAGCATATTTTATACATTCGGACTGCGCATTGGATACCGGAAATACTCTCAGTTAAAAATGCGTTTTCTCCTCTTCCGCACTGCGCTTGGAAGCACGCTGGCCAGGCTCCGCCACAAGCTGTCAGGGAAATTTTGAGATCAGTGCAATGCTTGTTGCCTTTATCTTGGATAAAAGTCAATCATTTATCTTGAAGGGAAGGGATGAACCTTGACCAGAATCCGGCATAGTCAGGATGGTACCATGCATGGCATCCGAAAGGAAGTTTGTTCCCGTTTGTCCTGTATGCAATTCCAGGATTCTGCTCAAAAGCAAAACCTGTGGCTTCTTTCCATTCCGGCCTCGATAGTTTGTACTTTCCTCGTGGTTCGTACAGCAGCCACAAATCTTCCGGGTATAATATTTCTGATGCAGACAAGTCTGCGTCAATTTTTTTTTCGTAGTGTGCCGTAAGTTCAATAAAACGGCTTATTTTTCTCAGTGAAAATCCTCCGTTTCCTGTTTTGTACATGTGTGACATGTGCGGTTTTCTTCCATCGCATTTATGAAACATCCGTTTTTTCAGCAGGCGCAATCTTCCGCTTCGTCCGAGATATTTTGAGCTGGTGGGTATCCAAGGGGCGCCAATATAATCATACCCTTTCTCAGCCCATAAATTCAGTTCATCCCGGAATACATATGCATCCAGCTGATATATGAGCATATAGTCATATGACTGGAATCTGGAATAGAATGAGCTGTTTAAGACAAGGGCATTGTAGGACTTCAGACTTCTGAACCAGAAGTCGTCGAAGCGTTCGAAACCAAGTTCAGGAAAAGCGGAAGATATGGCAGATATATCAAGTCCATTCGGTATGGCTGCCGTGATGTCATGCTTTCCTAAAACACTGAATGCTTGATTAAGAGACAATGCTTCATTTGATGAAAGTTTATCCTTGTATATGGGGATGACTATGATGTTTTTTGCTGCGGGCATAAGCTGGTATTTTACTTCTATCGAATTATGTCGCAAAAATAATCAAAATAGGGTGAAGTAGGATAAAACAAGAGACCTTAGTCGAGAATGGTTATTCCCACTGAAAAAATATTATATATTTGTAAAAATTTTATGATAATATGGTGTCTGGAGCAAATAAACGGTTCCATTTCTCTTTCAATGATTTCAAGGCAAAACATGTGAAATGGCGGAAAATATCTGCAAGGCTCTGGCTTCATCCGGTAAAGATAACTGATTTTAAATCTGTGCCTATAATTATAAATAACCGGAACAGGCTTGCGATGATGCTTGAACTTATAGACAGTCTGACTTCCAGAGGATATCACAATATCTTTATTATTGATAATGCGTCTACATATCGTCCGCTTCTGGACTGGTATATCGAATGCCCTTATCCAGTTTTCCTGCTGCATGAAAACGTCGGACATCTTTCTTTATGGAAGACAGGATTGTACAAGATGTTCTGGAACAGCTATTATGCATATACCGATTCCGATATATTGCTTCATGAGGATTGCCCGGACGATTTTATGGAAAAATTCGTGGGCCTTCTTAAAAAATATCCATCTGCGCTTAAAGTCGGTTTTTCTCTGTCTATAAATGATCTTCCTGATTGTTTCGCCGGGAAGCAAGCTGTAATTGAGCATGAGAGCCAGTTCTGGAAAAAGGAATTGGAGCCAGGAGTGTATGATGCTCCGATAGACACCACGTTTGCGGTTTACAAGCCATATTTCAAGGGCGAGTTCATCGACATAAGAAAACGGTATATCAGGACGGCTCCTCCTTATACGGCACGGCATCAGCCATGGTATATCGATTCGGCAAAACTGTCAGAAGAAGAAGAGTATTATGTATCTCATCTGCAGACTGTAACACATTGGTCGCAGATGGAGATGCTAAGGGAAAAGTAAATTACAGATAGTGTTATGCAAGATACATGCAGAAAAAGAGTGGCATTTGTGGTTGTCCGCTATGGCAAGGATATAAACGGCGGTGCAGAACTTCATTGCAGGATGTTGGCCGAACGTCTGGCAATGACTTGTGACGTTGAAGTTTTGACCACGTGCGTGAAGAATTATGTCACCGGCGGGAATGAATTCGAACCTGGAATTTGTGTCATAGACGGGGTGACAGTGCGCCGGTTTTTAGTGACGCCGGTCAATGACGGACGTGATGAGAGATATTTCAGACATCGTTCTGTATATGCTACGTTGCTTAGGCAGGGGCTTTCCAGACTTGGATTGCTTAAGTATGTTGCCAAAGTGTTCCCAATGTGCAGCTGGGGATATGACGCAGATATAAAGGCATTGGAGCACAGTGTCTTCTATTCGCCTGAAATGAATGATTACATTGCCGCTCATAAGTCTGATTACGATGCAATTATCGCTGTGACAGCAGAGTATGCTCCATCATATTTCGCTGTGATGAATGCTGGAGAGAAAATAGTGGCGATACCGACGCTTCACGATACCAAGGTGTCGTACAGGCCTTTTATGTCGCAAATGTTTCCTAAGATTAAATATACGGGCTTTAATACGCATGCTGAATGGAATCTTGCCAGATCTATTTTCGGAAAAGGCCTCGGGCCGTCAGGTATAATAAGTGTCGGTATCGAGACTCCTGAACCGGCCGAATGGGAAACGGTAAAATCCAAATTTGGTCTCCCTGATAAATACATAAGTTACATAGGCAGGATAGAACGCGGGAAAATCGGCAATCTCTTGAAATACCATAAGCGATTTTCAGAAAAATATCAGGACATAACGCTCCCAGTGGTTATGGTTGGGCAGGTATTCAGAGAACTGGATGATTATGACAGGTTGATTTATACGGGCTTTGTTTCAGACCAAGAAAAGAGGGCGATACTGCAGCATTCTACGTTGTTGATAAATCCTTCAAAGTATGAAAGCTTGTCACTGATTCTGCTGGAAGCGCTTAATGACGGTGTCCCTGTACTTGTCAACGGGCGATGTTCAGTGCTAAAGGAGCATTGCCTGCGCAGCGGAGGGGCTGTCAGGTATTATACTGATGAAAAAAGTTTCTGCGGGAATTTGCTGGCCATCCTTTCAGATCCGGAAGTCCGTGTCGGAATGTCTGAGGGAGGGCGGAAATATTTCGAGAGTAATTATTCCTGGAACAAGATTATGCCTAGGCTTGAACAGGCAATTAAATATGTTTCGGCCGATAATAGCCGGTATTAACATAGTTTTTATTACATTTGTAGCTGACAAAAACTTTATCTATGGTAGTCTTTGACTGTGAGAGGATGAAATATCCGAATACAGGACTGTATGTCTTTTGCGACCAGGTTGCTTCCAACCTTGTGAAGCAGCGTCTTGCGATTCATGACCGTTTGTGCCTCTTTGTCCCTTCCAGATTCAAGGGAAACTGGGGGCCGGAAGTCCTGTACAGGCCGGTGCATATGATGGACAAGCTGTATCTTCACTGCAGCCATGATGTCCGCGTGTGGCATTCTGCGCATCAGCAGTCGCCGTTCATCCCTCCTAAAGGAGTACGCCAGGTTCTGACAGTCCATGATTTGAATTTCCTGTATGAGAAACCTCCGAAAAGACATCATGCTTATCTTTCTGCGCTCCAGAAACGTATAGACAGGGCCGACCATATTGTGGCCATTTCCGAGAGCACCAAGCGCGACCTTATGGACAATCTGAACCTCAGCGGCAAATTCGTGGAGGTCATATATAATGGCCTGAATCATTTTGACGGAGACATTGTGCCTCCTGTATCCAGGCCGGACGGGCCGTTCCTTTTCTCGGTAGGGACAGTGCTTCCAAAAAAGAACTTCCATGTGCTTCCTGCTCTTTTGAAAGGGAATGACCTCCGCCTGGTTATCGCCGGAAACCGCTCGTCATATGAAAACCGCATCATGGAAGAGGCCGCAAAATACGGCGTGCAGGACAGGGTGTCTATTGTCGGCCCGGTGACAGATGCTGTGAAATACTGGTACATAAAGAACTGCACTGCATTTCTTTTCCCGTCGGTCGCTGAGGGGTTCGGACTTCCGGTGATAGAGGCTATGTATTATCAGAAGCCTATTTTCCTGTCTGACAGGGCATCACTTCCGGAGATCGGAGGAAATCATGTATTTTATTTTGACCATAATTTCGACCCGGATGCCATGTCGGCGCAGCTGCGCCGCGGCATAGAGATTTTCTCGCGCGGAGGAGTGGACATGGAGCTGATGAAGCGTCATGCACTGAGCTTCTCATGGGAGAGGACGGTCCGCAGGTATATTGATATTTACAACGATCTTATTTAGCGGAGCAGTTTTTCAGTCCAGTGGAATATCAGGATGATTCTGTCCCTGAGAACTTTCAGATTGAGGCTCTCTACGGTGTCATACGTCTTGAAGGTGTTCATGGTGATGCCTGACGTGAAAAAGACTGCAGGGATGCCATGTTCTGCGAAGACTTTCTGGTCGGAAATCCCGTAGAAAATTTCTGTGAACTTTTCGCTTCCGTAGTAGCTTTCAGACAGTTCCAGCCTGGTCCCGTAGAAGTGGTTGCACTGTGACAGCAGATTTCTGTCAGATGCAGGCAATGTATTGATGCCCAGCGCTATCATGTAGTCTTCTCTGCCTGGGGAAAGAGGCGCAAGCGAGCTGCCTATTTGCTCGATGTTCGCCATGGCGTAGATTTTCTCAGGAGTGACAGCCTCTCCTGAAACCGGATCTGTCAGCTCCCCGTTTTCTATCATTCTCCAGAAAGCTTCCGACCCGGCCATATTCATCTCCTTTGCATCAAAGGCCACGAAGATGATGCTTTTCCCGTATGTCCTGCCCACCTGCCTCATGGCTGAGAACATGTCAGCCAGGCTGAGCATGGCGGCCACTCCTGATGCATTGTTGTCAGCCCCGGGGTACATGCTGCCTCCGAGCACTCCCAGATGGTCGTAGTGTGCGCCTATTATAATATATGAATCAGGTGCCTTTTTGCGAGATCCCGGAAGCATCCCGGCGATATTGTGCCCCACAGTCCCGTGCCCTGCGAAAACATGCTTGGAATATGTGCTGTCCAGCGGCATCAGCCCTGCCTTTTTGAATTGCCGGATAATCCATGCCGCCGCCTCTGTCGCGCCCCTGCCGCCAGTTGCCCGTCCATCGCACAGAGAATCTGCCAGGAAGCCTATTCTCTGCCTGAGTTTCTCCTCCCAGACTAAATTGTGAGCGGCGGTGTCGTTGCTGATCCAGAAATTCTGGCCATGCATCAGACCCTTGCCTCCAGTCAGGAACAAGGCGGCTGTCAGAATTGCATATATAAACTTTTTTTTATCCATTTTCTTTTCAGGGGGCACGATAAATGCTTATCTTTGCCATTCGTCTGTTTCCGGGCGGGCAAAAATAGGAAAATTAAGTATTAAACGGAAATTTTTATAGAGGTGTCAGGTTTCATGCGGAAAATAATTCTGGCGATGTCGCTTCTCCTTTCGCTCTGCGTGCAGGAGGTGCTGGCGCAATATGACACCAATGTCTTCTTTTTCAGAGGCCGTCAGGCAATAATAGATGGCAAGTATGCCAATGCCATAGAGAATTTCAACATTCTCGCATCCCTCGACTCGACTAATTACATGACATATTTTTTCAGAGGGATAGCCAAATACAATCTTGGCGATGTACGCGGCGCGTACAATGATTTCAATACCTCTGTCAGGCAGAATCCTGTATTTACATCCGGGTATCATTACAGAGCCATCACTCTGAGCCGTTCCGGACGATATGAAGAAGCTCTTGACGATTTCGAGAGAGCCATACAGCTGCGTCCCGGTTTTGTCGGGCTGTATTTCAGCAGGGGAGTGACGTACTTTCTTTCACAGCAGTTCGACAATGCTGTGAATGATTTCAACAGATATATCAGGAAGGAGCCTAAAGACCCGTCGGCATATCTGAACAGGGGGGCTTGCTATCTTTTCCTGAAAGATACCACCAGCGCTCTGGATGATTACAACAGGGCTATCAAGCTGGACCGGTTTGACCCTGAAGGATATATTAGAAGAGGCCGCGTCTACGCATCGCGCCATCAGTATGACGATGCCATAGCAGACTTGGACAAAGCCATAGCCCTGGATACTTCGAACACCTTTGCGTATTTCAACAGGGCCATAATGTATTACGAGAGCCAGGACTATATCAGCGCCATGTCTGATTTGAACAGAGTCCTCAGAGACGAGCCTGGCAATGCCCTCACATTGTACAACCGCGGGTTGATCAGCGCCCAGGTGGGAGACTATGAATCAGCGCTTTCGGACATGGACCGGGTTCTTAATATAAATCCGGAAAATGTCCTTGCGTATTTCAACAGGGCTTCCATATTCATCGAACTTGGAAGGTATGAAGATGCTCTTGAGGATTATGATGAAGCTATCAGCCTGTATCCTGACTTTGCGAAAGCTTACATGAACAGGGCTTACGTGAAGAATATGCTCGGTGATTATGCCTCTTCAAAGAAGGACTATGAAACAGCGCAGAAGAAAGTGCAGGAGTACAGGCAGAAGACTGCTTCCGGTGAGGCCTCGTTCGCCGATACCACCAGAAAATACAATGCTCTTCTCGCTCTTGACGCTGATTTCGCGCAGAAAGACTTCAATGATGAACTTCTCCAGCACAGAGATATCGATGTCCGGCTGAGGCCTTTGTACAGGTTTGTATTGTCAGAACGGAAGCCTGATGTCCAGTATGCGCTGGAGCACAGATATGAAAATCCGTTGCTGAGGCGTTTTGTAGACGATGCCCCGGTGGGTATGACCCTTACCAGTTCAGACACTTTGTCTGCGGATGCCGCAGTCATGTCAAGGGCGGAACAGATTCTGTACGGGGCTGGGGACGTAAACCCGGAAAACAGTTTCGGCAGGGCTCTGTATGAAACAGAGAACCGGCAGTACAATTCTGCCCTGAACTATTATGACCGTTCCATAGAATCATCATATGATGCCGGCCTGGAGAAATACTACAAGGCATTCTATTATATGAACAGGGCTGTTCTGAGGGCTGATATGATAGAGTTCATATCGTCTATCGAGAGCAATGTGCAGGTGCTGACCATGGATGACTCCGGAAATACCAGGGCGAGAGTCCGGGATCAGATTACTCATCAGTATGATTATACTGAAGCTATAGCGGATATGAAGTCTGCGGCTGAAATAGTGCCTGACATCCCGTATTTTCATTTCAATTTAGGAAATCTGTATTGCCTGGCATCCGATCATATCAGTTCTATTGAAAGCTATACCAGAGCCATAGAGTTGTATCCATATATGGGGGATGCATATTTTAACAGGGGGCTTGTGCTCATTTATCTCAAAGACCGGGAAAAAGGCTGCATTGACCTTTCGCGTGCAGGCGAGCTTGGCGTTTCTGATGCATACAGCGTCATCAGCAAGTATTGTGAAGACGAAAATTGACGAGGAGGCAAAGAATAAGATGTTGAGGTTTTTTAGTCTGTCCAGCGGCAGCTGCGGAAACTGCTACTATCTGGGAACATCTGAAAAAGGGATTCTGATAGATGCCGGAGCCAGTTGCAGAAGGCTGGTGAGGATGTTGAAGGACAATGATATAAATGTGGACACTATACAGGGAGTCTTGGTGACTCATTCCCATCTGGACCATATCAAGTTCCTGGGCTCTTTCTGCAAGAAACTTCACAAGCCTGTCTACACAGCCTCTTTGATAGATGAAGTACTGTCCGGACATTCGTTCACTTCGCCTGTCATAGGTCCGTACAGGAATGTTATTCCTGACGGTGAAGAGATCGATTTGTCAGGGATTTCTGTCCGGTTCTTCGAGGTCCCTCATGACGCCAGGCAGACGGTGGGCTATGCAATAGGCATCGAAGGCCACCGGTTCGTGATTATGACAGACATCGGCCGGCTCACTGACGAAGCGCTGGAATATGCATCTTGTGCGCATACTCTGGTGATAGAGTCGAACTATGATATGGATATGCTGCAGAAAGGTTCTTATACCCCGGAGCTCAAGCAAAGGATAGCAATGGGCAGCGGCCATTTGAGCAATGATGAATGTGCCGCCACCCTGAAACAGATAGTCCATCCTGGGCTGAGAAATATTTTCCTGTGCCATCTCAGCGAAAACAACAATACTCCGGAGCTGGCTTATTCAGCCTCTTCTCATGCTCTTCAGGAGGCGGGATATGAAAAAGGCACTATACATCTGCGCTGTTTGCCCAGGACATATCCTTCGCCTGTCTTCAACCTGTAGATTTTTTTTCTTTTTTTGTGAATGTTTTTCTTTTTTTAGCGGTCATCAATGGCATAGAAACATAATTTTGCCTCCAGCTGCGATGGTGCGGCGAGATAAATAAACTAGGAGGTAAAATGAAAAATTTTTTCGCAGTTGTGCTGCTGGCGGCGGCATTGCTTTCCGGACTTTCATGCAGGAAGGCCGGAAAGGATGAGAATCCGGGAACTCTTATGTTCAAATTCGAGGGCAATCCGAAAGAAGTGTCGAAGATTTCCAGAGAGTTGCCCGATACAAATGATTTCCTGATTACAGTGTCTGATGAATCAGGCAGCGTAGTTTTCGATGGCGTGTATTGTGAACTTCCTGAGATGATGGAAGTGGAGCCTGGCAGTTATACTGTTTTCGTCAGGTCGGAGGATTTTTCCGGCCTTCAGTTCTCTGCTCCCCAGTATGGCGACGAGCAGTGTGTAGTGGTCCCTCCATCTGGCAGCATGACCGTGGCTCTGGGATGCAGGCAGATAAATTCAGGCATCAGACTCGATATTTCTCCGGATTTCCTGACAGAGTATCCGGACGGAGTGCTGTTTGTAAAGGCTGGAGGCGACAGGCTGATGTACAGTTATTCGGAGAATAGAATAGTTTATTTCACTCCGGGCTCTGTTTCTCTGGTGCTGTATGATGGCGGAAAAGAAACAGTCTTGCTGACCAGGGCGCTTGTGGCGCAGGAGATACTTACGCTGAAAGTCTCGGTATCAGCCGGAGATGCGGCGGCAGGCTCCAGAGGCATAACCATCAGCCTGGATACATCCAGGGTGTGGACAAACGAGACATATGTCATAGGCGGCGTGGATTCAGGCGGGGCTTCTGAAGAAAATGCGATGACTGTGAGCCAGGCCAGGGAGAATATCGGGATGGACGATGTCTGGGTGTCAGGTTTCATTGTCGGAGGAGACTTGACCTCAGCGAATGCATCATTCAGCCCTCCGTTCAAATCGGCCTCGAATCTGCTTCTTGGACCGAGGTCTTCTGTTTCTTCAAGAGATAATTGCATTGCTGTGCAGCTTCCGTCTGGCGATGTACGTGATGCTTTGAATCTGTCCTCCAATCCTGATTTGCTGGGCCGGCTTGTCTGCCTGAAAGGTGATATAGAGAGCTCATATTATGGACTTGTCGGACTGAAGAATGTTACGGACTTTGTCCTTAAGTGAATGTGACTTTCGGGATCTGTTGAGTTAATGCCGGCTGGAAACACAAAAAAGGAGGTGACCCTGGATTTCCCATGAATCACCTCCTTCCATATCTTCGGTTCAAGTCCCGGAAGACTTCATCCGGTCATTTTACTGCTCGTCAGGTCCCTGGTTGTCAGGTCCGTTCTGAGGTCCCTGAGGCCCTCCCTGGAATGGTCCCTGAGGTCCGCCCTGCCGAGCGCCTGCAGCTTTGGCCATGTCTTCCGATGCCGCGTGCCATGCTGCTTCGAGCTCGCTGTTGTATCTGTCGATATCTGAGATATTCTGGTTCTTGACGGCCTCTTTCAGGCTGTTCAGAGCAGACTCGATAGCGCCCTTCTTGTCGGCAGGAATCTTGTCGCCATATTCTTTCAGGTTCTTTTCAGTCTGGAAGCACATGGCATCTGCGTTGTTTATCTTGTCGACCCTTTCCTTTTCAGCCTTGTCGGCGGCTTCATTGGCCTTGGCCTCGTCACGCATCCTCTTGATTTCGTCTTCGCTAAGTCCTGAGGAAGCCTCGATCCTGATATTCTGCTCCTTGCCGGTAGCCTTGTCCTTGGCTGACACATTCAGGATGCCGTTTGCATCGATATCGAATGTCACTTCGATCTGAGGGACGCCCCTCGGAGCCGGAGCTATGCCGTCCAGGTGGAATCTTCCGATCTCCTTGTTGTCTTTGGCCATAGGCCTTTCTCCCTGGAGTACATGTATTTCTACTGAAGGCTGGTTGTCAGCCGCGGTAGAGAATACCTGCGACTTCCTGGTAGGGATGGTAGTGTTCGACTCGATGAGTTTGGTCATCACGCCTCCCAGAGTCTCGATACCGAGTGAAAGCGGGGTCACATCCAGCAGAAGCACGTCTTTCACGTCACCTGCAAGCACACCGCCCTGGATAGCTGCACCGATAGCTACGACCTCGTCAGGGTTTACGCTCTTGTTAGGAGCTTTGCCGAAGAATTTCTCCACGATAGCCTGAATGGCAGGGATACGTGTAGAACCGCCCACAAGCAGAACTTCATCGATGTCTGAAGCTGTATATCCTGCGTCTGACAGTGCCTTGCGGCATGGCTCGATGGTCCTCTGGATGAGGTCGTCTGCGAGCTGCTCGAATTTAGCCCTGGTCAGAGTCTTTACCAGATGTTTAGGAATACCGTCCACCGGCATGATATACGGAAGGTTGATCTCCGTGGAAGTCTGGCTTGAAAGCTCTATCTTGGCTTTCTCGGCGGCCTCTTTCAGCCTCTGCAGTGCCATCGGATCTTTCTTCAGGTCGATGCCCCCGTTTTCTGCGGCGAACTCTGAAGCCAGCCAGTCTATGATCACCTGGTCGAAATCGTCACCTCCGAGGTGAGTGTCTCCATTGGTTGATTTCACTTCGAACACGCCGTCGCCAAGTTCCATGATGGATATATCGAATGTACCGCCTCCAAGGTCGTACACTGCTATCTTCATATCCTTGTTCTTCTTGTCAAGGCCGTATGCCAGGGCGGCTGCGGTAGGCTCGTTGATGATACGCTTTACATCTAGACCTGCGATCTTGCCGGCTTCCTTGGTAGCCTGTCTCTGTGAATCAGAGAAGTATGCCGGAACAGTGATGACGGCTTCAGTGACATCCTGTCTCAGATATTCCTCGGCAGTCTTTTTCATCTTCTGAAGAATCATCGCCGAAATCTCCTGCGGAGTGTAAAGCCTTCCGTCGATGTCTACCCGAGGGGTATTGTTTTCGCCGCGGACTACCTTGTAAGGCACTCTCTCCACTTCCTTGGTCACCTGGTCGTAAGTTTCGCCCATGAACCTCTTGATGGAGAAGACTGTCTTGTGAGGGTTTGTGATAGCCTGCCTCTTGGCCGGATTGCCTATTTTCCTTTCGCCGCCGTCTGTGAAAGCGACTACGGAAGGTGTGGTTCTCTGACCCTCATTGTTGATGATGACGGCAGGTTCGTTGCCTTCCATGACTGCCACGCAAGAATTCGTGGTTCCCAAGTCAATACCAATAATTTTTCCCATAATATGTTTCTCCTTTATTTATTTTCTTTTTCTGTCCTCCGGACAATTTCCGTGTCCTTCGGACAATGTTCATATAATGTCTCTGTCATGCTCTCCGGAATCTTGTCCGTTCGAGATGACGACATCCCCAATATCGAAACCTGTGCCAATCTTCCAAAACCGCGGAAATCTGACAAAATGGCAGACGGAATCCATTGTCTGGTGACAAGAATAATTTTTATTTCAGAGTAACTTGCTATATTTGTCCGGACTTTGTTTCAAACAGAATTATCAGATGCAGTACAGAAGATTATCGGACGAGGAGTATCGGGACGCCGGAAGGCGCATATTGTATGAGGACAATCACCTGCTGGTGGTGAACAAGAGGGCAGGGGAGATCGTGCAGGCGGACAAAACCAGCGACGAGACCCTGACAGATCTGTACAAGTCGTTCATTGCCATGCGCGATGCCAAACCGGGAAGCGTATTCGTGGGAGTGCCTCATCGCCTGGACAGGCCTGTGAGCGGGATCACGATACTGGCGAAGACTTCCAAGGCGCTGGCCAGGCTGAACGAGATGTTCAGAACAGGCGGGATACATAAATATTATTGGGCGCTTGTATGTGCAGAGCCCCCGCAGCCGGAGGGAAAACTTTCGGGATATATCTGGAGAAACGAGGCGCAGAACAAATCATATATGTGCAGGCCCGGGGCGATGCGGAAAGATGCCAGGCTGGCGGAACTGGAGTACAGGCTTCTGTGCAAAACCGAAAGATACTGGCTGCTGGAAGTGAAGCTTCTGACAGGAAGGCATCATCAGATAAGATGCCAGCTTTCCGATATGGGCTGTGTCATAAAAGGTGACCTGAAATATGGCGCTCCGCGTTCAAATCCTGACGGATGCATCAGCCTGCATTCCAGAAGGGTGAACTTCATCCACCCTGTCAAAAAAGAAGAAATGACCATAGAAGCACCCCTGCCTCAGTCCTGGGAGCATATCATCCCGCCTGATTTGTAACAATGTTTTCAGCAGGTCAGCGTCTGCAGATGTGCTACCGTCCCCATTCTGAAAACGGGTGGACGGAAAGCATGGAATTGTAGTAACGGCGGTCACCGGTGACTTCTTTTCCGAGCCATGAAGGCCTTGTGAAAGGTGCGTCTTCGGATTCCAGTTCGATTTCGGCCATGACCAGGCCTGCATTTTCTCCGTAGAATTCATCCACTTCGAAGATCTTCCCGTCCACGGGAACAATGTATCTGGTCTTGTCTATTATTCCGCTCTGGCAGAGAAGAAAAAGATCTTTCGCGTCTTCGGCGGAGATTTCCTTTTCCCATTCATAACGGCTCATGCCGCTTGCGCTTCCTGCTCCTTTTATGGTCAGGAAACCTTTCTCATCCCACAGCCGGACTCTGACAGTCCTGCCGCTTTCCTTGCAGATGTATCCCTGTGTGAGTCTGTGGCTTTCAGCCGCCATATTCTTGAACGAGCTGTCCTTCACCAGAAACTTCCTTTCAATCTCAATATTCATAGTTTCCTGTCTATAGCATTCAGCAGGCAAGTCTTGCCTGCGGTCACATTATATAAGATGACATGTCGCGGCCTGCGGCGATGCCCTCCCGTATTTGCGTCGAGGAAATATCCACCATCGGAGCATCTTCCATCAGCATTATCCTGTATTTGCCGCGGCAATCCACGCCAGAGCCGCCGCCCTTTCCGCCGCGGCATTCTGACATCAGACTGTCGCGGAGTGCCTCCATGTCATATCCTTTCCGCGGATAGACTGCCGCTCCGTATTCTGTGAGAATGCGCCGGTAATCTTTCCATTTCCTGATGTCAGCCAGATTGTCAGCTCCCATAATCAAAGTAAATTCGTTCTCCGGTTCTCTGGCTTTCAGTGCATCCAGAGTTCTGATGGTGTATTGCGGAGCAGGGAGATTCAGCTCTATGTCATCTACGTGTACGCTGAGTTCCGGGTGTCTGCTTACGGCATCCAATGCCGCCAAGTATCTTTCAGAGCCAGTTTCCACTTTCATGAATTCCTTGAACGGGCTTTGCGGCGATACGACCAGGTACACCATGCCGAAATCATGCTTGTGTGTCAGATACTTCATGATGGCCAGATGGCCGACATGCAGCGGATTGAAAGTCCCTGTATATACTGCTATTTTCATCTTTTTGCAGCTATCCGTCATTTGGCCGCCGGCCTGGCATCCCGGCGGACGAAGTCTCCTATCACTTTGTCAGCTTCCGCAAATGCTGTCTCCAGGTCTTCGTTTACCAGTGTATAGTCGAATTTTCCTCTGGCGAATTCAGTTTCTTCCGCAGCTTTCGACACCCTTTTTTCAATGGCCTCCGCTGTGTCTGTCCCCCGGCTCAGAAGACGCTCGCGCAGGCATTCCACTGAGGGGGCCTGTATGAAGATGGAGAGAGCCATGTCTCCGAAATATTTTTTCAGATTCACCCCGCCTTTGACGTCCACGTCGAATATTATTACGTGCCCCTTGCCCCATATGCGGTCAAGCTCTGATTTCAGCGTTCCGTAAAAAGAGCCTGGGTAGACTTCCTCGTGTTCGACGAATTTGTTTTCTGAAATCATTTTCCTGAATTCGTCTGCAGAGAAGAAATAATATTCCCGGCCATTTTGTTCATTGCCCCTCGGGGCACGCGAGGTCGCTGATATGGAGAATTCCAGCTCGGGATACAGTTTGAGAATGTGATTTACTATCGTGCTTTTCCCCGAACCGGACGGGGCAGAAAAAATTATGACCTTGTTCTGCATGGGATTTTTCCGTTTGTTTCCGGCAAAGGTACGACATTTATGCGAATCATTGTTCCTGTCAGGATAAATTGTCGGGATACTCTTTTTATTATTCCATAAAATTTGTATTTTTGCAAGGATTTGGGTTCGGGTATGGTCTTTCGATGAAAGAGGGGAGAGGACTATTCAAAAGCCATTCTCATTGCGTCGGAGACGCACCTGGATTCCGGCAAGAGACGAAATAATACTTTTAATATATTAAGGTTATGGTATCTTACAAATCACTCGGCCTGGTGAACACCAAGGAGATGTTCGCGAAAGCCATCAACGGGGGCTATGCTATCCCTGCATTCAATTTCAACAACATGGAGCAGCTTCAGGCTATCATCCAGGCTGCCGCGGCTACCAAGTCACCTGTGATTCTCCAGGTTTCCAAGGGAGCACGCAATTATGCAAACCAGACACTTCTCCGCTACATGGCTGAGGGTGCAGTAGAATATGCAAAGGAACTCGGCTGGGAAAATCCTCAGATCGTCCTCCATCTCGACCACGGTGATTCTTTCGAGCTCTGCAAGAGCTGCGTGGATATGGGATTCTCTTCAGTGATGATCGACGGCTCTCACCTTCCATACGATGAGAATGTGGCTCTGACCAAGAAGGTCGTGGAGTACGCTCATCAGTATGACGTGACTGTAGAGGGCGAGCTCGGAGTCCTCGCAGGTGTAGAGGATGAGGTTCAGGCAGAGCATCATACCTACACAAGGCCAGAGGAAGTGGTTGACTTCACTTCGAAGACAGGCTGCGACTCTCTCGCCATCTCTATCGGAACATCGCATGGTGCATACAAGTTCAAGCCTGAGCAGTGCACCCTCGATCCTAAGACAGGACGCCTCGTTCCTCCTCCACTCGCATTCGACGTTCTCGACGGCGTGATGAAGGAGCTTCCAGGATTCCCTATCGTTCTGCATGGTTCTTCATCAGTTCCGCAGGAGTATGTGGACATGATCAACAAATATGGCGGAAACCTCGAGGCTGCTATCGGTATTCCTGAGGAAGAGCTCCGCAAGGCTGCCAAGTCCGCTGTCTGCAAGATCAACATCGACTCTGACTCACGTCTGGCCATGACTGCGGCTATCCGCAAAGTCTTCGCAGAGAAGCCTGCAGAGTTTGACCCTCGTAAATATCTTGGTCCTGCACGTGACGAGATGAAGAAGCTTTACGAGCATAAGATCATCAATGTATTGGGTTCTGACGGGAAGGCCCTCTAATCCGAAGCAGTATAGCGGTCATCTGCTTTATGCGCTTCGGCCATAGTGAATTATTGGGGCAGTATTTTTTCGGACAGAAAAAATACTGCCCCAATCAATAAATAATAAGGAGGTTCATATGGAATTGGATCAGATTCTTGAAAAGAGAAGAAGCATAAGGAAATATACAAAGGGCGCGAATGTGGCACCGGAACTGGTGAAGGAATTCGTGTCAGCCGCGCTGGAGGCTCCGTCCTGGAAAAATACGGAAACTGCACGCTATCATGTGGTGATGTCGCCGGAAAAGATCCAGGCACTGCGTGAGAACGCTTTCGGCGCCTGGAACCGGCAGTGTACCGAAAATGTGCAGGCTCTCGTAGTGACCACATTCGTGAAAAACATTTCAGGCTATCAGAAAGACGGCACTCCGGACAATGAACTTGAAAACGGATGGGGGATCTATGATGCCGGACTACAGAATTCTGTGTTTCTGCTCAAGGCTGCGGAAGCCGGAATAGACACCCTCGTCATGGGAATCAGGGATGCATCTGTCATCAGGGGGCTTCTCGGAATTCCTGAAGATGAAGCTGTCCTTTCCGTAATAGCCCTCGGGGAGAGGTCGGAGACACCGGACAAGCCTCACAGGAAGAACGTGGAAGATGTTGTGAAATTTTATTGACCGCATTTTCAGATGAATAAGATGCTGAACCATGTCCAGTCTCAGGCCGGGCTGGCCGAAAATGCTGTTTCCGTGAATGATCTGATGAAGCTGGCGGACAGAGTCATCGCGACGGGAGAAGGTGTCTCGGAAACAGAGGCCATAAGGCTCGCCGAGGCATCGCTTGATGCTCTGGGAAATGCGGCAGAACGCATCACCAAGGCCTGCGCTTCGCGTAAATTCGACACCTGTTCTATCATCAACGGGAAGTCGGGCCGATGTCCTGAGGACTGCAAGTGGTGTGCGCAGTCGGCTCATTATCATTCGCATATCCATGAATATCCGCTCGTTTCGTCTGAAAAGCTCATTGAGGCCGCGAAATTCAGCCAAGACAAGGGCATAGGGCGGTTTTCGATAGTCACCAGCGGGAAACGACTGAAGCCGGACGAAGTTAAGACGCTATGCTCTTCTGTCCGCGAGTTGTCGGCGGAGACAGATATAAAGCTGTGTCTGTCGGCCGGCCTGCTTTCTGAAGATGATTTGAAAGCTTTCCGCGAAGCCGGGATATCCAGGTATCACTGCAATCTCGAATCCGCTCACTCGTTTTTCGGGCGGCTATGCACTACGCACACGCAGGAGGAAAAGATATCGACTCTGAAAGCTGCCGTGAGGGCCGGCCTTGAAATCTGTTCAGGCGGTATCATCGGAATGGGGGAGTCGCTTCAGCAGCGTATCGAACTGGCATTCACCCTCAGGGAACTCGGAGTGAAGTCTGTCCCTGTAAACATCCTGTCTCCGATTCCGGGCACACCGCTCGAAAACCAGCCTCTCATTCCGGAAGAGGATGTCCTCCGGACAATAGCGATATTCCGTTTCATCCTCCCGGATGCCTTTTTGCGTTTCGCCGGAGGCCGGGCACGCCTGTCTCCGCAGGCCACTCTGGAAGCCTATCGTATCGGGATCAATGCGTCCATCATGGGTGACATGCTCACTACTGCCGGCGCAGACATAGATTCCGATATGGATCGCATCCGCGCCGCAGGTTACGGCCTGTCTACTTTGGAAAAAATGTTTAACTGAAAAATTCTTTCCGTGTCTGCTTTTTCAAGCTGGTACATTTACTTTCGGATGTATTTTAATTTGCTAGAATATCAGTCATGAGACACATACGGCTGTTATGATAAGGACACTTCCAGAACCCGGCCTTGTCATCCTGGGTATTCACTGTCCCGTCGGCACGCAGACTCCAGAACCATTCGCCGCCGTTATGGTCGACGATATGTTTCTTTATGAATTCCCAGCAGTCTGCGGCTTTCGCCAAAGCGTCTTCACGGCCCGTGATCTGCCATAGGTTGAAATATCCTACGACTGCCTCTGCCTGTACCCACCAGTGCCTGTCAGCGTCGACAGCTCCTGTATCTCCATGAAATTCGTAAATCATTCCTCCTCCCGGGATATAGCCTTCGGACGCAGCATCGGCGATGGCGATTACATCAGGAACCAGCTCTGATATCAGATCCTTGTCTCCTATGGCTGCGGCTGCATCGTACAGCAGCCATGATGCCTCGATATCGTGACCATATGATAATATGTCATGGCTGCTGACCCAGTCCTCGTCGAAAAACAGCCGCAGATGTCCCGTTTCCCTGTCGAGAATCTTCTCACGGAATACGCCGATAAGATTCCGGAGCTGCTTTTCCAGCCGTGAATCCTTCCAGACCCTGTATAAAGCCGTGTAAGGCTCCAGAATATGCAGATGCGTATTCATAGTCTTGCATTCGTTGATGTCCTTTTCGCTCAGTCTCATGTCTCCGATAGGGCTCCAGTCTTCGTTGAATGCTTCCAGATAACCGTTCTTTTCTGTATCGAAACTATGATTTTCGATATCGTTGAAAAGCCGTACTGCATAGTTCAGGGCCTCGGCATCACCTGTGGCTCTGGCGTATTCGCTCAGTCCGTAGATGGCGAAGCCGAGTGCATAAATCTGCTTTTTTCTGTCGCATGGTTTCCCGTCCGGAGTCAGGCTCCAATACACCCCTCCGTATATCTTGTCGTAGAACCTGTCGATTATTTCCCTCTTAGCCCTCGTGGCCGTTTCCAGATACTCCGGCTTTCCGATAATCCTGTATGCGGCGGAGAATATCCACAGTATGCGCGCGTTGAGTATCGCGCCTTTTTCTGCGGCGGCATCTGTTTTTCCGTCCCCTGTAATCCGTGGCAGAAAACCTCCGTTCCTGTCATCCTTCATCCTTTCCATCCAGAAAGGAAGTATGTTTCCCGTGAGTTCGGCATGCATCTCCTCCCTCATCTTCCGTATCATCATCCCTGTATCCATATTGAATTATATTTGTTATTCCACTTGGCTTCAGGCAGGCCGGCGCCTGCGAGCATTGTTGATTTCCGTCAGCAAATATAATATTATAGGTATAATCTCTGTCATGCCCGATGACGATTCGTTCAAAGGTGATAAATAATTGATAAAAAAGTATCATTTTATAAATTATTACACTTGTATGCTGCCGCAATGGCCGATGTGCAATAAAAATGTTTATCTTTGTGAAACGACTAATAATCATTGAATTTTAACCTTATTACTTATGAGCGACGTATTGGAAGAAATTACACCGCTTTCTGAGAAAGACTGCTTTCATGTAGTGGACAGGCACAAATCTGAATTCACGTACCCTCTGCATCAGCATCGGGAATATGAATTGAATTTCGTGGAAAATGCAGCAGGCGTCAAACGCATAGTAGGAGACAGTGTCGAAGTCATCGGAAATTATGACCTGGTCCTGATATGTTCGGAGAACCTCGAACATGTCTGGGATAACGGCGGCTGTACTTCACACGATATCCGGGAAGTGACCATACAGTTTTCACCGGACCTTCTGTCTGGAAGTCTCATGTCGAAGAATCAGTTCGGCTCTATAGTGAAAATGTTCCGCGATGCAGATCACGGACTGTCGTTTTCACAGCACACCATTATGAAAATATACTCCGCTATAGATGGCCTGGCGTCTGAACCTGAGGGTTTTATGAGATTTCTCAAATTTTTGAAAATTCTTTATGACTTGTCTCTCAGCGACTACAGAATATTGGCCAGCAGCTCTTTCTCACATGCCGAGAGAAATCCCGAGAGCCGCAGGGTGCAGAAAGTGAAGCAGTATATCAACGACCACTATACAGAGGCTCTCAGACTGGACGATCTTGCAGGGCTGGCAGGCATGACACCTACTTCTTTCAGCAGGTTTTTCAAACTCAGGACAGGGAAATCGCTCTCTGACTATGTGCTGGACATCAGGCTGGGAAATGCCGCCAGGGCGCTGGTCGACTCCACCAGGAATATTTCCGAAATATGTTTTGAATGCGGGTTCAACAACCTTTCGAACTTCAACCGCATTTTCAAGGCGCGCCGTGGCGTCACCCCGAAAGAGTTCCGCGCCATGTACAAGAAAAACAAGGTGATTGTATAGCAAATGTTTTCTTGTATGCATGATTCGGAAGATTGATGTTAAAGTATTATTATTGGATAATTAAGTATTTGTTTACCCTCATCAGCCTCAGTACCTTTGCGTCGTTAACCATATAAAATGACGCTGGAATGAAAATCAAATCTTTGTCCCTTATAATATTGACGGCTTTTGTCATTATTTCCAGGGGAAATGCCAGAAATGCGGACACCAGTCTCGTGAATGAATGTGTGACAGCTGAGGTCTTGCTTGAAAATGACTGGATGTATGCTTCCTGTGAGGATGCCGTGCTCCGTGTGGCAGTTAATGCCACTGACGGAGCTTTATCGAAAGAGATAACACTGTCTGTGCTTACTGACCAGGGTGAAGGTGTCCTGACCATAAAAAAGGGACTGAAGTCCGCTTCAGATACTCTTGCTTTCCGCTTCAGGCTCTCCCCTGGTTTCTATAAAGCAGTTCTGTCGGTGATGGATAGAGGTGCGCAGGAAACTCCAGGCACTGCCGGCGGCCAGGTGCTGCGGACTTTCAATATAGGGTGCGACCCTGAAAAGATCATATCGCCGCAGGATAAGCCGGAAGATTTCGACACATTTTGGAAAGAAAGTCTGGAAGAGCTCGCCGAAATCGAGCCTGAGTACAAGTTGGCTCTTATTCCCGAACGTTCAAATGATATCCGCAGAACATATCGCGTAGACATGAAATCTTTCGGAGGAGAAGATATTTCAGGCATTTATATAGAGCCTGTGAAAGACGGAAAATATCCTGTATTTATCAATTATATGGGTTATGGGGCCACAGTGTGGTACAACGACCCTTCAGCCCGTCCAGAAGCGGTGGAGTTCACACTCTGCGTCCGGAATCAGGGGCTGAACCGGAAACCTGGAGAAAAGGATGACTGGGTGGTCAGGGGGCTGGCCGACAAGAATACATATTACTACAGAGGCGCCTTCATGGATGTGGTCAGGGCCATAGATTTCGTGGCATCCCGCGAAAAGGTGGATACTTCCATGATCTTTGCCGAAGGCGGAAGCCAGGGAGGAGCCTTCACCCTTGTCTCCGCTTCTCTGGACCGCAGAATCAAGGGTATAGCGCCGTTTGTGCCTTTCCTTTCTGATTTTCCGGATTATTTCAGAATAGCGCATTGGCCTGCCGAACCTGTGCTGGCAGAGGCGGAGAGGCTGGGAATCAGCGAAGAAGATCTTTACAGGACTCTTTCATATTTTGATATCAAGAACTTTACTGACAGAATAACCTGTCCGGTGCTGATGGGCTTCGGCCTGCAGGATGATGTGTGTCCTCCGCATACGAATTTTTCAGGGTACAACATGATATCAGCCCCGAAGAGCTATATCACATTCCCCCTGTCGGGGCATCATGTCGAGACCGAGAGCGGATGGTGGATAGCGAGGGATGCATTTTTTGGGAAACAGCTCTAATGAAACATAAATAATCCTGAATATTAACACTAAAAAACAACACAATGAGAAGAAAATTGTTTGCTTGCATGGCATTGCTCTTCTTCTTTTTCCTGCCGATGGCGGCTCAGGAGAAAGTCACTGTGTCCGGTAAAGTCCTGGATGAAGCCGGGGTGCCGGTGATAGGGGCGAGTGTCATAGAAGACGGGACCCAGAATGGAGCCATCACAGATCTGGACGGAAATTATATCCTGGAGGTCAGCGCAGGTTCTTCCCTGACAGTATCATCCATAGGATATAAGGACGTGAATATCGTATTGCTTGACGACCAGACTGTCTATAACATCACTATGGCCGAAGACAGCCAGCTCCTGGATGAGGTCGTAGTAGTCGGATATGGCACCATGAAGAGAAGCGACCTTTCCGGAGCTTCCGTTTCAGTGAGCGAGGAGTCTCTCAGAGGATCCGTGATTTCTTCACTTGACCAGTCTCTCCAGGGAAGGGCGGCAGGTGTGACAGCCGTGACCACTTCAGGTGCTCCTGGCTCGTCGTCATCCATACGTGTCCGCGGCCAGGCTACAATAAACGCCAATGCCGAGCCTTTGTATGTCATTGATGGAGTCATAGTCCAGGGTGGTGGAAACTCTGGCGCTGATTTCGGTCTGGGTGACGCCCTCGGAAACGGAAAGGTGTCCACCATCTCTCCTCTGTCCACCATCAACCCGGCCGATATCGTGAGCATGGAAATCCTGAAAGATGCGTCTGCTACCGCTATCTATGGCGCACAGGGCGCCAATGGCGTCGTCATCATCACCACCAAGCGGGGAAAAGCCGGCGAGGCGAAAATATCATATGACGGAATGTTCGCAGTATCCCAGCAGAACAAACGGCTGGATATGATGAATCTGAGGGAATATGCCGCATTCTACAATGATCTGGCGACAGTGGGTGAGATGTCCGATCCAAGCGACACTTATTCTGACTTGTCCATTCTGGGCGAGGGCACGAACTGGCAGGATGCCATCTTCCGCACTGCTTTTCAGCATCAGCACCAGCTTTCGGTTTCCGGTGGTACCGAGAAGGTGCAGTACTATGTGTCAGGTTCATACATGGACCAGCAGGGTACCATCATAGGAAGTAATTTCGACCGTTTCAGCGTGCGTACAAACATTGATGCCCAGCTGAAAAGGTGGATCAAGCTGGGGCTTTCAGCTACATTTGCAACCACAAATGATGACCTGAAACTGGCGGATTCGAACTCCGGTCTGATCTATTATTCCCTGACCACGCGTCCTGACATTCCTATCTATGACCTGGACGGAAATTATGCCACCATAGTGGATGAACACAATCTGAATCCGAACCCTATAGGAATAGCCATGGAAGATGACATACTGCTGAACCGTCAGAAACTCACTGGAAATATCTTCGCAGACATCACTCCTGTAAAACATCTGGTATGGCGTGTGGAACTCGGCTATGACCTGAGCTGGAGCAAGGCTGAGCGTTACAAACCTATGCTCGACTTCGGAAACTGGACCAGGGATACGAACGAGAGCAGCATACAGAACAACAAAAGCATATTCTGGCAGCTGAAGAATTATCTGACATATTCGAATACATGGGGAAAGCACAGCCTTACTGCCATGGTGGGCCACGAAATGTGGGCTTCGGACTATGAATATGCCAGTGTATTCAATACTTCGCTTCCTTCCGATGCAGTCCATAATCCTGCACTTGGTACAGGCACACCGAGAATTTCATCAGGTTTCGGCAGTTCGTCCATGGCTTCTGTCTTCACACGTGAGACATACAACTACGACAACCGTTATCTGCTGACTTACACTTTCCGTTATGACGGATCTTCGAATTTCGGCCCTGAAAACAGATGGGCAGGCTTCCACTCCGCAGCTGCATCATGGCGATTCTCGAACGAGAAATTCTTCGAAGGCCTGAAAGATGTCATCAGCAACGGAAAATTCCGCGTTGGCTGGGGACAGACAGGCAACGCCAACATCGGAGGCTACGCCTGGGGAGCATCCATAGGCAGAATGCCTACCGGTCTGGGCATGGGCTACAAGCCGTCCAATATCCCAAATACTGCCATAAGGTGGGAATCCCAGGAGCAGTGGAACGTGGGTCTCGACCTCGGTTTCTTTCAGGACAGGCTGAACCTCATCGTCGACGCCTATATCAAGCGCTCGAATGACATGCTCATGTCCATGCAGCTTCCGTCATATATGGGAACTACCGGAAACGGCTCTTCAGTTCTCGGGGCTCCTAAAGGAAACTATGGAAGCATAGAGAACAGGGGTATTGAAATCACTCTCGACGGGCATCCTTTCGTGGGCAAGTTCCAGTGGGACTCGAATTTCCAGATTTCATTCAACAGGAACAAGCTTCTTTCCCTCGAAGGGACGCAGAATGCTTCCCTGGTCGGCTACGGACAGTACAACGACGTGGTCTGCCTCTCATCCATAGGCGAGTCCCTTTACAATTTCTACGGCTATGAAGTGGAAGGAGTGTATGAGTCTCTGGAAGATCTCCAGAACTCTCCAAAGCCAGCCAAATATCCTGTTGACGGAAAGACATTCAACAAGACGAACACAGTATGGGTCGGTGACATCAAGTACAAGGACCAGCCTACAGTGGACACTGACGGTGACGGAATCCCGGACCAGGGTGACGGGGTCATCGACGAGAACGACCGCACGAACCTCGGTTCCCCTCTTCCCCTTTTCACTTTCGGATGGACGAACACATTCAGGTATTGGAATTTCGACCTGAGCATCTTCCTGAACGGATCCTACGGGAACAAGGTGCTGAATTACAACTCCATAGTGCTGACTCACATGAACAGCCCGTGGATGAACCAGCTGAATTCAGTCAATGACAGGGCGAAACTCGTTCCTATTGATCCGGACAAGACTTACGAGAGCGGAGCCTGGTACGATGATATCACAAACGTGAAGGTCGCAAATTCCGGGACCAAGACTCCGAGGGCTTCCATCAACGACCCTAATGACAACGACCGCATGAGCTCACGGTATGTCGAGGACGGCTCTTATCTGCGTATAAAGAACCTCACTCTCGGGTATACTTTCCCGAAGAAACTGCTGGAAAAGGCCAGGATAGAGAATCTGCGCATCTACTGCAACATCCAGAACATCTACACTTTCACCAGATACACCGGCTATGATCCGGAAATCGGAGCCAGCACCCAGGATGCCACGGGACTCACATATGGTATCGACAACGGCCGTTACCCGAGCCCTACTACATATTCCATAGGTCTTAACATCACTTTCTAATTTAAATCAGGAACAAAATGAAATACAATATAATCAAAATTGCGCTCGCAGGCGTTCTGCTCTCAGGCATGGTTTCCTGCAGCGACTTCCTGAACCGGCCCACAGTCGACACCTACAACGTGGACAACTTCTACGAGAATGACGAGCAGTGCATCCAGGGAGTGAACTATCTGTACAATTCCCCATGGTTTGATTTCCTCAGAGGTTTCCTCTGGGTCGGGGAAGTGATGTCTGGGAATCTGTACATGGGAGAAAGCCAGTATCTTGACCTCTCAGTCAACGGCACTGACGCCGATCTGGTGTCCATGTCGAACTCTCTCTGGTCAGTCAACGGCCATGCCAACACCGTAATACGGAATATCCGCAACTCCGAAGGCCCTTCACAGGCTGTCAAGAATCAATGCATAGGCGAGGCCCTGACATGGAAAGCCTTCTCGTATTTCTTCCTCGTGAGGATATTCGGAGAAGTCCCAATCATCCACGACAATCTCGCTATCCTGAATTCAGGAGAATACAACAATGTCTATAAGGCCACAAGGGCCAATGTCTACGAATACATCATCATGACACTCGAAAAGGCCATGGAGCTCCTTCCGAAGTCAGGAGCCAATGCCGAAGGCCGTATCGACTACTATGCCGCAGAAGCCCTTCTCGCGAAGGTATATCTGACCAAGGCAGGCCTTTCCGGCCAGCTCAATGCCGACGATATGGACAAGGCGGCCCGATATGCCAAGGACGTGATAGACAATTCCGGCCGTGATCTGATGGAGACCTATTCGGATATCTTCCGCCTTCAGCACAATATAAACAAGGAGTGCATGATCTCATGGCAGTGGTCTGCAGGACGCGATCCGTGGACACAGCAGAACGGTTTCCAGCCGGAAATTGCCCTTACCGGTTTCTCTGATTTCGAGGAAAACTGCTGGGGCGGATGGAGAGGCCCTTCAGTGGATCTTCAGGATGATTTCGGTGTGGACCCTACGGACAATCCTCAGACAAGACTGAATGAAACCGATGTCAGAAGAAAGGCCACCATGATGATGGCGGGTGATACCTACGATTATTTCTGGACAGACAGGGGCGGATTCGACTATCTCCGGTTCATATACGATGACGGCGAATACGGAAAAGGAGGTCCTAACGGGGAATTCCAGTCGCCTACAGGAGCGAATGTGGTGAAACACCTGACGGGCCGACAGGCTGATCATGTGGCAGGCCTGGGAGTGTCAGCCATGAGCCAGGCCACTGGCCTGGCCACCCATCTACTGAGATTTGCAGACGTGCTCCTGATATATGCCGAGGCCATGACAGGAACGATCGGCGAAACCTCGGACCAGTCTGCTCTGGATGCCATCAACAGAGTGCACAGACGTGCCGGCTATCCTGAAGAAGATGATTTCAAAGCACCTCTTACCAGGGAGCAGATCTGGAAAGAGCGCCGCCTCGAACTTGCGCTCGAAGGAGACTACTGGTATGATTTCGTCCGCAGGTCTTATTGGCAGATGGATGAAGTGATAGACGAAGTGAAGAACCAGAGGAGGAACCAGTGGTACAATCTCGGTATGGCATATGAGCCGTATTATGAAACAAAGGTCTGGTCAGTGGATGAATCCCAGGTCAGGTACAATACCGATACTCCTGCGCCTAACGTGACTGCGGAAAGCTTCACTCTTCCGCTGCCGGCTGAAGACATAGTCTTCAATCCTAATTTGGCGGAGCCGGCTCAGGAAGTGAATGTCAGGGCTTCTTATAAATACGACTTTTAACAGCATTGGACTATGAAAAATATGATGATATTGAAGAAAACAGCGGTATTGGCGTCAGCCATTGCCGGTATGGCCATGGCATCCTGCGAACAACAGCCCGGAAAATACGAGATGTCAGACGGAGTGCCTGAGGTGCGGTATGTGCGTCCGGTGAATGTGGATGCTTCGGATTCGCTTATGACCGGAGCCTATATGGACAACCAGATATGCATCGTGGGAGAAAATCTGCGCAGCATATATGAACTGTGGTTCAACGACCGCAAGGCCATCCTGAACACAAGTTTCATTACGGACAACACTTTGATAGTGACAGTCCCGGGTGAACTTCCGGGAAAGGTGACAAATATGATGTACATGGTGACAGCTTCGAGGGATACCGTGAAATATGAATTCAATGTCCTCGTGCCTGCTCCGGTGCTGAATTCGATGTCCTGCGAATATACACCGGCAGGGGAGTCCGCCACTATATACGGGGATTACCTGCTGGATGATGCAAACCAGCCTCTGGAAATCGTCTTCTCCGGCGATGTCCCTGTGACCGAGATAACTGAGATCACGAAGACGGCAGTGACTTTCGTCATCCCGGAAGGGGCGGAAGAGGGCGGCATTTCTGTCACTACCGTGAACGGCACATCTTCCAGCGCTTTCCATTATCTGGACAGCAGAGGCTTTCTTTTTGACTTCGACGAGGGCGGTACCGGGCTTTCGAATAATGGCTGGCATAACCGTGTCATCCTTTCGGACGAGACATCCTTGACTGGGAATTTTGTCCAGCTGGGAGACGGCTCTACTCCGCTGCCGGCAGACGGAGGCTGGGTAGATAATTACTATTCATTCGAGTACTGGCCTGGCGTTTACGATGAACCCCTGACTTATCCTGAAGGACAGAACGGCATGAAGCTCGATGACCTGGTGGATTTCTCCGACTATGAGAATATGACTCTGAAATTCGAACTCTTCATACCATCCACGAATCCATGGAGCGCAGGTGCCATGCAGGTCATATTCGCCGGTACAGACAAGGTGACTTATAGCAAAGAAGACATCAAGGACGAGGACGAGAATACGGTGGCAGGAGCGAATAACGCATATTTCAACAACAATGTACTTCCTCGTGGAATATACCGTCCATGGACAGAGACAGGGTCGTTCCATACTGATGACAGATGGATCACGGTATCGCTTCCGATTTCCGAGTTCGTATACGGAAAGGACGGGGCCGTGGCTACAGGCTCTCTGACGGAGACTGATTTTTCAAGTTTGGTCATATTCGTGTCCGGAGGCGGCATCAACGGTGTTGAATGCACTCCTATTTTCAAGATAGACAATATCCGTGTGGTCCCTAACAGATAAAATTGAAGATTATGAAAAGAGTATTTGATATATTGACAGTTCTGCTTGCCGCATGCGTGATGGCATTCACAGGCTGTTCTCCAGATGAACTGAGCACGGAGCAGTATGCTGACAAGGGTGTGGCACTCAACGTGTACGGTCCTCAGCCCGTAGTGCGCGGCGGCCAGCTCCGTTTCCTCGGAAGCAATCTGGACCAGATCACGGCAGTCATCCTGCCTGGCGTAGATCCGATCACAGAAATAGAGGTGGTGCAGGCCGGTGTGCCAAGTGAAATCAGAATCACCGTGCCGAAGGAAGGGCCTGAGCCTGGCTTTGTCACCCTCGTGACAGCAGACGGCCAGGAAATCACGACGAAGACAGAACTGGAATTCCTGGAGACAGTAGTGATCGAGAGCATAGAGCCTCTGTCAGTGAAACCGGGAGATGTCATTACCATAAAAGGTGAGTACCTGGACCTCATGCATGAAGTTATTTTCACTGATGACGTGCATGTGAACGAGGATCGTTTCGAAGAGCCTCATAGCAGATATGAGATCAAGGTGAAAGTGCCTGTGGAGGCCCGTACCGGAAAGGTGAGTCTCAGCGACCTGGGCATGAACAGCGAAGATCCGGAGAATCCTATGATCAACTATGCCACTTCTGAAGAAGAGCTCATAGTGGCAGGCCCTAAGGTCACCGAACCAGTGACCGGAAATGTACAGGCAGGGCAGGAACTCACCATCACCGGCAGCAATTTCATGTATGTCGACCATGTCGAAATTCCTGGAGCGGAGATTTCAGAGTTTGAAATAAATGAAGAGGGCACGATTTTGACTTTCACTCTTCCGCAGCAGCTTCAGCTGGGCGAAATTATACTTGTGGCGAAATCCGGAGAAGAAATCCCGGCAGGAACCATCCAGGTGAAGGTGCCGACTGAACTGTCTGTAAGTCCGTCTCCGGTAAAGGCTGGCCAGACACTGACCATTTCCGGAAAGGATATGGACATGGTGACCGGGGTGTCGCTTCCTGCATCTGGAAATGTGGAATCACCGTCCATCACTTCAGAAAGTGTGTCGTTTGCCGTGCCTGCAGAAGCTCAGGAAGGAAACATCACCCTGAATCTGAACAACGGTGTATCGATAACAGTCTCTTACACTCTCGTGAAACCGGTTGTCACCTCATACAATGCAGAATCTGTGGCAGTGGGTGAGGATCTGGTCATCAGAGGAACTGATCTCGACCTGGTGACAGGAGTGACTTTCGGCGGCGATGTCACCGTGGATGTGACAGCCTCTCAGGAAAGCATCAAGGTGACTGTCCCGTCAGGAGCTGTGACCGGCGCTCTGGCATTGAACCTGGCCAACGGGACATCCGTTTCAGGCCCTGAACTCGAAGTCGAGCCTGAACCTGTCGACGAGAATGTATTCTGGACATGGACAGGATCATTCAACTCAGATAACTGGGCCAATGACCTGAATCCTGTTCCTGACGGTTTCGACTGGAGTGCAGTGGACCTGTCAGAGAACGATGTGGAACTGGTGCTTCAGCTGACAGATGTCGTGGCTGACGCGCAGATCGTGCTTCAGATTCCTGCAGGAAGCTGGCCGCAAGTGGCAGGTTCTTCAGAAGTCAATCCGGCTGCAGGACAGACAGAAGCCAAAATAGAGTTCAACCAGACGATGCTTGACGATATCATGGCAAACGGAGGTTTCAGAATCAAGGGAAAGAATTTCTCCGTGACCAAGGCTGAACTGAGGAAGGTCGTGTCGGAAGGTGATCCGAATGTGGCATTTGAAGGGACACAGCCGTTGGAATGGAATGATGGCTTCAAGATTTCTCCAGGTCTGTGGTCCGGCAATATGCCTGACAGCGGAGTGACTCTTCATGTGGAATTCACTGCTTCTCCGGATTCAGACACTCCGCAGCTGCAGATCGCCGGGTCAGACTGGACCCAGCTGTCCAGTGTGACTGACGGCCCTGACGGCTATGTGAACATCACTGAGCCTGACCTGACAGAGAAGTCTTATCTCCTGAATGATGGTGATATAGCCAAGGTGAAATCCGGAGGCCTTATCTTTAAAGGACAGCATCTAACCATCACCAAAGTATATTGGACTGAAGAATAATATGATTGGGGCGGCCCGAAATGGAACACCGTTCCGGGCCGCCCAATATAAAACCGACATAGTATGAAAGGAATTTCAAAAATATTGGCCCTTGCGGCCATCCTCGCCGTCGCGGCATGTGAGAAACCGGAGGAGAACGGCGGAGGGCAGGTGAATGTTTCGGCGCCTGTGCTGGTGTCGTCGGATCCGGCTGACGGAACGGAAGATATTCTGGGCTCGGCTCTGGAAGTGACACTTACGTTCGACAAAAATGTTCTCTGCACGACTGAGAATCAGAAAAATGTCACCATCGACCAGGGGGCTGTCATAGATGAAATAGATGCATATATGACTGAAGTCACAGTCTCTGTGTCAGGACTGGAAAGAGGCAAGACGTATACTTTGACATTCCCTGAAGGCACGTTGACGGACTATTCAGGCAATGCGGCAAAACAGGTCAGCCTCAGTTTTTCCACCAGGCCGCTTGTGAACCAGCAGATAGCCCAGAAACTCGTGACAGCAGATCCTCTGCCGGCGGCAGAAAGACTGTATGACTATTTGCTGAGCATCTATGGCACAAGTACGCTGTCAGGTGCTATGGCGAATGTGGCCTGGAATACCGATGAGGCAGACTGGGTAGGGAAATATGCCGGGAAATATCCGGCCGTGGCATATTTCGACTATATCCATCTGGCCAGCTCTCCTGCAAACTGGATTGACTACAGCGACATCGCTCCTGCCAGGGACTGGTGGAACGCAGGAGGCATGATAGGCGCAAGCTGGCACTGGAATGTGCCGCGCAGTTCTTCCGAGAAAGATCCGAACAACTTCACCTGCGATGTGGAGAACAATGAGTTCAGCGTCACCGAAGCCTTGAAAGAAGGGACGTGGCAGAACGAGTTTATGAAAGAAAGCCTGGAAAAGATCTCCGGCTATCTGAAACTTCTTCAGGATGCAGGAATCCCTGTCATCTGGAGACCTCTGCACGAAGCTGCCGGAAATACCTACACTTATAATACGGGCGCATGGTTCTGGTGGGGAGCTGACGGGGCTCAGGCATACAAGGACCTCTGGATATATGTCTTCAACTACATGAAAGATGCAGGGTTGAAGAATCTCATATGGGTATGGACATCGCAGACATCATCATATACTGACATAGATCAGGATTTCTACCCTGGAGACCAGTATGTGGACATCATAGGCCGTGACACCTACAACTGCACGGATGCTTCAGGCATGGCATCGCAGTATGAAGCCATCACCCAGACTTTCACCACCAAGATGGCGGCCCTGTCCGAATGCGGGAACGTGCCTGACATGGCGGCTCAGTGGAGTGCAGGGGCAAAGTGGCTCTTCTTCATGCCGTGGTATGACAGTGAAAACGACGGTACGGAAGGCTTCGCCCATGAACATGCCGATGTGGAATGGTGGAAAGCATCTTTCGCATCCGATGCAGTCATCACTCGTGACGAACTTCCTGACGATCTGTTCAATTAAAATAATAACCTAATCAATATAAATTAATTACACGATGAAAACAAACAGAATTGAATCAGCATTCCGGGACTATTCGAGCCCGCAGACCAGAATGATCGAAATAGTCGCCGAGAAAGGCGTATGCGCATCCGACATCAATGGCGCTTCAGTGAATTCACTGGAAGAAAGCCACACATGGGGCGATTTCTTTAACGAATAAAACCTGAAACTATGAAAACAATAAGAATAATTTCCGCAGCGGCGGCCGCCGCAATGTTAATAGCCTGCGCCAAGGAAAATATCATAACTCCTTCATCTCAGGAGCTCTCTCCTTTGACATTCAATGCAGTCGCCGCAGGATCTGCATCTGACGATGCCACGAAGACTGTTCTTGCTGAAAACGGTCTGGATGTGCTCTGGACGGCATATGACGCCATCTCCGTGTGCGGAGCCGCTTCCCCTTTCACTTCCGATCTCGCTGAGGGTTCAAGTGCTGAGACATCATTTTCAGGCGAGGCTTTGGCTGCCGATGTGTACTATGCCGTATATCCGTATTCTGCAGTGACATCGTGGGACGGCTCTACGGCTGCCATTGAACTCCCTGCAGTGCAGGCTCCGGCATCGAACACATTCGCAGACGGGCTCAGCATCTGCTATGCCAGCACCTCTGCAGAGGATATGGCATTCAGGTTCGAGCATTTGCTCGGATATGTGAAGTTTACCATCGATGAGAATTCGGGCGCTGTCAGCTCGGTGAAGATTTCTGCCAATGGCGGAGAAAGCCTGGCAGGTGCTTTTACAGTGGCTTTCAGCGATGGAATTCCGTCAGTCGCTGTGACTGAAGGGAGCGATGAAATTTCCATGGTCGCAGACGGGGCTTTCCCGGCAGGGAACTACTACTTCGCCATGCTTCCGGGCACCTATGCACAGGGTCTGACAGTCACGTTCTCAAATGCGGAAGGCCAGACAGCTTCAAAATCCATGAACACATCCCTCACCCTCGAAGCCGGCAAGATCCAGAACATAGGTACTGTTGCCCGCCTGGACGGCATCTCGACCGATGTCAATGAGCGCGTTATCTGGGAAGGCAGTCATAATTGTGGCAGTTGGTCCGGAAATCAAGATTTGGCTTGGGGCGGTTTTGGCTGGTCTTCAATAGACCTTTCAGAAGGTCCTGCGACATTGGTCGTGGACGTCACACTGGATAACACGCAGACTTATTGGCAGTTTATGCTGCAGACAGGAACAAGTTGGAAAGATCTGGCTGGTTTTACGCAAATCGATATGGTATCAGGACAGTCAGAAGTCACGGTTCCTCTCACGCAGACTATGCTGGATGACCTTGTAACCAATAACGGTCTCATTATCACCGGATCTAACTATACGTTCACAAAAGTCACCCTCATCACCGAATCCGTATACGTTTCCGAAAATACCGTATGGGAAGGCACTCACGCTTTACTTGATAAGGAATGGCAAAATGCGATAAATCTTTCAGGTACTGAAAATGTATTCCAGGATATTGCAGATGGGGCGACTATCCATGTTGAATATGAAACAAGCCCGGATACAGGCTATTGGCAGTTGCAGTTCAATGATTCGAACGGGCATATGCTGACTAGTATTCCGGAAGTAGAAGGATTGACAGCAGGCTCTGTTCATACATCTCATTTGCTGAATGATGTTGATATCGCATCTGTAAGAACTTCAGGAATGATTCTGAACGGATATGGCGTCATAGTCAAAAGAATTTACTGGACCGAATAGAATCCATTTACATTGGCAGGAAACCGGCGCTGGCGCCGGCTTCCGCCAATAAGATTAAAAAACGAAAATGAAAAGAACTCTGACCATCATTGCCGCTGCGGCGATACTCGCCTCCTGCGCCGGCGGCGTTCAGAACACCGCCCCTGCCGACAGGCTCATATCAGACCTCAAGGCCTCTGTGGAAGAAGGGAAAATCCTTTTCGGACACCAGGATGCCTATATGTACGGCCATACATGGCGAGCTTCATCGAAGGATTCCCTTGACCGTACCGATGTGAAAGATGTCTGCGGACATCATCCTGCAGTCCTCGGACTTGACCTCGGGGGAATTGAATTCCTGAATCTGAAGAATCTCGACGGAAATCCTTTCAGCTTCATGAGAGAAGCTGCGCTCAGGCATTGCGCCGAAGGCGGAGTGGTCACACTTTCATGGCATCCGCGGAATCCTCTGACCGGCGGTGACAGCTGGGATGTATCGTCGGACCAGGTGGTGGCATCTGTGCTGGACGGAGGCGAGAAGCACGATGAATTCATGCAGTGGCTCTCGAACTGTGCCGATTATCTGGATACATTCAGGAACGATGACGGCGAGCTGATACCCCTGATTTTCAGACCATGGCACGAACATACAGGCAGCTGGTTCTGGTGGGGACAGAAACTCTGCACCCCGGACCAGTACAGGTGGCTTTGGAAGATGACTTACGACTATATGACAGCAGAGCGCGAACTGGACAATCTCGTGTGGGCCTTTTCGCCGGGAGCTGATCTGGGAGATGAGGAATATATGACTCGCTATCCAGGAGATGACATGGTGGACATGCTCGGACTGGACTGTTATCAGTACGGGGAGCTTCCTGCATCGAATGAGACATATGCCGCACAGCTCAGGGACAGGCTGTCTCTCATGGCTGAACTTGGCAGAGAACATGGGAAACTGACGGCCCTTACAGAGACAGGCTGCGAAGGTGTCCCTTATGCGAAGTGGTGGACTGAGGTGCTTTATCCTGCCATCGAAGCATATCCGATAGCTTATGTCTTGGTATGGCGGAATGCCTGCGACATGCCTGGACATTTCTATGCTCCGTGGCCGGGACAGGAATCTGAAGCTGATTTCAAGGAATTTGCAGTGCTGGAGGACATAGTCATGCTGGATTAGACGCAGGATTTGAGACGGCAAGACGGCGTTATTGTCTTGAGCGGAATGAAATGAAGACGAAAGGACAGGATAATTTGGAAAGCGAAATTTTAAGGAAGATATGAACTTTGAAGAAAGACTTGAGTGGCTGAAAGCTCAGCATGAAGCCCTCATAAACAGAAAAAACGAGCCGGTGGAAGGCAACGGCATTTATGAAAGGTACAAATACCCCATTCTGACAGGAGACCATGCGCCTCTTACATGGAGGTATGACCTGAACAGGGAGACCAATCCGTATCTGATGGAACGTTTCGGAATCCATGCCGCGTTCAATTCCGGAGCCATCAAATGGAACGGCCGTTATATCCTGGTCGTCAGAGTGGAGGGCGCAGACAGGAAATCCTTCTTCGCAGTGGCAGAAAGCCCGAACGGTGTGGATCATTTCCGTTTCTGGGACCGTCCAGTGACTATGCCCGACTATGGCGAACCAGCTACGAATATCTATGACATGAGGCTGACGGCTCATGAGGACGGATGGATTTACGGCATCTTCTGTGTCGAAAGAAAAGATCCGAAAGCCGCACCGGGCGATCTGTCATCAGCTGTAGCTTCTGCAGGGGTGGCCAGAACGAAAGATTTCATAAACTGGGAAAGGCTGCCTGACATGGAATCCACATCGCAGCAGAGAAACGTGGTCCTGCATCCGGAATTCGTGGACGGAAAATATGCCCTGTACACCCGTCCGCAGGACGGTTTCATAGATGCAGGCCGTGGCGGCGGTATCGGCTGGGCGTTGGTGGACAGCATGGAACATGTAGTCATAGAGGATGAGAAAATCATAAATGCACGTCATTATCATACGATAAAGGAACAGAAGAACGGCGAAGGCCCTGCCCCGATCAAGACTTCCAAAGGCTGGCTTCATCTGGCTCACGGTGTCCGCGGATGCGCTTCCGGTCTGCGTTATGTGCTGTATCTCTATGTCACGTCTCTCGAAGATCCGTCGAAGGTGATAGCAGAGCCGGGAGGATTTTTTCTGGTGCCGGAGGGAGATGAATATGTCGGCGACGTGATGAATGTCCTCTTTTCGAACGGCTGGATAGCAGATGAAGACGGGAAAGTCTATATTTACTATGCTTCCTGCGACACAAGGATGCATGTGGCTGTTTCTTCCGTGGACAGGCTTCTGGACTACTGTTTCAACACCGAGCCTGACGGATATACCACATCGGATTCGGTGGCGCGACTGAACAGACTGATAGACAGGAATACCAGATAGGATATGAATAATCACGACAAAGCGACAATATGGGAGAAGGCAGGCTATGGCTTCGGGGATATGTCATCTTCGATGTTCTGGAAGATTTTCTCCTACTACCTGCCTTTCTTCTATTCGAATGTGTTCGGGCTGTCGCTTGCCCATGCAGGGACACTTCTGCTGATAACCAAGCTTTATGACGCCGTTTTCGACCCGGTGATGGGAATGATTGCCGACAGGACCAGAACCAGATGGGGCATGTACAGGCCTTATCTGCTCTGGGCGGCCCTGCCTTTTGCCATAGCCGGGGTGCTGACATTTACCACACCGGATGCAGGCTATGGGTTCAAACATGCTTTCGCCTATGTCACTTATATAATAATGATGACCGTATACTCGGTCATCAATGTCCCCTACGGGGCGATGCTCGGAGTGGTGACTCCGGATTCCAGGGAGAAGACGGTGTTTTCATCTTACAGGATGTTCTTCGCTTATGGAGGAAGTTTCATAGCACTGGCCATCTTCGAACCGCTGCTGAAATTCTTCCAAAGTTCTGTCGGAGTTTCTACAGCTGCTTCATGGCAATACACGATGGCTGTAGTGGGCCTTATATGTGCCTTGCTGTTCATCCTGTGTTTCGCCATGACGAAGGAGCGGGTGAAACCGGAGGCGTCGCAGTCAGGCGGGAGCTCTGTGCTGAAAGACATGAAGTCCCTGGTCAGGAATGTACCGTGGTGGATATTGCTCGGTGCCGGTATAGGTGTACTGCTTTTCAATTCCATCAGAGGTGGCGCTGCGGCCTATTATTTCAAGGATGTGATAGGAGTTTCCGCAATTTTTACGTGCGGAATATTCCTCGCTGTCGGCGAGGTGGCCAATATGCTCGGCGTTGCCCTTGCCGTCCCTCTTTCAGACCGTCTTGGAAAGAAATCTTCCTATATCCTTGCTTTGATTGTGGCCGGGGTGCTGAGTCTTTTCATCATGTTTCTTCCGGTCTCCGAGCCTGCAGGATTATGGACTCTGATGGGGCTTCAGGTATTGATAAGTGTGGCTGCAGGAGTGACTCTGCCTCTTCTCTGGAGCATGTTCGCTGATATCGCCGACTATTCGGAGTACAAGAACGCGTCAGCTTCCACCGGACTGATATTTTCCTCATCGTCTATGGCGCAGAAGTTCGGCGGCGCTTTCGGCAGCGCATTGATTCTCTGGGTTTTGGCGGCTTTCGGGTATGATACGTCCGAGAATGCCGTGCAGGCGCAGTCCGCCATTACGGGACTGAAGGCGATGATGAGCTGGATTCCGGCAGCCGGGGCTTTCCTCGCGGCGATAGTCGTGGCCTTTTATCCGCTGACTACTTCCCGTATGAAGGAAATTTCGGCGGTTCTGGCGGAACGGAGAGCCGGCAATAGCAATTAAGTTTCTATATTTGACGGTCGGTCGTCATTTGCCCGGGAGGGCGCAAGACTTCTTTGCGAGTGACAGCCGGCCCAAAAAGATCAAGACAATGAAAAAAATATTATTGACAATGATATTGGCCTTCGGCCCGGTATTCATGGCATTGGCGTCAGCCGGTACTCCTGTCGGAGAAAACGGATGGCTGTCGGTGAAGGGCCGCGATCTGGTGAACGAGAAAGGGAATCCTGTCATCCTTTCAGGTGTGAGCATCGGCTGGCACAACCTCTGGCCGCGATTCTACAATGCCGGGGCAGTGGAACAGCTGTCTGATGAGTGGGGGTGTGATGTGGTGCGTGCAGCTATCGGTGCCGAACTGGACGGGAACTTCGCTTCCGACCCGCAGAAAGCTCTTGACTGTCTGTACAGCGTGGTGGATGCAGCCATAGAAAAGGGAATCTATGTGATAGTGGACTGGCATGCCCATAAACTGCGTCTGGAGGAGGCCAGGCAGTTCTTTTCTACGGTAGCCGGGAAGTACAAGGGTGTGCCGAATGTGATTTACGAGATATTCAACGAGCCTGTGGAGGACAGCTGGACTGACCTGAAAGCCTATGCAGAGGATATCATCGGTGTCATCCGGGAGGCTGAACCGCGTGCAGTGGTGCTGGTAGGCTGTCCGCACTGGGATCAGGATGTGCATATCGTGGCCGATGATCCTTTGGTCGGTATGGAAAACATCATGTACACCCTGCATTTCTATGCCGGAACCCACGGGGCTGAACTGCGTGTCCGCGGAGACTATGCCATATCACGGAACATCCCTCTTTTCGTGTCGGAATGTGCAGGGATGAATGCCGACGGTGACGGACCTCTCGACCTGGAAGAGTGGGCTGCCTGGTGGAAGTGGATGGATGCCAACGGGCTGAGCCGCGTGATGTGGTCGCTTTCCGACAAGGATGAAACTTGCTCCATGCTCCTGCCGTCAGCTTCTTCCGAAGGACCTTGGAAGGAGGAACAGATCAAGAAGTGGGGAAAGACTGTCCGCGAATATCTGAACATGGAAGAAGCCATGGCCGGGGATCTGGTGCATGTAAGTTCCGGAAATATTTCCCTGGTACTTGATGC
>CASEOO010000018.1 GCA_949289565.1 uncultured Bacteroidales bacterium
GTCGCTTACGTTCCCTGATGCGTTCCTTGTAGCCAAGATTAGAACACTGGTGGCTACAATAACAGGTTGTTGTCTTTTGAGCTATAAATGGCTTTCCGCACCATTGACAAATCTTTCTTATTTCCATATTTTCCTCCTTTACATTGGGGATAATTTCTCCTTATTTCTCCCGATTTTTGTCAACACATGTAAACCATTGTCAACACACGTCAACTAATGCGTCACTGTGATATTTGGGCAAACCATGAATTTCTGTCACGGTAGAAATACGTATGAAAAATATGGATAAAAACCGTTACTTCCAAATACGGTCTGGAAAGTACATAAAAACAAAAGTCGCTGATATATAGCGACTTTATTCTAAATGGTTATGATTGGTTACGGTTGTTTACAAGCCGTCATTTTCCGATGCAGAAATTCTTGAAAATATTCCCGAGGACTTCGTCGGTGGAGATTTCGCCGACGATGGAGCCGAGGTGGTAGAGGGCTTCGCGGATGTCCTGGGCGACGAGGTCGGCAGGGAGGCCGGAGCTGAGGCCATCTTGAACACGGGACAAGGCAGAAAGAGCGTTCTGCAGGGCATCGATATGGCGGGCATTGGTGACTATGACATCATCTGAAGAGACAGCATACTCCGCACAAACATCCTTCAATGCGGCTTGCAAACGGTCCAGGCCCTCCCCTTTTTTCGCAGAGATGCAGACCACAGGCGTATTTGCGGGGAGCTTGTACTTATGGCGCATGCCATCAAGCATGGCAACAATGTGATTCCCGCAATCCGCATTTTCACTGCCGCAAGAATAACCAGAATAGCCAGCCGGAACATCAGCCAGGTCCATTTTGTTCACCACGAAAATCACTTTCTGCCGTGAAACGTCAGCTTTGGCCAAGACCTCATCCAGCCCACGTCCGGCATCAAGGCCAGGCTGGCTCGCATCCACGATAGCCAGGACCGCCACTGCCTCTTCAAGTTTTCTGAACGTTCGTTCAATGCCGATCTGCTCCACAGTCTCATCTGTCAGCCTGACCCCGGCAGTATCTATGAATCTGAAAAGCATTCCGTCCACATTCAACGTCTCCTCTATTGTGTCGCGCGTAGTGCCATGGACATCAGACACTATCGCCCTCTCCTCCCCTAACAGAGCATTTAGAAGCGTACTTTTCCCCGTATTCGTAGCCCCCGCTATTGCCACTGGAATGCCATTCTTAATAGCATTGCCCAGCCTGAAGGATGAAATCAGGCGGCCTATATGCCCTGCCACTGCATCCACCAAGGCAGAAAGCTGAGACCTGTCGGCAAACTCAACCTCCTCTTCCCCGAAATCCAGCTCCAGCTCCATCAACGACACTATATTCAACAGCTCGCCACGCATCTTCTTCAGTTCGTTCGAAAAACCGCCCTTCAGCTGACTTAAAGCCAGATGATGAGATGCCGCCCCTTGAGCGGCAATCAAATCAGCCACAGCCTCAGCCTGAGCCAGATCCATTTTTCCGTTCAAAAATGCTCTTCGCGTAAACTCACCAGGTTCGGCAGGACGCACGCCAGCCTCCATCAAAAGATGCATAACACTGTCTACTATATACTTGGAGGCATGGCACGAAATCTCGGCAGAATCCTCGCCGGTATATGAATGCGGCGCTCTGAACACTGTCACCAGGACCTCGTCCAGCAGCTGCCCGTCATTCAGGAAAATCCTTCCGAAACGCACAGAATACCCCGGAGCCATCATGACCTCACGCCCAGGAGCACACTTCACCAGCGCAGAAACCGCCGGCAACGCCTCTCCCCCGCTCACTCTGATCACAGAAATCGCCCCTGTACCCGGAACTGTAGCCGGAGCACAAATCGTATCCTCGTTCATCAAATACATACTGAAACTCTTATAACAAACAAATTACGCCATTATATCCAGATGGCTTTCGGCCAATGCCGCTGTCTTCCGTCCAATGCTGCAAAGGCCTGCGGCAAATCTCAACTTCGAAACAAGGCCATCAGAATATAAAAAATCAAAGTTACGATTTTTAAAAAGAAAAAATCTAAACAAAAAGAAAATAGTTAAATTCGCGAATACTATGCCCGCACAAATAAACTAAGCGAGCGACATGGAAATTGGCCGAAGGCCATACACTGATTTTTGAATCATATAAAAATTGGCCGTCAGGCCACCAAAAAAAAGAAAAAAGACAAAAAAAATGCATATTGGAGTTGCAGGAAATATCGGAAGCGGAAAAACCACGCTTACCAGAATGCTTGCCAAGCACTACGGATGGACCCCGAAATACGAAGCAGTCACATACAATCCATATCTGGACGATTACTACAGAGACATTCCCAGATGGTCATTCAATCTCGAAGTCTATTTCCTGACACAGAGATTCAAGGACATACTGGAAATAGCGAATTCGAAAGAAACCATCATCCAAGACAGGACAATCCTCGAAGGAGTCCACATCTTCGTGGCGAACAACTACGAGATGGGAAATCTCTCAGACCGTGACTACCAGACATATATGGACCTTTTCCGCCTCATGATGTCGCTGGTTAAAACTCCCGACCTGCTCATATACCTGAAGTCCTCCATTCCGCACCTCGTATCACAGATCCAGAAGCGTGGGCGAGACTGCGAAAAATCCATCAGCATCGAATATCTCAATGGTCTGAACGAAAAATACGAAAAGTGGATAACAGGCTACGAAGGACAGGTGCTGTCCATTGATGCAGACCACCTCGACTTCGAAAACCGCCCCGAAGACTTCGCCCTCATCACAGACCAGATCGATGCCACCCTGTATGGCTTATTCTCGACACCTCAGAAATGAAGCGTCCGCAAACAACCCTCACAATATAATAAAACATCATGGCAGACAACTACCTAGAAGAAAAATACGAGCAATTTTTAAACAGAAAGAATGCTGAGCACCAGGCAAAATGCAAAATCTGGAAGAAGCGCCTCGATGCATACCGGAAAAAGTTAGCTGAAGAAAAATTCAAAAAAATTTAACAAATTTCAAAAATTCGGTACATCTTTTCACGGCACTTACAAATCGTAAGCAAATTTTTCAGATGCCACGATTTATTTAAGGCAAACAGGCATTTCACCATACTAATTGTTTTATCCACAACACCCTTCCTGATACGCCGGCTATTGTTTTTGTCGTTTCAATTTGTTTATTTTGTAGAAAACAAAGCCTAAAACAGACGAAAATTAGTCACTTATAAATTTTATAACTATGGACCATTTTGCTCAGAAGTACGTAGATGATTTCATGGCCGGACTGATAGCCAGGAATCCAGGTGAAAAAGAATTTCATCAGGCAGTGAGGGAGGTCGTAGAAAGCCTTGCCCCATACATTGTAGAACATCCATACCTGATGGAAATGAAGGTTCTGGAACGCATTGCAGAGCCGGAAAGAGTCATCATGTTCAGAGTTCCGTGGATCAACGACGAAGGAGAAGTGGAAATCAACAGAGGGTACAGGGTGCAGATGAACAGCGCCATCGGGCCATACAAAGGAGGCATCCGCTTCCATCCGAGCGTAAACCTCAGCATCATGAAGTTCCTCGCATTCGAACAGACATTCAAAAACAGCCTCACCACCCTGCCTATGGGTGGCGCGAAAGGTGGTTCTGATTTCAATCCGAAAGGAAAATCAGACAACGAAGTCATGAGATTCTGCCAGAGTTTCATGACAGAACTTCAGAGACACATCGGACAGGACACAGACGTGCCTGCAGGAGATATAGGAGTAGGAGGACGTGAAGTAGGCTTCATGTTCGGCCAGTACAAAAGACTGCGCAACGAATTTACAGGCACGCTTACAGGAAAGGGACTGAACTGGGGAGGAAGCCCGCTCCGCCCTGAAGCCACTGGCTATGGCACATGCTACTTCGCATCAGCCATGCTCGCCACCAAGGGAGACAGCTTCAAAGGAAAGACTGTCTGCATCTCAGGCTCAGGAAACGTGGCACAATACGCCGCAGAAAAAGCGCTTCAGCTCGGCGCCAAAGTAGTGACATTGTCAGACTCCAACGGCTACATCTACGACCCTGACGGAATCGACAGGGAGAAGCTCGACTACGTGATGGAGCTCAAGAACGTCATCCGCGGCCGTATCAAGGAATATGCAGTGAAATATCCAAGCGCGCAATATCATGAAAATCAGCGTCCTTGGGGCGAGAAATGCGACATCGCCATGCCTTGCGCCACTCAGAACGAACTGAACGGAGAAGAGGCTGAAGCATTGGTAGCCAATGGATGCATGTGCGTAGCTGAAGGTGCGAACATGCCTTCTACTCCGGAGGCAATAGAGGTATTCCAGAACGCGAAGATCCTCTACTCCCCTGGAAAAGCTTCGAATGCAGGCGGAGTGGCCACGTCAGGACTCGAAATGACACAGAACTCCATGAGGCTTAAATGGACTCCTGAAGAAGTCGACGAGAAGCTCCACAGGATCATGGAAGACATCCACGCGGCCTGCGTTAAGTACGGCACAGAACCTGACGGCTACGTGAACTACGTGAAGGGCGCCAATATAGCCGGCTTCATTAAAGTCGCTGACGCCATGATGTCACAAGGCGTGATATAAAATTCATGGCCGGCCATCCGGCCAATACAAATAATGCATTGCTCGATATGGCAGGACGGGCTGAGGAACAGAAATTCCCGGTCCGTCCTCATTTTTTTCTGTTTTTTATACTCTCTCCGATTTAATTTGATTAAATTTGAAAGATAGTTGGCCGGGGATGCCGGCCAATGGCATTGGCGCAAGCCTGGGATATTGACATCTATTGCAAATAAAATGAAAAAAGGAAAAATCATCACCATCGCCATGCTGACTGCGGCGGCAGTATTGGCCCTGGCCATCTTCTTCAAATTCTATTTTGTATTCGGAGAAGGAGTGAAAGCCGGAGAACTGAATTTCGTAGTATACAAGGGCTACATATTCAAGACCTATGAAGGCAAAGTTATCCAGGCAGGATTCAATTCGAAGTCGAAGAGCACATCCGCTATTCAGTCATACGAATTTGAATTCTCCATCACTGACCCAGAAGTTGCTGACTCTCTCATGAGATGCAGCGGAAAAACCGTAGAACTTCACTACAAAGAATACCTCGGAAGCCTGCCATGGAGAGGGCAGCAGAAATACGTTGTTGACCGGATACTTGCAGTGCGTTAAGATGACAGAAAGGGAGAAAATGCTCGCGGGCGAAATCTATGACGCCACTGCCCCGGAACTGCTGAAGGAAATCATGCAGGCCAGAGATATCATTTTCAGGCTTAACAGTTTGCACCCATCCGACATAGAAGGAAAAAACGCCCTGCTGGCACAGCTTCTTGGAAAGATGGGGCGGAACTGCAACATAAACCAGCCATTCTACTGCGACTACGGCTCGAATATCGAGATCGGAGACAATTTCTTCGCAAACTTCCACCTCACCATCCTCGACGAGGCGAAAGTCTCCATAGGAGACAATGTATTCATCGCACCGAACGTCAGCATCTACACTGCGGGACACCCGCTTGACCCTGCAGAAAGGAACACCCTCGTAGAATACGCCAAGCCTGTCACCATAGGAAACAATGTCTGGATCGGCGGCAGCGTCACCATAATTCCAGGTGTCGCCATCGGGGACAATGTGACCATCGGTGCAGGAAGCGTAGTCGTAAAAGACATCCCATCTGACTGCGTGGCTGCAGGAAATCCATGCAGAGTCATCAGAAAAATCAGGTAAATCACACATTCCAGAAGCAAGAAAATGCCAGATTCAAGCCTGATTTCTGTAGAAAAAACAAAAAAATGCATAAAAAAGTAAAATTTTTTCCGAAAAAGTTTGGAGATATCAAAAAAAGCTGTACCTTTGCATCCGAGTTGATCGAAAGGTTATTCCAAAACCTTCACAGCTTATTGGTTATTAGTTTTAGTGTTATTAATTATGTGGTTAGTATGAGGGTCTGCACGTGAGGTGTCGACACTCATTTTTTTGTTTTTTACTGCTCCAAGATTCGAACGAATGGTGGCAATGTGGCATCAACGGAATTCCACCATTACTTTCTTAGACATAATGGGTATTAATTGACAAAAACGGAAATTCTCGGTATAATTGCCAAAATAGTTTGTAAAGTCTCCAAAATTTTCCCGTCATTCCCTGATGACTTGAACTGAATGCTGAATATTTTGCAAAATAGCAGAATTTAAAATAGATTTGAGTCCGAAAATCGGAATGGAATTATTATAACAAAATACAACATGAAGAAATTTTTAATCATTGCATTGGCGGCCGTGCTGGCGGCAGGCTGCCAGAGCACTCAGAATCCGGCAGAAAATCTGTCCAGGGCGGAAATGCTAAGAGAAAAAATCCTGTCGACAGACACGTCTTCGGTACTCGTGGTGGCACACCGGGGTGACTGGCGTTATGCACCGGAGAATTCGATAGCTGCGATAGAGCATTCCATCGAGACAGGCGTGGACGTAGTGGAACTGGACCTGCAGCTGACCAAGGACAGCGTGCTGATATTGATGCATGATTCGAGCCTCGACCGTACTACCACTGGACGCGGTCCGGTCAGCGAATGGACTCTGGATGACATCAAGACACTGAAACTGAAAAACGGAGCGGAAATTCACACAAAACATTCCGTACCTACCCTGGAAGAAGCACTTATGGTAGCCAAGGGCAAGGTGCTTGTGAATCTGGACAAGGCGGACA
Organism: uncultured Bacteroidales bacterium; assembly: GCA_949289565.1. Classification (GTDB taxonomy): domain Bacteria; phylum Bacteroidota; class Bacteroidia; order Bacteroidales; family UBA932; genus Cryptobacteroides. The sequence continues at coordinate 6,710 of CASEOO010000018.1, forward strand.
GATACTTCGACCTTGTGATGCCTGTACTGGAAAAAACCGGAACGACCAGACAGATCATAATGAAAGGCGGCAGATCTGCCGATGAAGTGCTGGATTTCTATGGGGAATATCTGGAAGATGTCATTTATATGCCGATAGTAAGCCTCGACCAGAAAAATTCGGAGGAAGTGATGCACAGATTTATGGAAGTTCTGAAACCTGCAGCTTACGAGCTCCTGTATGCCCGCGCTGAAGATGTCAGGGTTCCGCTGCAGATGAAACAGGAACTCAAAGGAAAGGCACTGCTATGGTACAATACACTTTGGGACACCATGAGCGGCGGCCATGATGATGATCTGGCTCTGGAGGACGCTGATGCCGCTTACGGATACCTCATCGATACCCTGGGAGCACGAATCATCCAAACCGACAGGTCAGAATATCTGCTTGAATATCTCAGAAGCAGGAAACTGCACGACTGATACAACGTGAGTTCGATAAAAGAACTACGTGAATTTCAGAAAATTGCTTCAAAAGGAAACATCCGCGCTTTGCCTTGGTCATTAGAGACGGGCATCGCGCGGATATTTTTTCAATTGCTTTTCAGCATCAGGAGATAAAGCACGAGAGGGAGATAATCTTTCAATGATTCTTTCAGGACAGCGAGAGTTTTGGAAATCTCGTATGTGACGGAACGGTGCGAGATTCCGTATTTTTCGGCTATCTCCTTGTAACTCAGCCCGCGAAGCCTGTCCATGAAAATCTCCGAAGTCAGGACAGGAAGCCTGGAAAGACTTTCACGGCAAATGGACATCACCTCGCTGCTGTACATACCGGAATCCCGGCTGTCCGATTCCAGAAGACTCATGTTATAAGCGTCTGTTGCCCTTATTTTCAGATTCCTGTAAATAATTTTCTCGCAATTCACGCGACGCAGGTAATTCAGGCATTTGTTCTTCACTGTCGTAGCCAGAAAAGACTTCAGGACAGCATCATCCAGCCTGTCGATATTCTCCAGAAGGGCTATGAAACTGTCGTTCACTATATCCTGCGATGCCTCCATATTCTGGACATAAGAACATGTTCCGACATACCTTCTGAGGTAACAAGCCGGAAAATTGACACCAGACTAATTACCCTGACCGGATATCCCCTGCTGCGGGAAGCGGTCAAAAAATCTTTGAATTTATGAATAAAAAAAACAGTCTTCTGCAAATTTTTCTGCAAACTGACCTGTATCATGTGCCTTTTCACGTTATTCTGCATGAACATGTCAGCCGGCGGACAAAACCGGGGACTGCTGACGCTGGATTTCGAAAACGCGCCACTGAGTGAAATCATCGAAGCCATCAAGGGCCAGTCCGACTATCTGTTCATCAACAAGGGCGTGGATGTGACCATGTCCGCAAGCATCTTCGCTGAAAATGAAAGCATGGAAAGAATATGCGAAATGCTCTTCACCCCTGTGAATATCAAATACACCATCGACGGGTCCACTGTCATCATCGAAAACATGCCCGAACCTGTCGAGGTCACCGGAACTGTCACCGATGCCGACGGACAGCCTGTCCCGGGAGTTGCCGTCCTGATTAAAGGCTCTTCCGCCGGTACCACCACTGATCTGGATGGCAGGTTCAGCCTGAAGGCCTCCCCTGCCAATACTCTCGTATTCTCCTGCATAGGCTTCGAAAATCAGGAAATCACCGTAGGAAACCGCACGTCCCTCAAAGTAAGGCTGAATGAAGACTCTGTCCTGCTGGAAAGCGTCGTGGTCATCGGCTACGGAGTGGTGAACGCCCGCGATGTCACCACTGCCATATCTTCCATCAAGGCCGAAGACATCCAGAACCAGGCCATTTCCGATTTCAGACAGTCGATGGTGGGAAAAATGCCAGGAGTGCAGGTAATGCAGACCAGCGGAGACCCTGAAGGAAACGTGATGATCAGGGTCAGGGGCACCAGGTCGGCCACTGCAGGGAACGATCCTCTGTACATCGTGGACGGAGTGCCTATGGAAAACGGACTGAACAATCTGAATTCGAACGACATAGAATCCATGGAAGTCCTAAAGGACGTTTCCTGATACAGAGCGGAAAGGCCGGGGCCGGAGAATCTGCAGCATACGACTTTTCGGTAGCTTCGTGGTTCTGGATAGGTGCCGCCATACTGTCCGTTCTGTGCACCCTGGCCGTATGGAGACAGTGTGGATCAAAAGTCACGAAGTGACCGCGACTGGAAGGAGCGAGATCCCCCTAACAGGGGGTGCAGGGGGTTAAGACGGGTCCAGTCTTTCGAAGAAAGACGTAATAGGGTGACCCGGAATGTGTTCTCGGGTCACCCTATTAGCAATATCATGTAACATTTATTTAACAATACTGCAACATGTGCCGGCGGCAAAAATTAGTATTTTTGCTGCCGGACAGATAAAAATGAAGAAAATGAGACGACTGACAGCCATCATAGCATGCGCCGTTCTAAGCATTGGGGCCGCATCCGCGCAGATAAGCAACGCGGAAGCTTTCCTGGCGGATTCCATAGACCATACGCAGGAACTTCTGGAGCAACTGGAGAACCTTCCGAACATAGAAGTCGGGAAAGGTATCACTTTCCGGCCGAAAAACGATTCCTACGAAATGACCATCCGTTTCAGGATGCAGAACATGCTGGGACTGCATTTCAACGACAGGTTCGGGCTTTCCGAAACAGAGGCTCAGATAAAAAGGCTCAGGCTTCGTTTCGATGGCTATCTGTTCTCTCCGAAATTCATATACTCCATCCAGCTCGGTTTCTCGAACTACGATGCAGAGAGCAGGCCGAACGGTTCAGTGAATATCATCCGTGACGCCATAGTATATTACAGGCCGAATTCGGACTGGAATCTCGGTTTCGGGCAGACGAAACTCAAGGCAAACAGAGCCAGGATAAATTCTTCGAGCGCCCTCCAGTTCGTGGACAGGAGCATAGTGAACAGCGAATTCGGCGGCGACAGGGATTTCGGATTTTTCGGAGAATACCATTACGGCTCATATGACGGGTTTGCCTTGGCCGCACTGGCTTCAGTGACCCTCGGTGAAGGCCGCAATTGGGGAAGTTCAAGTGTGGACGGGCTGGACTATACCGGCCGTCTGGAGCTTTTTCCTTTCGGCCGTTTCCATGCAAAGGGCGAATATACGGAAGGCGATACCGAATATGAGGAGACAGTCAAGCTGATGATAGCCGGAGGCTATTCGTTCAACCACAATGCTTGTCTTGACCAGGGATTCAAGGGGGATCTGCTGCCGGGAGGCGCTACGAGGAATCTCGGATCTTACTATGCTGATATCATACTGAAGTACAGAGGTTTCGCTTTCAACACTGATTTCATGGGACGTCAGGTTCTCGGCGGCAGTGCCATCGTCACCGATCCGGAAGGGGCGGAATCTTCATTCATCTATACCGGCTGCGGAGTGAATGTGCAGGCCAGTTATCTTTTCGACAGGAAATGGGAGGTAGCCCTGAGGAATTCGACTATGCTGCCTGACGAGGCGGTGCAGCCGCTGCTCGGCTACAGGACATGGAACCAGACGACTCTTGGCATCACAAGGTATATCATAGGACACAGTCTGAAGGTGCAGATGGACCTGTCGTACAACGCCAGGGAGCAGTTCACGGCGAGTCCGTTGGATGACAGGTGGAGCCTGCGCTTCCAGGTGGAGTTGGGACTTTAACGTATTTATTTTTCTTATACCATGCAGGCAGATATTTTTTTCAGACCAGAAAAAACAGGTCTGAAAATAAATACTGCCTGCAATAATAATATCCGTTAAAGTTGGGTTTGGAGCAAATGGAGTATATAGAGAAAACAGGGCTAAAAATAAATATCCCCGGCAACGATATATCTCCTAAAGTCGGGTATACAGCATGTTAGATCCGCTCCTGCAGCAGGATTCTTATGGATTTGTGCAAGCAGTTCAGCATAATCATCTACATATTCTTCCGATGCCTCCTCCTGCTCGCGGATGTTCTGCTGGAGCTTTCCTGCCAGCCACTTCTGGTTGCTCAGAGAAAGTGACTGTATCGTAAGCCACAGGCTGTCTCTGGATATCGTTGCTTTCATTTCACTCCCTGTTAGTTAAACATCATTTTATAAATTTAGGAATTATTTCATTCAGATAAAGACATTGCAGGCAGATATTTTTTTCGGCCACCCGCAATCATTTCTTCAGAATCAGCGAGTCCTTTATGCTCAGTTTCAGCCGCTGCTGGCGGAATCATTCGATATCCCAGTAAACGACATACCTCTGATGATGGGTGTCGTACAGAGGCTTCAGAAGACGGCCGTCTGCAGACTCGAAAACCAGCCCGGAGACATGTTTCAGACATTCACCGACATTGCCGTCCGGCAGGACGAGCACCGTATCCAGATCGGCAGGCACATGGTAGTCGTATGTGTAGTAATCATTGTATTTGGAAGGGTCTGAAAACGGAGCCGGAGCTGTCATGCCGTCCGTACCGCACTGTCCGGCCAGGACTATCGGGCCATACAGGACGGCAGCCTTGGA
>CASEOO010000019.1 GCA_949289565.1 uncultured Bacteroidales bacterium
GGCATGGCGCGACTTCTTTCGTAGTCCCCTCAGCCGGCCCTGGCCGGCAGCTCCCTCGGGGAGCGGGTCGCGAGTTCGAGTCCCTTGTATAAAAAAAAGAAGCCCAGCAAATGCTGACCCGCGTGGAGCGGAAAACGAGACTCGAACTCGCGACCCCAACCTTGGCAAGGTTGTGCTCTACCAACTGAGCTATTTCCGCATTTTTTAGAAGAACTGCCATTCTCAAGAATGGATTGCAAAGATAGGCATATTTTCTTTACTTGCAAAAAAAAATAAGAGAATTGCATAAAAAACAGCAATTCTCTCTTAAAATCATTGTCCGGACAGGCATTAAATGAACGTCTCGAACTCGCGCAGGAAACGCAGGTCGTTTTCGAAGTAGTTTCTGAGGTCTTTTACCTGCCATTTCAGCATCGCTATACGCTCGATGCCCATTCCGAAAGCGAATCCGCTGTACTTTTTGCTGTCTATTCCGGAAGCCTCGAGCACATTCGGGTCGACCATGCCGCAGCCCATAATCTCCAGCCAGCCGGTACCTTTGCAAATGTTGCAGCCCTTTCCGTGGCAGATATTGCAGCTCACATCTACTTCCGCAGACGGCTCAGTGAACGGGAAATAAGACGGTCTCATCCTGATCTGGCTCTCTGCTCCGAACATCTCGCGGGCAAAGAGCAGAATAGCCTGCTTCATATCTGCAAATGTCACATTCTCATCGATATAGAGGCCTTCCACCTGATGGAAGATGCAGTGGGCACGCGCTGAAATAGCCTCGTTTCTGAAAACCCTGCCTGGACAGATGATACGTATAGGAAGCGGAAGCTTCTCCATAGCGCGCACCTGCACGGAAGACGTATGAGTCCTAAGCAGGATGGAATTCGCGCTGGAAGAGATAAAGAATGTATCCTGCATATCTCTGGCCGGATGTTCTGGCGGGAAATTCAAAGCTTCGAACACATGCCAGTCATCTTCGATTTCAGGACCTTCCGCCACGTCATATCCGAACTTGCGGAAAATCTCGACTATCTCCTCCCTGACGATAGACACAGGATGCCTGGACCCCAGCTTGAAAGAGTCGCCGGGTTTAGTCACATCAAAAGATGCGGCAGACGCCCCGCTCTCCTGCAGGGAATCCTTAAGAGACTCAATCTTAGCCGTGGCGGCGTTCTTCAGCTGGTTCAGCTTCTGTCCGAACTCCCTCTTCTGTTCTGCCGGCACAGTCCTGAATTCCTCGAACAGCCCGGTGATCTTGCCCTTCTTGCCGAGCAGACGGACGCGCGCCTCCTCTATTTCATTTTCTGTCTTGCAAGCCAGAGACTCTATCTCCGCCAAAATCGCTTCTATCTTTTCTTTCATCTCATTTATATTCAATGCCTCCGGCAATGCAGCCATCCGGCAATAATTTACTATTTCATATCAATGACGCCAGTCTTGCACACATCCCATCTCCGCACCGGAATTCATCCGCCGTAAAACGCCTCACGCTTCTGCCGGATACCCGAGAGCGATGACACAATGTATACGCAGCCCGTCCTTCACCCCAAGCAGATTTCTGAGATAATCCTCAGCCATCCCTGCCGCAGGATCTGTGCTGATACGCGGCCTGCCGTTCACATGAACCCAGCAGCTGCCCAAGTCCAGAGCAACGGCGGCCAGCTGTATGAATGTGGCGGAGATAGAACAATTGTCCACCCAAAGATCAGTCTTCGTTTCATCTCCGAGCACTGCGATCACCGCCGGAGCATCCTTCACGAAAGCAGAACCTCTGTCCCGCATTTCGGAAATGGCGGCTATCGTATCCTTGTCTTCGATGACCATAAAGGCGGAACTTTTAGTATTCTTGGAAGAAGGTGCCGTCTCCGCCACTGATATTATCCGGTCTATAAGTTCTTTCTCCACAGGCCTGTCTTCAAATTTTCTGACACTGTGACGCTTCTCTATTACTTCAAAAAAATCCATATGTCATTTCAGTTTATTGCAGTAAACATCCGGAAGACAGCTATTTCTCTGCCGCCTTGGCCTTCCGCTTTTCACGTGCCTTCTGCTGTTTCGCGGCTCCGCTTTTCAAATAAGCCTTCCACTGCGCATCCGTAAAATATTTCCTGTAGGTGCTGTCTATTTTCTCCATCCACTTGTCCTGGACGGAGATATAAAGTGACGAATTGGACACCTTGGCCTCCCTCAGGGCATTGAATTCATCAGTCATCGCCTGATAATCATGCTGGAGGGTGGAATCCACATAAAAAACCTGCCAATACTCCAGGCCGAGAAGCCGTTCAAGCCTCTCCGCCTCATTGGCCGCCATTTCTGTAATTGTAGGCGGCTCCTGCTGCTCCTGAGCCGTTGAGGCAGCCGGGAACATTGACCGCAAGGTCACCAGTAAAAATATGAGAATCAGTGTTTTTTTCATAGCCTCAGATCAGTCTTTCTTGGCCGTAGATGCGAGGAAGAGCTCGTCCATCTGCGACTGGTCGATGTATGACGGAGAATCGATCATCACGTCCCTGCCCTGATTGTTCTTAGGGAAGGCGATGAAGTCCCTGATAGTCTCCTGGCCTCCGAAAAGGGCGCACACCCTGTCGAATCCGAAAGCAAGGCCACCATGAGGCGGAGCTCCGAACTTGAAGGCATTTATGATGAAGCCGAACTTGTACTGAGCGTCTTCGTCAGTGAATCCGAGCACTTCGAACATCCTCTGCTGCACTTTTGCATCGTGAATCCTGATAGAGCCGCCTCCGAGTTCAGTGCCGTTCAGCACAAAATCGTAGGCATTCGCACATACTTTCTCCAGATCTTCCTTCCTGTCGCTGTAGAAAAGGTCCAGATGCTCCGGCTTCGGTGCGGTAAACGGATGATGCATGGCATAGAAGCGGGAAGTCTCGTCATCCCACTCAAGCAGAGGAAAGTCCACTACCCAGAGAGGGGCGAAATTCAGAGGATTCCTGAGGCCGAGCCTGTTCCCCATCTCGATACGCAGCACGCCAAGCATGGTCTGAGTCTTCCTCTTCGGTCCGCAGAGCACGAGAATCAAGTCGCCTTTTTTCGCCTGCATCTGCGATGCAATGCCCTGGAGGTCTTCCTGTGAATAGAACTTGTCCACTGAAGACTTTATGCTTCCGTCTTCGTTCAGCTTTATATAAACCAGGCCCTTGGCTCCGACCTGCGGTCTCTTCACCCACTCGGTAAGCTCGTCAAGCTGCTTGCGGGTATAGGAGGCCAGTCCGTCCACGCATATCGCTCCTATATACTCAGATGTATCGAAGACCGAGAAACCGTGGCCTTTCACCATGTCCGAGATCTCATGTATGGTCATTCCGAAGCGGATATCCGGCTTGTCTGAACCATAATGGTCCATAGCATCGAACCAGCTCATACGCGGAATCGGATTCGGGATGTCGATGTTCATGACATTCTTGAACAATGTCCTCATCATTCCCTCAAAGGTGTCCAGCACGTCGTCTCTCTCCACGAAAGACATTTCACAGTCTATCTGGGTGAATTCAGGCTGGCGGTCAGCCCTTAGATCCTCATCCCTGAAACAGCGCACTATCTGGAAATAGCGGTCATATCCTGCCACCATAAGCAGCTGCTTGAATGTCTGCGGAGACTGCGGAAGGGCGTAAAACTGCCCCGGATTCATTCTGGACGGCACCACGAAGTCCCTGGCCCCTTCAGGAGTGGACTTGATCAGATAAGGAGTCTCTATCTCCAGGAAACCTTGTCCATCAAGATAGTTTCTGACTTCATGCGCTATCCTGTGCCTGAGTTCAAGGGCTTTTTTCAGAGGATTCCTGCGCAGGTCGAGATACCTGTACTTGGCACGCAGCTCCTCTCCTCCGTCGCTCTCGTCTTCGATAGTGAACGGAGGGGTCTGAGCCCTGTTCAATATGTTTATGCCGCTGAGACTGATTTCGATGTCTCCTGTAGGCATCTTCGGATTCTTGCTCTGCCTTTCTATCACTGTCCCCGCAGCCTGGATGACATATTCACGGCCCAGCGAGGAGGCTGTCTCCACCAGAGAGGCGTCAGCGGCGGCGTCCACCGTCAGCTGAGTGATTCCGTATCTGTCCCTCAGGTCGATGAAGGTCATTCCTCCAAGTTTTCTGGATTTCTGCACCCAGCCTGCCAATGTAACCGTCTTTCCGACGTCGGCGATCCGAAGTTCGCCGCAAGTATGAGTTCTGTACATATCGTTAACCTTTTCCTGTCCTTATATCAATCCTGCAAATCAGAGCCGAATTTCCGGCCGATGCCATATAACTTGCAAAAATACAAAAATATTCAGAAGCAGGTTTCGAAAAAGCCGTGGATTTTGGGTATTTTACAATTTTGCATAATTTTGCGTATATAAATCCCAATCAAAACCGACATGCAGGTAAGAGCCAAAAAATCATTGGGCCAGCACTTCTTGACAGACCTGTCCGTGGCCCGGAAAATAGCCGGCAGCCTTCAGCCTGACGGCGCATCTTCAGAACATCCGGCAGATGTACTCGAAATAGGGCCCGGAATGGGGGTGCTGTCGCAATATCTGATGGAACGTAGCGACATATCGCTGAAAATGGTCGAAATCGACAGTGAATCTGTGGATTATCTCCTGGTGAACTTCCCGAAGGCAAACGGCTCGCTGATTCAGGCGGATTTCCTGAAGCTCGACCTCAGGAATTTCTTCAAAGGCGATTTCTGCATCATCGGCAACTTCCCTTACAATATCTCGTCACAGATTTTCTTTAAAATTCTTGACCACAGGGAAGATATACCGCAGGTGGTGTGCATGATACAGAAAGAGGTAGCCGAGAGGATTGCCGAGAAACCGGGGACCAAAGTATACGGCATATTGTCTGTCCTGCTGCAGGCCTGGTACGACATAGAATATCTGTTCACAGTGGGAGAGGGCGCGTTCAACCCTCCGCCCAAAGTCAAATCGGCAGTCATCCGCCTCCGGCGCAATGCCAGAAAAGATCTCGGCTGCGATGAAAGCCTTTTCAAAACCATAGTGAAAACTTCTTTCAACCAGCGCCGCAAGACTCTGAGAAATTCCCTGAAGCCGCTCGTCGCGGCAATGGCGGAACAGGACGGACTGTCTCCTGAACAGACGGCCATGTTCGTATCCGACCCCGTGTTCGACCTCCGCCCCGAAAGGCTCAGCGTCGAAGACTTCATCGCCCTCACTTTGAAATTCCGCCAAATTGACTAAAAATTTTCCGCCAAATTGACTAAAAATTTTATTTACGACAATTTCTGCACCTCAATGACACTGAAAACCATACTCCTGTCAATATTGATAACAATCATCACAGGGACTGCAGATAACGCCGCCGGCCGGTCGCAATCCATTGCCGGAACGGCAGAAGACTTTGCTATAGGGAAAGAGGATATTAACGATATCCTCAATGAACTCGACAAGACGATAGACAGACGGGAGCAGTTCAACAAGGCCAAAGAAAGGGTAATCGCCAATCTTAAAATCGACCTCAAGACAGAGAATCCGGAACGTAAATTTCACACATGCCATAAACTTTTCGAAGAATACAAAGTATACCAGTACGATTCAGCCTACTTCTATGCCCGGGAACTTGAACGCCTTGCAAAATCGCTGAGGGGGGGGGAAATTCTGATTTTTCAGCCATCGCCAGTTCGGCGCTGCTCTGCTGTTTCAAATCAGTCGGATTTTTCAACGAGGCAGTAGATATTATAGACAATTTCGACACAGATGGCGTTTCTGACAGAATACTGACATCATTTTACATTCTCTGCGCATCCACATATCAGAATCTCAGCTCTTTTGTAGGGCCGGGAGACCTTGCGGAAAAATACGACAGTCTGAAGATAAAATATTACGATCTGGCTATCGCGCATTCAGATGCTCATTCCTACGAACGTGCCTGGATAAGCCTCGAACGCGAACTTGTGCACAACTATTCTGATGAACTTGCAGTCAGCGGGAGAAGAAGTCTCATAGACAGATTCAATATCAGCGAACACGATCAGGCCGAGCAATATTCGATTCTCGCATCAGCACTTTCAAGTGCAGGAAATGAGGATGAATCATTATACTACAGAGCCATCTCCGCTATTTGCGACATCCGTTCTTGCACCCACGAAACGACATCGGCAAAAGTGCTGGCTGAAAGCATGTATAAGCTTAGGAACATTTCCAGGGCTTCGAAATATATTCACCAGGCTCTGTATGATGCGAAATTCTATAATTCCAGGCTGAGGATGGTGGAAATCAACACCATTCTGCCTGTCATTGAAAACAGCCGCTACAAATGGATAAACAGGCAGAAGACCCTGCTGACGGCATTCGGGGCAACTGTCATGGTGTCGCTGATAGTCACTGTCTTGCTGCTCGGGAAAATCAGGCGCAGGAACCGGAGGCTCTCAGAAGTGCACCATAACCTCATGAAAAAGTCCAATATGTTGAAAAAGACATCGGAAGCCCTTTCCAATTTGAACAACAAATTAAAAGAAGCCAATGAAATAAAAGACCAGTACATCATACAGTCTCTTTACGGCAATTCTGCTTTCGTCAACGAAGTAGAAGAGCAAACGAAGTTCGCCGCCAGAAAAATCATGGCGAAGCAATACGATGATGCTTTGGCCATGCTGCACCATCTCGGCATCAAGGAAGAGCGGGAGAGAATGTACGCATCTTTCGATTATGCATTTCTGAAACTGTTTCCTAATTTCATCGATGAGTTCAACAGGCTGTTTCCTGCTGAAGCTCAGATACACCTCGATGAAGACGGACGCCTGCCTATGGAAATCAGAATTTTCGCGCTTATGAGACTAGGAATAGACAACGCCTCGCAAATTGCGGAATATCTGAATCTTTCAGTCAACACAGTATACGTATACAAAACAAAGCTGAAATCAAAATCGAACGTATCAAAAGAAAACTTCGATGCCATGGTCATGGCAATAAAAAAGCCATAGCCAGCTCTGCCGAGACAACAATCCAACTTAATTCAGACAGCGCGAAGCTATCTGCAATATATTCATAATCTGACCATTGCGATTTTCTTTATCTTAATTTTCATCTTTAGTCTTAGTTTGAACCGTATCGGTTGCTGAACTTTGTATCAGCAACGGCTGGAAACCGGGCAAAATTTACATTGGCCGTCAGGCTGAAAACTGAAGATCCGGACCCGCATTGCGCAGCACTAAAGTATAACCTTAAATATTCCAGCATGAGAACAGCATGTAAACTGGCCGCATTTATTGCATCATGTCTGATGGTCTGCATGACAGCAGATATCTCCGCACAGACCATTCCCATAAAAGGCAAAGTCACTGACAGAGAGAATTCCGAACCTCTGGCCGGCGTGACCGTGATGATAAAAGGCACGTCATCGGGAACAAGCACCGATATAGACGGCTCTTACTCCATCAGTGCATCGTCAGACGACATCCTCGTTTTCAGCATCATAGGCTATAAAAGCGATGAATCTGCTGTCGGAGATAATGCCGTCATCGACATAGCGCTTGAAGAAGATGCCGAGATGCTTGAAGAAACCGTCGTCATCGGATATGGCACAATGGACAAGAAGGAACTGACTTCTGCCATCTCGCATATCTCGTCAGAAGACTTCCTTGTGACAGGCGGAGGAGATCCGGCGATGCTGATACAAGGCAAAGTCGCAGGAGTATCCGTGACGAATACAGGCGCCGGCGACCCGAATCAGACAGCCAGCATCCAGATACGAGGCATTTCTTCCAGAGCCGCCGGCCTGAATCCTTTGATCGTCATAGACGGCATTGCCGGAGGCGAGATGGCTAATCTGAACCAGAATGACATTGAGTCAATCGATATCTTGAAAGACGGAGCCGCATCTGCCATTTACGGCACGAGGGGAAGCAATGGCGTCATACTCATCACTACTAAAAAGGGTTCCAAAGACGGAGCCATACACACTTCATATTCCGGCATAGCCACCGCCAATTTCATGAAAAGAGAGCTTGACATGCTCACTGCCGACGAATATCGTGAATACAGGACATCCAAAGGGCAGGGAGTGGATTATGGAGGAAACGTAGACTGGCTTAAAGAAGTAAGCCGTATAGGGTTCAGCCATCAGCATACGCTGACGATATCTGGAGGAAATGAAAGAAGCAACTACAGGGTAAGCGCGGACTACAGGAACGCTAAGGGAATAGACAGACGTTCAGAGCGTGAAGAATATGGAGCAAGGGCAACAGTCAGCCACACTACCAAAAGCGGGCTTTTCACCTTTACGGCAAACATAGCGCCGAGAATCGTAAAAGGGAAGGCCGCCGACTGGAATGTGTTCCACTACGCCGCCGAAGCCAACCCGACCACTCCGGTACGGGATCCGGAAGATCCTTCGAAGTATTTCAATTTCTTCGGCCAGCAGGCTTCATATAACCCGGTCGAAGCCATAGAACTGGAAAAGAATGACCAGGAGACCCGCTATCTGGACTGGGATGCCACTGCCCAGCTGAATATAATCGAGGGGCTTTCCACTCAGATAACATTCTCTGACCAGCAAATAGACCATTATGACAGCTGGTTCCGGCCGTCCACCTACACAGAGAGCATAAATAAAGGGTGGACAGGAGGCGAGGCTTCACGGGAAAACAAGAAAAACACCCGCTATTCCGTAGACTGGACTGCAAACTGGCAGACAAATATCAAAGGTCACAATATCAAGGTCATGGCAGGATATTCCTATCAGTATTTCCAGAATTCCGGGGTTAAGGCTGAGAATAAGAATTTCCCTAATGACGGTCTGACATACAACGATCTGGAGGCAGGGAGCTGGGCGGCTGAAGAAGGCCATGTCGGCATGACATCATTCAAGAATGACTCCAAGCTCATAGCTTTTTTCGGACGCATCAACTATGACTACAAAAGCAAGTATCTCTTCACGGCTTCATACAGAAGAGAGGGGTCATCTAAATTCGGAGAAAACCACAAATGGGGAAATTTCCCTGCAGTTTCGGCAGGCTGGAGAATTTCAGAAGAAAATTTCATGAGGGGAATTTCATGGATAAACGACCTGAAAATACGCGGAGACTTCGGAGTCACCGGAAACCAGGATTTCGACAGCTATCTGTCGCTCAGCTCGATGACAGGATTTGAAGACTATTATTACAACGGCAGCTGGTACACTGTCTGGGGGCCTTCAAAAAACGCGAATCCGGACTTGAAATGGGAACTGGGAATAAACTGGAATATCGGTCTGGATTTCTCGCTCTTCGACTATCGCTTGACCGGCTCCATAAACTATTATAACCGGACACAGAAAGACTTGCTCGGCGACTACAATGTCCCTGTGCCGCCATATCTTTTCAACAGCACGTTCACCAATGTAGGCACAATGAAGAACTCAGGCGTGGAAATAGAAATAAACTGGGACGCTGTTAAAAAACGCAATTTCTCATATTCTATCGGCCTGGCAGGCTCCACTATAGACAACAAGTTCATAAGTTTCTCAAATTCGCTGTACAAAGGACAAAGTTTCTATGACACGGCGGCCACTGAAGATCCGTTCCCGCTTTATAACTTGCAAAGGATAGAAGAAGGCCAGCGAATTGGAAATTTCTACATGTATGAATTTGCCGGATTCAACAAACAGGGCCAGTGGCTGATATACGACAAAAACAATGAGCTTAAAGCCGGTCTGGATGCGACTGATGAAGACAAGAAGGTAGTAGGCAACGGCCTTCCGCAGTTCACTGCATCCATGACTCATACATTCAGATATAAAAACTGGGATCTGTCCCTGTATTTCAGAGGTGCTTTCGGATTCGACATCTTCAATATACACGACTTTTATTACGGCACTCCCGCAGCAGTGAGCAATGTTCTGAAGAAAGCATATACGGACAATGCAATGATTTCGGAAAACCCTTTGGTCTGCGACTATTTCATCGAAAAAGGCGACTGGGTAAAACTGGATATGGCAAACTTGGGATACACATTTGACCTGAATAAAAAATACATCGACAGAATCCGCATGTACCTCACAGGAAAGAACTTGCTGACATTCACAGGGTTCAGCGGAGTAGACCCTGCAACATACGATGTAAACGGGCTCACTCCGTCCGGGACCGGATCCAGGAAATATTATCCGTCAAGCCGGACTGTGATTTTCGGGATACAGATCGACTTCTGAGACCAGAATGATTTCATAAAAAAGAAAAAGCAATGAAATATTTGAAACATAACATATTGACGGCAGTGCTGGCCATCGCATGCACATCCTGCATCAATCTGGACGAAACACTCTACAGCGAGGTGTCCAGCGACAATTATTACAATACAAGCGCCGATGTCATAAGGGCAGTTTTCAGGCCTTTTGAACACGGCTACTACAGCATCCAGAACCGGCAGGTAATAGAAGAGCTCAGCGGCGACCTCGTGGCTACCTGGCAGAAAGATGACTGGTGGTATGATGGAGGCAGGTGGGCAAGGCTGCACTACCATACATGGACACCGGACGATGAAGCCGTCAAAAGCGAGTGGGAAAACTGCTTCACGGGTGTGATGCAATGCAACTATGTTTTAGACGATCTCGACAGTCTCGATCCGGCTAAGTTCAATATGGCACAAAGCGAATTCGATGCATTCAAGGCTCAAGTCAGGACACTGAGGGCTTGGCTATACATCAGGCTTCTCGGAACATACAGGAATATTCCACTGGCTGTAAGCCGTGATGCATCGCTCAACTCCGAGGGCCAAGTGCCTCCTGAACGAATATTCGAATTTATTGAAAGTGAATTGAAAGACTGCATAGAAGCCCTTCCGTCAAAAACCGGAGCGGCCGGAAACGGGACATCGCAGGGGCAATGGAACAAAGCCGGCGCCGCCGCGTTGCTCATGAGGCTTTATCTCAATGCAGAAAAATGGACGGGCACAGACAGATACAGCGACTGCGGACTCATAGCGCAAGAGATCATTGAAGGCAAATACGGCGTCTATTCTCTCGGAAAAACTTGGGACGAAGTCTTTGACTGGGACAATGAGAACTGCCCTGAAGTAATTTTCGCCTTCCCTTCATCTTCAGGATATGGAGGACATTATGTCTATGCCGGGGACACGTTCTGGTGGACGGTGCCAGCCAGGACCATAGCGAACTATCTCGGGGATACTGAAGCAGGAAACGGCGACCACAACTGCAAATACGGGCTTGCTCCGAGCTATGCTCCTGACGGGACTCCTTATACAACTGAGCTAGGCCGTCCTGGAGCAAAATTCAGAAAATATCCTGACGACTACAGGCTGAAGCTATACAAAAATCTCGGGAACAGCACGCGCGAAGGCATGATGCTGTTCGGATATCTGGAATATGTTGAAAACGGCCAGACCAAACGGGTTGTCTCCCCTACCGGGGCATACGAGCTGTATCTCCGCGATGCAGTAGGCAAATTTGCCGGGCTTGGGCCTGGTGAAATCCCGTCCGACCTGACATCCAACATAACTTCAGGAGACCACAGTTCCGGATGGAGATATGTCAAATATCCATTGTACATGGACGAAGACGAAGGACAGATGGAATCAGACTACGTGGAGATAAGGCTTGCGGAAGTCTATTATACTCTGGCAGAATGTAAATTCAGAGCCGGGAATGCCGAAGAAGCCGGGAAACTGCTGAACGATGTCAGGGAACGAAATTATCCTGCAGAAAGTTTCAGCAATTATGCATACCAGCCTGAAGGCCCTGTGATACTTACTGAAGCCGAGCTTCTGGATGAATGGGGACGAGAATTCTTCTCTGAAGGACGCAGACGCACAGACCTGATACGCTTTAACAAATTCTGCACGGGCACCTGGTGGGATAAAAACCCGGACAGCGACAGCCACACGGAAATATTCCCTCTGCACAGGGATGTGCTGGGAGCGAACCCTGCCCTCAAACAGAATCCAGGATATTGACACGCATGCCGGACTCGGCATGGCAGAGAATCTTCCAACAACAATAAAATATTATTATCAATGCATTAAAACACTAGAACCATGAAACGAATTTCTATCATTGTCGCCCTTATTGCTGGCGCCTCAGTATTTTTCTCATGTGAAAAAGACGATAAGACCCCCCCTGTCATCGACATGGAACATCACTACGAAATGGTCTACATGCTCGGCGCAGCCGCAGAGGATGAAGACGGAAACCAGCACTGGGACTCTGCAGACCCGATGCCGATGGAAAAGACCGATGACCCTGATGTATTCGCATACGAACTCGATCTTATCCGCAGTTCGGAAAACAAGCTCATCAAATTCAGCCTTACCGTAGATACGTGGGACAAAGCCGAATTTCTCGTCCCTGAAGCCTGCGAAGAAGGCCAGGCGTATGCATTCCTGAAAGAAGGGGTAAACAAACTCGTGCAGACATCCGAAGCCAAGGACGGGGTAGGGAACCTGAAAGACTGGTTTTTCGGTATAGCCGAAGGCCAGAGCGGTACGTACAGGCTTGAAGTCAATACCTCTGACCAGACCCTTACGGCCACGAAACTGGCTTCGCTGCCTGATCCTGAAATAATCGAATGGGTGGAAGGCAATCTCTATATGGTTGGAGACGCCACACCTAACGGCTGGGAAGTCGGCAACCCTACTCCTATGGTGCGTGACGGCAATATCCATACTTATGAAGGCGAACTCAAGGCCGGGGAAATCAAGATACTTTCCGAATTCAAGTGGGACTGCCAGACTTACCGTCCTGCGACGGCCGGAATGGAGATTACCAGTGAAGGCATAGCAGACGGGACTGTGGCCGTGGATCCTGACGGAAGCGCCGAAGATGATCCTAAATGGAAGGTGACGGATCCTGGCAATTACAGACTTACACTCGATACTGAAAACCTTACATTGAAAGTGGAATGGCTTGGAGAGTAAACATATTGCGGTTAGTGTTTTTATTGTTGTTGTCTTTTGCACCGGTGCTTGCCGGTGCAAGGGACAGCAGATACACCCGCCACGGGACAGGCCCGAAATACTGGATAGCATACGAGTATTGCTATGAGCTGAACAGACCGATGACGGAACTCCGCTGGAAAAACAATATCGACTGGATGGCGGAAACGTTCCGGGAATATGGTTATGACATGATCTGCAATGATGGCTGGATAGAAGCCGCGCAGACCATTGACGAGAACGGCTATATCACTAAATACAACAGCGACTGGGCGCATGATTTCCGTTACTGGAATGAGTACATAGAGTCGCAAGGAATGAAAGCCGGCATATATTACAACCCTCTGTGGCTGACCAGCGCCGCATTTGAACAGAACTGTCCGGTAAAAGGCACAGATGTCACAGCACGTGAAATAATCGGCTATCATGCTTTTAACGGAGCGTTGCATTGGGTGGATGTAGACAAGCCTGGCGCTGAACAATGGATTAAAGGGTATGTCCGACATTTCATTGACCTCGGAGCGGAATACCTTAGAATCGACTTCTTGGAAAATTATGAAAAGAATTACGGCACGGAACGATACGAAAAAGCCTTGAAATGGATAGCAGAAGAAGCCGGGGATGAGATTTTTCTAAGTTTAGTCATGCCGAACTGCTATAACCATGGCGAGACGGAGCTGAAATATGGAGACATGATCCGTATCAGCGACGACTGTTACGAAGGAGACTGGGGATTTGTCAGCGGACGGAGGCGAGGAGAACAGAAAGGTTATTGGCCACAGTATGGCAATGTTTTCGACGGGATGGTGGCGTTTTCCGACATTGCAGGCAAAGGGAGGCTTATAATGGACGGTGATTTCATGAGGCTGAACAAACTTGCAAATACTGCTGAACGGCGTTTCCTCTTCTCTCTGATGATAATGGGCGGCTCGGCTCTTGCCATCGCCGACCAATACGATACCGCAACTGATGAGGTTGAGGCTATTTACAAGAATGAAGAACTTCTGGAACTTCACCAAAACGGTTTTGCGGCCAAGCCTCTGACTCAAGACCTGAATGACCCGCGGAGCTCTATCTGGATAGGCAGTACAGCAGAAGGAGAATTCATAGCTGGACTTTTCAACAGGGAAGACTCTCCTCAAGAGCTGAGCATCAATTTCCAGGAAGATCTCGGAATCGCAAAAAGCATATCAATGATGGTCAGAGACTTGTGGGAACACTATGACATCGGTGTTTCAAAAGGGAGCTTCAAGGCCACTCTGGAGCCGCACAGCTGCATGATCATACGCATCCGCCAGGCCACTCTTGACGAAATTCCTGGCTTTGGATGCACCGGATGCACGAAAAATTAATTATACGCCAAGAGCGGCAATGTCAAACTTTCATGAAAAATCCTTATGAAAATAAAAAAGTTCATCATGCTTTCTGCAATGATTACGATGCTATACGGATGTCAGAATCATTCAGAAAAGGAAAGTATAGCCGTGCTGCACTCTCCTGACGGCAAACTCGCCATGGAATTTGCCATGGACGGGAATGGAAAGCCGGAGTATTCGCTGAAATATGGAGATGAATATGTCGTGAAGCCAAGCTGCATGGGTTTCATTCTGCGCGGAGTAATGCAGGCTTCGAAAATTAATTACGGCGACCCTGTCACCAAAACGGATGCACTTCCGGAAAGATCTTTTACCTGCGGATTCAAGGTGCTCGGGACAGACACAACCTCGTTTGACGAAGTCTGGAAGCCTGTCTGGGGAGAAGAATCCGAAATACGCAACCATTATAACGAACTTGCCGTCATGCTCGAAAAAGAGGATACCGGAGAAAAAATGACTCTCAGATTCCGGCTGTATGACGACGGACTCGGATTCAGATACGAGTTTCCAGGAATGCAGAAACTGAATCATTTTGTGATAAAAGAAGAAATGACTGAGTTTGCAATGGCCGGCGACCATTTTTCGTGGTGGATACCTGGAGACTATGACACTCAGGAATACGAATACACTGAAAGCAGACTTTCCGAAATACCATCGCTATTCGAGCAGGGTGTGTGTGGCAATTCCTCACAGACGCCTTTCGCCATGAACGGAGTGCAGACATCGTTTCTTATGAAAACTGACAGCGGGCTGTACATAAACATACATGAAGCCGCACTGGTGGATTACTCTTGCATGCATTTGACTGTGAATCCAAAGACGTTCGTATTGACATCACATCTCACCCCTGATGCACAAGGCTGGAAAGGCTATATGCAGACGCCTTGCCATACCCCATGGAGGAGCATACAGGTGACTGATTCTGCTGAGAAAATGCTTGCAAGCAGGCTTGTACTGAATCTGAATGAGCCGTGCGCATACGAGGATGTGTCGTGGATACATCCTGTAAAATACATGGGTGTATGGTGGGAGATGATAGCGGGTTCCGGGTCATGGTCATATACTGATGAGCTCCCTTCGGTGAAGTTGGGTGAAACTGATTACACTGCCGTCAAACCTAGCGGACGTCACTCCGCAAACAATGAAAATGTACGCCGGTATATAGACTTTGCCGCCGCAAACGGATTCGATGCACTCTTGGTAGAAGGCTGGAATATCGGCTGGGAAGACTGGAGCGGAAATCTGAAAGACTATGTATTCGACTTTACGACGCCTTACCCGGATTTTGACATCGAAGCCCTGAATGAATATGCACATTCCAAAGGTATAAAGCTGATCATGCATCATGAAACCTCGTCTTCTGTCAGGAACTACGAAAGACACATGGAAAAGGCCTATTCTCTAATGGGAAAATATGGCTACGATGCTGTGAAGTCCGGATATGTCGGGGATATACTGCCACGTGGAGAACACCATTACGGGCAATGGATGGTAAATCACTATCTGTACGCTGTGAAGGAAGCCGCCAGGCATCATATTATGGTGAATGCGCATGAAGCAGTGCGCCCGACAGGCCTGTGCAGGACCTACCCGAATCTGATAGGCAACGAATCTGCACGTGGAACAGAATACCAGGCATTCGGAGGCACCGCCCCGAAACATGTGACCATTCTGCCTTTCACACGGCTGAACGGAGGCCCGATGGATTTTACGCCGGGGATTTTCGAAATGGATTTAAAAACGTTCACGAACAATTCGTCAAAAGTCAATGCCACTATCGCCAACCAGCTGGCATTATACGTGACCATGTATTCCCCGCTTCAGATGGCTGCAGACTTGCCTCAGCATTACGAAAAATTCATGGACGCCTTCCAGTTTATCAAGGATGTAGCCGTAGACTGGTCTGAGAGCCGCTATATCGATGCAGAGCCTGGAGACTATGTGATAATAGCACGGAAAGCCAAAGATTCAGGAAAATGGTTTTTAGGAGGAATCACTGACGAAAACCGCAGGGTATTCGATGTACATCTCGATTTCCTGGAGC
Source organism: uncultured Bacteroidales bacterium (assembly GCA_949289565.1). Lineage (GTDB taxonomy): Bacteria > Bacteroidota > Bacteroidia > Bacteroidales > UBA932 > Cryptobacteroides. Next base: position 16,295 of record CASEOO010000019.1, read on the forward strand.
AAGGCAAGACATACGAAGCTGTCATTTACAAGGATGCACCTGATGCCGATTGCTATTCGAATCCTCAAGCGTACAAGATACTCAATGAGATTGTAACATCTGACGACATCTTATCGGTGACTGCAGTTCCAGGAGGAGGTTTTGCTGTATCTTTCAGCGAGTGTCCTGATTTTCAGAACCGGCCATATTAAATTATTCTCAACGCTCTGACACTTATCCCAAAAGGATAATGGTTTGAATGATTTGCAGTCTGCGGAATCTATGAAAATTTTGTAGATTCCGCAGATTTGGCTTTTCCGCCACTCACTTGTCGTCTAAAATTTCAGATTCCGGAAAATTTTTATTAAACTTGTAGTCTTTGCGGGTGGCCGGAGGCATTGGAGCGTAAGCGAACCGGTGGGCAGCCGCAGATTTTGGACAAGAAAACGAACTAGACAAGACCGGAACTTATGAGAGTTTTGAAATTCGGAGGCACTTCTGTAGGCTCAGCCACAGGCCTTCTTCAGGCGAAAAGCGTCATCGAATCATGCACTGATGACATCATAGTGGTAGTCTCCGCCCTGGGAGGCATCACAGACCAGCTTATAAAGACATCCAGAACCGCCGCGGCAGGCGACCCTGCATATGAGGAACAGCTGGCTTCCATCACAGAGAGGCATTTCAGGCAGGCTGAAGACACAGTTATTCCGGAGATGCTGCCGGAAGTGAAAGCCAGGCTGGCTACCATGCTCGGAGAGCTGTCGAACATATTCAAAGGCGTCTTCCTCATCAAGGATCTGTCGGCCAAGACTTCCGATGCCATAGTCAGCTACGGTGAGAGGCTGTCTTCTGTCATCGTGAACGGGACCATACGCGGTTCTGTCCTGTACGATTCCCGTGAATTCATCAAGACCAAGCCTTATTTCAACAAACATATAGTGGATTTCGCAGAGACGGAAAAACTCGTGCTCCAGAAATTCGCGGAACTGCCGCACATAGCCATCGTGCCTGGTTTCATAAGCTCGGACACTGCCAACGGCGACGTGACGAATCTGGGCCGCGGAGGGTCGGACTATACCGCCTCTGTGCTGGCCTCAGTGCTGAATGCCGACACTCTCGAAATATGGACAGACGTGGACGGCTTCATGACAGCAGATCCTAAAATCATCAGCAACGCCTACACGATCGAGCATCTGACTTTCGTGGAGGCCATGGAGCTGTGCAACTTCGGAGCCAAGGTCATCTACCCTCCGACCATATTCCCGGCTTATCACAAGAACATACCTATAAAAATCAAGAATACGTTCAACCCTGCCTCTCCGGGAACATTCATCACGAGAAATCCAGAAGTCAGCGACCACAAGAGGGCGATCAAGGGCATTTCATCCATCAACGACACCTGCCTGATCACCATACAGGGCCTCGGAATGGTCGGAGTCATCGGAGTGAACTACCGTATATTCAAGACATTGGCCAAATCCGGAATCAGTGTATTCCTGGTATCGCAGGCCGCATCAGAGAACACCACGTCCATCGGCGTGAGGAACGGCGATGCAGACCTGGCCGTGCAGGTGCTTTCGGAAGAATTCGCACAGGAGATACGCATGGGTGAAATCAACCGCATCAAACAGGAGAGGAACCTCGCGACAGTGGCCATCGTGGGCGAAAACATGAAACACACTCCAGGTATCGCCGGAAAACTTTTCGGAACTCTCGGGCGGAACGGCATCAATGTGATAGCCTGCGCACAAGGCGCATCAGAGACAAATATCTCGTTCGTCATTTCCATAGACAGTCTCCGGAAAGCGATGAATGTGATCCACGATTCGTTCTTCCTGTCAGACTATCAGGTGCTGAACATATTCCTGGCTGGAAACGGGCTTGTAGGAAGCAACCTCATCAGCCAGATCAAAATGCAGCAGGAAAAGCTCATGAAAGAGAAATCCCTGCAGATACGTGTCATCGGCATCACGAATTCACGCCACTACATCATGGACAGGAACGGCTTGGACCTGGATACCTGCAGCGAAAAGCTGAACAGCTCCGAAACGCCGACTTCTCCGGAAATTTTCAGAGACGAAATCCTGGGCATGAACATGTTCAATTCTGTGTTTGTCGACTGCACCGCCAGCGCTGAGGTGGCTGGCATATACCAGAGCCTGCTCGAACACAATATCTCTGTGGTCGCTGCAAACAAGATAGCCGCATCATCGGAATATGACAGGTACAGAACGCTGAAGGATACCGCACGGAAAAGAGGCGTCAAGTATCTCTTCGAGACAAATGTCGGGGCTGGGCTTCCTATCATAAACACTATCAGCGACCTGATCAACAGCGGAGACAAAATTTTGAAAATCGAGGCTGTAGTGTCCGGCACTCTGAATTTCATCTTTAACGAAATGAGTGAAAATGTGCCGTTCAGCCAGGCCATCAAAATGGCAAAGGAAGCCGGCTATGCAGAACCTGACCCGCGCATCGACCTCAGCGGCACTGACGTGATACGCAAGCTCGTCATACTGTCTCGTGAAGCAGGATACAGAGTGGAGCAGGAAGACGTGAAAAAGAATCTTTTCATCCCGGAAAAATATTTCAACGGCACTCTGGATGAATTCTGGGCCACCATCCCTGAAATGGATGAAGAATTCGAGAAGCAGAGGAAAAGGCTGGCCACGGAAGGCAAGTGCTGGAGGTTCATAGCCACGATGGACAACGGACAGACTGAAGTGGGGCTGAAAGAAGTGGACAAGGAAAGCCCGTTCTACCATCTGGCTGGCAGCAACAACGTCATCCTCATCACAACAGAGCGCTACAGAGAATACCCTATGCAGATCAAAGGCTACGGAGCAGGAGCCAGCGTCACCGCGGCCGGTGTATTTGCAGACATCATCAGCATAGCCAACATCAGATAGCTCCCCTTGCATGCCGAAGTGGCGCCGAGGGGTAAATGAACCAAAGACGACACGACATGAAATACATCATAATATTAGGCGACGGAATGGCTGATGAACCGATTCCGTCTTTGGGTGGCAAAACCCCTCTCCAGGCCGCCGTCAAGCCGGAAATCGACTGGTTGGCGGCCCATGGATGCAACGGTCTTCTTGACACCATCCCTCAAGGGTTTGCCCCGGGAAGCGAAATAGCGAATCTCGCCATCCTCGGATATGATTTGCCGAAAGTGTTCGAAGGCCGCGGATCTCTCGAAGCCGCCAGCATGGGCGTTTCCATCGGAGAGAACGAAATGGCCATGCGATGCAATCTCATCACCATAGAAAACGGCAGGATCAAGAACCATTCCGGAGGACAAATCAGCTCTGAAGAAGCCGCGCAGCTAATACAATATCTCCAGCATGAACTTGGCGGCGGAGACGTGAATTTCTTCTCCGGAGTATCATACCGCCATCTTCTCAAGATGAAAGGCGGGAACAAGCATATAATCACCACCCCGCCCCATGATGTCATCGGAGAAGACTTCAGAAATTATCTGATAAAACCTGACGGGGAAGAAGGAAAGAAAACGGCGGAGATACTGAACGACCTGATACTCAAGTCTATGGAACTCCTGCCGGGACATCCGGTGAATATAGCCCGCGCAAAGGCAGGAAAAGACATAGCGAACAGCATCTGGCCATGGTCTCCTGGGTACAGGCCGAAGATGGAAACACTTCAAGAGCAGTTTCCGGATATCAGAAGCGGATCGGTGATTTCCGCGGTAGACCTGATAAAAGGCATTGGTGTTTATGCCGGTCTCGACCCGGTATATGTAGAGGGCGCTACAGGACTCTACGACACGAACTATGAAGGTAAAGCCGAAGCGGCCATCAAGGCCCTGAAAGAACAGGACTTCGTGTTCCTCCATCTGGAAGCCAGCGATGAAGCAGGCCATGACGGTGACCCAGATCTGAAAGTCAGGACCATAGAGTATCTGAATGACAGAATCACCAGGCCGATACTGAATGCAATCAAAACTTGGGGTGAAGATGTTTCTGTCGCCATACTTCCTGACCATCCGACACCATGCGTCATCCGCACACACACGGCGGCGCCTGTGCCGTTCACCATATACAGGACTAACGGGAACAGCGACAGCGTCACCAGATTCGATGAATTTTCCGCACGCGAAGGCAGCTATGGACTGATCGCCGGAAGACAATTCATCGAGCTCTTCCTCCACGGGAAATAACCGGATACATCACTGCCTGGAAAGAGCATTTTACCTAACTGACATTATAAAACGAACTTATATGAAATACTACAGCACAAACCGCCACGCCCCCCTCGCCACACTGTCTGAAGCAGTGAAAAAAGGCCTGGCCCCGGACAAAGGGCTTTACATGCCCGAACACATCGGCCGTCTTCCGGAAGAATTTTTCAGGAATATCGCGGACATGGATTTCCATGAGATTGCCACGGCAGTGGCAGAAAAATTTTTCGGAGAAGACATTCCGACGGCCGACCTGAAAAAAATAGTCAGCGACACCCTCAGCTTCGACACCCCGATAGTGAATGTGCATGGCCGCATATGGTCTCTGGAGCTCTTTCACGGCCCTACACTGGCTTTCAAAGATGTCGGAGGACGTTTCATGGCGAGAATGCTTTCATATTTCATAGCACAGGAAGGAGGGAAAAAGAAAGTGACCGTGCTGGTGGCCACATCAGGAGACACAGGCAGCGCCGTAGCAAACGGCTTCCTCGGAGTGGACGGCATAGACGTGATAGTCCTTTACCCGGAGGGAAAGGTGAGCGAAATACAGGAAAAACAGTTCACCACTCTCGGGCAGAATATCACCGCACTGGAAGTCTCAGGGAATTTCGATGACTGCCAGAGGCTGGTGAAATCCGCCTTTATGGACCAGGAGCTGAACAGCATGCTGACCCTGACATCCGCCAATTCAATCAACGTCGCCCGTTTCCTCCCCCAGTCCTTCTACTATTTCCACGCCTTCGCCCAGCTGAAAAGAGCCGGCAAGGACGAAAATGCCGTTTTCTGCGTGCCTAGCGGCAATTTCGGAAATATCACCGCAGGACTCATCGCCTGGCGCATGGGAATGCCTGTCAAACGTTTCATAGCGGCAAACAACCGCAATGACGTCTTTCTGGAATACCTCCGCACAGGCAAATACATGCCACGGGCATCAGTCAGGACCATAGCCAATGCCATGGATGTCGGAGATCCGAGCAATTTCGCCCGCATCATGGACCTCTACGGGGATTCAGCGGACGCTGTCAGGAAAGACATAAGCGGATGCAGATACACAGATGACGAAATAAGGAACACCATAGCCTCCGTCTACGAAAAATACGGCTACCTTCTCGACCCTCACGGGGCCTGCGGATATCAGGGCCTGGCAGACAATCTCGGAGATGATGAAAACGGCATCTTCCTGGAGACCGCCCATCCGGCCAAATTCAAGGACACGGTAGAAGAGATTATACACAAAGACGTGGACATACCTCAGAGACTGCGCGATTTCATGGCCGGAGAAAAGAAATCAATTCACATCTCCAGCGATTTCGCTGATTTCAAGAAGTATCTGGAAAGCCGTGCATGAAATGGGAACAATAAACAAAATTTGCATCATAGGGGCAGGACATATGGGAGAAGCCCTGGCATCAGGCCTCGCATACGCCTCTTTCCCGCCTGAAAATATCATAGTGACAGCCAGGACACAGGCGTCGCTGGACAGGGTATCAAACAAGTTCAAAGGCATAGCCACCTCGCTGGACAATGCCTCCGCGGCCAGGCACGCAGACCTGGTCATCATCGCCGTGAAACCATGGCAGGCAGAGTCAGTCACCAAAGAAATAAGGCCTGTCCTGGACTGCGGCCGATGCATCGCTGCGTCTGTTGCGGCCGGGGTAAGTTTCCATGAAATGGCAGGATGGATTGAAAAAGACGGGCAAGTTCCGGCCATGCTCAGAATCATCCCAAACACAGCCATCGCCTTGCAGAAAGGGGTGACATTCATAGCATCCTGCGGAGTGCCTGAAGAAAAATACGAGGAAATCTCCGGGCTTTTCAAAAAGATGGGCGCTGTCATAAAAGTAGATGAAGAGATGCTTCCCGCAGGCACAGCCCTGGCATCATGCGGCATAGCATACGCACTGAAATACATCGATGCATCCATCAAAGGCGGAATCAGGCTGGGGTTCACAGAGGAGGAGGCAAAGACCATAATCATGAGCACCATGGAAGGTGCAATAGCCTTGCTCACGGAAAACGGCACCACGCCTCAACATGAAATAGACAAGGTCACCACACCTGGCGGATATACTTTCAGAGGGCTGACAGCAATGGAGGAAAACGGGTTTTCCGAAGCCGTGATACAAGGACTGCTGCACAGCATGTAGAATTCGTGAACAGACAAGACACGATGAAAACGAGATTCAGAAGAGCAGTAATAAAAGTCGGCAGCAATGTTCTGGCCGGGAAAGACGGAATGCTGGACGAAGCCGTCATGTCAGGCATTGCAGACCAGATTGCAAGTTTGCGCAAAGCCGGAATGGAAGTGATTCTGGTGTCTTCCGGAGCTGTGGCATCCGGAAAAAGCATCGTAAAGTGCGGCAGAAAACTGGACCAGGTATCATCCAGGCAGCTCTTCTCCTCTGTGGGACAGGCACGGCTGATAAATATTTACTGCAGGCTTTTCGACAGCCACGGCATAGTCTGCGGCCAGGTTCTGACTACTAAAGAAAGCCTGTCCACCCGGGATCACTACCTGAACCAGCAGAACTGCATGACCGTAATGCTGGAAAACGGCGTCATCCCCGTCATAAATGAAAACGACACCATTTCTGTCACTGAACTGATGTTCACTGACAATGACGAACTGTCCGGAATGGTGGCTTCGATGATGGACGCGGACTGCCTGATCATACTGAGCAATGTAGACGGAATTTACGACGGACGTCCTTCAGACCCTGGCACTGAAGTCATAAAAGAAATACGCAGAGGCGACAATGTCGCAAGCTTCATAGGCACTGAAAAGTCAAGCTTCGGACGTGGAGGCATGCTGACCAAATACAGGATAGCTTCAAAGGTGGCTGATGAAGGCATCGAAGTGGTGATAGCAAACGGCAAGAAGCCGGGAATACTGGCAGATATCCTGCTGGAAAACGGCCAGGAAGTATGCTGCACGAGATTTCTGCCTGCCGGGAAGCCTATTTCACATATCAAAAAATGGATAGCGCATTCCGACGGCTTCGCCAAAGGGAATATCCATGTCAATGCCGGAGCCCTGGCGGCTCTGACCGGAGAAAAAGCATCGAGCCTGCTCCCTGTAGGAGTGACGGCAGTAGACGGCGATTTCGAGAAAGGCGACATCGTCAGGATCATTGCCCCCGACGGGACTGCCGTAGGCATAGGGAAAGTATCGGCCGACAGCATACGGGCACGTGAAAGCATTGGCCTGAAAGGCCGCCGGCCTCTCATACATTACGATTATCTTTATATAGATTGAATATTATGGAAATTGATATCAAGGAAATGTTCAGAGCCGCAAAAAAAGCCGCCGCCGAACTGGCCTCTGCAGACGACGGGAAAATAAGCGGCATGCTTCTGACGCTGGCAGACGAGATCGGGAAAAACCATGACGCACTGCTGGAAGCAAACCGGGCGGACCTGGCGAAAATGCCGGAAGACAACCCTATGTATGACAGGCTGAAACTGGACAGCAGACGGCTTGAAAGCATAGCCTCGGACATGAGAAATGTAGCAGGGCTTCCGTGTCCTGCAGGCAGGATTCTGAGCGAGACTGTCAGGCCGAACGGGATGAAAATACAGAAAGTCAGCGTGCCGTTCGGCGTGGTGGGAATCATCTACGAAGCCCGCCCGAATGTCAGTTTCGATGTATTTTCACTATGCGTAAAATCAGGGAATGCATGTATACTGAAGGGGGGAAGCGATGCTTTCTGCACAAATTCGGCTATAGTGGAGCTGATACGTTCCGTGTTGCGCGGACATGGCTTCAATGAAAATACCGTGACTCTGATGCCAGCCGGCCATGACTCCACCGCGGCGCTTCTGAACGCGGCAGGAGATGTGGACCTGGTCATTCCACGGGGAAGCAAAAGACTGATAGATTTCGTGCGCCAGAATGCCAGAGTGCCCGTCATCGAGACAGGGGCCGGGATATGCCACACGTATTTCGACCAGGACGGAGACCTGGACAAGGGTGCGTCCATAGTGACAAATGCGAAGACTCGCCGCGTAAGCGTATGCAATGCCCTTGACTGTCTGATAATCCATAAAGACAGGCTGTTCGACCTTCCAGGGCTGTGCAGCGGAGTGAAAGATCATGATGTAGTCATATTTGCAGACGAGGCGGCATATGCCGCCCTGGACGGGAATTATCCTGCGGAACTGCTGCTCCATGCTGACGAAGAAAGCTTCGGAACGGAATTCCTTTCATACAAGATGGCTGTCAGGACCGTGGACAGTCTGGACGAGGCCTTGCAGCATATTTCCAGATATTCTTCGAAGCACAGCGAATGTATCGTCACGGAAAATAAGGAAACGGCTGACCGATTCCTGAGAGAAGTGGATGCAGCTTGCGTTTACGCGAATGTCTCCACGGCTTTCACTGACGGGGCGCAGTTCGGTTTCGGAGCCGAGATAGGGATAAGCACGCAGAAGCTGCATGCCCGCGGTCCTATGGCCCTGCCTGAGCTGAACACTTACAAATACGTCATCACTGGGGACGGACAGATCAGGGTGAAATAGGATTTAAGTACATTTATATGAAGAAATTTCTGATTTTGGCAGCCTTGATTCTGCCTGAAATTATGTTTGCAAAAAACACCAGCACACTTGCTTCGCCGGATGGAAGACTGACTGCCGCAGTCACGGCTGGCTCATCTGTCAAATACAGCATTGCATTGGACGGGAGGACGGTGATGTGCCCGTCAGAAATATCCATGACCCTGGATGACGGGACTGTATGGGGACCTGGCTCAAAAGTTATTAGAATCCGAAAGAAATCCGAGGATGCTGTCCATGACTCTCCTTTCTATCGCTCAGCCCAGGTGCGGGACAGGTACAACTCGATGACACTTGAATTCAAGGGAGGATGGAATATTGAGTTCAGGGTGTACAATGACGGGGTCGCTTACAGATTCTCAAGCACGGGAGAAGAGCCTTTCAAGATCATAGACGAACAGGCTGAATTCGTCTTTCCTGACGACTTAAGCGTGACTCTGCCTTATGTCAGCAAAACCGGAAGTTTTGAAGAACAGCTTTTCAATTCATTCGAAAACACATATTCCAAAGCCCGCATTTCAGAAATAGACACTGCCCGCCTGGCGTTCCTCCCTATCCTCGCTGACGCAGGAAACGGAGTAAAGATCTGCCTGACAGAAGTCAATTTGAAGGACTACCCGGGAATGTATCTGAGGAGCACAGGAGACCGGCTCAGAGGATATTTCGCCCGATACCCTGAGTCCCGGGTGCAGGGAGGGCACAACAATCTGCAAATGATAGTCACCGGCCGGAAAGACTATATAGCAGAAGTGAACGGCCCCAGAACATTCCCGTGGCGTGTGGCCATAGTGGCCCGGTCTGACAGGGAAATCGCCGCATCAGACCTCGGCTACATTCTGGCAGAACCATCCAGGATAAATGATATTTCATGGATAAGGCCAGGAAAAGTGGCGTGGGAATGGTGGAATGACATGAATCTCGACGGTGTAGACTTCGTAACTGGAATAAACGACAGGACCTATCAAGCATATATCGACTTCGCATCGGAGAACGGCATAGAATACATCATTCTGGATGAAGGATGGGCTGTGCATGGCTTGGCGGACCTGATGCAGGTCGTGCCGGAAATCCATCTGCCGGAACTGGTCCGCTACGCACAGGAACGGAATGTGGGCATCATATTGTGGGCTGGGTATGAAGCTTTCAACAAAGATATGGAAAATGTATGCAGGCACTATTCAGAGATGGGAATTAAAGGCTTCAAAGTCGATTTCATGGACAGAGATGACCAGGAAATGACAGCCTTCAACTACAGAGCCGCTGAAACAGCTGCCAAATATCATCTGATTCTAGACCTGCACGGCACACACAAGCCTGCAGGACTTAACAGGACATGGCCGAATGTTCTGAATTTTGAAGGCGTGTTCGGGCTGGAGCAAATGAAGTGGACAGCAGATGTTGACCAGATGGAATATGACGCCACCATCCCGTTCATACGCCAGGTGTCCGGCCCTCTGGACTATACTCAGGGAGCTATGAGAAATGCCGCCCGAGGAAATTTCTACCCTTGCAATTCCGAGCCGATGAGCCAGGGCACACGCTGCCATCAGCTGGCGTTATACATAATATTCGATTCCCCTCTGACCATGCTGTGCGACTCTCCGTCAAACTATATGAGAGAGCCGGAATGCACTGGATTCATAGCTTCGGTGCCTGTTTGCTGGGATGAAACCAGAATTCTGTCCGGAGAAGCAGGAGAGTATATCGTCACAGCCAGAAGAAAAGGCGATGTATGGTACGTAGGAGGCATCACTGACTGGAATGCCCGCGATCTGGAAGTTGACCTGTCATTCATATCAGAAGGAACTTTCCAGGCAGATATTTTCAGGGACGGCATCAATGCAGACAGGGCAGGAAGGGACTATGTCCTCGAGCAGAAAAACCTGGATTCGGCAGAACCGTTCAGAGTGCATCTCGCCCCGGGTGGCGGATTTACCATGAAAATCCAGAAAATGTAAGTCGATCTCAATATTCATTAAGAAAGCCGGAAAAGCAGCTGCTTTTCCGGCTTTCTTAAATGCAGGACAAGACCTATTCGTCCTTTTCCTGCTCCATATATGCTTTCAGAAGCTTCTCCTGCACATCGCCAGGAACTGGCTGGTAGTCTGCAAATTCCATGGTAAAAGTAGCGCTTCCTGAAGTCAGGGAGCTGAGAGTGGTGGAGTACTTGTACAGCTCTGCGAGAGGAACACGCGCCTTGATGATGTCGAAACCCTTGTCATTTCCCATGCCTTCGATAATGGCTCTGCGGTTCTGCAAATCGGACATGCATGAACCCATATAAGCACTCGGCGTCATCACTTCGACATTGTAGATAGGCTCCATGATCTTCGGGCCGGCATTGCGGAAGGCCTCCTTGAATGCATTCCTGGCGGCGAGAACGAAGGAAATTTCATTCGAATCTACTGGATGCATCTTCCCGTCATAGACATACACCCTGATGTCCCTGGCCAGAGAGCCTGTCAGAGGCCCTTCGTTCATCTTGTCCATGATACCTTTCAGGATAGCAGGCATGAAGCGCGCATCGATGGCGCCTCCGACGATACAGTTGTAGAACTCGAGCTTGCCGCCCCACTCCAGGTCATAGACCTCCTTGCCCTTGATGTTCAGCACTGTTTCCTTGCCGTCTATCTTGAACCTGTTTCCTCCTTCTTCGCCTTCTACATACGGACATATCAGCAGGTGCACTTCACCGAACTGGCCTGCGCCTCCTGACTGCTTCTTATGCCTGTAGCTGGCGGCGGCGACTTTCGTGATGGTCTCCCGATACGAAATCTTCGGAGCGAAGAGCTCTATTTCTATCTTGTTCTCATTCTGAAGCCTCCACTTCACGATGTTTATATGCTGCTCGCCCTGTCCGCTCAGGATAGTCTGCTTCAGCTCCTTCGAGTATTCCACCACTATGGTCGGATCCTCAGCTGAAATCTTATTCAGGGCGTCGCTCATCTTCTCTTCATCCTTCTGATCCTTGGCTTTCACGGCTGTACGGAATTTTGAAGGCGGGAAGTTGATATGTTCGTAAGCTATATCAGTGCCAGGCTGTGACAGAGTGACATTGGTCTTGGCAGCACGGAGCTTCACCGTACATCCGATGTCGCCTGCAAACATGTCTGTCACCCTCTCTTTCTTCTTTCCGGCCACTGCATATATGGTGGTGATCCTTTCCTTGTCCCCGGTCTCCGGATTCTCCAGATCCTGGCCCTCGGTAAGCTCTCCGGACATCACCTTGAAATATACCACTTCGCCCAAATGAGGCTCGATGGCTGTCTTATATATGAAGAGTGTAGTAGGCGCATCCTGCTTGCACTCTATCTCTGTTCCAGACTTGGTCATGGCCTTTCTCTCTGCAGGAGAGGATGCCACCTTGATAGTAAATTCCATGAGGCGTTTCACGCCAATATCCCTCTTCGCAGAAAGGCAGAACACAGGCAGCACGTTTCCGGCCTTGCATCCTATGCCTATGCCCTTGCGGATCTCGTCTTCTGTAAGCACGCCGGCTTCGAAAAATTTCTCCATCAACGTGTCGTCATATTCTGCCGCCCTCTCGATGAGCGCAGACCTCAGCTCCTCTGCCTCGGCACGGTACTGCTCAGGAATCTCGAGATCCTCGCGAGTGCCGTTTTCATCCTTGAAATGATAGTATTTCATCTTCAGGACATCGATGAATCCATAGAAATCAGGCCCTGGATTCACAGGATACTGGATGATAACAGGTTTTTTCCCGAAAGCTTCCTTCATAGTGTCGAGAGTGTTCTCCCAAGAAGCCTTTTCTCCATCCAGCTGGTTCACAGCCACAATCATCGGCACCCCGTATTTTTCTGCATATCTGGCGAAAATCTCTGTGCCGACTTCCACTCCCTGCTGTGCATTGATGACCAGGACAGCTGTTTCGCAGACTTTGAATGCAGACACGGCGCCGCCGGCAAAATCATCAGCGCCAGGAGCATCTATGATATTGAACTTGGTGTCCATGAACTCCGCGTACAATGGAGTGGCATATACTGATCTCTGGTTGATCTGCTCGATTTCGGAATTGTCCGAAACCGTATTCTTCGCTTCCACTGTACCTCTTCTGTCTATGACTTTACCTTCGTAAAGCATGGCTTCAGATAATGTGGTTTTACCTGATCTTGCACTTCCGATCAGCACCACATTGCGGATGTCTTGAGTTGAATAAAATTTCATTTCTATCGTTATTAATTTAGTGTAACTTCTACCCGTACAAGGATTTTCCTGTCTGCAGAGGGGCCATCCTTGCAAATTTAATAAAATCACACGGCAAAAACAATAGGCCTGACTCCATTATGGAATCACTGTGCACCCCCTTCGTCCGGATGCCATGAACGGCGGTATATCTCCAGCACTTCCTCGCCAGTATACCCTACTTGAGAAAATATGAAGCCGCTGAAAACCTCCGGGTCCACACCCAGGCCTGAACAAATAGAAATGAAACTGCACCCAGGGTCAAGATAAGGCCTGCCTTCTTCGAGCAGCCGGCCGAAACGCTCGTAAATTTTCCCTAAATCTTTCATAAGCCGCATTATTTGGTTTCTGCAAAGCTGACATTTTAGATTGCAAAAGGCAAGAAATTATTGTCATATTCACCTCAGGAAGCCTGATATTTTTCTCTTTTTTATAATTTTTCATGAATTATCGTCACATGCGCTTGTCATTTTTCTGTTTTTTATCATGGTATTTGCCGCTATCTTCGCGAATTCACACATAATGATGTATAATGAAAGCCAGCACAGAACTACTGCCATATATGAACTTCGGCCTGACAGAGGCCGGATGCGACGAGGCGGGAAGAGGGCCTCTCGCAGGGCCTGTATTCGCGGCCTCAGTGATATTGCCGGAAGACTTCCGGCATCCGCTGCTGAACGATTCGAAGAAAATGACGGAAAAAGCCAGGGATCTGCTCAGGCCGGTTATCGAAAAAGAGGCCATCTCTTATGCTGTGGAAGCAGTGGAAGCGGCGGAAATAGACACCATCAACATCCTTAACGCCTCTATTGCAGGAATGCAGAGAGCCGTTATGAGACTGTCTGTCACGCCGGACTTCATTCTGGTCGACGGGAATCGGTTCAGGCCATTTTCATATATTGCCGCCTTGGCGGCTGAAAAAGGATTGGCCGGAAGAGGCGAGAGTAATACGGGAGGCGAAAAGAGTGCAGGCGGGGAAGATCTGACGAAAACATTGGCCGGAGGCCAGACAAGCGAGAAAGAAATTCTGGAAAGGTATGACAGGATTCCGTACAGCTGCATAGTCAAGGGGGACGGGAAATTCGCATCCATAGCCGCGGCATCGGTTCTGGCGAAGACCTGGCGTGATGAATTCATGAGGAAAATCGCGGCCGAGTATCCCATGTACGGATGGGACAGGAATATGGGCTACCCTACACGGGAGCATGTAGAAGCCATCCGGAAATACGGGTTCTCGCCATACCACAGGAAAAGTTTCCATCTGAAGGAACTGGAGCCTGCCCTGTGGTGAATCCGCAACGTCCCGGATAAAACTCCGGCAGGTGAAAGTTTGTTAAATCCGAAAGTGTTCCTACCTTTGCCGGCATATAATGACCAATGACAATCATTTTATCATGAATAAGAAATGTATTTTCAGCAAATTCCTGATGCTTTCGATGGCGCTGTACGCAATATCTTCATGCGATCCGTCCGCACAGGATGGCGATGACGGTCTCATGTTCCCTGACGGCAGCGTTTCGTATGACGATCGGCTGATTCTGGGCAGCACTCTGACACTCAGGATTTATGAGAATAGTCTTGTGTCACCGGAGATCTTTGTCGGCGGACAGAAAATGGACGCGGAATTCAAGGTAACGGATGATTCATCAGCAGAAAGCCCCGTAACTGAAATCAGCATAGATTTCCCGGAGGCCATCACAGATGAAATGCAGACGGGAATAGACGGAAACATCTGCCATATAAGGCTCAGGACCGGCATAGAGGGAGAGGAAGGTATAGCCGAAGAAATCATAGCGGAGATCAGGCTGTATGAAAAAATTTCGGAATTCATAGAGGATATCACCACAGGAGTGCCTTACACTGCCGATATAGGAAGTGCTTGCTGCCTTTATCTCGACCCTGAACAGGAAATAGAATACAGCGCCCATGACGGCAGCTACGAAATCCCGATGAAGATAGCAGGAGAGGTCCCAGAACGTCTCTGTTTCTTCGACAAGGATGACAACACACTCTGGCACGTATATATGCGTCAGGTCATGTCCATATCCGAAGACTATATCTACGCGGAGCTCGAATTCCCTACAAGTCTTGACACTCTTTACACTGACTTCCAGACATCCATAGGGAAAGCATACCAGAGTTTCGGCATGGAATACAGGAATGTGCTGATGAGAGTGTCTGACGGAAAACTGCTGACAATGCCCGGAAACTCCTATGCGGACGGAATAGAACACTACAGCCATTTGAGCCATTGTATATCAGACAACGAATTCTTTTTTTCGGAAAACATCACAAGAAACGACGGACAGATGCCGAGAATAAGATTGTATGAAATCAATGGTGACAGCATCAATGAAATAGACCAATTCCATCCGGGCGAGTATCCGGAAGATGCAGGTTCATTCTATTGGACGGCAAATGAAAACGGCATAATAATAAGCGGATCGGACTACTTCTCTTTCGAGGAAATGAGACTGAACGGAGGTCTTTACTATGAAAAGGATGACGGGCAGGGACACAAGTACAACGAAAAGCTTGAATATGCCTATTATATTCTCGAACCGTTCATGGCGGCAGACGGGAAATTCTATACAGTGCTCGGCTATCGCAACTATGTCACCGGGACATATTATGTGACTCCGAGGCTTTACAGAATGGACAAAGATGCCATATTCACACCTGTAACGGACCTCGGTGAGGAAACGGAGAATCTGGTCGAACACCATGCATTCAATGTCACATACAACGGAAATACTTACGTTTTCCATGACGGAGGATACTGCACCATCGCGTCGGACGGAGAAGTAGTTTCAGAAAGCGGCGGCACGGAGATCAGAATAAGCGGACTGTCCTCAAAAAGCAAAGAATATTGGCCTTATAATACAGCCGGATTCTATTATCTGCCTGAAGACGACTCGTATTATCATGTGCTGTCCCTCGAAAATCCAGCATCGGAAGCCATCCCTCTTGATGTAAGCTCAAGCTACTGGTATCAGGACGTGATAGGAGACACCGCTGTTTTCATGGAATTCAACGGGTCTGAGAATTCGCGGTGCAAGATAGTGACCGGGAGTACGGTAAAATACGACCTGACTCTGGACAGGCTGGATTCAAGCCCGGGCAGAAGCAACTGGACTGTGGTCGGCGGAAGTTCTATCCGGCAGGAAACGGCTCTTTCCATGAAATGAGTTCGATGGAACAATTCCGAGCTGAATAATTCATCGGACTGATGCCAAAACAAGCCTTGTGTGAAATAATTTAAAACAACCAATATACGATGAAG
The DNA here is from genome assembly GCA_949289565.1 of uncultured Bacteroidales bacterium. GTDB lineage: Bacteria > Bacteroidota > Bacteroidia > Bacteroidales > UBA932 > Cryptobacteroides. The sequence continues at coordinate 32,515 of CASEOO010000019.1, forward strand.
AAAATCTTGACAATGGCGGCGCTGGCGCTGATGCTTCTGCCTGCACGTGCAGACGAAGGAATGTGGCTGCTTCCGCTGCTTCAGAAAATGAATGAAAACACGATGCAGGAGCTTGGCTGCAGACTCTCGGCCGAGCAGATTTACAGCATCAACCACTCGTCGCTGAAAGATGCCATAGTGCAGTTCGGCGGAGGATGTACAGGAGAAATAGTGTCGGACGAAGGTCTGCTTCTGACGAACCACCACTGCGGCTATGCAAGCATCCAGAAACTCAGCACGGTCGAGCATGACTACCTGACGGATGGATACTGGGCCATGAACAGAAGCGAGGAGCTTCCCGTAGAAGGCCTGACCGTGACTTTCATGGAAAGCATGAAGGATGTCACCGACGAAATCTTCAAGGCGGCTGAAAAGGCCAGGAAAGAGTATAAAGACAGTGCAAACGTGGATGACCTGGCGGCCGAGGCTATAGGCGATGCCATCAGTGCACTGCAGGCAGACGCCGAAGAGAAAAATCCTCACTGCACAGCGGCGGTGATACCTTTCTATGATACAAATGTCTGGTATCTGATTGTCTACAAAGAATTCAACGACATCCGTTTCGTAGGAGCTCCGCCTTCTTCCATCGGAAAATTCGGTGCAGACACTGACAACTGGGTATGGCCTCGCCACACAGGTGATTTTTCAGTATTCCGCGTCTATGCCGGCAAAGACAACAACCCTGCCCCATATTCGGAAGACAATGTGCCGTACACTCAAAAAAAGCATCTGAGCATCTCTCTGAACGGAATTTCTGAAGGAGACTACACTATGATTATGGGCTATCCGGGGAGAACCACCAGATTCCAGACATCGCCGGAACTCGATTTGCAGCTGAAAATGAATGACATCAGAATAGCGGCCAGGACTATCAGGCAGGATATTCTCATGGAAGACATGCTGGCCGACCCTGCAGTCAGGATAAAATATGCCAGCAAATATGCCATGTCTTCCAACGGATGGAAAAAATGGCAGGGAATGAAACTCGCATTCACCAAACTCGATGTCATAGGACGGGCTGAGCAGGAAGAAAAAGCATTTTCCGAATGGGCAGAAGCTAAAAAGTCCAGGATGGAGAAATACGGGAATGCTCTGGACCGCATCCGGCAAGGCATCTCTGAAGGAACAGAGCCAAACCTGCAATATACTATCGCCACGGAATCCATATACAGGATAGAACTCCAGCAGATAGCATCAAGCTTGCATAGCAAGTTCAGCACTGCGCTGTTCAAAGACTCAGCCAAGGACACGCTGGCGGCTCTCCAGCTGGCCTGCGACGAGCTTCTGCCGGTCTACAAAGACTACTCCGCACCGACAGACAAGAAAGTCGCCGCCGCCATGCTGGAATATTTCAGGGACAATGCCGCCGAAGGCCAATGGCTGACAGGGATCTCAGATGATTTCGGGACAATGGACATCGCCGGATATGTAGACTCCCTTTTCTCATCAAGCGTGTTCACATCGCCTGAAAAACTGAAAGCAGCTATAAATGAAGGAGGATGGGAGGCTGTCGCCAATGACCCTGCCACAGTGCTGTCAGAACAAGTGAACAAAGCCATAGTTTCAATCTATCCTGGACTCATGGCCAGTGACAAACTCCTGGCAGAAGCCAGAAAAACCTACACAGCCGGCCTGCTGGAGTGGAAGAAGGGCGAGCCTTCATATCCGGACGCGAACTTCACCATGAGACTGACATACGGCACAGTCAAGGGCTATTCGCCCAAGGATGCCGTCATTTACCGCTGTTATACCACTCTGGACGGGGTCATGGAAAAAGAAGACCCTGAAAACTGGGAATTCGTAGTTCCTGACAGGCTTAAAGAACTTTGGGAAACTGGGGATTTCGGCGGATACGCCATGCCGGACGGGAAAATGCCGGTAGCTTTCCTGTCGAACAATGACATCACCGGAGGGAATTCAGGCAGTCCTGTCCTCAATGCTGACGGCCATCTCATCGGACTGGCTTTCGACGGGAACTGGGAGTCCATGAGCAGCGATGTGATGTTCGAGCCTGAACTGCAGAGATGCATCAATGTAGATATCCGGTACGTTCTCTTCATCATCGATAAATTCGGCGGCGCAGGCTGGCTTCTCGATGAAATGGATATAGTAGAATAATTCATTGGACTGACGGAGGCCGACCGGAAGGATACTTTCTGAGTTACGCTTCGGGGCACCTCCGTTAAATGATACGATAATGAAACAGAACGAAATAATGAAAATGCTCTACGATGTTCAGCATCCTGCTAAGGGAGACAAGAACATCGTGGAGCTCGGCATGGTAGACAAGGTGGAGATAGACGGGAACAAGGTGACAGTCACTCTCGCCTTTCCAAAACACCGCGATCCGCTCGCAGAATATCTCATCGGAAGCGCCAAGGCGGCGCTGATCAGACATATCCCGGGAGTGGAAGCCGAAATAAAAACTGTCATCAAAGATGCCGGGAAGAAGCCAGCCGGGCTGGATCTCGGCACAGAAGAGCTCGAGAATGTGAAATGCATTATCGGCGTAGCCTCAGGCAAGGGAGGAGTAGGAAAATCAACAGTGGCCGTCAACCTGGCTGTGGCTCTGGCCCGTCTCGGATACAAAGTCGGGCTGGCTGACGCCGATGTATACGGGCCTTCCGTGCCCAAGATGACAGGAACGGAGAACCAGATGCCGGAAGCTTATAAGGAAGGCGAGAAGGAAGTCATCATGCCTCTGGAAAAATACGGAGTGAAATGGATGTCCATCGGATATTTCGCCAAGCCTGAACAGGCGCTTATCTGGAGAGGCCCGATGGCCTGCAATGCCCTCAAGCAGATGATTCTGCAGGTGAGATGGGGGGAGCTGGACTTTCTGCTTATCGACATGCCTCCCGGGACAGGGGACATCCATATCAGCCTCGTACATGACATTCCTCTCTCAGGGGCCGTCATAGTGAGCACACCTCAGGCAGTGGCCCTTGCAGATGTGGAAAAGGGAGTAAACATGTTCCGCAACACAAGCGTGAACAAGCCTATCCTCGGGCTGATAGAGAACATGGCCTGGTTCACGCCGGAAGAGCTGCCAGAAAACAAGTACTATATTTTCGGAAAAGACGGAGGAAAGGCCATGGCAGAAAAATACGGCATTCCGCTTTTAGGCCAGATCCCTCTTGTCCAGGGAATACGCGAAGCCGGAGATGACGGCGAACCAGTGGCGCTTTCTTCAAGACCTGACGGAGAGGCATTTGTTCTGCTCGCGGAAAAAGCAGCCGAGGCCGCCGCACTCCTTTAGCAGACCTTGCACGGCAATACCTGCAGAAAGGTACGCACCGGCACACGGGAAACCGTGACGGAAGCGTACCTTTCTGGTATTTTCAGACTGGCGATGCAAGATTTTCCGGTTTGCGGATTTAATATTCCGGAGAAACCATTATAATCCGCAAAAGGAAAATTTTAAACATTGGAATATGAAAACGAAAATGAAACCCAAATTCCTGGGGATGGCGGCTATTCTCGCCATGCCGTTCTTCCAATCCTGCCTGAACAACGATGACGGCTACGACTATTCCATCTTGTCGCCGGACGCGATAGTCACGGTAAAGCCTGTCGTCAATGACGGGGCCGACTATTTCTATATGCAGCTGAACGATGAAGAAAAGCTCTGGCCGCTGGACAACACTGCTCTGCCATACAAGGAAAAGGAAATGCGCGCTTTCGTGAACTTCACCGAGACTGACATGCCTTCCGACGTGAAAGGCGAAGGATACAGCAAGGCCGTGAAGATAAACTGGATGGACAGCATCCTGACGAAGAAAACAGTCGTCTTTGAAGAAGGCGAAAACATCACACTGGCGCAAAAATACGGCAACGACCCTGTGGAAATATACGCAGACTGGATGACGAATGTAGAAGACGGCTACCTGACCATCCATTTCGTCACCCGCTGGGGAAACTCCGGAATCAAGCATGAACTGAATCTGGTCACAGGGCTGAATGAAGAAGACCCTTACGAAGTGAGATTCACGCACAATGCACACGGAGACGGAACATATTATGAAGGTGACGGCATCGTGGCTTTCAGACTGCAGGATCTTCCTGACACGAAAGGTGAAACTGTCAAGCTTACGCTGAAATTCGATTCGTTCAGCGGGGAAAAGACCGCAACATTCGATTACTGCACCCGCGCCGACTGGCAGACTCCGGAAGAAGAATCCCCTGAGACCCCGGAAGAAACTCCGGCTGACTGACGTCTGGCAAACCGATGGGCAGAACAGCAGGACAGAAGCTGGCAGAAAGACTGAAGAATAGAGACCAGACAGCGATGAGAGAGCTGTACGGCCTCTATTCAGGCTATCTGTACGCCCTTTGCCGCAGATATGTCTCTGACAAAGAAACTGCGAAAGACATCCTTCAAGACAGCTTTGTAAAGATTTTCTCATCCATCGGAAATTTTCAGGACCGCGGAGAAGGGTCTATGAAAGCCTGGATGAGCAAGATAGTGATAAATGAAGCCCTGAAACATCTCCGCAAAACTGTCAGAAACGACATCTTCGTGACCTCTGCAGACCTGCCGGACATCCCGGAAGACGAGGATGACAGCGGCATCGACCTGAAAGATATTCCTGCCTCAGTGATACAGGACATGATTCTCAGGCTTCCTGATGGCTACAGAACGGTATTCAACCTGTATGTATTCGAAGAAATGAGCCACAAGGAAATCGCGGAATTCTTGGGAATCAAAGAAAATTCATCGGCATCCCAGTACCACAGGGCAAAGGCATTGCTGGCCAAATGGCTGAACGATTATAGAAAAGAAAGACATGACTGACTGGAAAGAAAATATAAGAAAAGAGATGTCCGGCTACGCTGAGCCCGCCCCCGAAGGACTGCTGGAGGAAATTCTGGCGGCTGTGGACAAAGACAGGAAACGGAGGAAAAACGTCATCGTCCTGCTGTCGTCAATGGCCGCCGCGGCAGTTCTGGCAGCCTTGACCGTCTTAATGCCTGGAAGGGAATACGGGACGTACAGTCCGGCAGCGTCCGGCAGCATCATATCCGGCGGCCCCGAAATCATCAGGATCGACAGGATACCGCCGGCTTCGGAAATGAAAGATTTCCCGAGACCAGACAGAAATATTGTCCTGGCGGACAATGATATTGACGCAGAAAATTCCGATGCCCTTGCGGGCAATGACAGCGATTATGACATGGACGACGCCATTGCCGGAGGCAATTCTGAAGCCCTTGCGGGCAATGAAAAGGAAGCGTCCGGCATTGTCCGGAAGGACAGCAAAAAGAATGAGAGCGCTGACTGCAATGAAGAATCTTTCAGCGACGGATACGGGTGGAAGGATATTCTTCTGGCTGAAGCCGGCAGGGAAGAACGCAAAGGCCGACCGGTTTTCGGGGTATATGCTTCTGGATTGACAGGCGGCGGGACACGGCATTCCGGCTACAGCCAGGCAGTGAATACGGCGGCCGCGGCTGCGTCTATGAGCTACGGGGACAATTCCCTGGCAGGAATCATGATGTTCAACAGGTCGAAGGAAGTCAGCACGGAATCCCGGCATTATCTGCCGTTGAAAGCAGGTGTGTCCGTGTCATATGCCCTGACTCCGCGGTGGAGTATAGAAAGCGGGCTTGCCTATTCATGGCTGCTTTCGAAGTCAAAGACAGGCAGCGAATCCTACTATGTAGACAGCAGGCAGACGCTGCACTATCTCGGCATTCCGCTGAACGTAAACTTCCATATCTGGCAGAACAGCCGGCTGGATGTATATGCCTCTGCCGGAGGTATGCTAGAGAAATGCATCGGCGGAACTGTAAGGTCAGACTATGTCTATGGCGGCGATGTACGGGAAAGCGGCAGGGAAAAACTGACAGTAAAACCGCTGCAGTGGTCTGTCGGAGCTTCGGCAGGACTTCAGTTCAAACTGTCCGGCATCGTGGGGCTGTATCTGGAACCAGGGGTAATCTATCATTTCGCAAACGGGTCCGAAGTAGAGACTGCCTATTCAGCGCATCCACTGAATTTCAACCTCAACCTCGGACTCCGGTTCTCGCTGAAATAACGTCAGAATGATACTTTTCGCTGCTTGAGGAGGAATTCGAAGAGCGCTCTTGCATTGCCTCCGTTCCCTTCGGTAACGCTGGTCTCGAAGTAATGGACGTCGTTGAATGCGGCCACTGCCGAATTCACAAGATTCTCCAGTCCGAGCCCGCGCCGGATGAATTTCTCTATGGCGGCCTCCGTAATACCTTTTCTGGAAATACCTGCCGCCTCGAAATACCCGGTATCGGACTTCGTGCATACGAATGTAAAATCTATCTTGGACGGATTCCGGCCGACGCTCTCAAGAATATCCTTGAGGACAGAGAATGAATTGTCTATACGGTAAAGCTCGCTGCGGTTCGGAGACTTTTCCGCCCATGCCCTCACCTTTTCGTCGACAGGGATTCCGGTATAGTCGATCATTCCAGGGTCTATGACGAAGACAATGGACTGCACGTTTCGGTAGAAATCCATGGCAGTCTTGTAGCTGGACGAAGACGCATTGAACTTCTCTCCCGCCACATCGTAGAAAAACAGATGATATGGTACAGGCCTGTGTTTGGAAGTGATCATGAGCTGTACGGCGCGATACCTGTTCGCCACATTTGTCTGGATACCGGCCCTGGCCGCGATTCTCCGCCGCTTGTCTTCTATTCTCGTGTCCATGTCGGCATCTATCTGCGATACGGCATAAGGATAGGCATTCTTCAGGCTGCTCAGTCCGGTGTAGAGCAGATATGACTTGCCGGAAGAACGATGGCCGACAAGACCGATGTGTATATCAGTCCCGAATGACTTCTCGGTGTCTGAATTGATGATGGTCCCGCATGAAGGACAGCGGCGGGAGAGTCTGCCCTTGCCGTTCAGCAACATGGTAGGCACTGCCTGGCCTGTCACAGGAGAATGCTGATAGAATATCCCGAACATGCCCGGGTGCAGTTTCACCGGATGAATCCTTCCGCCGACTATATAATCCGGGGTCTTTGTACTTCCGCAGCTCGGACATGGCCTGTGGATACTGTATATTCTCGTCACAGTCCATTCGATGCCGTTGAGCAGGGTGTTCAACACGATTATAACGGCAGCCGCCGACAGGAAAAGCACCACCGGAGTGAGGAATATGAGAAGTATCACATCCCACAGGGAGACACACAGGTTGAAACCCCAGCCAATCATGTTTATCCTGTTCAGGAATGCGAAACTCCAGTCAACAGCGGCATTTCCCATAATCTTCATAAAGTTCTTGAACGACAGGATGATGATGCCGATTACCAGAGGAATCAGGGATTCGCTTGACTTACCCAACAGGCCCAGGACACCGATTATGGTGCATATCCATCCGAACACGATAATGATATGCACTATTATCTTGAGTATCCAGGCAAGCAGCCACAGCACCCCGCCTACAAGGGCTATCACGAGGATAGACGCCAGAAAGCAGAGGAAAGCCAAGCCAAAGTACACCAGGACATTCAGATACCTTGATGAATCATACATCCACAAGCGTTTCATGCCGTTCCCCAGCACACGCCTGCTGAAAGGAGGATTGTCAATCATGCGTATGAGCACATAGACCATCCCCGCAAGAGTCATCAGGAGGACGATGGAGATCAGCACTATCCCCCCGTCGTAATTGTAATAGACCTCCGTGACTATCCTGTTTTTCATGTTGGAAAAATATGCGCCCAATGCGCTTTTTCCGGTATTCTTTTCCACGGCAACGGCTGACGCCGCCTCCTCCGCCGTATAATATGTCAGATTTCTGGTCACAGTATAGAGGAGCGACCTTCCAAACAAGGCCTTGCGCACAATCCAGTTCCCGTGGTCATCGTATTTATGGATAAACTGCACCTTACGTATAAATCTGCCGTCCTTATAGACAGAATACCCTGCAGCCACCCCGTTTTCATCGTACTCGTACTCATTCCGGACAAAATCTTTCTGATCGGAATCATAGACAGTTTCGGTGAAAGAGACCCGTTTGCCGTCCTTGTATGACGCCTTGGCTTCATAGTCACCCGGATCCTGGGCCGGAGACGGTTCTTTTCCCCGGAAATAGCGGACAGGGAGATTGTTTTCATCATACTCCACAACCGTATAATACGCCGGCTTGCTCTTGCTGTTCAATAATTCGTAGGTCTGTATCTCGCAGAGCTGCTTTGCCTTGTTGTATTTCAGTTTGTTCCTTTCGAGATGCCTGTCTATGTCCACAAGCTTGTCGCCCTTGTAGACATATGATGCAACCTTCGAGGTATCTCCTTCGGCAATCCCGTAAATACTCGAGATGCCGCCATCAGGCCTGAAATAATAAACATCTGTCTTTCCCGACCCGTTTTCAGTGACCGTCAGGGACTTCACTCCAGTTCCGCTGACACAGTCATAATGCATGTACTGGAAAGGCGTGAAAAACCGGATTTGTCCGGCGCTTACCGATACACACCAGAGAATGGCGGACAGCGATAGCAGAAAGAATCTTTTCATAAGTCTATTTGAATATTTTCCTGAATAATTTCTTTATTGCACTGTTCGATTTAAGCAGGAAATCCGACAGATCCTTGTCTCCGCACTCTGCACAGAAGGCTTCGAGATCCTTCTTGCCCCACCCGCAGCTGTCAGTGACAGACAATACCATATCCTCCCTTGATGATCTCATTCTGCCGTTCTGCCATAATGCCAGGATGCATCCCCCGGCCAGTTTACGGTCCATCCCGCGGTTTTCCTTGAACAGCCGCTTTATTTTCCCTGACTCAGGAACCGTACTGATCCAGCGGCGGAACAGACGCTCCAGATATGCCGGACTTGCTGAATGTATCCTGAATGCTGTATTTATGAACATATAGTCCACTGCTTCAGGAAGCTCTTTCTCTATCAGACATCTTGTCCTTTCGAGATTTTCCGCCGCCGCTCCCTGCAGTTTTATGCCTGAATCCTGAATCTCCTGCCATATCTTTTTCATGGCAGGCAGGGGCAGGGATGAAAGCTTCATCACAGCCGTCTCGAAGACCTGCCGCAGCCCCAGGGATTCCATCTGGTCGACGCCTGTCCTCGATATGAATTCCAGCATGGATTCAATCCCCGTCCGGGCATCGGCCCCTATCCTTGACGAATAATATTCCGATATGACCGGGGCGATGACCTTCTTCAGCTCCGGATTCAGCTGTGCCAGCCATACGAAATCCGAGAATCTCCTTTCCCCCATGGACTTCACCATCGACGTCATCACATCATCCGCCAGCGCCATGTCTTCCGGGAAGCTCCTGAAATACGCGAAGAGGTCCTCTGCGTATTTTCCGACAGGGAAGAGTTTCTGGACCAGGCTGTTCCTGTCCTTCGCCTTCAATCCTGAATGCAATATGACCTTGAGCGTCTCCTGCATCTTTTCCTCGACGGCCTTTCTGTCCACTATCCACAATATCGTATCGATGTCCTTCCCGTAATCTGTCTTTTCGAGATTTCCCGGGACGAAGAACAATGCTTCAGTGACAGAGCTTCTCCTCTCTGACGATATCTTCAGCCTGTCTGGGAAATGCCTGCGGAGTCCGTCAATCACCTGCAAAGCCTGACGGAACTCCACGCTGCCGGCTTCCGCCAGACTGCCGTCGACACATTTGTTTATCTTATTCCACAACCTCTGCTCCTGTGCCGGCGACAGATGCACAGTTCCGAGCCTGCCGATCATCTGGCTGTCAAGTGACTGAAGGGAAATGTCCATGTCCGGCTCAGTCCCGGCAAAGAGACTGTACAGGAACCCGTAGTCATCATGTCCGTCTGTCTTCATGTCCAGATAGAACCGGATAAGGGAAGATGCTGTAGAGATGTCCCCTGAAAGAATGAAATCCCTCACCTTGTCAAGAATGACATTCCCCTGGAAATTCAGCTTCCCCTGCTCAAACAGGTCTACCGTCAGATAATTGGACTCATACAGTCCAGCTTCATTGTACTCGTCTACAAATACTATATCGTATCCGTCAGGAATTCCGCCTCCCTGCATGTAATTCGACAGATAGCATACTCCATCCATGCATTCCTGCGGGAAAACCGCCAGCAGACGGAGACAGTCCCCGACAAGTTTTCCAGGAGCCTTCACTATCATCTTCACCGGCAGTTCCTGCCCTGCTGCCGAGCGCCTGTTCTTGAACATCTGAAGCACACACTGCACAAACGGCACAGATTCAGGGGATACAGCAGGGTTCGCCTTCACATCGGTATCCACTGCCAGGCTCTTGCGTCCGAGAAATTCCGGCTCTCCGGTCAGAAGTCCGACAAGCTCCCTGTTCGCCGGTGTACACGACCAGCCTTCAGGCACATATGCCCCCTGGTCCAGCAGTATGCCCGGCAATGCGATATCCGGTTCACTGTCGAATATCAGCAGATGGGAGAAATAATTCGTACCGGCCCTGTCGTACGCATTTATCCCTTTGAAGAAACCGTAATCCACACCAATGTATACGGTACGGCCGAACACGTATCTTGCCCGTCCGTCCGTCATGGTCACTTTCCTGTACATGTATGCCGGAGAATAGCCGTATACCACATCCGGATCGGCAAGAATCCTGTCCATGTCCAGAATCCTGTCACCATAGACCTGATACCCTGTGGAGCACTGCCCCGTTATGATTTCGGCATCTGAATAAGACATGCCTTCGGTGCATGTCCGGATTCCGAATCCCGGCATTCCCGAAAAGATGTTCTTCTCGGAAGATGTACAATAGATTTCCTGATAATCAATCTGTTTCATACGCAGCTACTTGGCTATTGGAAGAGAATATTTGAACTCGTGAAGTATCCAGACGAGAGGGTCGAGGACACGGTACGGGCGGAGATTGTTGATGACCCCGCCTTTTCCAGGCATGCCTCCAAGGGCCGATATTCCGAAATAACGGACATCGCTGTAATGGTTCTCGATATTGTTTATGAAGTTGTCCTCTCCCCAGCTGTGCAACGCTCCCCTCAGACCGTCGCTTATGCTTTCCATGTCGTCAAGATTCACTCCGCTTCCATCCAGGAAGGCACTGTTCCTTTCGAGGCTCATTCCCTCTATCGAAGTATCCATGAAAAGGTCCTCATTCATCAGGATGGAATCTATTTTACTGAAAACCAAGGCCATCGGTTTCTTATACTGAGCATCCTTGATTTTAGGGTCGCCTTCCTCAAAATGTCCGATGATATTATCTATGATCACATCGAATTTCAATTCGATAGGCTCAAGGCTGAGCTTTGAGCGAAGTTTGTCATGCACGTAAGGGATACAGAAAGTATCAAGCAGGTAGATGCAGGCGTCAGACTGCTCGAGGAACTTGACATTGGCTGCGATATTCCTCGGATCTGCAAAATTCTCCCCTGCCGTATCATAGATCACAAGATAAAGTGGTGCCTTGCCTTTCTGCGACAGCTCATAGATAAGGGGAATCCTGCTTCTGGGGTCGTTGATGGCTGTCTGAGGAGGACATTTCCCGTTCCGGTACATTATGTTGAAGAAATCGCGTTCATAACGTGCCTGGGTATTGTTCTCCGGCTTGTTGGCTACATTGGACGCCACTGTACCGATATTGCCGAGACAGTATCCCCTCTGCATCAGTTCGTTTATCAGAGTCGTGATATAGTTCGTCTTGCCGCTGCTCCTGGCTCCGATTATGGATATGATGTATCCTTTGGTCTTCACCATCTGCTTCGGTATCCGGTTATGGCAGTGCGGGCAGATCACCCAGTACGAGACATTGCCGCATTCGGGGCACTTGGCGGAATCCGGAGTCCCGCCGAACAGCCGCCTTGGGGCCTTGAAGCACGGAGTCTCGAATTCGTCCTGCTTCCAGAACCCGCTGAGGGCCTTGTCCTTTACTTTAGTGCACCCTGCCTGGTTGCTGCATCTGAACATTACTTCGCTTGAATCAAAGGATTCAAAACAATATGGACATACTACTTTACTCATGTCTTGTCTTTTGGGGTTGTCTGAACATCCTGTTATTTTATATTTCTCGTTTCAGGCACCACCAAGACCTGCTTGGCTGCTGTACGGTCTGTAGCAATCAGCCTGAAATACAGAGGCTTGCCTTTCATCCGTCTTGAATACTGCACACTTTTCTTCAAGGTTTCACCAGGCTTCAGCTCTCCTGGTGCAATAGTCAGATATGACCTGAAGTTAGTCAGGTCGTTCGGAGGGAAATTCTCCGAGATCAGCAGAGACAGCGAGCATGGCAATATGGAATCCGAAGTCAGTTCCAGAGTGTACTTGTCCCCGAAAAACGCCTTGCTCACCTTCTCGAAAGCAACCTTTGCCACAGAAAGGCTGAATGTCTCCTCTATCGCATCGCTCAGCAATGTCTCCGTCCCGCTCTTGACAATAGAGCATACGGACACCCTGACCGACTTGGCTTCGCGGGAAAAATCTGCCTTGAACTGTGCAGGACTGCCGTTCGGATACAGGTCAATGGCCTTCGGATTGGCATTGTCCGTATGGACCTTTATCCTGATTCCTGAAATATTCTCCCAGTTCCATCTCACCAGGATGAATGTATCGTTCTTGTCGAATCTGACGCCTGACGGTTTTATTATGGACACGACGCGCACCGCATTCCCGACGACTCCCACATTTCCCTGTATGGTAATAGGAAGATAATACCTTACCCCGGAGAAATTCTTGGTTATGGTACATGACGAGCCTGATATATTGAGCCTTGGCAGCTTTATGACATCTATGTTTACGACGTCGTTCGCATGGTACCGGACAGGCTGGTCACTGACGAAAACAGACAGCATGCCGTGGCGGGGAATGTTCCAGGACAGCCGTGCTGAATCTTTGCCGTCATCCACATTAAGGTGTACCGGATCCGGAGGAGCCATCGGTCTGAGCTTCAGGGCCACACCAGCTGATTTATGTTGTGCCGAGGCACTGTCCTTGAAGACTGTCACGAACCTGTACAGATATTCCCTGTCTGTGACAAGCCCGGTATCCATGTACGAAGTCCCGAATATGGTCTTGACAAGTGCACCGTCGCGGTATATCTCGACTGCTTCTGCATGTTGCGGAAGCTGCATGCTGAATCCGATGGAGTCTTTTCTGATATCGTACGACAGGGATTTCAAATCTATGTCACACACCGCCATGGAAGGCTTGTCCGAAACTGCACCGGTACGGGAATATATCTCGCCGCATCTGCTGTAGACCGCATAGAAATAGCTTACGCCCGGAACAAGTCCGGTATCATCCGTACTTGCCGCCGATGTGTCTGCAATCCGTTTCCCGTCCTGGAGCGATGAAGGTCTGCCGCCTTCTTTCCTTATGACAATATAGGATATGAACGAAGATGGCAATCTGGTCCACTGGATTCTTGCAGAGCTGCCGGAAACGGAAACCTGCATCCCTGACGGCGACACAGGAGGATTGCTCCGGATGGCGGCCGCGGCTTTCACGCAGTCTGAACAGATGGCCAGAATCTGCATATATTTATCAAGTTTGGCATTCTGGTCTGTTATGCGGGAGGCTTCAAGAAGCCGGCTTTCCGCCATCTGCACGGCAGACTCAGCCTCTTCAGACAGTCTGGCCAGTGCAGGTGTGGGGGCTATGGATGCTATGGCTGTCCTAGCCTTGTAATACTCCTTCTTCCGGCACAGCTCCTCCACATTCTTGACGACAGACTGTATCCTTGCCTGGATTTCAGAGCACCTCCTCCTCAGATCAGGAATGGAAGGATGTGTCTTCCATACGGATTCCAGCCTGGCAAGGTTTTCCTGGGCAGAGCCGTAATCCGATGAAGCGAGCGCGGATTCTATGAGTTTTACATATTCCGGAGCCTTCATCATGTCTCCGAAACGGAAGCCGCACTGGGTGCAGGCAAGCTCATCTCCTTTACTCGGTTTCCCGCAGGAAGGACAGTGGATAACTATCGGCATTCCGCATGAACGGCAGTTGGCCGTACCCTTGTCATTCAACGCTCCGCAGAACCGGCACTGTACTTTGTTTTCCGTAATGTCATCTGCCGCAATAGGCAGCTGGATGGAATCCGCTGTCTTGAATATGAGGAATTTGGCCTTTTCCAGAGGAATGCCTCTTCTGGTGGCGTCCTCTACAAGCTGGGCATATACCGAAGCGGAGATGAAAGGCGAACCGGCCTTCAGGCTTCTTATCATGTCCGCAACCGGGGCGAAAGAAGCATTGGCAAGCGCCTTGTCATATCTTTTCCTGGTGGAATCGTCCAGAAGTATGGTCCGGCTCAAATCAGCCAGATTCTTTTTTGCTGTAACTGCAGGATCGGTCTTGTGCTGGTCAGCGGAGACAATCCGGGAAATCTCTTCCACTCTCTCGGCAATTTCCTGTTTCGGGGAATTCTGCCTGACTCCAAGGAACTGATACAGGTTTTCAGGACCGGCAAGAGGCTTGAGATTGACTTCGATCTTGTTCATCTCCACCCGCCCGAGTTCCTCGATGCCGTCATCTTCGTAGCCGGAATCCAGTTTTTTCCTTGCTGTCTTGACCTTTACTCCGAGAATATCCAGAATCGTCTGTTCCGGAAGTTTGACCTTGTTTGCAAGTATGGCCAGATGCTCTTTCGCAATCTCTCCGTTCTGGACAAAGATCCTGCCTGCATCCCTGATTTCCTTCTCCTTCCGGATTCTCTCACGCTTCTCTATCTCAGAATATGCGGCGGCATGCTGTGAGATGATGGAGGGATTGGAAATGACCTCAGCCCTGAGTTTCTTCAGGGCTGAGGTATGAGGTGTGGCCTCGAGCTTATATCTCGGATTATTGACCCTGGCCTGCCATATCTTGATCTGCTTGTCTATCGCCGCTATCACTTCGTCCTTCCCGGTCACGGAAGTCGGAATCTCCAGCTCCTTGAACAGATTCGTGATCTCGTAAGCCATGGATTATAAGATTTTCAGGCCTTGGACTTTCCGTTTTTCAGCTTCTACCTCCTCTTTCGAAAGGACACTCTGCAGCATCACTTCAAGATGCTTGGTGACACCTCCGGTCATGTCCTTTGCATCGATGGAAAGCAGGCCCTGTTCGTTGATATTGAAATACATCTCGATCGGAGCGCCTTTAGGAAGGTTTGCCGGAAGAGGTCCGAGTTCCCCCTGGATAAGCGGCTTGCAGAGATCTTCCGGAACAAACTCATCCATGCTTCCGTTCTCGAAGAACTCCATATACACGCTTGTCTGGTTCGCCACGACCGTCCCGACAGGAAGGGTCTTGGTGTAAGGCAGCTCGGTATTCTTGTATATCTGGTTCACGATTTCCTCACGGCCGTTGTCATCCACCACCAGACGCACTGCTATACACTGGCTGATCACGTTGACTATCTTGATAGGGCCCTTGCCGCTTCCTATAGCAAAAATAGGATTCGACTTGTCCACTTCCGTCTGAGGTTTCGGAGCATCCCCGCCTTCATCTATAGGGAAGGCCGCGATATTGATGCCGTAAACGGCGGCACCCTTCGCCACAGCCTGGTCCGGATCGCAGAATTCTATCGGAGTGGCCGGGAATTCAGCCTTCAGCCTGGTCATGATCTGAGGCATCCTCGTGGAACCGCCCACCAGGAGTATCTTGTCGAAAGACGTGACTCCCTTCTTGGCCGCGGCATCCATGGTTTCATGCATTTTCTCAATGGAGCTTTCCAGAAGGGATCTGGTCGCATTGTCAAACTCTTCCACCGTAATCTCTATCTTCTGGCCGTTCAGGCGGATAACTGCGGAACTCTTCTGTGTGAGCTGCTTTTTGGCCGTTTCGGCCTTTAGTTCGAGATCTCCCATGGTCTCGATATCGTCATAGATGGAATCCATGGATTCTCCTGTCATCTCGGAATATTTTCCGATCACGAATTCCCTGATAGCATCATCCCAGTCCTTTCCGCCGAGCTGATGGTCTCCTCCGGTAGCCACGACTCTGATCTGTCTGTCTTCCACCTTTATGATGGTGACATCGAACGTACCGCCGCCGAGGTCGTAGACCATGACAGTCTGTGGACTGTCCAGATTCAATCCGTATGATATGGCCGCCGCAGTAGGTTCATTGATGATGGCCAGCACATTCAGTCCGGCGATATCACCTGCCTGCCTGGTGGCCTCCCTTTCATCCATACCGAAATATGCAGGACATGTGATGACCACGTCCTTCACTTCCTCACCGAGAACCTCTCGTGTATCTTTCGCTATCTTCTTGAGAATCAACGATGATATGGCTTCCGGTGTATATTCCTGTCCGAAGGCCGAGAAAGTATAGTCTCTCTTTCCCATCTGGCGTTTGATAGCCGAGCATACATTGGCCGGATCTGTGTTCAACGTCTCCTTGGCGGCCTGTCCGACAGATGTGTTTCCACCCTCCTCAAAAGCCACTACCGACGGTGTGACCGGAGAACTGTCCTGATTGGCCACCACTACAGGTTTCCCGAAATCATCCACATAGGAAATACACGAGTATGTAGTTCCCAAGTCAATTCCAAAAATCTTTCCCATGATTATGTAATTTTAAGATATTATTTTCCTGTCCCGGAAAGTCATTTGACCTTGTAGACCGCTACCATTTCAGGCTGGAGGACAGCGCCGTTCCAGCGGTAGCCTTTCGATATGCGTTCAGCTATCCTGTTATCCATGTCAGGATCTTCCGTGACCACGGTTCTCCTGGCACGCTGGGTTCTCGGATTGAACACATCGGACTCCTCGGCGAAAATCTCGACGCCATTGTCCTCAAGCATTTCCGCGATATCGTCAGGAAGGGTGCGAAGGTATTCGAGAGATCTTTCCGTATCATAATTCTCCATCTTGGACACATACGACCTCAGATCGTTTATTATGGCTATCGTCCCTGTGACAAATGGTTTGAGGAGTTTCGCATACAAGTCGTTCTTGTACTCGTCCCGCTCCTTATACAGCCTGTCGAACAATCCGTTCTTATGTTCATCCACAGCTATCTTCTGGTCGAATTTGTTTTCGAGGCGTCCGATTGCCTCCAGAATATCCTGGATTCCCGGCTGCGGATCTTCCTGTACGTCATTTTCCGGCTTTTCCGGCTCCTGTACGTCTGCTGGAATTTCCTCCTGCTCCTGCGCAGGCACTTCCTCAGTCTGAATGTCTTCTATCGGCATGATTCCTTAGTTTTAGCATAATCTTTACAAACATATGAAAAATTCAGGCGCGTAACAAATTTTAATTGCCCGTGGCGCAAACAACTCCTTGGCCTTCCCGGAAAAGGTTTACACTTATAAAATTCAGCCGATTCCCAGCTTCTCTTTCATGGAACGGAGCAGGTCGAAAGCCTGGAGCGGGGTCATGTTGTTCAGGTCGGCCGCTTCAAGGTCTTCTTTCAAGGACGAGAGCACAGGGTCATCCAGCTGGAAGAACGAAAGCTGGAGGGAGCCGTCGCTCTCCACCCGGCCTTCCTTGACATTGTGCGGTCTTATCCGTGCCTTGGTCATGGCATCCTTCTTCTCCCCGCCTTTTTCCAAAGCATTCAGAGTCCGTTCGGCCGACTCTATCACCTGCCGCGGCATTCCGGCCATCCTGGCCACATGGATACCGAAACTGTGGGCTACTCCGCCCTCTTTCAGCTTCCGCAGGAATATCACCCTTTTGTCCACTTCCTTCACAGCAATATGGAAGTTCTTCACACGCGGATATATTGTTTCCAGATCGTTCAGTTCGTGGTAATGTGTCGCGAAGAGTGTCTTCGCCCCGTCTCCGTATTCGTGGATATACTCCACGATGGCCCGGGCTATGGACATGCCGTCGTATGTGGAAGTTCCGCGGCCTATCTCGTCCAGAAGGACCAGAGAGCGGGAAGAAAGGTTGTGCAGGATCATGGATGTCTCCAGCATCTCCACCATGAAAGTGGACTCGCCGCGTGAAATATTGTCGGAAGCCCCCACTCTGGTGAAAAGTTTGTCGCAATACCCGATACGGGCCTCCGCGGCCGGAACAAAAGAACCGATCTGCGCCATCAGCACTATCAGGGCCGTCTGTCTCAGAAGCGCCGACTTGCCGGCCATGTTCGGACCGGTCAGGATGATGATCTGCTGCGACTTGTTGTCCAGCATGATATCGTTGGGCACGAATTCTTCTCCTGCCGGCATGAGGGTCTCTATCACCGGATGCCGTCCTGCCCTGATGTCTATCATAGTACCGTCGTTCACTTCCGGACGGCAATAATGATGTGTCACCGCCAGTTCCGCGAATCCAGCAAGCACATCCAGACGCGCCAGAATCCTGCTGTTCGACTGCACCCTGCTTATATTCTGCTGGATTTTGCCAACAAGTTCAGCATACAGCCTCGCCTCTATCTCGTATATACGCTGCTCAGCTCCCAGAATCTTTTCCTCATACTGCTTCAGTTCCTCCGTGATATACCGTTCGGCATTCACCAGAGTCTGCTTTCTGATCCAATCTTCCGGCACCCTGTCCTTGTGCGCGTTCCTGACTTCGAGATAGTATCCGAAAACAGAATTGTAATTTATCTTCAGAGATGTTATTCCCGTCCTTTCGATTTCCCTCTGCTGGATGCCGGCAAGGATATCCTTGCCGTGCAATGCCAGATCCCTTAGCGAGTCCAGTTCTTCGTCTACACCGGATGCTATGACATCCCCTTTACCCACAGCTGCGGCAGGGTCCGGATTCATAGTCCGCGACAATATCTCCAGAAGCCCTGAACAGTCAGCCAATGCTCCCATCATCTCGTCCAGTGCCTGAACTCCTTTCCCTGAGCACAATTTCGAAATCGGAGCTGTCTGCTCCAGTCCCCTTTTCAGCTGCATGACCTCCCGCGGGGCGATCTTTCCGGCAGCGGCACGTGAAATGATCCTTTCCAGGTCACCGGTATCTCCAAGGTGTTGCTGGACCTGTCTCAGATCATCCTGATGATCATGGAAATACTGCACTGCCGAATACCTCGACTCGAGTTCCTGAATGTCCATCACTGGCATTGCCAGCCAGCTCCTGAGCAGGCGGGCACCCATGGGAGAAGAACATTTGTCGATGACGGATATCAGCGGCACGCCTTCCCCTCCGGCAGCGGAAGAGAATATTTCCAGATTTCTGAATGTGAAGCGGTCCATCCATACGAACCGGCCTTCATCTATCCGCGATATTGAACAGATGTTTTTCAATCCCGAATGCTGGGTCTGCTCCAGATACACCAGCAACGCTCCGGCAGATGTGACTCCGAGCGGGAAGGAATCTATGGCAAAACCCTTCAGGGATTCCACATTGAACTGCCGTTTGAGTTTCTCTACAGAAGAATCATAGACGAATGCCCATTCATCCAGAGTCGATATATAGTACTGGTCATTGAACTTTTCCTGGACGCCTTTCTTATAGCTTCTCGGAACGACAAGTTCTTTCGGAGCAAATGATGAAAGAAGGGTGGAAATATAGTCCACCGTGCCTTCCGCTATCTGGAATTCACCCGTGGAAACATCCAGAAACGCGGCTCCGCACTTGTCTCTGTCAAAGGTAAGGCCGCAAAGAAAATTGTTCTCCTTCTGGTCCAGAAGCTGGTCGTTGAAAGCGACACCGGGGGTAACCAGCTCTGTCACTCCCCTTTTGACTATCTTCTTCGTGAGTTTGGGGTCTTCGAGCTGGTCGCATACGGCGACCTTGTAGCCAGCCCTGACAAGTTTCGGCAGATATGTGTCCAGAGAATGATGCGGAAAACCGGCCAGAGGGACAGAAGCCTGCGGGCCGTTCGCCCTCTTTGTAAGAACAATCCCGAGAACCTTGCTAGCTATAAGTGCATCATCTGCAAATGTCTCATAGAAATCGCCCACCCTGAAAAGAAGCACAGCCTCGGGATACTGTGCCTTCACTTGAAAATATTGTTTCATCAGCGGGGTCTCCGCTATCTTTTCTCCTGCCATCCTTAAACGTCCTTCTACTCTTTTTCCTGTCATGCAAATGTACGGAAAATTGCCATTTTACCGACAGTCCGATGAAAAATCAGCAAAACTTTACGGCGATAAACTTTACGACAGTAAATTTTATAATCCGATTTGTCTCGGAGAATTATCCTGTTTCATTATATTTGTAATTTTATGATAGAGAATCGGCCTCGACATAAATTCATGAAAAGGGTACTGGTCATAACATATTATTGGCCGCCTGCCGGAGGGTCAGGCGTGCAGCGATGGGTGAAATTCGCCAAATATCTGCCGGGAGAAGACTGGCAGCCGGTCATTTACACACCTGAAAATCCCGAACTGACATCTGTCGACAAGACTCTGGCGGACGATATTCCGCCTGAGGCCGAAATCCTGAAAACCAGGATAACGGAACCGTACAGGATATACAGGTCTCTGACAGGAAAATCCGGGGAAAAGCAGGGCGAAGTGAATCCGATAAGCGGAGGAAAGAAGTCCCTTTTCCAGAAACTCTCCCTTTTCATCCGCGGGAACTTCTTCATCCCGGATCCGAGGTGTTTCTGGGTGAGGCCGTCAGTCAAATATCTGCTGAGGTATCTGAAAGACCATCCGGTGGACATCATAGTCAGTACCGGACCGCC
>CASEOO010000020.1 GCA_949289565.1 uncultured Bacteroidales bacterium
GCAATGTCCTCGTGAATGGTTCTGCCCTTTTGGATGGTATCTAATGATATGCAATCCCACAAGGTCAATGAGTTGTTTGTTTTGAGCAAGTTAGTATACTGTTCATTTATCTCATTGCCATAAATGCGTACCGATACTTTCTTGTTTTTGGCGTCAATTTCATAATCAGGCATTGGGAAGTGACGACGCCACTGCTCATTGAACATCTTCTTTATACCCCGACTTACTGTATCTATCATGTTGAAATCAACCATTGCTCTGCAAAGGCGGCCAGAAATCAGTAGAGAACAGTGATTATCTTGAAATCGACGGGATTTTGACTCCAGTAAGTCCTCTTCATCTAGTTTTCAAGGGCAAAATCGTCACCTGCGTATCCCATATCAACAAAGGACGTCCAGTCATACGGAATGGCACGTATGATTTCATGGTCAGGGGAGAGCGCAGATATTGGCGAATGCAGGAAATTTCCAATCCTGCTGATCAATGCGCCGACTATGTGGACATTTATTTCGACTGACTCCAATCTGGAAATAAAAAGGCTGTGCCTGGCTCCCTCAGGATTCCAGGCACTCGTCTAAATCCCGGGTGATCTGCTCCCGGTCCATATGCTGGCCGATGAAGACTATTTTCTGCATCCTGTCACCATACTCCTCATCCCAGTCACGCTGGAAGCCAGGGTCGGACTTCATGAGCTGGGCCAGTTCTTCTGCAGGCGCCGTAGCATACCATTGGCCAGCCTGTCTAAGCTGTTTCTGCGACCCTGCCTGCTCGAAAAGATAAGACATCTCCTTCTCATCGCTGAAATAGCATATGCCTTTTGCGCGGATTACAGATGACGGCCATTTCTTGGCAACAAAATAATCGAATTTGTTTATGTCAAATGCAGGACGGCGATAGTAGACGAAAGTCCCGATGCCATATTCTTCAGCCTCGCCTTCATCATGATGGTGGTGATGGTGGCCGGCATGGCATTCTTCATGGCCGTCGTGGTGGTGATGGTGCTCTCCCCGGGCCTCGGCCTCAGCTTCAGCAGACGGCCTGCTTTCAATTCCCTGTATCCATCCCGCAGACATGGAAGCCCTGTTGAAGTCGAACTTGCCGGTATTGAGTATCTTGTCCAGGTCTATCCCTGCATAGTCGCATTCTATGATTTCAGCCCCTGGCTGAAGAGTCCTGATGATAGCCTTGATGCGAGCCAGCTCTTCATGGCTTACCTCCGAAGCCTTGTTCAGAAGAATTATGTTGCAGAATTCTATCTGCTGGATAATCAGCTGCTCGATATCCTCTTCACCTATATCCTTGCGCTCAAGCCTGTCCCCGCATCCGAACTCATCTTTCATCCTCAAGGCATCCACCACCGTGACTATGCAGTCCAGCCTGCAGACTCCATATTTTGTGTAAGCTCCTCCGAATGCCGGTATGCTGCAGACAGTCTGCGCAATAGGCTCAGGTTCACATATGCCGCTCGCTTCGATGACTATATAGTCGAATTTCTGCGATTTGACCAGCTCGAATACCTGCTCCACCAAATCAGCCTTCAGCGTGCAGCAGATGCACCCATTCTGCAGAGCCACCAGGCTGTCGTCTTTCTGAGCCACGACACCGCCTTTCTGAATCAGGTCAGCATCGATGTTCACTTCTCCTATATCATTGACTATAACCGCGAAACGTATCCCTTTCCTGTTTGCCAGGATTTTGTTTACCAGGGTCGTCTTTCCGCTGCCGAGGTAGCCGGTCAGCAGCAGGACCGGAATATCTTTTTTCTCCATATCAGAATATTTTACAGTCGTCTAAATATATTCATTTCATCATGATATTGTCACTGCCGTGACAATTATTTTTCCTGGCCTTCATGTACGGACCTGATGGCAGGAAGCAAGTATTTGAAGCAAACAGCCGCGGCCACGAATGCTATCATCCCTCCGGCATAGCCGATATAGGAAATCGAAATTCCGGAGCATACATAGCCTCCGATGAGGGCGCCTGCTCCGATTCCCACATTGTATATGCCGGAGTATATCGACATCGCCACGGCCGTGCCTTGAGGAGCGCATCTGATGATTTCAGACTGAAATACCAGGTTGAAAAAATTGATGGCGAAGCCCCACAATATGCACAAAAGCACCAGTGTCGCCGGAGTCAATGCGGCTGCACGCAAACACAACAGGAAAATGCAGATACCTCCTGCAGCCAGCTTCATGAACCTGTACGGATGACGGGAATAGCTTCTGGAAAAAATAAAGCTTCCGATAAGCCCCACGATGCCGAAAATCGTCAGCACGATGGTTATCCAGTTCTCTCCGAAGCCTGCCACCTGCGCCAGGAACGGCTCTATATAGCTGTAGCCAGTAAAATGCCCTGTGATAGCTATCACGGTCACCAGGTAAATGTTCCGCAAGGCAGGGGATTTGATGAGGGCAGGCAGCTTCCTCAGAGATATTCCGCTGTCGCTTGGGGTTTTAGGCAGGAGTATGGCCAGAGCGGCCAATATCATGGCGGCAACGGCTGCTATCACCAGAAAAGTCGCTCTCCATCCGAGCAGAAGGCCTATGGTCCGTCCGAGCGGCAGTCCCACTATCATTGCCACTGATGAGCCGCAGACCACCAGGCTCAAAGCGGCAGACTCCTTTCCCTGAGGCGCTATCTTTACTGCAAACGGAGTCACTATCGACCAGAAAATCGCATGGGCGCAAGCTACGCCGATACGAGAAATCATCAGCATGTTGAAATCTCCGGCAAATCCCGACAGTATATGGCTGAAAGTGAACAGCGCCGTTACAGACAGCATCAGCTTCCTGTTTTCGGTCTTTGCGAACACAAGCATCAGAGGCAGCGATGCCAGAGCCACGACCCACGCATAAATAGTAATCATTATTCCTGTCTGGGACTCTGTATTGCCGAAACTTTCGGCAATGTCAGACAAAAGCCCTATCGGTACAAATTCCGATGTATTGAATATAAATGTCGCGAAAGTAAGTCCCACGATAGGAAGCCATGCTTTCCATCCTTTCTTTTCTCCTTCCGGGACAATTCCTTTTTCCATGTTTTCTTAATTTTCAGTCTTCAGCCGCGGCCGCTTTGTGAAGTTCGCCCCGCCTGATTTATTTTGCGGCCGCAAAAATACACAAATTCTCCGTTCCTGTATTGTTGATTCGGAAAATTATCTTAATTTTAAATATTTTGATGAAAATTCAGGAATGACGCAGAAATGAGAAAATTGTTTTTCACGATAATATCAGTTCTTTCGCTCATGCTGCTTTTATACGGCCGGGCCGGGGCCATGACAGCAGATGACAGATATGCCATAGTGGCCGGGATAGGGAACTATCCGCCAGAATCCGGATGGAGCAGGATTCATGGTGACAGGGATGTTAAAATAGTGACAGAGATGCTTCTGAAAAACGGTTTCCCTGAGGATAATATATTCGTGCTTGTAGACAGCGCGGCCACCAAGTCCGCTATCGAAGCCGCTTTCCGAGAGCTTGCGGGAACATTGTCGGAAGGCGATATAGTTTATGTCCACTTTTCTGCTCACGGCCAGCAGGTCACGGACATCGACGGAGATGAACCAGACGGACTGGATGAGGCTGTCATCCCGTATGATGCCGGGAAAACGTATATTGAGGGTGTATATCATGGAGAAAACCACATTGTCGACGACGAGCTGAATATCTGGCTGGCATCTTTGAGAAAAGCCGTCGGAGAAAGCGGCCAGGTAATAGTGGCAGTGGATGCTTGCCACAGCGGCGATTCCACCAGAGGCGATGCTGATGAGGACTCATTGTACCCCGTGAGGGGGACATCCGATGTTTTCAGGATTCCGGAGAGCCGCAGACAGGCATTGGCCGGACAGGTGGACGGCCACAGAAACAGAAAGGATGTGGAGTGGATTTCTCTGGGTGCCTGCCGATCGTATCAGAACAATTTTGAAGTATTGTCTGCTGACGGGTATTGCGGCAGGCTGACATGGGCATTGTCGGAGACACTTGAACAGGGCATGGACTTTCAGGACCTCGTAGACAGAATCGAGAAAATTTATGAAGCTCTTCCCATGCCTCCCGGGCCGCCTCAGAATCTGGAAGCCGAAGCTCCGGAAGACTGGAACGGAACGATATTCTAAAGAAATTTGAAAGAATGAATTCAGGGCTGACATGAATATGAAAGCGTTTATAGAACAGGACCTGGTGGCAGGCATAAAGAAGAATGACAGCACGGCGAAGGAAAAGATGTACCGTATGTACAGGGACGAGTTTCTGGGCTGGTCGTTCAAGGCGTTGAACATGAAAGACGCGGACAAGGCGCTGAGCATATATACAGATGCTTGTGTATCATCGTGGAGCAACATTGTTTCAGGGAAGTACGAACTCAGGCCAGGCACGACTTTCAAGACATATCTTTTCAGTGTCGCCGCCAATATCTGGAGGAATCAGCTCAGAGCGGAAAGCCGGCGTCCGGTCAACGTCGATGTGACGCAGATAAAGGTTCCGGATGACTCTTCATACCAGGCACCGGATGCTTTGGTGGACATTTCCGAGGCCGAGGATGCAGAGGAACAGAAAAGGAATATAGTCAGAGACTTGGTTTTCAATCACATGGTTGATCCGTGCCGTTCTATATTCAGATATACGTACTATGAGAAGCTGCAGTACAAAGCCATCGCCTTGCGGATGTCATATGCCAGCGAGCGTGTGGTCGTCACAATGGCGTCGCGATGCAGGAAAAAGCTGGAGACAGCCTTGAGAAACAGATTTAAAGAAGCAGGCCTGATATGAAAGAAGATATGATAATAGACGAGTCCATTGAGAAAATGGTGGAAGATGCCGTCAAGGAAAAAGAGTCTCTGAGGGATGAATTCATGGAGATAGAGGCCGCGATAAGGGCAGAAGCACTTGCAAAAGAAGATGTGGCGCCGAATAGGAGGGCAGGCCGCAATGTGCCAAAAGTCAGAAGGATATGGGCCGCGGCAAGTCTCATGGCGGCAGCGGCGTGCCTGGCATGCGGAATATTCTTCAGAGTGTCCGATGTGCGGAACTGCATCAGCGCCGGATGCGATATATCTCTTTCTGAACTGGTTATGGCATCCCGAGGGGACAGTCCGGCAGATGAGATAGTATTGGCGCTGGACAGCGGCGACTTCAAAAATGCCAAGTCCCTGATATCAGCATTCCGTTCATCGCCAGTTCCTGATTTTGATCTGTCCGGCGAGTCCGGACAATATCAGCATGAGCTTTATGTCGCGGAATGCCAGCTGGTCGACTATCTGGAAGCAGTGCTTCTGATGCGGCAGGGCAGTCCGTCGAAGGCTAGGAAAGCTTTGAAAGCCATCGTTTCTGGCGGCGGTTATTATGCATCAGCGGCGGAAGATGCTTTGAGCAGGCTGTGATAGATACGCACGATTTCTTCTCGTGCAGCCACATGGTCGGCAAGGAGGCATCTCAGGCTGAACAGCCTCAGCGCGTTGTCGCTCCATGGAATCCAGAGCTTGAGATAACCGTTGTCGCCATATTTATCGTAAAGATGATCCAGAGCGCGGTCTATCTGCTCGTTCGGTGTCATTTCAGGGTATTTGGCCATGCCATACAGCAGAGAGCGCTTAATGATGGTTTCAGAGTCTATGAGCCTGTCTGCCTCTGCCACTATCTTTCCGTACATGCTGCGCGGCTCTTCCTTGTTTGAAGCCCTGTGGTCTTCGGCAGCCTGGGCTATCAGCTCTATCTGCGAATCATCGAACCATTCTTTCAGCCTGGAATCGTTCCTGATGATTATGCCGGAGTCGATATGATGACGCTCCTTGCCGTTAATCCTTCCCAGATCATGACAGGCGGCCGCTGAGAAAAGCACCTCCAGATCCAGTGCCGAGCGTATTTCTTCAGGGGCACGGCGATACAGTTTGACGGCATTTTCTATCACATCTTCAGCATGGTCTTCCCTGTGGGCCGGGTCAAAAGCCGCGTATTTAGGAACTATTTCTCTGTAAATATAGTCTTGAAGCGATTTTCTTATTCCTTCGTGTTCCATGTCCATGTGTTTATGAGTGCAGTGTCTGCAGATATGTCTGCAAAATTAACAAAAACTTGCCAGTGTGTTTACTTTTCATGGCATCCGGCCATAAATATGATGAAAACGGGTGATTTGATGAAAATGTGTGTTTTTGATTTGAGAAGAATCTTTAGTATATTGCATGGTTGAAGGCCAGATCAATGTTTCTGGAATATCCACTGTGAAAATTTATAGGTCATGGGACTGTTCAAGAAAAAAGAAACTAAGGCTGAAAGCGGCACTGAAAAGCTCGCTGATGCCATAATGAAGTATATGCAGAGTGAAGGCTTCTTCCCTGAAAAGGATGAGCCCAAAGACCCGGATGCAGATTTGGTTCGTATTGATTTCAAGTTTCAGGGAATCAATGTGACCATGGATGTTGCTGAAGGAAACTATATCCGCATGGGGATGGTTTTCGATTTGAGCGACAGCGATACTGACTATTTCAATCTCCAGTGCGCGGCTTCGCAGATCATGTTTGAAATGAAGGCTGTGAAAATCGTTGCCGCTGTCAAGTGGATACAGTTCTCAGTCGAGACCTTCGCCCGGACGGCAGATGCGTTCACTCCTTTCCTGAAATCATATCTTGACATTCTTTCTGAAGCAGTCGGCCGGCATCGGATATTGTATGCCAAATTCATGGAGGACAAGGAAGCTTCTGAGAAATCAGCCTCCGGAGATGGGTATGAGGTGTCCTCTGCCGAGGACAATGCCATGGAGAGGGTGATCGAGGATGCAATAAATTCCCAGGGAAACAAGTCTTTAAAAAACTGAAAACCATCTCTGCCGCCATCAAATGCAGCATAAACTGACAATTCTTTTTTTCACGCTGGCTTTTGTTTTCCAGCCTTTCATGGCGCTGGCAGAGGATGAAGGTTTCGTGCTTGATGCCACGGAGGAATGCATAAGAATGAACAGAATGCATGCCGCCGTCAAATTTCTGTCTTATCCGGTCGAGTATTCTCCGCGAAATCAGGTGAGGCATGCCATCCTTTTGTGCAAGACGTCTATGTGCGTATCTCCGGCCGATGCCCAGGTTCTGACCGGCTGGATTGAATATGCGGATTCAGTTCTGACAGGATTGAAAACTGACGGAGAGGATGTGAAGAATCTGGAAATTTCCTTGCTGAACGAGGCTGCAAATGTATACAGTTCATTGTCCAGAACAGATGCCGTGCTCTCCGTCATGGAGCGGCTGCGTCCCCTCTGCACAGATATTGCCTGGCAGGACAGGGCATGGCCTGCAGAGGCATTCCTGGCATATGGCGTGGAACTTATTCGGAAAGGACAGTTTCAGGAAGCAGTTTCTGTTCTGGAGGATGTGGCAGGCCATAAATTAAAGCATGACCTCCGGGGAATCTGCCAGGTCATGCCATATCTGTCCATATCCTATAAACTCACCGGCCGGACGCAGGATGCTGCCTGTATGATGGAAAGAATTCTTTCTGCGCTGGACAGCGATGCATCAAGGCAGGGGCTGGTCCAGACACCTTCATCTTTCGAGATATATTTTCCGGAGGATATGTTCATGGACATGGGTGCACTTATGGCCAATATTTGCGGCCAGGAGTGCAACGGAGTGCTTTATGATTTCATCCTGACAATCCCGAACTTGAAGAAGGATATCAATCTCGATGTCATGGCGTATGCTGACACATCTTCAGATGTCAAATTCAAGGAAACACTCAAGCTGTCCAGATATGCGGGAAGCACTTCATACAAAAGCCTGTCTGAATCTGCTTATGAAGAAGTCATGGATTCGGTGCGTGTGCAGGACATAGCCAGAAGCCACAGATATTCATGGAAGGATGTGCAGTCGTCGCTGAAGCGCAATGAACTGGCTGTAGAATTCATCATGGTCCCGGGCGATGAACCATTCTATGCGGCTCTGGCTGTGCGGCGAGGATGCAAAGTTCCGGCTTTGATCAGGCTTTGCAAGATAGAAGACATCAGTGCATTGGCCCGGAAAGGGCCTGAACTGTATAAAAATGGGGCTGGAGTCGTATACAAACATATCTGGAAGCCTATAGAACCATATCTCAAGAATGTCAGGACGGTCTTTTATGTGACCCGCGGGGCGCTTGGGAAAATCAATATGGATGCCGTAGACATTCCTGGAGAGGGCCGCTTGATGTCGGAGAAGTATTCCATGAATCTGCTTAGTTCTACAGCGTCGCTCATGGAGCGTGATGGGGATTTCAATTACAGGAAGCCGGATGAATGGTATAGCGCATTGCTGTTCGGCGGCCTGGACTATTACCCTGATATCGATGAATGGCATGATGCCGGATGGTACGGACGCTTCCTGCGGAGCAGAAATCCTGATTTCATGCTTGACAGAGCGGATTATTCCATCGAGGATCTGCTCACTGCAGTGCCAGCTGATACGTCGCGTGCAGGAGTGAGCTTCCTGAGGCATACTGAGGATGAGGTGAAAGCCATAGCCGATGTCCTTCCTTCTTATGCGCCTATACTTAGGACAGGGCTTCAGGGAATCGAGGAGGAGTTCCGTCTCTGGTATCCTCGGATAAAGATAATGCATTTCGCCACACATGCTTTTTACTTCGATGAAGAAAAAGTTTATGAAAATGGAAGGCTGGCGGGGGAGGATATGTCATATATCAATACTAAAACAGAAAGCGCGATGAAGCGGTGCGGCCTGCTCATGAGCGGGGCTGGAAATACAGTCATGGGGCGCAAGCCTGACGGAGTTTTAGACGGCATCGTGTTCGGTGAGGACATCGCGGTGCGGGATTTCCGGGATGTGGACCTGGTGGTGCTGTCGGCATGCAATACAGCCTCCGGAGATGACGAAGGAAGCAGCATCTACGGTCTCCAGCGGGCTTTCAAAATGTCCGGGGCAAGAACAATCGTCATGTCACTCTGGAATGTGAACGACGAGGCCACGTCCATGATGATGAAGACTTTCTATACTTGCCTGATGTCCGGGGATTCGAAGCGAGAGGCTTTTCACCGCGCTGTGATGGC
The DNA here is from genome assembly GCA_949289565.1 of uncultured Bacteroidales bacterium. Taxonomy (GTDB): domain Bacteria; phylum Bacteroidota; class Bacteroidia; order Bacteroidales; family UBA932; genus Cryptobacteroides. The sequence goes on from CASEOO010000020.1 coordinate 9,028, forward strand.
AGTCCGGGAAAACTACCATCAGCCTTACTACTGGGCGCCGTTCATAATGATGGACTGACACCTCCTCTGCCTGTGCTTAATGGCTCAAGAAGCGGTGACAGAGATTACGGCTGCATCTTCCTGTCAGAATTCCTCTTCCGTTCGAGAGACTTCCTGAGAAGGCCGCTCATCTTCACGGTCTCGCTGTTAAGCCTGATATATGGAATGCCGTCCAGCTCGACTATCCTGTCAGCCGGCTTTATTTCCAGCATGACAGCCTGGGCATCGTACATCGGTCTCACAGAGACATAGTAAGCTATATCGATGCCGAATGTATCTTTCACATAGTCAGTGATGTAACGCACCAGACCGTCAGGCCCGGAATATGACTGGCGCACTTTTGTATCCAGATATTCCAGATCTTCGTCAATGCCGCATACATATCCCATGTCATTGACACCCAGATACAGTGTTCCGCCTTCTTCTGAATTCAGAAAAGCACACACGCCCTTCATGATCGTGACAGGCTGCCTCTGTTCTTTCGCAGATGAAGGGGCAGTGAAAAAAGATGACTTGAATTCCTGCCTGTCGCTTTCCATGCCGAGATAGACGCCATTTCCCTTGTCGAAATCAGCGTTTTCGCCTTCATCGATGGAGAGCGTCTTGACAATTTCACGCTTAATGACGTCTTTCATGGGTTTGCTGATGAAATCCTGAAGCCGGTTGCTTGACTGCACGAGTATGGCTACTTTTTTAAGCACAGGCTCAGAAGCGCTGTCTATCACACTGTCCAGCCATTCATTTTTATCGTTGCACCCATATGTTCCGAGCACAGAAGCCAAGTCCACCCTTTTGTCCAGCATTGCAGAATCAGCAAGGCTCGCCGGCTTCGAAACAGGCTTCATCAGGTGCTGTTCGCCCCTGGCGAAATGCGCAATGTCGGCGAGATAGTCTGCCAGAAACTCAAGATAGTCTATGTCTGCCCTGTATTCTGCCACTTCAGCCAATATCCTGGCGAAACACAGCAGCGCGAACTTCTCATGCGGCACGGTCAGTGTCTTTTGAAATGAAAGAATCAGCCGGCAGACATCCTTCAGCAAGCCTTTGTCTACATACATTTCCGCTTCTTCATGGGAGTCCGCATTTTCGCTCGGCGGAATGACATAGTCTACTCTAATCATGACAGCCTTGGTCTCGGCGTCATCCAGCAAGTCAGCGCTCTGATCATCATATCTGCTCTCAGGAGAAAGAAACTCTTCGATTTCGACATTGATTATCCCGTAATATTTGTCTTTGCCGAAACTTACGATGTGCACCATAGCCACATCTCCAGGCGATATTTCTGAGCCGGCACCAGCATTGGCATAAGCCGGGAAACCCAGTTCTGACCAGAATGTAATCTTGTCGTTGCCAGCCTTGTCTTTCTTGACATTCAGCACTTTGCATATAAAAGAGTCTGAATAGCCTCGATAACCTTCCACTACGGCTTTGATGAATGCTTCAGCTATCTCCAGATGCCCGTCCACCAGCCTGGCTTCTATCCTGTCTCCTGTCTTGAGATTCTTTACGAAATCACTTTCGCTGTAGTACAGGAATGTCTTCAGCGGAGGCAGAAATTTCACTTCACCTTCCACCGTTTCGTAATCTGGATCAACGCTTTTCACTTGCAGACAGGCATTGTGCTTCCCTGTCACTTCCACTTCGAGAAAATCTCCAGATACATATGTCTTCTTCCTTGAACGAAGCGGAAGCGATTTGAGCCCGCGTACATAAGTCGTTGTAAAATAGTCCAGGGCCTCTATGTCCCGGCTGAGATTCTTGCTCAGCTTGTCAGATTTTTCTGATAGCGCATTCAGCATCCCTTCCGAAACTGAAAAGACCGGCACCTGGCTTCGCCTCTGTATGTCGTCAGGAGGCAGGCTGCACACTGACAGCCCTTTTTCTGAAATGGTTACGCACCCTTTCCCTTCATATTTGAACTCTTTTGCAGAAGTGCAAGTCTCTTTCCCTGCGATGATTTTTGACGCCAGGACCTGAGGTTTCAGGTCAATGATATCGTCCCAGTCGAAAACAATCCTCGATTTCCCGCACAGCCGTTCCAATGCCAAAAAAAATAAATCATCGACTATCGTGTCAGGCACCATGGAAATCAATATCCCGAGAAATGCCAGTGTGGCGCGCAGCGCCAATGAGTCACTCTCTTCAGAAGAAATCAGCAGGTATGCACCGAAAACTTTGAGACAGATTTCGGATTCTGCATCGCAATTCCCTGCCTTGGCTTCCTCATTTTCCTTTTCATAACACTTGTATAAAGGCGTCGCGTCGAGCTGCCGGAGCTTCTCTTCGGCACGGCTTTTCAACAAGGAAAGGGTAGTGGAATAGAAACTGTCATTCCTGTCCTCCGGTGAATGCGAGCATTTCTGAAGGTATTCAAGCACTTTCGCGATATTCTCATCTATATATTCCGGCTTGATGTCCAGCCATAAAGGTATTCCTGAGTCCATATGTCATGAAATTTTATCGATGCAAAGGTACTAAAACATTTCAGCGCCGCACGAAGAGGACTTGAATATTTATTTGAAAATCCGGGACCCGGATGTCAGCAATTGAATAAATTTGTTTACCTTTAAAGATATTTATTATTAATCATTAGTCCAGTGTATTGGACAAGCAGATAAATTACCTGATATAAATGTTGTGTGCAATGAAAAATTTAGCAATTGGAATAGCATCGCTTGCTCTGATGTGTGCCGCGGTGCCAGCCTCGGGGCAGTCTGACGACTGGAGCTACAATATGATGAAAGCTGTGGAGCTCTTGAATGACAGCGACGATGCCGAAGCTCTGGAATATGTGGAGAAACAGATAGAGGCTGAGCCGAAGGATGCCGATGCCTACATGCTCAGGGCTCAAATTTACATTTACAGGGAGAAGCTCGGGAACGCCTTGGCAGATATGAACAGAGCGATAAAATATTCATCGAAAGACGATTATTTTCAGGAATATTCCAAATATTGGTGGCGGGCCACCATATATTCTGAACTTGAGGAGAACGGAAAGGCTCTCGATGATTTGTCCGAGGCCTGCAAACTTGCCAGAAAAGAAAGCATAGACGAGAAAAATGACATCCTCAGCGCCAGAGCACAGATATGGTATGAAATGAAGGAGTATGGCAGCGCTGATGCTGATTACAGGCAGATGCTGAAGAATGACGAGACCGACCAGCGGGCGATGATAGGCTTGGCGCGGAACGCCATTGCCGAAGGCAGGTATGAAGACGCAGTGGAGATAACTGACGAATGCGAGAAATATGACGACACTTATGAGGAAATCTACCGTTTCAGGATGCAGGCTTATGACAAGATGGGGGAGACGGACAAAGCGATAGATGACGCTGTCAGATATTTCGAGACATCTGACGACCCTTCGCTTGGCTTGATGGAGCCTGTTCTGAAGAAACACCTGAGCTATGCACTGGCGAAAGTGAAGGGAAAAATCGCGGCAGGCGGGGATGACAAGAACTGGCGTATGCTCAAGACATCTCTGCATGAGCATGGACATGATTATGCAGATGCCATCCGCGAGTATGACAGTATCGAGAACGATTATGGCGCCAGCGCGGGATTGTGCGTGTACAGGAGCGTCTGCTGGAATGAACTGGGCATGACAGACAGAGCGGTGGCCGACATCACCAGAGCAATGGAGCTCAGCGACAGTGAAGATGCTTATTACCTTTCCATGAGAGCTGATTATTTTCGGGAGGGAGGCATTTACGGCCAGGCTATAGAAGATTTGACCAGGGTGATCGAACTGGTGCCAGACGATGGTTTTCCTTATTATATGCGAGGCTGGTGCTATGAACTTTCAGGAGATGACGAAAATGCTATGAAAGACTACAACACAGGGATCGACCTGGACAAGTCTTATCCTTATATTTACCTCATGCGCGGCGAGATGCATTTGAAACATGGTGAAAAGGAATTGGCTGACGCTGATTTCGAGGAAGTCGTGAAAAAAGATACGGTCGCTGAAGCAGGAAGCTGCAGACAGTATGCGCTGCATTTTCTCGGGAAAGATGCAGAGGCTATGGAATGGATGGAAAAAATCATCGGCTCTGACCCTGACGACAGCGGCGTATATTATGACAAGTCGTGTCTGCTGGCCAGGATGGGCCGTCTGCAGGAGTCTGTAGATGCCCTCAGGACTGCTTTTGAAAAGGGATACAGAAGTTTCGCCCATATAAAGAATGATGATGACATGGATCCGCTCCGCGGCTTGCCTGAATTCGAGGGCTTGATATCGGAGTACATGGAGGCTGCCGGGAATCCTGAAGAATACAAGACAAGTGAAAAGGAGAAGCATACATCCGAGATACAGATGAAGAAGATGTACAGCGGGGTGTACGAAGTGGACTGCAGCGTGAATGGACTTCCGCTTAAATTCATTCTCGATACAGGCGCCAGCACGGTCAGCATATCTTCAGTGGAAGCCACTTTCATGCTGAAAAACGGCTATCTGAAAGAAAAGGACATAAAGGGCAAGAATTACTACAGCACGGCGACAGGTGAAATCCGGGAGGGGACTGTCATCAATCTTCTCGAGGTCAGGGTAGGAGACGCTTTGCTGAAAAACATCGAAGCTTCCGTCACTCATAATCAGCAGGCTCCGCTGCTCCTGGGCCAGAGTGTCCTGGAAAGGTTCGGTTTGGTGACCATCGACAATATAAACTCAAAGCTTGTTATCGAGCAATAAAAAGCCTTATGCTCCGGTAACCTGTCAAAAAATCTCATATCTTAAATCCTTTGCCGCTAAAGACAGAGTACTTCGCAAAAAAAATGACAGAGGTCAGTCAAGCAGGGACGACGGGGTACGGCCGGTAATGCTTCTGAATTTTCTGCTGAAATACGATATGTCGTTGAATCCGCTGGCATAGCAGGCTTCAGAGACGCTGCAGCCTTCGTTTTCAAGCAGGAAGGCTGCTTTTTGTATCCTGAATTCATTGAGATAGCTGATGAAGGTCTTGCCGGTATGTTTCCTGAAAAACCGGCAGAATGCGCTTCTGTTCATCCCGGCATATTTCGCCATATCGGAAATGGTTATCCTGCGGCTGTAGTTGCATGACACGTATGTCCTTATCCTGTCCAGACGCATTCCGTAGAGGACAGTGTCAGGGTCTGAGGTAGATATATGCCTTCCTGTATCAGACCGGATGCAGGCGGACAGCTGCAAGAGTGCGGAAAGAAAGGACAGCGTTCTGGCTGCAATGTCCTCTGATAGCATCCTGTCCAATATCCCTGAAATGCCGGATGACACCGGAGGCGGTATCAGTACGGCGTCAGTACAAGAAATCAAGGGGTTCAATTTTTCAGACAACTCTGGAAAGGCTTCCGTCACCCTGTCCACAAAAGTTCTTTCAAACATCAGGGTAATGTTCTCTATATTCCCCTCATCATCTGTTTCATGGGGATCAAACTGCCAGCAGTGCCGCACTCCTGGAGGGATAAACATCATACTTCCGGAAACAAATCCGAAAGATTCCTGACCTATATGACACCGGCCGCAGCCTCTGACCACGTATGAAAACTCCCATGATTCCTGGGAATGCCATGGAATCTGCCTGTCAGGAGGCAGCAATACATGGTCGAAAGTATGGTCTGATGCAATTTTCATTACAAATTTCTTATAAGATGCAAATATAAGTCAAATAATAATTCCGAATATCCAAAGACGATAAAAGCATCAGGCCTACATTTGCCACCTGAAATGAAAAGGGAAGAGAAATGACGCAGAAGCAAGCTTATCTGGAATCGAAGCCGAGGTACGAGATCCTGGACGGACTCAGGGGTGTGGCTTCCGTGATAGTGGTGATTTTCCACATATTCGAGTCTTACTCGGCAGGTCCGGCATATCAGTTCATAAACCACGGATACTTGGCGGTGGACTTCTTTTTTGTACTGTCGGGATTCGTGATTGGCTATGCTTACGATGACAGATGGGGAAAGATGACGACCTGGGGATTCTTCAAGCGGAGGCTCGTCAGGCTGCATCCGATGGTCGTTTTCGGGACTGTCATAGGAGCCTCATTCTATTTCCTCGGGCAGTGCGGCCTTTTCCCTCAAATAGGCAATGTGCCGGCGTGGAAAGTCGTGCTGGCTTTTGTGATGGGCTGCCTGATGATTCCGTGCGGCACACGTATGGACATCAGGGGCTGGGCTGAATTCAACTCTTTCAACGGGCCGAACTGGTCTCTGACATGGGAGTACCTGGGAAATATCCTGTATGCATTCATTTTCAGAAAATTGCCGAATCTAATACTTGGACTGCTGGTTGCCGCCGCCGGATTCCTGACACTGGACTTGTGCCTTAACCTGAATGTATTCGGTCTGTTGACAGAAGCGAGGAATGCCCAGATTTACACTCCGATAGGCGGGTGGAGCATGACAAGCGAGCAGTTATACATCGGTATGACCAGGCTGCTGTACCCTTTCCTGGCGGGGCTTCTTCTTTCCAGAATCGGCAAGAAGATCACACTCAAAGGCGGTTTCTGGTGGTGCTCGCTCTTATTGGCTGCTGTGCTGGCCATCCCGTGTGTCGGAGGCGAGGGAAATATCCTGAACGGCGTGTATAATGCTTTCTGCATCATCGCTATATTTCCTTTGATCGTGGCTATCGGGGCAGGAAGTGTGATAAAAGGCACTAAAGGAAACAGAATCTGCGACTTCCTTGGCCAGATATCATATCCATTGTATATCACGCATTACCCGCTGATGTATGTCCAGATGAGCTGGGTTTACTCCCATGCCGACGCTCCGCTGTTTTCTCATGTGATGGTGAACACCGGAGTGTTCATTCTTTCAATATTCATAGCATGGGCGGCTCTCAAACTGTATGACCTGCCTGTCAGAGAATGGCTGAAGAAATTCTGATTTTTAAATAAATTTCGATAATGTAATCTAAATTCATCTATATTTGCCGGTCAAAATCGATGATGCTATGAATGCTGAAAACTATGCAGACGAGACCGGCAGGCTGGAGAGGATTGTAGATTTCTGCAGGCTTATAGACCGGGAGAAATTCATTCAGAGGCGCACTTATCTTACAGATGGAGAACGCTTCGAAAACGATGCCGAGCACGCTTGGCACCTGGCTGTAATGGCTCTGCTTCTGAGTGAATATGCAAACGAAAAGGTCGATGTGCTGAAAGTTATGAGCATAGTCCTGATTCACGACCTGGTGGAAATCTATGCCGGGGACACTTTCGCCTATGATGCCGAGGGGCTGAAGACGCAGAAATCACGTGAAACTGCGGCGGCCGAAAGGCTTTTTTCCCAGCTTCCTGAGGACTTGGGCGACAGGCTGCGTTCTCTGTGGGACGAGTTCGAATCAGACGACACGCCTGAAGCGCATTTTGCCCACACCCTGGACAATTTCCAGCCGATGATGCTTCAGGCCGCTACGGACGGCAAGGCCTGGAAAGAGGGCGGAAGAAAACTGAGCGAAGTGCTGCACAGAAACTCCCGCACCTCTGCAGGTTCTGAAATCCTGTGGAAATATGCCCGGACACATTTTATAGCGCCGCAGCTGCGCAAAGGGCATCTGGAGATGGATATTGAAAGTTTATAATCGGATTTCGGCATGAGACTGATAAATTTTATCAAGCATTGGACTCTTCCTTCTGCAATGATTTTCGGGGCCAGCGTATATCTGCTGTTCGCAGAAGTAAGTTTTCTCAAGCCAATCGGGAATGCCGCCGGGCCGTTTTTCGTAGAGATTCTGCCAGTGCTCATTTTCGCCATACTCTATGTCACATTCTGCAAAATCCGCCTGCATGATCTGAAATTCAAGCTCTGGCATGCATGGCTGCAGCTTATCAGAATAGCGATAGCCCTCTTTCTGATCGCAATGATGTCAGGTGCGGGGCATGAAGTTAAGCTCGTGCTTGAAGGCATGTTCATATGCGTCATGTGCCCTAGTGCCGCCGCGGCTTCTGTCATTACAGACAAGCTGGGAGGAAGTATCGCTTCCATGACTGTCTATACTTTGATAGACAATATGGTGACAGCTGTGCTCATCCCTCTGCTCTTCCCGCTGGTGGAGAAGGGGAGCGGCATCAGTTTCGCGGCATCGTTCATGATGATATTGGAGAAAGTGGCCGTGGTCCTGATCCTGCCTTTTGTCTGTGCAATGGCTACCCGGAGATGGCTTCCGAAACTGGCGGAGAAGATAGTCGCCGCCAAAGACCTGGGATTCTATATGTGGGCTTTCAACCTGGCTGTAGTCATGGGCATGACCATGCATAATATTCTGTCAGCCCGGATTTCCGGACTGACAATGTCGATGCTCATCCTCGCACCGCTCGTAGTCACCATAGTCCTTTTCAGCATCGGCAAAGGAACAGGGAGGCGATATGGAGAGAGTATCTGCGGAGGCCAGGCCCTGGGGCAGAAAAATACGATTGTCGGCATATGGCTCACGGTGACTTACCTGAACCCCACAGCGGCCATCGCCCCCTGCGCTTATGTGATATGGCAGAATTCCGTAAATGCATGGCAGCTCTGGTGCAAGGAGAAATACGGACGTCTGAAATGGTGATTCCAGAATCAATTCACCGGAGCTCAGCGGCTATGGGTGCGGATTGTTGTTGTTTATCGTGAATATTTTTTAAATTTGCGAAATTTCCGGGGTTTCGCGTGCACAGACGGAGAAACCGGGACGGAGACAAGTGGAGAATAATTCTTAGAAAAAATATAATATATGGAAGACCAGAACAACAATAAAAAAGGGCCTCAGCTGAGCATTGAAATCAAGCCCGACATCGCTAAAGGAGTGTATTCGAACCTCGCACTGATCACACACTCTCCCACAGAATTTGTAGTCGACTTTGTCTCCAATCTTTCAGGATTTCCGAAAGCTGAAGTCGTGAGCAGGGTAGTCATGACTCCGGAGACGACCAAAAGGCTTATGCTTGCCCTTCAGGACAATGTTGCCAAATATGAAGCTCAGTTCGGCCAGATCAAATTCGCCGCAGAGCAGCATAAAATCACCTTCCCTGTAGGCGGCGGCCAAAACGGCTTGTCTTGATCATGGAAGATATTTTCAAGACAATCAAGGCCTTCGCATTCGACGTGGATGGGGTTCTGACGAATGGAGGCATATTGGCGAACCTGGACGGAGAACTTTTCCGTACATTCGATTCAAAAGACGGATTCGGCCTCAGGATGGCCTCCATGGCAGGATATCATCTGGGAATCATCACCGGAGGACGGTCTGAAAGCATCAGAAAACGGTTCCTTACCTGCGGGGTGAAGGCTGAAGACGTGTATCTGGGATCAAGGGACAAGATCGAAGACTTCGATGATTTCTGTTCCAGGCATGGAGTGAAGCCGGAAGAAGTGATGTATTTCGGCGACGATCTCCCTGACATCCCTGTCATGGTCAAATGCGGGTGCGGAGTGGCCCCGGCAGATGCTGTGGAAGAAGTTCTGGAAGCCGCGGACTACATTTCGCCCAAAGCCGGCGGCAGAGGCTGCGTGAGAGACACCGTAGAGAAAGTGATGAAGTCACAGGGAAAATGGAGTCTGGATGTGGCATTGTATAAAAAGAAATTCTGATGGACGGCTGATGGCGTCCGGTTATGAAATTATGAATCTTAAAGACAAGCATATCATTCTGGGAAGTGCATCGCCGAGACGGAAAGAGCTTCTCGGCGGACTTGACATAGAATTTACAGTCGACACGGGAAATACCTTCCAGGAAAACTTCCACGAGATCAAAGCCTTTCACGAAATTCCGGCCATGATGTCGGAAGGAAAGTCGCATGGCTTCCACAGGCAACTGGAAGATAATGAGATACTTATCACATCCGATACCATAGTCATTTGCGGCGATGAAGTCCTCGGCAAGCCCTCAGACAGGGCAGACGCAGTGCGGATGCTGAAAAAATTGTCCGGCAGGCAGCACGAAGTGGTGACGGCCGTGACACTCAGATCCTCAGTCTGCGAAGAGACTTTCTCAGATACGGCATTGGTCAGATTCAGAGAACTGGCCGACGAGGAAATAGACTGGTATATAGATAGATACAAACCATTTGACAAGGCTGGGGCTTATGGGGTTCAAGAATGGATCGGCTATGTGGGCATCGAATCTATTGAAGGCTCTTTCTATACTGTCATGGGATTCCCCGTTTTCAAAGTCTACCTTCATTTGAAGAAATTTCTGGACAAATGACGTCATCCGGCGGACGATAGAGGAGCGGCAACTCTGATACGATAATAAAAAAATCACTATATTTGTCAGTTTTTTATAAAAACCGGCAATATTTTTCGTTGAAATTACATTGAATATGGAACTCTCTGCTAAGTACAACCCTTCTGTGACAGAAGACAAATGGTACGCCTATTGGCTTGAACATAAGTTCTTTCATTCTGAACCGGATGAACGTGAACCATATACCATAGTGATACCGCCGCCCAATGTGACGGGAATCCTTCATATGGGACATGTACTGAACAACACTCTTAATGATGTCCTCATCAGGAAAGCGAGGATGGACGGAAAGAATGCCTGCTGGATTCCGGGAACAGACCATGCTTCCATCGCCACGGAGAACAAGGTGGTGGCCAAGCTGAAGGCAGAAGGAATAAACAAGGAAGATCTGACGAGGGATGAGTTCCTGAAATATGCCTGGGAATGGAAAGAAAAGCACGGAGGCATCATTCTGAGCCAGCTACGCAAACTCGGCGCATCCTGCGACTGGGACAGGACACGTTTCACCATGGACCCTGACCTGAGCGAGGCTGTCATCAACACTTTCGTGTATTTCTACAAGAAAGGCTATATATACAGAGGTATCAGGATGGTGAACTGGGACCCTGCAGGACATACAGCCGTCAGCGACGAAGAAGTGGTTCACAAGGATACGGTCAGCAAATTCTATCATCTGAGATATTTCATTTCTGACGGAAACGGGAACGCCACTGACAAATACATCATCATCGCGACGACCCGTCCGGAGACCATCATGGCAGATGCGGCCATCTGTATCAATCCCCAGGACGAAAGATACCGCTGGCTGAAAGGCAAGAAAGTGCTCATTCCGCTTATAAACAAGGAAATACCTATCATCGAGGACAGTTATGTAGAGATGGGTTTCGGTACAGGATGCCTGAAAGTGACGCCGGCCCATGACGTGAACGACTATGAAATCGGACTCAGGCACGGCCTGCCTGTCATAGACATAATCGATGACCACGGCCGCCTGAACGAAAAGGCGCAGATACTGGTAGGAGAGGACAGGTTCGATGCCAGACACAAGATAGAAGGGATGCTCCGCGAGGCGGGCAATCTCGAAAAGGTCGAAGACTACACTTCGCCGGTCGGCTATTCTGAAAGGACCAACGCCGTCATAGAACCGAGACTTTCCATGCAGTGGTTTCTGAAGATGGACGCCCTGGCCAAGGATGCCCTTCAGTCTGTGGAAAGCGGGAATGTGAAGCTTATACCTGACAAATACAGAAATACATACAGGCACTGGATGGAGAATGTCCGCGACTGGTGCATTTCCCGCCAGCTCTGGTGGGGGCAGAGAATTCCGGCATACTATCTGCCCGACGGGCAATTCGTAGTGGAGCCGACGCCTGACGCCGCCCTCGAAGCCGCCAGAAAAATAAATCCGGACATCACCGCCGCTGACCTGAAGCAGGATGAAGATGTGCTGGATACCTGGTTCTCGTCATGGCTCTGGCCGATATCGGTGTTCGACCCGGAAAAACCAGGGCATCCGGAGCATGAGCCGAACAAAGACCTCTCATATTATTATCCGACAAATGACCTGGTCACCGGTCCTGACATACTTTTCTTCTGGGTAGCCAGAATGATAATGGCAGGAAACGAGTTCATGAAAGATGTTCCGTTCCACAATGTCTACCTCACAGGCATTGTCCGCGACAAGCTGGGCAGAAAAATGTCCAAGACTCTCGGAAACTCGCCCGATCCTCTCGACCTGATAGCAAAATACGGTGCTGATGCAGTGAGACTGGGCATGCTCCTGTGCAGTTCTGCAGGAAATGACATTCTGTACGACGAAGCCCAGATAGAGCAGGGAAGGAATTTCTGCAACAAAATATGGAATGCATACAGGCTGATAGCAGGATGGAAAGTGGATGCGCAGGCGAAGCAGCCTGAGGCTGCCTCTGTGGCAGTGGAATGGTTCAGCGGCAAACTAAGCCAGATACTGGAACAGGTAGAAGACCATTTCTCCAAATTCAGGATTTCAGATGCCCTGATGGCCATTTACAAATGTTTCTGGGATGACTTCTGTGCTTGGTATCTCGAGGCTGTGAAACCGGCATACGGTGCAGGAATCGACCAGAAAACATATGACGCGACATGCGGATATTTCGAAGCATTGCTCAAGATGATCCATCCTGTGATGCCTTTTATCACAGAGGAACTTTGGCAGGCAATGTCGGAAAGAAAGGACGGGGAGACGATTATGCTCCAGCGTTATCCTGTCGCCGGAAGCTTCGATCCAGAGCTCATTTCAGCTTTTGAAAATGCTTGCGAGGCTGTGGCTGGAGTCCGGAACATTCGCCAGCAGAAAAACATATCGCAGAAAGAAGCCCTCACACTCAAAGTGAAAGCAGACTTCTCTGCCGTGGCTGTGCCGGTCATCGAGAAACTGGGAAATGTATCGGTGGAGACCGTAGATTCATTTGGGGAGACTGCTTCAGGTGTTACATTCATGGTGAAGACCAACGAAATGTTCGTGCCTCTGACAGGCATGGTGAATGCTGAAGAAGAGATCGCCAAGCTGGAAGCGGCCATCGCATATCAGGAAAAATTCCTGGAAAGCGTGAGAAAGAAGCTCTCGAACGAGAAATTCGTGAACAGCGCGCCGGAGAAAGTAGTGGCTATGGAGCGGAAGAAAGAAACCGACTCTATCGCCAAAATTGAAGCTGCCAAAGCTTCACTCAGAGCCTTGAAAGGGGAGTGATCTTTTCAGGAACAGGAATAATTTCGTCGGAAATACATTTACTATGCAATCGGAATTGGAACTTGCCGTTAGGTATTATGAGACTGACCAGATGGGGATAGTCCATCATTCGAATTATATCAGGTATTTCGAATGCGGACGTTCGGATATGATGGCGAAGCATGGCCTGCCGATAGAGGTGATCGAGGCGGAAGGCGTCATGCTTCCTGTAGTCTCGGTAGAAGCGAAATACAAGAATTCTGCAAAGATGGGAGACACTGTCAGGATAGTGTCGAGGATAGACAAGGTGCCTATGGCGAAACTGGAAGTGAACAATGAAATATACAACCAGGACGGCCTTCTCCTTTGCTCGGGGAAGGTGGTGCTCGGCTTTATAGATTCTGTCACCAGGCATCCTGTACGCTGCCCGAAGAAACTGGCTGACCTTATCGCAGACACATTATGATTTCCATCAATTCACTGACAGTAGCTTACGGAGGCTTCACCCTGCTCGACAACATCAGTTTCCACATCAGCGAGAACGACAAGATAGGCCTGGTGGGGAAGAACGGCGCGGGCAAGTCGACCATACTGAAGCTTATTTGCGGGCTGCAGAAACCGACTTCAGGAAAAATAGAAATGCCGTCAGACATGCGGATAGGATATCTTCCGCAGATCATGGAGCACCACAAAGGGAAGAGTGTCATAGACGAGGCCATGACGGCATTCTCTGAACTGTTCAGCATGGAAGACGAACTGAATTCCATTATGGACGAGCTCTCCCGCCGCGAAGACTACGACTCTCATGAGTATCAGAAACTTATCGAGAGGATGAATGATGTGAACGACCGCCTGGCATATTCCAAGGCCGAGTCACCGCGTGTCGCTGCAGAGAAGACACTTGTTGGCCTCGGCTTCAAGCCTGAGGAACTTTCCAGACATACCGAGACATTCAGCCAGGGCTGGAACATGCGTATAGAGCTGGCGAAGATCCTGCTGTCGAAACCAGATGTACTTCTTCTGGACGAGCCTACAAACCATCTGGACATAGAGTCCATAGAATGGCTGGAAAGCTACCTGAAAGCTTATAAAGGCTCTCTGGTTTTGATTTCCCACGACAGAAAGTTCCTGGACAACATTACGAACCGCACTGTGGAGATCATGCTCGGCCATATCCACGACTACAAAGTCCCGTACAGCCAGTATCTTGTGCTCAGAAAAGAGAGGATTGCGCAGCAGAAGGCGGCCTATGAGAACCAGCAGAGGATGATAGAGAAGACGGAAGACTTCATCGAAAGATTCCGCTACAAGCCGACAAAATCGAATCAGGTGCAGTCCAGGATCAAGCAGCTGGACAAGCTTGAAAGAATAGAGGTCGACATTGAGGACAATTCAGCGCTTGCTGTAAAATTTCCGCCTGCTCCGCGCTCGGGGGATGTCGTGTTCAAGGCAGAGAACCTGTCGCTGGGCTATCCGGCCAGGGACGGCCATGGGGAGAAAATCGTCTTCACAGGGGCGGACATTGAGGTGCGCAGGGGTGAAAAAGTGGCCCTGGTCGGAAGGAACGGAGAGGGAAAGACCACATTGATGAGAGCCATCATGGGAGAACTGGCCCCATTGGACGGCACGGCGAAGACAGGATACAATGTCAATATAGGATATTATGCACAGAATCAGGAAGACATATTGGACAAGAATGACACTGTGTTCGGGACTCTTGACCGCATTGCCGCAGGCGACATAAGGACAAAACTCAGAGATATTCTGGCGGCCTTTCTGTTCAAAGGGGAGGATATCGACAAGAAAGTAGCTGTGCTGAGCGGAGGAGAGAGGGCGCGCCTGGCGATGGCCAAGCTGATTTTGAAGCCCTATAACCTGCTGGCGCTGGACGAGCCGACGAACCATATGGATATCCGCTCCAAAGATATTTTGAAACAAGCGTTGAAGGCTTACGACGGCACTCTGATCATAGTTTCGCATGACAGGGATTTTCTGGACGGGCTGGTGGACAAGCTCTATGAGTTCAGGGACGGAAAAGTCACCGAGCATCTGGGCGGAGTGGAAGACTTCCTGAGAAAGCGCAGGCTTGAAAGCCTGAACGAGCTGGAGCGCAAATCCAGGCAGGAGGAAGAGCGCCAGGCCAAACCGGCTGCGGAAAAGACCGCAGCATCTTCACAGCAGGAGTACCAGCAGAAAAAAGTGATTTCTAAGGAAGAGAGGCGTGTCAGGAACCGGATTGCTTACCTGGAAAAGGGGATAGAGGAAATTGAGGCAAAAATGAAGGAAATAGAGACCGTCCTGGCGGCGCCTGGCCCGTCTGACGATATCATGGAACTGACCAGGCAGTATCTCGAACTGAAGCGTGACCAGGATGACAAGACATCCGAATGGGAGAAATTGGTTGAAAATCTGTAGCGGCGGTTTTTACGTTTCAGGAATAACAACGGAAATTAGACAGCTCGACATATTATGGAAGAACAGAAGATGCAATACCTCTTCGGGATACATCCCGTAATGGAAGCCATCAAGGCAGGGAAAAAGTTCGACAAAGTCCTGGTGAAACAGGGCATGGAAGGCCCGCAGTTCGGCGAACTTATGGCACTTATGAAGCAGAACGGAATCCAGTTCCAGTTCGTGCCTGCGGAAAGGCTGAACAAAGCCGTGCGCGGGGCTCATCAGGGAGTCATAGCTTATATTTCAAAAATAGATTATGTGCCATGCGAGGAGCTGGTCGATACGGCTCTTGCAACGAATCCTGCGCCTATGATAGTCATTCTGGACGGGGTCAGCGATGTCAGAAACCTCGGCGCTATAGCCAGAACCCTGGAATGTGCTGGAGGAAGCGGAATCATTCTTCCTGCGAAAGGCGGCGCCGCTATCAACGCCGACGCTATCAAGGCTTCTGCAGGCGCCCTCATGAGGCTTTCCGTGGCTAAAGTGCCGAATCTGAGGCTTGCAGTTTACTATCTCAAGCAGTGCGGATTCAAGATAATCGCTGTCACGGAAAAAGTTTCTGGCCACATATATGAAACAGACATGACAGGGCCATGCGCTTTCGTGATGGGGTCCGAAGGCAGAGGCATTTCCCAGTCGATGCTGGATTTGTCTGACGAGAAGGCATCCATTCCTATGTCAGGCGAAATTTCATCTTTGAATGTTTCCGCAGCGGCCGCCGTGGTCCTATATGAGGCAGTAAGGCAGAAAACTGCAGGCAAATAACCTTGGCGGCTTATGTTTGTGCTGGACTCGCATTGCGACACCCCATCCCAGATACATCGTCTCAGGAATATAGGCGTCTGGAATGAACATGGGCATGTCGATTTCCCAAAGATGAAAGCAGGGGGAGTGGACGGCGCCTTTTTCGCACTGTACATCCCGCCTGGGCTCGGCCCTGCAGAGGCTACATCATATGCGGCAGAACTAACGGCGGAAGTCTATGACGCTATAGATTCCGCGGCAGGGGAGGCAGCGCTTGTGACTTCGCGTCAGGAGGCATTGGCCGCCCAGGAAAAAGGCTTGATTTCGGTCTTTCTGGGCTTGGAGAACGGCTCGGCCATACAGAAATCACTTGCTTTGCTGAGGTTTTTTTACAGGCTCGGAGTCAGATACATGACTCTTTCTCATTCCGCCCATAACGAAATCTGCGATTCATGCTCGCCGTCAGAACCCAGATGGGGAGGCCTCAGTCCATTCGGCAGGGAGGTCGTGAAAGAAATGAACAGGCTCGGCATGCTTATAGATGTATCCCATATTTCCGACGATGCTTTCTACGATGTTCTGGAATGTTCTGAAAAGCCTGTCGTCGCCACACATTCCTGCTGTCGCGCGCTGGCGCATCACAGACGGAACTTGACTGATGACATGATTCGCGCACTGGCGCAAAAGGGGGGAGTGATGCAAATCAATTTCTACCCTGTCTTCCTGGATGACGGATTCGCCTCCAGGCTGGAAGCATCGGGCATAGAGTCCAGATGTGAAGCAGTGGAAGCCGCATTTATAAAAGATCCGGCTGACCCTGCGAAAAGGGCGGCATGGTATGCAGTGGAAGATGAGCTGGCATCCATGGACAGGCCGTCATACAAGAGAATAGCAGACCATGTCGACCATGCCGTTTCATTAGTCGGGACAGACCATGTCGGACTGGGATCGGACTTTGACGGCATCTCGGTCACTCCGGCAGGGATGGAGAACATATCGCATCTCAGGCTTGTTCTGGAAGAGCTGAAAAGCCGCGGCTACAGCGAGACAGACATAGAAAAAATCGCCGGAGGAAATTTTCTCAGGCTTCTATGACTGCCGCAAAAATCATTTATTGGCGGTTTCCGCCAATATAAATTTCCTGAGAGTGTCCAGCGCAGAAGCGGCGAACCGTTCAATATTCCTTTTACGGTCATTCCTGTAATGAAAGTCAAATGTCCTGACGGCATTGGCAGAACTTACTCCGACCCATACGAGGCCAAGTTCCTTGTCTTCTGACGCCGATGGACCGGCATTGCCTGTGGTGGCCACGGCGAAGTCAGTGCCTGTAAGCCTGCGTACACCTTCAGCCATTGCACCCGCGCATTCAGGGCTTACTGCCCCATATCTGTGAATGATGTCAGGGGATACTCCGAGCACATTTTCCTTCACGCTGCATGAATAGGATACGACTGAACCGGCAAAATAGTCTGAGGCTCCAGGCACAGAAGTCAGAAGCGATGCCACAAGACCGCCAGTGCAGGACTCTGCCGTGCTGACAGTCTTTCCTGTTTTTCGCAGAATATCTCCAATGACCTCTTGCAGAGTCTTTTCTTCTTCGGCATATATCGCATCTCCGAGAATAGCTCTGAGCCTGGATGTCTCCTGCGAGAATACAGCCTCTGCATCATCAGCCCCGCCGTATACTGACATACGCAGAGCCACTCCTTTCAATGGATCCGGAAGGTATGCCAGACGGACGTATGCCGGCAGGGCATCTTCCCATGCGGAAATCTTTTCAGCCAGAGCAGATTCTGCTATTCCATAAGTCATGATAGTTTTGTGGTGGATTTCCGACAGGCTGAATCTCTCCTGGATATCTGCGATGACATCTTTCATGACCCCCGCGGCTTCATAAGGAACGCCGGGAAGAGAATACAGGACAGCATTGTGCCCGAATCCGCCTTCAGCGAACCGCGCCGCCATCACTGGCGCCGTGCCCAGCTTGTTCAGAATCACATCGCATCTGTCCGGCACTGAGGCCTGGCGTCTGTTGATGTCCATGACATCAAGCCCGCGGGATGACAGGATTCGGTGAATGATTTCCAGCTGCCTTTCATCCGTTACATAGCCGGAGCTTTCAGAAAGCTCGTATATGACGCTTTTGGTGACATCGTCTTTGGTAGGGCCGAGGCCTCCAGTGACTATCACGATGTTTTCACGGTGCAGCATATCCTCGACCGCGCGCGATATTTCGCCTTTGTCGTCACCTACTGAAACCATTTCTCGGACTCTGACTCCAGCATATCCCAGCTCACGTGAAATCATGGCTGAATTAGTGTCTAAAATCTGGCCAATCAGAATCTCGTCTCCGATAGTGCAAATACCTGCTGTAGTCATTTCCGCCCTCCTGCAGGCTCTTCGCTCTGCTCTTTTTTCATATGTGCGAGTATGTATTTATTGATCTTCTTGACCAGAGACGGACCTTCGTATATGAAACCGCTGTAAATCTCTACCAGCGACGCTCCGGCGTCCAGCATCTGCTGCGCCTGCTCTCCGGACATGATTCCGCCTACCCCTATGATAGGCAGCTTTCCCTTCGATTTCTCGCTGATGTATCTGACCAGAGACAAGCTTTTCTGGAATAGAGGGGCTCCTGACATGCCTCCGTTTCCTATTTCGTCTATTTTATCCTGTGGTATGCTCAGTCCGTCCCGAGTCCTGGTGGTATTTCCGGCTACAATTCCGTCCACTCCTGACATCAGGGCATAGTCGACTATTTCGTCCAGCTGCTGATGGGAAATATCCGGCGAAACTTTGACCAGAATAGGACGATATTCATCGAAATACATCCGGAGATTCAGCAGTTTGTCCACAATATCTGAAAGGAACGAGACGTCCTGCAAGTCTGAAAGGCCGCTGACATTCGGGCATGAAATGTTCACTACGAACATATCCACGAAATCATACAGCATGGCGAAGGCTGTTTCATAGTCCTTGGAAGCATCTTCATTTATGCTGTTGGAGTTTTTGGAGATGTTCCCTGCTACCAGCACTTCCGGACGGCGGCGTTTAAGCTGCTCTACAGCGTATTTAACGCCATTGTTGTTGATTCCCATCCTGTTTATTATAGCACGGTCTTTCACAACGCGGAAGAGTCTTGGCTTCGGGTTTCCCGGCTGCGGCTCAGGAGTCAGCGAGCCTATCTCCACGAACCCGAATCCGAAATTCCCCAGATCGTTATAAAATTCCCCGTTTTTGTCCAGCCCGCCTGCCAGTCCGACAGGATTCTTGAATTTCAGTCCGAAAACTTCTCTTTCCAGAGCAGGGGACTCTTTTCTGCTGGCCATCCTGACCAATGATGTTGCAAAAGGCACGTATCTAAGGCACTTCAGTGCCAGAAATGTAAGATTGTGAGCAGTCTCAGGATTAAGGCTGAACAATATCGGGCGTAAAATGTGCGTGTACATAATCAATGCAAATTTATCTTGCAAAGATAATATGAGAGGACTTAAAAATAGATAATAGAAAGGCGAAATTTGCGCTGTCAGCGTGAAAATTCTTCAAATGTGCCATTGTCGTAAAAGACAATGATCCTGACGGCTTTTCTCTGCCTGTCAGCAAAAGGGCCGGTATCATCATTTGACTGTTCAGAACAGCAGGTGTTCTCATCCTCGGCAGGGGCATTTTCATACATGTCCTGGCGGCTTCCTGTTACATCCGGCACGCGTTGAGAATCATCTGGAATGGAGAAAAGATCATTTTCAGCAGAAATACGCGATTCTGGCATAGATATGACAGAGTCATCCTGCTGGTCATCGAACTTATACATTTTCCCCTTTCCTGTCAGCAGCCATTCAAGATTCAGGGAAGGGTAGTTCCTGATGATGCCTTCGAAGAAATCATAGCCTGGTTTGTTTCTGCCTTTAAGGATATGCGACACGCTGGCCCTGGCGACATTGATTTTGTCAGCAAAAGCGGCCTGGGAGATGTTTTCAGCGGCGAGAAATTGCAACAAACGGCGATTCATTTTTCTATACAATTTATTTACAAAAGTAATAATTAATTTGATAACATATGTAAA
The DNA here is from genome assembly GCA_949289565.1 of uncultured Bacteroidales bacterium. Classification (GTDB taxonomy): domain Bacteria; phylum Bacteroidota; class Bacteroidia; order Bacteroidales; family UBA932; genus Cryptobacteroides. The sequence goes on from CASEOO010000020.1 coordinate 29,239, forward strand.
CAATCGGGAAATTACATTTGTAAATAGCGATAGGGCAGTGTATATAATTAATTGAAGCAATACTATAGATAATTTCTATAAATAATTGGAAATTAAAGGATATAATGATACTATAAGCTTGATTTAATATATTTTAGCGGTAAAATCTGGAAAATATACATAATATGCATCAAGTTTTTATTGATATAATATGATTTAAATATCTGGGTTTTAATAAATTAATTATCATTAATAATACAGGTGAAAATTGTATCCTTCAGTATTTTAAAATATTTAATATTATATATTTTGCTCCTATTTCAGTGGTTATTTTATTTACTTTTGTATTCTGCCAATTCAGGATATTGAATTACATTTGTAAATTCACGTATTATTCCCGGATATATTGCGATGTCATGAAATTTGAGTATTTTCGCGACGGATATATTAGTCGGACAGACGTTAATTTGAACCATATGATACCGGATATTAGAATTTCTGATTTCGATTATAATTTGCCTGACGAGCGGATTGCTAAGTACCCTCTCGAGCAGAGAGACATGTCGAAACTGCTTGAATATTCTCATGGGGAAGTTTCAGAGCACAAGTTCAAAGAAATCCCAGAGCTGATACCGGCTGATTCCATCATGGTCTTCAATGACACCAAAGTGGTTCCGGCCCGCCTGCATTTTCAGAGAGAAACCGGCGCTCATATCGAAATTTTTTGTCTGGAGCCTGTCCTGCCTGCTGAGTACAATCTGATATTCGCAGAAACGGCCAGCTGCAGGTGGAAATGCATTGTGGGAAATGTAAAACGATGGAAATCAGATGTTCTACGGCTGTACAATCCTGAAAATGCCCCTGCTGTCTCCGCCTTGGACTTGAAAGCCTCCCTGGTGGAACGCGACGGTGAAGTATCGGTGGTGGAATTCACATGGAAAAGCGGCCTGCCATTTTCACGGGTTCTGGAAATATGCGGGACTGTCCCCATCCCTCCATATCTGAACAGAGAGTCGGAGGCTATAGACACAGACAGATATCAGACCCTGTATGCCAGATACCGCGGTTCAGTGGCCGCACCTACAGCAGGACTGCATTTTACTCAGACGGAACTGGATGCTATCAAAGCCAAAGGAGTAGATATGGAGACGGTGTGCCTGCATGTCGGGGCCGGGACTTTCCTGCCTGTAAAGTCCGAGCTTATTGCAGGTCACAGGATGCACAGGGAACCTTTTACTGTAAAAAAAGCATTTCTCGAAGACATTGCCGGAAGCGGCAGGAAAGTCGTCGCTGTAGGCACCACATCAGTCAGGACTCTGGAATCCTTATATTATATAGGTGTCAGCTGCATAGAGAACGGATCTCCTGCAGATGTCGGGCAGTGGGACCCGTATACGAGAGAATATGGATATACGACAGAGGAGGCGCTTCAGGCGATAGTGTCTTATCTGGATGCTGAAGGGCTGGACGAGCTTAATGCAGGAACGAGAATAATCATTGTGCCGGGGTTCAGGTTCAGGATAGTGGACATGCTGGTGACCAATTTCCATCAGCCGCAGAGCACTCTTCTTCTGCTGATTTCCGCGTTTGTCAATGGGGACTGGAAGAAAATTTATGATTTTGCGCTTTCTCACGGCTTCCGCTTTCTGAGCTATGGCGACAGCTCGATTCTGTCCCGGCGATAGCCATTATTCGGGCATTGGCCGGCTATTGATTGCCGCTTTGGCGGCAATTAATGTTTAAGGCTATTGAATAATAATCTGGAAATTTTAACTTTGTATAAATATTTTATTTCATCTTATCATGATTGATTTATCGGAATTTGAAAGTATAAGTCCGTACACTGACGAAGAAGCTGTCAAGGCACTGAGTATCGTGGCGGAAAATCCTGTGCTGAAAGAGGTTTCCCAATATTTTTTCCCTGATGAATCCCCTGAATATCTCCAGAATATCCTGAAGCAGGTGAGAAGCATAGATGATTTCCAGGTGATGGTGATGTCGAAAGTGATAGAATGGGTGCTGGAGCATACCGCGCACAATTTCTCGTATGACGGCATTGCAAATATCAACGGGAACAAGAAATTCCTGGCGCTTTCGAACCACAGGGACATAATACTTGACCCGGCTATCACCCAGCTGGTGCTATACAGGAACGGGATTCCTCTTACGGAGATCGCAGTGGGGGACAATCTGATCACAAACAAGTTCATCGAATATCTCATACGCTCAAACAGGATGATAAAGGTGGTCAGAGGCATTTCTGCCCGCGAACTGTATCTGTCGTCCCAGCTGCTGTCCAAATATATCAGGCTGAACATCACTGAACAGAAGAGCTCCATATGGCTGGCCCAGAGGCAGGGCAGGACGAAGGACGGCGAGGATATCACGGAGCAGGGCCTGCTGAAAATGCTGGACATGAGCGGTTCATCTGATTTCAAACGGAATTTTGAGGAGCTGAATATCATTCCGTTGAGCATTTCTTATGAATATGAGCCTTGCGATGTGCTGAAGGCCCGTGAGCTGCTGATTTCCAGGACTCAGAAGTATGTCAAGGCCCCAGGCGAGGATTTGAACAGCATCTTGACAGGGATAAAGCAGCAAAAGGGCAACATTCATTTGAATATAGGTCTTCCGCTGACTTCTGAAGAGATAGAAAGAGCATCGCAGTGCGACAAAAACGACAGATATCAGTGGATTCGCCATGCTGTCGATTTGCGTGTTATCGAGGGCTACAAGCTCTGGAAGACGAACTATATCGCGTATGATCTTTTGAATCAGGGATTTAAATACAGCGAGCATTATACCGCTGATGAATCGGAAGCTTTTGTATCATACATGGAGCATCAGCTTGACACTGTCGAGAAATCTTTGAACAGAGCTGATTTGCGCGAGATTTTCTTGAAGATTTATGCAAATCCTGTCCTGTCCAAAGAGTTGCTTGCCGAGCAGCTTGAGCTGCCTGGATGGAAGCTTCAGTGGGGAAGGTAGGCTGAACGGACAGCGGTGGACAAATGAGAGAGGGTGGCCATGAGGATTTCCGATTTTGAGCCTCCCTCGCTTTTTTTAACACCTTACTTAACATAATATAAATTGTATGACAAAATCGTCAAAAAATGACGCAGACAGCGCACTTGTCTACGCTGAATCCAAAATACTTGCTATATTTGCACGTTTGATATGAAGAAATTTTTTTACATAATTTTCATTGCAATCTCAGCCATAGTTATTTCTTCCGCACTGATAACCTCAGTGACAGAAATGCAGGACTTGGCTGAGACAGAAATTTCTTCAGACAGCCAGAGTGGAACTGCTGAAAACATCCTGAGAAACAGCGACTTCGGACATTTATTCGCATACAATGCGATTAAAGGCACTGCGGAAAAACTAAACGCGGCCGACAGCAGGCAAGTTCTGGTGTACAGAAATTCATACAGCGGCCCGTCCGCATACAGCCAGGCGTCATCTAAAAGACAGGCCTCTTCCGGGCTGAAATGGCATATTGACGCTGGCGTAACTCACTCTTTTCCAGAAAGATACTATCTGCTTGGACATAATGTAAATCTCCTCGACAGAGGCATGTCGTCAAATTCTGAGCGGATTCATATTCTCCGTATCCTGATTATTTAGCCGAGGCATCAGCATATTCTATCCTTGCAGGGGCCGCCATCGCGCACTCCCCTGCCGGCTATTCGCATTTTGATTCAATATAAGTTATTAATTTTCAATTTATTATTTTATTATGGAAAAAGAATTCAGCAGAGGCCGCTCTGCACAAGATATTATCATTTCATTGATTCTCGTAGTATTTGGAGCCATTCTGGTTGCTATGCCTACATCACAGTCTGTCAATATTCTCGGTTTCTTCATGATATTTGCAGGCCTGGTTCTGCTTTTAGTATTAAGAACATGCTATAAACTGGACGGGACAAAAGAAACATACAAAAAGAAAGAAATCTACTTCGCCCAGAGCAAAAGAGACACTACCGCCGCCGCCCTTGCTTCAAATCCGGATGCATTGGACATGGCAGAAGAGAACAAAGGCAACGGCCTACGCGTGGACATTTTCTACAGCAGAAAGACTGACAAAGCATACTGCCGACTTTTTGAATATGTTCCTTACCGATATGAGCCGTGCACTCCGTATTATGAGTACCCGCTGAGCAAAGTGGAGAAACTTATAAAATAATTAAAAAAGAAACCGGCCCAAAGTGACTTTGCGGCCGGTTTCTTTTTTTTCTGAAGTATGCGCTCCCCTATCCTTTGCGGGCTTCGCGACGAGCCTCTCTAGCCTCACGGCGGGCTGTGCCCTTGTCGTCATACTTGTTGCCCATGGCGATATGGAATCCGAATCTCATATTGAAATTCAGCTGGTTTACAGGCACGACAGGAAGAGAGAAATCTCCCATAGGAAGATTTGCCACTTCCAGGAATGTATAGTCGCTTCCTATGAAGAATCCTATGCCGCTGCGAGGGATGAACTCCATAATCCATCCTATAGATTTTCCTGCGTTGAGCATCGAATAGTTCACACCCAGGTTAAACCATTTGCCAGGCCTCATATTAAGGGCCAAAGTCAGTTCGTTGCGGGTGCTGGTATATCCGAACTTGGCGTTATACAGCAGGCCCAGGCTCATTCTGTTCCAGAGGAAAGGAACTTCCACACCTGCATAAATCTGAGGCCTGATGCGAGAATTCACCTTCTCGCCTTCCACCTCCTGCAGGTCAAGGAATTCCATGAACTGATCAGTAATTTCGTTCATAGTGTCTTCGAAATTCATGTCCTTGCCCAATTCTATGTCATTCACGCCGGTGTATTCGACATCGCCGGAAGTAACGAATTTCTGGACTGCCGGAGCGGAGTAATTCATGAAACCCAGGTCAGTCACTGCGGCAGAAAACCTGACACTGTCGAAGAAATCGTTTATGTGCAGCCTGTATTCTACTCCCAGATCGAAGGCCGCTCCCATGCCTGCCAACCCCAGCTGGCTGGTATTCAAGTCATAGCCGAAAGACTTGTCATCGTTCATATACAGGTCCACGCCTTTCGCCATCAGATAAGCAGAAGCATCAGCCTGGACTTTCCACAAGTCTGAACTCATCGTCAAATTCAGGTTGTTTACACGTATGTCAGCCCTGTCAATGGCCGCCAGGAACTTCACTCTGGCACCTACGCTCAGACCGTCCACGAAGTATGACAGATCATGCGAATACCCCAGAGAAAGCTCAGCATAAGCATTCTGAATGATGCTGAGGTTCTGGATGTTGTAAGTCTGAGGGTCAGAAGCGGCGCCATTTTTCAGGAAAGAGAAAAGTTCTTTCGGCAGATTCATCTCTGCATCCACCCTGAGGCCCAGCCCTATAGACCAGAAACTGTTCGGGCCAGTGAAAAATCCGATATTCAGAATGTCTGTATCGAAGTCTATATCCAAATGCGGATTCGCCGGAAGGCTGTTCAGGAAAGTCTCGGAAGAAACATCAGGATGCAGGAAGGTCAAAAGGCTTCCATCTCCTGAAGGATAGAGGAAGTTCGACATCCCGACATTGCTCGTAAGTCCGATGCCTAGATTGTCAAGTCCGGCAAATCCCAGATACGAAGACCGAGGGACGAATGCAGGATTCATCTTGTTCCTCAGTACAGAATATTCCGAGAAGTAGCTGCCCCTCAAAGCCTGCCCGCCGGCGAGCAGCGGGAACAGGCATATCGCAATCAGAATCAATATTCTTTTTTTCATAACCATCAGTTTTCAGATCCAGTATTCTCAGTATTGTTTTCGCTTTCGCCGAGTGAACTCAAGTCAATGGTGACTCCTCCAGGAACTTTCACCTTCAATACAGCTTTGATATATGACTCTTCTGTCACTGGCTCCCCTGTCATGCTTCCAGACGTCACAGAGAATGCAAGACGGATCTTGCTAAGGTCAGCGGCGTCAGCCCCTTCGGCAAGCTGGAGCATGATATCGATAGGAGACACAGACGGCTTCTCTGCACTGCCCTCTGCGATGACCATCTCTACAGGTTCGGTCTTGATAACCCCGCCTTTGGAATCCAGAAGTTCCACATTCAGCTCAAGCCTGAGCGGAAGCGTAGACTCAATCTGGCCGCCAAGCCCGAGAGAATTCATGTTCAGCAATTCTCCGAGTATAGGAGGAAGAAGGCTGTCTTCTGCGGCGCCGTCAGGATTCTCCTCGTCCTGGTCTCCAGGGAATGTGTAGTCCATGGATATGCCCAGGTCTTTGCCAAACTCGAAAGGCACCACGACATCATAACTGAGTTCAAGTTTGTAGTCGGCATTCGGCTCTATAACGCTTATCTCTTCTGGGTCAGTGCCGGCAGTGACATTGAGTTCTATGCTGTCAGGGATCTTCTTGAGAAGTTCAGCAATATTGGCCTGAAGATGTTTATAGCCGGCAGGCATGCCTTCGGTATTTCCAGCGATCCAGTAATTAATGGTCTGGGCTTCAGAAGAAGACTTCACTTTTGGAATGTTCAGGTCTATAGTCTGAGTCAGCTGAGTGTCAGGAGCGCCATTGTAAACTGGCACGATCTGCAAGGTCCCGTTCACCGGAATTCCTATATTGGAATTCACTTCCAGCTCGATATATGGCCTGGTGAAATCAAGGGTGAAGTCCTCGCCTTTCACGAATTCAGGAAGCTCTTCCAGAGAAATGCTCTGGTTCAAGTTCTGCCCTTCGCCAGATGTTCCGAGCTGATAGTCCACATATCCGGTCACCTTCTCTATATTGACAGCCGGGATTCCTCCATCTATAGTGACATATATAGTCTGGTTATTCAACTCCTCTGGATCAATATCAGGGTCGTCGACATAGACTTTCCCGAGCACTTTTATCGTTCTCGACACAACTCCTCCTTCTGAGAAATCCACTCCTCTCAGGTCAAGGCTGGAAATGTCCAGAGGCTCCATTTTGAAGCCGTCGTCGGCCAGAGGTCCGGACACGCGGAGCACATTGTTCTCATCTACCCTGTCATCATCCAGAACCAGCTCTGACGGCAAGTAAACTTCAAGAGAAATCTGAGGGATTTTCCCAGCCCCCATGTCAGGGATGTTTGTCGCTGTCATTGAAAGCTCCATCTGAGTGTCCTTCAGTATGACATCCTGCATCTTGAGAGATTCAAGCTCTTCAGGCAGATTGTCCAGATTTATCAGCTCCACAGTTTCTTCCTGCTCTATGCTGGTTTCGAAACGGTCGAAGCTTACAGTCTCAGCAGTCATTTCCGGAATATTGGCTGTTATCTTGATACCGCCATCTATCAAGCTCTGGATATCATGGCTGCTGACACCTTCTTCATTTTTAGGTTTTATATAAGCTATGCCGTCAAATGTAATGACTCCTTCAGCGACAGTCTTGCCAGAATTTTCATCTTTCTTAGGAGTAACTACGATGCTGGCTATATCCATGACTATCTGGTCTGGAATATCAGTGTCTACAAAATTGACGGAATTGTCTTCCTGGCTATATCCATACTCAGTATTCACGTTCTCAAATACGAGCATCGACGGGAAACTGATCTTCAGATTTCTGGACATGACATCCATGTCGGTCAGCTGAGGAATATCGATGTCCACTGTCAGCTGAGGAGACCCTTCCGGGTCAATGGTCATGACACCTAACTCGCCGATACCATCTGGCAGGTCGATGCTGAATGTCTGTTCCTGCTTTTCGATAGTATGCTCTATCTCCTCCATAGTCAGGATGAAATCGTCCACTTCGAGCTTAGTATCCACGATGAATTCCAGTGCCGGATCTTCAGACTCCGAAGACGGGAGATTTGACAGATTGAGAGTTCCGCCTGCTTTCATTGCAGCTGTCACTGTGATTTGACCGTCAATGTTGATGACCCCATTCTCAGCCTGTCCCGGCTTGATGGCAGTCACATCGATGTGCTGAGATGTCGACTGAGTCAGATCTACGTCTGAAATGACGAACTGATTCTGAGGATTCAATTCGTCAGCCACTATTTCTTCCGGGAACTGGATAACCAGATCGGTTACAGAAGTTGTAAAATCTGCTCCAAGGCCGCTGAAATTCGTTGGATTGATTTCTATGTCAATGCCGGAATTTTCAGAAAGGTTCACCTGCGTCACTCCTGTCACATGCTCAGGAAGCTCTACCGGTGCTATCTCTATTTCAAAAGGCTCCGGGGCGATGTCTTCGTCAATATCTTCAACGGTCACTGTCATGTCGTCTATCACGACATTTTCAAAAGACACGCTCACAAGGACACCAAGGCCTCCAGCCGCAGAAGACTCATTGATTTTATTCAAAGATGAGCTTATGCCAGACAACGAGACTGTTCCTGAAGTTGCAATATAAGCGGATTTGTTTAATTCCAGGCCATTGGCTCCCTGGCTCCAGTCGCTGTCAGAAATGACCAGAGACTCTATTGGATAGCTTTTAGATACAGAATATTCGTTGCCTGCATTCAGCTCGAAGTCACTGTCAAGAGACAAAGCGTCGCTCACATTCTCAAGCACCACCAGATCAGTGTGGTCCAGCGTTATGGCAGGGGTAACGCTGCCGGAAATAAGGAATGAATTCTCCAGGCTCATGCTTATAACCATCCGGGCATCAGGGTCCAGCTTTATATCCTTTATATCAGAAAGCCCGTCAGGAAGCTCCAGATGGACTGTGATTCCGGTGCTCTTATTAAAATGGCCTATCTCCGGAATCATATTATCCGGAATGTTAACGACATTATCTCCGGCCTCACCTTGGAACAAACTCGAAAATGCTTGTGAAGGGTTCAAGAGGCCGCCAAACGAAAAGTCTTTCTGGCCGAAATCATCGGACATATCCAGCTGGGCAGGATCCGGAGTGTATTCATAAATGCCTGAGGCGACAGTGTTGGTGAAATGATTGCCCTGAATATCAAGCTCCGGAATAGAAATGCCGTCGAATCTGATGTCATTCTTGAATTCCTGCGCTTCCACTTGCAAATCACTGGTGTTCACCCCGGAAATATCCATTTCAATATCTTCCTTGATGCTTACCGGATCTATATTGAGCTCAGAGCCCAGGTCAGGGATTTCATCTGACAGGTCCATCTGATCATTCATAGTGAATCCGTACACACCTCCGTCCAGAGTGGTGATGTACTCAAAATCTTCTTCTGACAAGAGAGTTTTGAGCTTGAGCTGCGTCGTGCTTCCAAGTGGAAAGACGAGAGCATCCCCGCCGAACTGCACAGTCGTGTCTATCTTCTCGAGGTCGAACTCCTCGTTAACACACGACAACGGCAAGGCAAGAAAAAGGGCAGCAGCCGCGATTCCGGGTGCTGTCTTGAAAAAGAAATGCTTTACCATTATAAATATTTCGTTAAGTTTTTCATCATCTGGCTTCCTTCCCACACTCTCACATAGCCACAAAGTACAAAAATAGAAATAATATGGCAGATATTCATGGCATTTTTTATTTTTATCAGTTATTTAACATATTTTTGTGCACTAAAAATTATAAAAATGAGCAGGAAAAAACAAGATATCATTCTGGAAAACATCGAGATAGAGTCTGTAGCCGCTGAAGGCAAGGCTATAGCCAAAGTCGACGGAGCTGTGCTATTCGTCCAGTTCGCAGTGCCTGGCGATGTCGTGGACGTGAAAGTGACAAAGAAAAAGAAAAACTATATGGAAGGCTTTATACTCCGGGTAGTCAAGCCTTCAGAGCACCGTCTGGAACCTTTCTGCAGCCATTTCGGCATCTGCGGAGGATGCAAATGGCAGCCGCTCCCCTATGAGATGCAGCTCCAGGCCAAGCAGCGCCAGGTCTATGACCAGCTGGTACGCATCGGACATCTGGAAGTCCCTGAGATCCAGCCGATAGCAGGCTCTGAAAAAACCGTTGAATACAGAAACAAGCTCGAATTCACTTTCTCGAACCGGCGCTGGATAGAAACAGGTGAAAATCCAGAAAACATAGCACCCGAAGAACGTGCCGGCCTCGGATTCCATGTAGGGCGATTCTTCGACAAAGTCTTGGATATCAAGCACTGCTATCTCCAGGCTGAACCTTCAAATGCCATCAGGCTGTTCATCAGGGAATATGCAGCGGAACATGGACTGGAATTTTTCGACATCAGAAATCATCACGGCTTCTTGCGGAACATGATCATAAGGAACAACACCGAAGGCGATGTGATGCTCATCCTGTGCTTCTATCATGAAGACCAGGTCGCACGCACTGCCCTTCTGGATGCAGTTTCGTCCAGATTTCCGCAGATCAAGTCCCTCTGGTATGTCATTAACGGAAAGGCCAACGACTCCATAGCAGACCAGGAATGCATATTATATAGAGGTGAAGATGCCATTTATGAAAAAATGGAGAACCTGAGATTCAAAATCGGGCCGAAATCTTTCTATCAGACGAATTCCAGGCAGGCCTATACATTATATAGCATAGCCAGAGAGTTCGCCGGCCTGCAGGGAAACGAAACTGTCTATGACCTCTATACCGGCACAGGCACCATCGCCCAGTTCATATCCTCGAAGGCTTCCAGGGTCATCGGAATTGAATATGTGCCGGAGGCAATAGCTGACGCACGCGTCAATGCCAGGAATAACGGAATCACAAACTGCGAGTTCTTTGCCGGAGACATGAAAGATGTCCTGACGGACAATTTCATCGCCGAGCATGGGAAGCCGGATGTCATCATCCTCGACCCGCCAAGGGCAGGCATCCACCCGGATGTCGCGCAAGTCATTCTGAACGCCGCTCCGCGCAGGATAGTCTATGTCAGCTGCAACCCCGCCTCCCAGGCCAGAGACCTGGCTATCCTCAGCGGAAAATACAGAATCACAGCCGTCCGTCCGGTCGACATGTTCCCTCACACTCACCATGTCGAGAACGTTGTCGCTCTCGAAGCTGTCACCGAATAAAATTTTTTCTTAACTTTGCATAATTGTTTTTAATTGCAAGCCAGACGAAAGGCAATGAAATTATACGATGAACTTTTAAAAGACTACAGGGCAAAGGAAGGCCTGAAGACCTGCATAAACTGCGGGACATGCACAGCCATCTGCCCCGCGGCCGAATTCTATAAGTACGATCCGAGGAAAGTCATGGACATAGTCCAGAGCCGTGACGAAGAAGAGATTGAAAAGCTTCTGAAAAGCGATTTCATTTGGTATTGCGGGGAATGCATGTCCTGCGTGACCAGATGTCCGCGGAAAAACGGCCCGGGCTTGGTGATTATGGCATTGAGAAATCTCTCTGCCAGGCTTGGATACTTCACATTTTCCGAAAAAGGCAGGCAATTGTACCCGCTTACGAAAATCCTGACAGGAAACATATTGAACTACGGCTACTGCGTCTATCCGGATACATTCAAATGGGAAGACCACAAAGAATCCGGGCCGGTATGGAAATGGCATCTGGAACATATCGGCGACACAATGGCGCGGCTGGGAGCCAATTTCAAAGGGGAAGGCCCGGGCGTGCTCAGGAAGATTCCGCAGAAATCGCTTGACGAGCTGAAAAGCATTTTCGATGTCACCGGGGGTACAGAGCGGATCGAGGCCGTGAACAAGTTCTCCAAAGCCAAGGCCGAAGAAATGGGCATGGACATGGATGAATATTTCAGGGAAACTTTCGAGCATACCTCGGAGGGACACCTGAATTCCGAAGATTGACGGCATTGGCCGGCAAGCCGCCGCGGCGGCGCAAAAACATTGGCCGTAAGGCCGAAGACATTGCCGAAGGCATACGGATGCAGCCGCAGGCATGAAAGCATTGGCCGTAAGGCCACCTAAACCGAAAGTCAGATGATATATCAAGGAAAACAGAAAATATGGGCTGATTATCAGAAAGAAATACCTGATAATCACTGGTTCTACGTAAGAAGCTGCATTAGGCAGAATTTCTTTCCGGGCGCGGAGAAAATGTTCATGGAAATATGCCGCGATTTGCTGAAAAAAGACATTTTCGAGACAGAAAACCATACCACATGCGGCGGGATAGCATATCACTGCGACACCATACCGCAGGAAACTGTGATGACCATAGTGGCGCGCCAGTTCGCCCTCATGACCGAGGCCGGCTATGAAAATTATGTAGCGTCGTGCATCACCTCATTCGGAAACTATATCGAGATTCTGGAGACTTGGAAGGAGTTCCCTGAGCTGGAAACACGCATACGCGAACTGCTTTGGAAAGCATGCAGGCGAGAATTCAACAAGCCGAAATATGTGGCCCACGCCAGCGACCTGGTCTACAAATACAGAAACGAGATAGCCGCAAGGGCGAAATACAGGCTGGTGAACAGGTTTACAGGCGAGCCTCTCCGCGGAGTCGAGCACATCGGCTGCCACTATGCGAAAATGTTCCCTGCCCGAGGCATCGGAGGCGCAGAATATCCATATGTACTATGCGGAATGATCGAGTCCTGGGGAGGAAATGTCATCGACTATCCGGAAAGGCGGCACTGCTGCGGCTATGGCTTCCGCCAATATCATGTGAAAGCGAACAGAGGCTACTCGCTCTCGAACACGCATAAGAAATTCGAGTCCATGGAGCCCTATCATCCCGATTTCATACTTACGAACTGTCCCGGATGCCCGTATTTCATGGACAGATGGCAGTATGTCATAGCAGAGACGGAAGGCAAGACCTACGGGGAAAACGGATACGGGATTCCTGTGCTGACTTATGAGGAGCTGGCATCTCTCGTGCTTGGATACAATCCTTGGGACATCGGGCTTCAGCTGCATCAGGTGGCGGTAGAGCCTCTGCTTGACAAAATCGGGATAGAATACGACCCCGCAGAAAAATACAAGGGCCTGAATGAAAAAGAAATCATGAGGCCTGAACTTCCAGGAGTGCTCAGATGCTGCTGACGCGGCAATGCTCCTGCAAAGACAAACGTTGCTAAACCCTGAATCTGAAATGAAAGAAAACATAGTCATCGTCGGAGGCGGCATTGCCGGACTGGAAGCTGCCGCGCAGCTTCTGGATCTGGGCTTCAAGCCGATAATCATAGAGAAAAGCGATCATCTGGGAGGCCATGTTGCGGACTGGAACTGCCTGTTTCCCGACATGTCGCCTGCCAAGGACATAGTCAGCTCGCTTATCGCCAGGTCGGCTGACGCCAATATTTTCCTTAACACCGAGATTTCCTTCGTGAACAAACTTAAGGACAGCTACAACATCATGCTGTCGAACGGCATATCCATCATCACGCGGATATTGCTCATGACCACAGGCTTCTCGCTGTTCGATGCCCACAGGAAAGAAGAATACGGATACGGCATCTACGACCAGGTCATGACAAACAAAGACTTGGAGCACTGGTTCAACACAGGGGATGACAAGAGGATAAACAACAGCGCCATGAATGCTGTCGGATTTGTGCACTGTGTCGGTTCCCGTGATGAAAAAGCGAAAAATTCCCAATGCTCGAAAGTATGCTGCATCACTGCCATAAAGCAGGCTATAGAGCTGAAGCAGAAGTTCCCTGATGCCATGATATACTGTTTCTACATGGATTTGAGAATGTTCGGGAAAAAATACGAGGATTTCTATATCAATGCCCAGAGGGACTACGGCATCCGCTTCATACGCGGCCGGGTGTCCGAGGTGGGAGAGAACATAGACGGACGTGTGATAGTCAAGGCGGAAGATACGCTTTCCGGAAAGCCTGTAAAGGTGACGCTGGACCTGCTGGTTCTAATGGCAGGCATGGTCTGCAATCCAGACAGCACAAAAGTGGCCAACATGGCCAGTTTGCCGGTTGATTCAGACGGTTTCCTGAAATCCAAGGACAATGTAGCAGATATCATTGAGTCCCCAAAAGAGGGTGTCTTCTACGCAGGCGCCTGCACTGGACCCAAGACTGTGCCTGAGACATTGGCTGAAGCCAGGGCGGCGGCGCTTAAGATTTATCTGTACATTAAAGGACTTGAGTGATGGATTTCGGATTCAAACTTTCACCCAGCTCTGCCATCAATCTGGACAAGGTGAACCTGGAAAAGTTCGAGGAACTTCACCGTGCCGAGCCTGATGTGTACAAATGCATGGCCTGCGGATCATGCACTTCCACATGTCCGGCTAACAAATATTCCGGAATGAGCATGAGGAAGGTGATACTTGCCCTCCAGAGGGGCAAGGAAAAAGATGCCGTGGCCATGATGAAGAATTGCATGCTCTGCGGAAAATGTACCATGGTATGCCCGCGAGGCATCAATACCAGGCATCTGATACTGTCTATATGCAGAATATATGAGGAGGAAGTGAAATGAGAGAGAGATTCCTGACAGGCTACAACGATTTCGTGCTGCCATTTGTGTGCGGCATGCTCTTCGTCCTCATCTACTGCCTCGTAGGTTTAGTGAGAATCATTCTGCAGCTTCCTGCTTCCGACAGGCGGAAGTTCTTCATTTCGCTGGTCACACCTAAGACTCTGGTGAAGAACATAAAGGATATTTTTCTGAAATGCCTGATACATGTCGACATATGGAAGCGGAACAAGCTTTTGGGGTATATGCATTCCAGCATTGCTTTCGGATGGTTCATGCTGATAGTGGTGGGACATATCGAAGTCATGCTCTACACCTCGCATCTGGGGGCAAAGGCGCTCTACTACCCTATCTTCTTCCGCTATTTCGTAGCTGAAACCGAAAGCACCATGAAGGGGGCTCTGATATTCTTCCTGATGGACTTCTTCCTTCTGGTAGTGCTGAGCGGCATCACCCTGGCTATCATAAAGCGTGTACGGTCCAGGCTTTTCGGGATGAGGCGCACTACAAACCCGAGTTTTCTGGACCTGATAGGCCAATATTCGCTATGGTCGATATTTCCGCTGAGGCTGCTTGCTGAGTCGTTTACAGCCGACATCAGCGGAGGTTCGTTCCTGACCAAGTCCCTTAACTACGTGTTCACAGAATTCCTGAGCAACCATGCGAACATGCTTCCGGCCTGGTGGGCCTACTCATGCGCATTAGGTGTGTTCTTCTGCGTCCTGCCGTTTACGCGCTATATGCATATCCCGACTGAAATTCTGCTTATACCGTTCAGGAATGCAGGCATTCAGATAGTCAATGCCAGAAAAGGGTTCGCCAAGGCCCAGGTCTATTCATGCCCGAGCTGCGGCCTTTGTATCGACGCCTGCCCTATGGGTGTGCTGAAAGGCAATATAAAGGACACCACAGTGTACCTGAACCGTCAGATCCGCAGGAACAATGAAGCCCGGATAGAAGAAATCAGCGACAAATGCCTGCTTTGCGGGAAGTGCACCGCAATCTGCCCTGTCGGGGTCGAAGGCGACAAGCTTCGTATAGCCCAGAGAGCTGTCAGGAAATACAATTTCGGCCCAGATTATTCAAATATCGATGTCTCAGGCGAGATTATTGGATATAACAATACTGTTTCTAATCGAAACAATGTTGTTTCATCCTCTAATAATGAAAAAGTTCTGTATTTTGCCGGGTGCATGACATCGCTCACGCCTGCCATAATGAAAGCAACGGCTTCGATACTGGAAAAGGCGGGTGTCGAGTACGGAATCATGGACAAGGACGGAGGCATCTGCTGCGGACGCCCTATGTTCATGGCAGGAAGATTCAGCCAGGCCATGCAGCTGGTGGAGAAGAACACCGAAATCATCATGAACTCAGGAGCTGGCACACTGCTGCTTTCATGCCCTATATGCTATAAAATTTTCCGTGAGAAATATCATCTTCCAGGAATAGAAATCATGCATCATACTGAATATTTCGAAAAGCTGCTTCAGTCCGGAAGGCTGAAAGTGACGAAAGAAAATCTCAAGTATGTCTACCATGACCCTTGCGAGCTTGGACGCGGATGCGGTGTCTATGAACAGCCGCGCCATGTGCTTTCGGCCGCCGGGGAACTGGTGGAAGCGGAGAAAAACAGGAAGGAAAGCATATGCTGCGGAGGCAGCCTGGGAAGCCTCACTCTGAGCTTCGACAAGAGGAAAGCCATGACTGAAAATGCGCTGAACAACCTTGTGAAAGACTCCCCTGACAGGATAGTGACTGCCTGCCCTCTGTGCATGTCTACCTTCGCCAGATATGCTGACAGGCCTGTGGAAGACATTGCAATGGTTCTGGACAGATCCAGCAGGTGAACCGTCAGGACTCAGAATATTGAGAATGAAAATTTAAACATAGTTATATTATGACTTTTGAACCTACAAGCTACAAGCTTATGAACTGCGGCTCCGGCAGAATCTTCGATGACGCCGGATGGACGCTGGCAGACCCTCAGGGCAAGTCTCCTGCCCTGGTGAGAGCCCTCTATCAAAAGAAGAATTTCGAAATCAGGGATGACCTGGATGGATTTTATAGATATGCGAACTGGCTTCCTGTGAAAAGGACTCTGAGCAATTCATGCCCTCCTGTTACATACAAGAGCCGCAAGCTGGCAGAGTATCTCAAGCTGGAAAACCTGTACATCACATTTTCAGGCTATTTCCCTGAAATAGGGGCTTCGATGCAGACTTGCTCATTCAAAGAGACTGAAGCATATTCTGTCTGCGCTCGCCTCGCCGCTGACGAGAAGAGAGTGCTTGTCGTAGCTTCTGCTGGCAACACCGCAAGAGCTTTCGCCAAAGTTTGCTCGGACAACGGCATTCGTCTTCTTCTGAGCATACCTGAGGACAATATCCAGGCACTGTGGTTCGACAAGCCTCTGAACGGCTGCGTGAAGATTATCGCGGCTCCGAAAGGCGCTGATTATTATGACGCCATAGCATTGAGCGACAAAGTGTGCGAATCACCGATGTTCCTGGCAGAAGGCGGAGCTAAAAACATAGCCAGAAGAGACGGCATGGGCACTACCATCCTGTCTGCAGTGGAGAAAACCGGCCGTATTCCGGATGCATATTTCCAGGCTATAGGAAGCGGTACAGGCACTATAGCGGTATGGGAAAACAATCTCAGGCTTATCGGGGACGGACGCTTCGGAACTCACAAGATGAGGCTTTACCCTTCGCAGAACGATCCGTTCACCATCATGTACGACTCATGGAAAGCGGGCTCCAGGGAGCTTCTTCCTCTCACTCCAGAAGATGCCAGGATCCAGGCATCCGAGATCAAGGCCAAAGTTCTGTCGAACAGGAAACCGCCGTATTCTCTGGCCGGAGGGGTATATGAAGCCGTCAAGGATTCCCGCGGAGACATGTACAAGATTTCAAATGATGTCCTGGACCGGTGGAAAGCCGGATTCCAGGAGCTTGAAGGGATAGACATCTATTCGGCGGCGGCCGTTGCAGTGGCAAGCCTCGAAGAGGCCGTGAAAGACGGGGCTGTGAAAAAAGATGAAGTCATCATGCTGAACATCACCGGAGGCGGCGAAAAACTCGCCAAGTCACACAAGCAAGTGGTTTACGCTTCTCCTGACCTGGTGCTCGACCCGGCACTGCCGTCAGAAGAAATCATAAAGAAAGTGGAGAAATTGTTTTAGAAAAATACTGATATGTCGTTCAACCTTTTACAAACAACCCTTGCTGAAGTGAAAGACACCCTGGATCTTCAGAAGGCCACGGAACAGCTGGTAGAAAAAATCACTACCACCCCTGCCGACCAGCTCCTGTCTGATTTCGCCGAGAAAGCCATCGCTTTCGGACTCAAAGTGCTCGCAGCCCTCGCAATCTATGTGATAGGAGCATGGCTCATAAGGAAAATCAAGAAAGTGGTCCACAACATCTTTGTGAAACGGAATACTGAGCACTCCATAGCATCATTTGTGGAAAGCCTGGTCAGCATCACTCTGACTGTTTTTCTGGTGATATTCACTATCAGCGCCCTTGGCGTGAACACTACTTCCCTCGCCGCACTGCTGGCCGCAGGAGGTATGGCCATAGGCATGGCCCTCAGCGGAACTGTGCAGAATTTTGCCGGAGGCATCATGCTCCTGGTCTTCAAGCCTTTCAAGGCAGGTGATTTTATAGAGGCCCAAGGCTACAGCGGCACAGTGACAGACGTGACTATAGTGAGCACCAAAATCACGACTACCGACAACCGGAATATCATCATACCGAACGGGGCGCTCTCGAACGGCACGATCAACAATTACTCTCAGAATGTCTACCGCAGGCTTGAATGGCTGGTAGATGTGGAATATGGAGCGTCTTCAGACAAGGTGAAAGCTCTGCTCAAAAGCATAGTGGACGATGAAAAGCGCATCGTATATGCTCCTGCAGCTCCTGCCAATCCGACCATAGCTCTTAATGCACTGCGGGACAGCAGCGTGCAGTTTGTAGTGAGGGCATGGGTGAAGAAAGAGGAATACTGGGATGTGCTGTATGACGTGAACGAGCAGATATACAACAAGATTCCTGAGAACGGAATACAGTTCCCGTATCCGCAGCTCGATGTTCATATAAATAAGGAGGACTGACAGTCCTCCTTATTTATATGAACAATAACGTCTTTCTTCGAAAGACTGAATTCCTCTTAACCCCCGCAGACGATGTCTGCGACCCCTATTAGGGGTATCTCGCTCCTTCCAGTCGCGGTCACTTCGTGACTTGTTATGCCAATTTATCGGCAAGGGCCGACATGTCACATTTCTCCGGAGTGTAGGCCTGAGGGAAGGACAATCCTTCGGACAGAAGATCAAACCCGAGCGTTGACGCCATTTCGTTCATGAGCTTGACACTTGCCCCGGCCCATGTGAAAGAACCGAATGCCGCAAAACGGCGATTTTTCATCAAGCGCGCAGAGATTCCGTACATGAAGTTATATGCAGGCGGAAAGATATCGTTGTTGTATGTGGGAGCTCCGACAACAAGTGCATCATATTTGAATGCATCCCTGTATGCATAGGAAACATTTTCTGTGCAGAGGTTATGGAGAACGTGAGGGACTCCCCTCTTCTCCAGTTCCGCGGCCAGAGACTTCGCGGCTTTGGCAGTATTCCCGTACATGGAAGCATATACTATGCAGACACCTTTCTCTCCCTCGTAACGGCTCAGCCTGTCATAGCAGGATACGACTTCCTGTATATTCTTTTCCCATACAGGGCCATGCGTGCTGCATATACGTGATATCTCCAGCCCTGACAGCTTCTTCAGAGCCGCCTGCACAGTCTGTCCATACTTTCCCACGATATTGGAATAGTACCGGCACATCTCGTCTCTGAATGCGTCAAATGTGTCCGAAGCGGCGTCTGTACATCCGTACAGAGAAGCATCCGAGTCAGTGATTCCTCCGCTGACGGCACCGAAAGAGCCGAAAGCATCGCCCGCGAAGAGAGTTTTTTCCTCATGGCAATATGTCATCATGGTCTCTGGCCAGTGCACCATGGGAGTCATATAAAATGTCAGAGAAACATCGCCCAGGCTGATGCAGTCCCCGTCTTTCACGATATGGATATTGTCGGTGATGCCGTAGTAGCCCTTTATCATAGGGACAGTCTTCGCATTCCCTACAATTCTCACTTCCGGATAAGCTTCCCTTATCATCTGCATAAGAGAGGAATGGTCAGGCTCCATATGGTTGACTATCAGGTAGTCCACCTTCCTGTCCCCTATTTCCTGGCGAATATTTTCCATATATTGGGCGGCAAAGTCCGCCTCGGCAGTATCTATCAATGCTATTTTATCGCTGATGACCAGATATGAATTGTAGCTCACCCCGAACGGAAGAGGCCACATGCCTTCAAAAATGCTCTTTTTGAGGTCGTTGACACCGACATAGCGGATTTTTTCAGAAATCTTGCTCATATTATTATGTATATTTTCTTTCAATTTGCATTGCAAATATAATAATTTCGCTGAACTGCTGTCAAATTCAGCAGAAGGCTGTCAAAAGACAAGAGCGAAGCCAAAAGTAAACGCGCTGATAAATGCATTATTGCGCCGGAGGCGCTCAGCAGGCACATAGTTTCCGGCATCGGATTCGTAGGCTTTCGGATGAGTGAAAATCTCCTGGAAAGCGAGCAGGAAATCCAGCTTGGCCGAACGGTTCAGAGATACCCTGTAGCCGCATCCCAGCTTGCCTTCTGCCGATACCTTTGAAAGGTTTCTGAAATCGTTGAAACCCGCGCCCAGCCCGCAAAAGGCAATCCAGCGGTTTTTCATAGGATCGTCTCCTGAATACCATGACATTCTGAGCGACAGCGGAACCATCCTTTCCCTGCGGTACACTCCGCTATACCCGGTATATATGGAAAGATTCAGTTTGCTGGAGATATTCACGCCTCCGCTGAGCAGAATCTGCCCGTTGCTGAGAGCGGAAGCCGTCAATGTCCGTTCATTTCTTCGTCCTCCGTCGATGGAGATGAAGTTGAAGTGGGAGTAATTCAGGAAAGTGAGAACATATGAGGTCTCCACCCCGAAAGTGAATCTGGGGAAATCGCGCTTGCCTGGGTTCTCTCCAGACGAACTGTTTCCAGCATATGCAGGAAATAAAAACGCCTGGCAAGCAAATATAGATATGAGGCTCTTGAGGCTCATGGGCATCAGAATCTGTATTTCAGCCCCAGGTGAGGCCATAATGAACTTTTGAGACCTGCTTCATAAAAACTCATGGAGACATATCCGAACGAGTCACGGCTGACATGAAGTCCGAGCACAGGCTCGAAAGTCAAGGAAATGGAAACCGGGACAGTGAATATATATTCAAATCCAATGCATCCTGCCAGTGAAAGCATCGCGCCGTACATATCTTCATGGTTTCTGACATACCCGGCGCTTGCACCTGGGCCTGCCATGAAACTCATGGACTCTCCGGACTGGAAACTGGCTCTGGCAAACTCGTAAAGATAAAGCACGTCAGCCGATATTCCCGGATAAAGATTGCGTCCGGATATCACGCCTGCCATGTCGAGGCTGGCTGACAGTCTGAGCATCTCTTTTCCTTTCAAAGGCATTCTGTATTCCGCAGAAAACTCATTGTACGCAAATGACAATCCCGCGGCTCTGCTCTGGGCGGCCATATCTTTCCCTGCTCCAATGATCATCACGGAGGAGACCAGAATGGCTATCCAGGCACGGCTTTTCATCTCTGCAGCACTTTCTGCATATGCTTCATCTTGTGTCCGAGGAAATCCCGGAATCCTACGGTCTGAAATCCAAGACGGAGGTACAAGGCCTCGGCCTTAGGCTTGTCTTCATCGACTATCAGGCCGACGACATCAAAGCCGGCTTTGATGGCTCTTTCAGTCATGGCTTCGAAAAGCATGGAGCCTATTCCCCTGGAGCGCATGGCAGGATCGACCCCGACAGAGTCAAGATAGAATTCTCCGGCCTCTGTCTCCACTGTCTCAGCGAAATCGCCTCCGGACTTGAAAGACTCCAGAATGGCATTCAGGACAGGCTGCTTGAGAGCTTTGTACATGGCGCCGTCATAGCCGTTCATAGCTCCGACGATTTTCTCAGTGCCGTCATCCGACACCAGGACAGCCACCGAGGTGTATTTATAACTGTAGAGATTGTCATCCGCTTCCACAAAAGCCTGTATGAAACGGGTGAAATCCTCCTGGGTCATGCCAGGATTCATTTTCAGAAATTCTTCCACGGGCCAGGCCAGCACTATCATCCTGGCTGCCTCAGGAGCATCCTCCCTGACGGCGTCTCTGACATAGATCTTTTCCATAATTTACTGTACGTACTTGAATTCAAGATATGTAGCCCCGAGCTCGTCATTGAAGCTTCCGCCAATGAATGCCACCAGGTCGCCTGATGTTATCCTGCCCTGCTCCACCAGGAGCTGCACGGCATTCTTCACGAAATCTTCCTTGCTCTTCTGTATCGGAAATTTGTAGCAATAAATGTCGTATGCCAGGGCCAGTTCCCTCATGGTGTAGTCATTGTAGCACATGGCATATATAGGCACTTTAGGCCTGAATTCCGAGAGATAGCGTCCTGTACGGCCTGTCCAGGTATCGAAAATGATAGCCTTTACCGGAAGATCTCTCGTAGCGGCCACGAGTTCTTTAGCCAGAACGGCCGCTATAGGCTTGGACACCATTTCGAGATCCAGGTCCAGGGAAATGCTTATGGACTTCTCGGCTTCTTTGGCGATTTTCGTCATTGTAGCAACCGCCTCTACCGGATATTTCCCGCTGGCAGTCTCCCCGCTCAGCATTATGGCATCAGTGCTCTGGAATATGGCATTCGCCACATCGGTCACCTCCGCCCTGGTCGGACGAGGGTTTTCTATCATGGTATGCAGCATCTGCGTGGCTATGATCACAGGCTTTTTCCTGGCACGGCAGCGCTGGATGATGTGTTTCTGTATCAAAGGTATCCTTTCTGCCGGAATCTCCACTCCGAGGTCGCCTCTGGCCACCATCACTGCATATGTGTGCGAGAGGATGTCATCGAGATTGTCTATCCCCTGCTGGTTTTCTATCTTCGAGATTATCTTGATGTGGCTTCCGTATGAGTCCAGCAAAGCCTGAACTTCCTCCAGGTCTTCCTTCCCCCTGACGAACGAATGCGCTATGAAATCCAGATCCGCATCCACAGCCCATTTGACAAATCTTTTGTCTTTTTCCGTCAAGGCAGGCAGCGCGATATGGACGTTAGGCACATTGACACTTTTTTTCCCTTTTATAATGCCGTCATTCTGAACCTCGCACAGGAGCTTGTCGTTGTCCTTTCCAGTGATGAACAGGTCCACTGCCCCGTCATCTATCAGCACATGCGAGCCGACAGGGACATCAGAAACGAAGTTTGAATAACTGGTATACAGGACAGGGTATCTGCACAGCTTGTCAGGCCCGTTATGAATTTCAATCCAGTCGCCCTGTCTCGCCACAAAGTCCACAGAATCATCCTCCATGGCTGTCAGCCTCACTTCAGGGCCCTTAGTGTCCACCAGAATGCCTATTTTGTCTGAAACGGCACGTACATTGTCAACTATCTTCTGCGCTCCCTCTATGGTGGCGTGGGCAGAATTTATTCTCACTATATTCATGCCGCTCTCATAGAGCTTTGTAAGGAATTTTGCATCGCACCTGCGGTCGGAAATGGTGCATATTATCTTGGTCTTTTTCTCAAACATACTGGTAAAACACTGGGTATATCAGGCGCGAATTTAAGAAATAAATTTCGATTTGGCGCATCTGGGAATGATGATTCGGCATTAAAATTTCTTTCACTGATTTTGCCTTTATAATATAATGAGTTAATTTTGGCAAGTCAATCAGATTTCAAAATATTGCAATGAGCTTAGACGCAAACAATATAGGAAAAAGCACCATGCTCCCGCCGCTTCCCGAAAGAATGAGGCCGCAGACGCTGGATGAATACGTGGGACAGAAGCATCTCGTGGGCCACGATGCAGTGATATACCGCATGGTGGAAAGCGGGGAGCTCAAGTCATTCATCCTGTGGGGCCCTCCAGGAGTAGGCAAGACTACTCTGGCGAAAATCATAGCGAAAACCATGGAAAGAGAATTCTACACTCTTTCAGCAGTCAGCGCAGGCGTCAAAGAAGTCCGCGAAGTCATCGACAAGGCTAAAGGCGGCTCCATTTTCTCTTCCGCCCGTCCTCCAGTCCTGTTCATAGACGAAATCCACAGATTCAGCAAGTCTCAGCAGGACGCTCTGCTGGGCGCTGTAGAAGAAGGCGTGGTGACCCTCATAGGCGCGACCACAGAGAATCCCTCATTCGAAGTCATCACCCCGCTGCTCTCCAGATGCCAGGTATTCGTCCTGAAACCTCTGGAAGCCGCCGACCTGGATACACTTCTGCACCGGGCCATCTCCCGGGATGCAGTGCTGAAGACACGGAAATTCGATATCAGGCAGACCGGGGCTCTTTTCAGGTACAGCGGAGGCGATGCCAGGAAGCTCCTGAATATCATTGACCTGCTTTCTTCCACTTTTCATGGCGATGAAACTATAGTCATCGACGACCAGACAGTGGTTTCCCGGCTTAACGAGCATCTTTCTGTCTACGACAAAGGAGGCGAAATGCACTACGACATCATCTCGGCTTTCATCAAGAGCGTCCGCGGTTCAGACCCGAATGCCGCAGTCTATTGGCTGGCGAGAATGCTGAATGGAGGCGAAGATCCGCTATTCATAGCGAGAAGAATGTGCATTCTGGCTTCAGAAGATATCGGGCTGGCGAACCCGAATGCCATGCTGCTGGCCAATGCTTGCTTCAATACAGTTCACAATATCGGCATGCCGGAAGCCCGCATTCCGCTTTCCGAAACTGCCATTTATCTGGCTTCCTCGCCCAAGAGCAATTCAGCATATCTGGCCATAAACCAGGCAATGGCCGTCGCCAAAGAGACCCAGGATGCTCCGGTGCCGCTGCACCTGCGCAATGCCCCTACGAAGCTGATGGAGGAGCTCGGATACAGTGACGGCTACAAATATGCTCACGACTATCCGGGACACTGGACTGACTTGGAGTTCATGCCGGAAAAGCTGAAAGGAACGAAATTCTACGAGCCGGGGGACAACAGGAGGGAAATTGAAATGAGGGAGAGGCTCGACCGGCTGTGGCCAAAATATAAATAGATAGACTTGTTGTTGCTCGCACACAGAAAATGGTGCTCGCATACAACAAGTCTATCAATGCCACAGGCCGAAGGGCGAACCTTGGGGACAGCTGGGAAATGCGCGGAAACCTTCTGATATTAGAAGCAGGGTGTGAAATTGCGGAAAAGCCAGAACAGGAGGATGACGGCGAGCAAAATCAGCAAGGCCGGGCCGTGATACAGCGCCATCTCCAGTCTCTTGCACAGTTTCGCGAACTCCGGGGAAAATCCTGGAATCCGATTCCGCACCTTCCGGACAATCACAAGCACGGCATACAGCAGAAGATATGGTATAACCAGCACTAAAAGCAGATTGTAATGCATTGCGGAGAGCAAATCCCCGTTCAGCAGACTGTGAATCGCCCTCTGCGAGCCACATCCGGGGCATTCAAGCCCTGTCAGCATATAAAACGGGCATTTAGGCCAGAATACAGACCCGGCAGGGTCCAGGAACTTGTACAGCAAAATTGCCGCTGTCAAGGCAATGACAGCGGCAACTGAAATCCATAATAATTTGCCGGAGCCGCGCTTTTCTATATCAGGCATGTGTAGAAAGTATCAGCAGAATCCCACCACATCGCCCAGGACACGCCGGCAAACAAAAGAATGATATATACAATATAAAAAAGGAGTGTCAAGCCAATTCCCCACAATGACCATCTTCTGGCAAGGCGGGAGAATTTCATGGCATCTTCATAATGTCCGGTATTCCATGCTGAATCCACCCTCGAAGCATAGACTATCCCTACTACGCCGAACGGGATGCAGCAGCAAACCGTCACCAGAATAGCCAGCACCAAGTTCGTGCTCGGACGTTCCTGGACAGGGTATACAGGCCTTGCCGCATTCTGGTCAGCTCCGCAATGAGTGCAGAATCGTGTTCCTTCCGGCAGTTCTGTGCCGCAGTTCTTGCAATACATATTTACCTACATTTAACTTCGTCAGGCAACGGCACCCGGTTATCAGAATAGAGGGAAAGTCTTCTCAGTGTCAACATACTTGGCCATGAAGGCGTCGTCTGTCATAGTGAGAATCAATATGCCCTGGATGAGCATGACGAGACTCCAGATGCCGCATGAGCACAGTCCAAGAATCAGCGATATCACGCCTGCAGTTGTCTTTCCAAGATAAAAATAATGTATGCCCAAAGTTCCGAGGAATATGCCGAGAAGTCCTGCTACAAGCCTGTCTTTCTTAGGCGCGGCAGTATTCATGGACGCTCCACAGCTCGGACAATACTGCACATTTTCAGGGACTTTCGTTCCGCATTTCTGACAATAAACGTCTTTTACGACAGGGGCTCCGCAATGAGGGCATACTGAAGCGGTGTCAGATATCTCATTGCCGCATTCTTTGCAATTTATCAGTGCCATAGTATAAGTAATAAAGATTATTCCCGTAATATTTTACGAAGATAGCAATATTTATGGTAAAACCACTTATATCCTTGATTTTTGTTCTCAGAACGGATACCCGACGCCGAAATGCACGGCGAATCCGTCTCGTCTGAGCCACTGCCGCGGCCTCAGCCATCTCTCGCCTGCGGCACGGGCCGGGTCATGAAGCCTCATTCCCATATCAATGCGCAGCAGCAGGAAATTCAGGTCCAGACGTACGCCCAGGCCCCAGTTGGCCGCGATACTTTGGGCGAAAGTCTTCATCATCAGTTTAGAAGCGGTACTGTTTTCCCCTCCCGTATCGCGCAGCGTCCATACATTTCCCGCATCCAGGAACAGTGCGCCATCCACCTTCCAGAACATATTGAACCTGTACTCTACATTGGCTTCCAGCTTCATGTCGCCAGTCTGGTTGGCAATGATGAAGGTTCTGTCAAGGGGTGCAAGGCCTGGTCCGACAGACCTCGCCTGCCATCCGCGCAGGCTGTTCGCACCTCCGGAGTAAAAATGCTTTTCAAACGGAAGCGCCGTTGAATTGCCGTATGCATACCCTGCCCCGGCCAGAAATCTCGTGGCAAGGGCCTGTCCGTCCTTGCGCCCGAACCTCCATGTCTTGCCTGCAGTGAACTCCGCCCTCACATACTGAGAATAAGGGGTGTTCCAGATAATGCCGGCGCCGTTTTCGTCTTTTTTCATGAGCGACTTGAATGCGCTCAGGAGATTGCCTGCAATATCCACCTGGCATCTTACATAGAAGAAAGGCGTTCTCGGCACGACATCCGAATTGGTTGTATAATAAAATATAGCTCCCGACCCCAGGTCGAAGTGGTCCTGGTAGGCATTCCTCATGAACGGGTCGCGAGACAGCGTATTGAAAAACTCCTGATCCAGGTCAAACAGCCTCACTACATTCAGCTGGAGAGGATATACTTGATAGAAAAACCTCCCGCGGACACTGCCGTTGTAGCCATAAGAGGTGGATATGATATTCCTCGTGTATTCCGGACGGCTCTGATAATTATATGAGAAATTGATATCGGTTCTCGGAACTGCACCTGGGAAAAGGCTGTATGGAAGAAGCAGGAATTTAGGAAAACTCAACCCGGCAGATACACCGAACTCGTTTGACCTTATGGCGTCGTTGAACTTGAACTGGAAATTTCCCATGAAACTCAAATTCAGCCACTCGCCTCCTCTGAAAATATTCTTATGATAGTAGGAAAGCTGCGGAGACACTCCAAAAAGCCCTGACGAGTTGATTGAAGCTTCCAGATTCAGTTTAAAGCCCTGGAGTTTCGACTGCGAGAGATTTATATTGCAGTCAACTATGTTCGTGTCACGTTGCGTCATCTCCACATTTACACTGCTGAAAACACGCAGGGACGAAAGCCGGTTGTAGGCATTGTTCACCATCCGCTCGCTGTAGCGGCGGCCTGGCTGTATGGTGTTCAAGTCAGCAAGGACTTTCTCCCTGATCTTCAAATCAGCCGGATATGAAATGGCGACATCCCCTATAGTGAATTTGCACAGAGGCCTGGCATCGTCTTCAGTCTCGTTTCTGGTATAGCCGTTCACCTTCATCTCCAGCACTGCCGAATCAGGAAACGAGAGCGTGTCCGCTTCAAAAAAGAAGTAATCTTTGCTGAAAGTGTAGAACCCCCTGTTCCTCATATAAGTGGTGATTCTCTCGCTTTCTTCTTCCAGGAGGCTCTCCGACAGAGGCATGCCGGCCCTGATCGCCAGCGATGACGTGTCCTTGTAGAATTCATCGGCGAAATCACCGCCTGGCACGCTTATGTTCAGAGATTTGATAGGATATTGCTTCCCCAGAGTCACATCATAGTCTACATAGACTCTGCGCTTCTTCACTTCTATCCGAGTGTCGACAGTTGAATGGAAGTATCCCAGATATTCCAGATGCCTGGTGATATTCTCCACCGAACTTTCCACCATTTCAGGGTCATACACGACCGGGGCCACGCCTACCTTCTGCACAAATTTATCCCAGCCTTTTCCTTTTCCGTTTGACCAGTTGTAGACATTCAGGAAAGGATTCCATCCGAAAATAAAGTATGAATTGGGCTTCTGCTTGAGATATGGCTCAATCTGGCCGGTATTGAAGTTTTTGTCATTGGTTACGGAAATGCTGTTTTTCGCCAGGCGGAATTCACCGTCTTGCAACACCCTCGTCGTGCTGCAGGAAACTGCCAGGACAGCGCCCAAAACGAAAAATATCCCTTTCCTTAAATCCATATCCCTAAAATCATCCAAAATTATCCTATAAATTCAAATATTCAAAATAAAATTGGCCGGAGTCCGGCCAATCCCAATGTCACGGCAGAAGAATCTGACCGGCAGAGTGCAATTTTAACGCATATTTATGCGGAATCAGTAGAATTAATGAATATAAATCGTATATTCGCAGCCTGATTTCCACAATCCGGCCGAGACGGATTGGAAAAATTCCACCAAAGTAACTTAATTGCATTAGCAGAGATGAAGAACAAGTACATCGATCTGATAGACCAGACTTTTGAATTCCCGCAGGATGAATTCAAGGTAGAAGACGGGGAATTGTATTTTCACGGGATCAACATGATGGACATCATAAACCAGTACGGGACTCCGTTGAAAATCACATATCTGCCCAAAATTTCATCGCAGATCCAGAGAGCGAAGAGGATGTTCAATGTGGCCATGGCCAAGGCCGACTACAAGGGCGACTATCATTACTGCTACTGCACGAAGAGCTCCCATTTCGAATTCGTACTCAGGGAGGCCCTTAAAAACGACATCCACATAGAGACCTCGTCGGCTTTCGACCTGAATCTCATCGAAGCCCTCGAAGACGAAGGCGCAGTCGACAGGGAGCTGTACATCATATGCAACGGTTTCAAGAAGCCGGCCTACGTGGAGAACATAGCGAATTTCGCCAATTCGGGATGGAAGAACATCATCCCTGTTCTCGACAACATGCACGAGCTTCAGGATCTGGATGCGCTCGTGAACGTCCCTATAAACATAGGTATCCGGATAGCGTCGGAAGAGGAGCCTAATTTCGAGTTCTATACCTCCAGACTGGGAATCCGCTACAGCGACATCGTGCCTTTCTATGAGAACATCATCAGCAAGAGCAGCAAGTTCCATCTGAAGATGCTCCATTTCTTCATCAATACCGGTATCCGCGACACAGCATACTACTGGAACGAACTGGCCAAGTGCGTGAACGTTTACTGCGACCTCAAACTGATATGTCCGGAGCTCGATTCCCTGAACATCGGTGGCGGCTTCCCTATCAAGAATTCCCTGGCGATGGACTTCGACTATGAGTATATGGCTGAGGAAATCCTGCTGCAGATAAAGACCATGTGCAATGCCCGCGGGGTTCCCGAGCCGAACATCTTCACCGAATTCGGCAGCTTCACCGTAGGCGAGTCCGGAGCTACCATCTTCCAGGTTCTTGACATGAAGCAGCAGAACGACAGGGAAAGATGGTACATGATAGACAGCTCTTTCATGACCACCCTGCCGGATACATGGGGAATCAAGCAGAGGTTCATTCTTCTGCCCATAAACAAATGGAACGAAAAATACCAGAGAGTATTTCTGGGAGGACTGACTTGCGACAGCCAGGATTACTACAATGCAGATTCCCATGCCAATGCCATCTTCCTTCCTATCATGGAAGACAGGAATGACCCTCTCTACATCGGGTTCTTCCATACAGGAGCATATCAGGAGTCCATTTCCGGTTTCGGAGGACTCCAGCACTGCCTGCAGCCTGCCCCGAAATACATCATCATCGACAGGGACGAAAACGGAGAGTATTTCACGAAACTTTTCACGAAAGAGCAGACGTACAAGTCAATGCTCAAGATACTCGGATACTGATCCGAAAGGGACGGAGCCGCTTATGGGCACTATTTCGAAGAACGAGATAAAGAAAATCAGATCTCTGGCACAGAAGAAGTTCAGGGACGAGCTCGGGCTTTTCACCGTGGAAGGCGAAAAACTCGTGGCCGAGGCTCTTGCATCGTCTTTTCAGGTGGAAAACGTGTACCGCCGCGATGAAATCGGAGAAGAAGCCATGTCGCGTATCACCATGCTGTCCAGTCCGTCTCCGGTGCTGGCGGTGGTGCGCAAGCCAGAGGACTGCCATATTGCAGGCGGAAGCCTGCGCGAAGCCATTGGCCCGACAGGGCTATATTTAGGGCTCGATGTCATCCGCGACCCGGGAAATCTGGGGACTATCGTGCGAGTGGCCGACTGGTTCGGGGCCGATGCTGTCCTTGCTGCCGAGGGGACTGTCGACATTTTCAATCCGAAGGTCGTGCAGGCTACGATGGGGGCGGTTTTCCGTGTAAAATTCCACTATGTAAATCTGCCGGAAGCTGCAAATGCCGTTCTGGAGAAAGGCGGCAAGGTGTACGGGACCTTCATGGACGGGAGGAATCTGTATACGGAGAAACTGGAGACAGGAGCCGACTCCCCTGTCATGGTCGTGACCGGGAATGAGGCTGACGGGATTTCGCCCGAGATGGAGAGACTGGTCAGCATGCGCATCGCCATTCCTCCCTATCCTGCTGACGAACCAGGCTCTGAATCCCTGAATGCAGCCGTGGCCACTGCCATCACTGTCGCGGAATTCAGACGCCGGCTTATATAATGGAGACTGTCTTTCACAGCCGTATTTGGGGAACATCCAAAATTTATTTATTTTCAGTGAACCATGAAAAGCTTTTTCAAATTACTGGTCATCATGCTGCTGGCATGCACATCGTGCGACAAGATCATCGACTGGGCTCCGATAGATCTCCGGATTTACGTCCATGACACTTCCGGGAAAGATCTGCTGGATCCTGGGAACGACAATACATGGGCTGAAGGTACCACACTGACGTTTCAGGGAAATGAAAGCCTTCTGGAGCTGAATGACACCCCTAAGACAAAGGATTTGCCGGCCGTGTATGAAGGTTTCCGCATAGAAAAGGACGGAGACCGTTACCAGATGGTCTATGGCGAGATCTACGGAGGCGATACATACAGGAACGAAGAATTCATAATCAGATGGCCGGACGGCACTGAAGACATCATTTCCCTGACCAGACGCATGAACAACATCAAAGTCAGCGCCAAAAACATCTGGAAACTGAACGGAGAAAAAACGGATTTTCCGATAGTAATAATCAAATGACGGACTGTTTCCGTACCGGCAAGTGAATATTTTCGTATATTTAAGGTTTGAAACGAAAAAACCTTGAATATCATGGCAACAGTAAAATTCAACGGGACTCCCGTGGCACTTTGCGGAGAGCTTCCTGCAGTCGGTGAAGACGCCCCTAAATTCGGAGGTGTCAAAGGTGACCTCACTACGGTACATCTTCCTGATTTTCTCGGAAAGAAAGTGGTGCTCAACATATTCCCGAGCCTTGACACACCGGTATGTGCCGCTTCAGTAAGGAAATTCAACCAGATGGCAGCATCAATGCCTGACACTGCAGTCCTCTGCGTGTCAAGAGATCTTCCATTCGCACAGTCCAGATTCTGCACAGCTGAAGGAATCGAAAACGTAATCCCTCTTTCCGTGTTCAGATGCCATCATTTCGATGAAAGGTATGGCCTGACCATGACAGAAGGCCCTCTCAAAGGACTTACAGCGAGGGCCGTGATCATCGTGGACGAAAAGGGAAAAATCATCTACGAAGAACTTGTACCTGAAATCACGGCCGAGCCTGACTACGAAGCTGCCCTCAATGCACTGAAATAAACACAAAAGCGGAGTTTGTCCATGGCATGATGCCGGCCGGACTCCGCTATTTCAACATTTCCAAATATGAACACAGTAGAACCGGTAAGCCTGAAAGAACTTATCGTGACAGACTATCGTGCCCTGATGAGCTACAGGGTGAGGAAAATCCTGATGATATGCAGCAACTATGATGCATTCATCCTCGAAGAAGACGGGCAGATAGAGGCGCAGATATACAAGGAATATATAGAACTTAACCTGAGCAACCCGCCTCAGTTCGTGTGGGTGACATCATCGGCAGAAGCGGAGAAGGTCCTGGACTCGGAACACAACCATATCGACATGGTCATCTGCATGTACAATGACAAGGACCGTGACATCTTCAATTTTACGAAAAGACTGAAATCCAGAACATCAGACAATCCGCAAGGGAAAAAGATTCCTTTCATTCTGCTGACCCATTTCTCCCGCGAGATTCACCGCAGGCTGGAGAAGCAGGACCGCTCATGTGTAGACTATGTGTTCAGCTGGAACGGAAATGCAGAACTGATAGTAGCCATAGTCAAACTTTTCGAAGATTTCATAAACGCGGACAACGACATCCTGAAGGTCGGAGTGCAGTCCATCCTGCTGGTGGAAGACTCAGTCCGCTATTATTCCACATATCTTCCGGAACTCTACAAACTGGTGCTTAAACAGAGCGCGGAATTTCTGAAAGAAACTCTGAACGAGAAACAGCGTAAGCTCAGGAAGCGCTCCCGCCCGAAAATCCTCCTGGCCACGAACTACGAAGATGCCATAAACCTGTACAGGAAATACAGGAACAACATGCTGGGCATCATCTCTGACGTAGGTTTCGTCCTGCACAAAAATGATCCGCAGGAAACCGAAAAGGCAGATGCGGGCATCGACCTGGTGAAGCTCGTGAAGGAAGATGATCCATACATGCCTGTGATACTCCAGTCCTCGCAAGGCGACATGGCTGAAGTCGCCGAAAAGCTCGGAGTCGGCTTCCTGAAAAAATATTCTAAGACACTGATCATCCAGCTGTCCGAGTATATAAGGGAAGAATTCGAGTTCGGAGACTTCGTCTTCAGAGACAAAGACAGGCAGGAATATGGCCGTGCGGCCAATTTGAGCGAGCTCCAGGAATGCATACAGACCATTCCGGACGACGTGCTCATATACAACACCTCGAAAAACATGCTTTCCAAATGGTTCTTCGCCCGCGGACTTTTCACCCTGGCGAACCAGTTCAGGAAAGTGCATGAAAACCATTTCAATACCACAGCCGAGCTCAGGAACTATGTCTCCCAGCAGATACATGACTATCATGCCCTGAACGGAAGAGGCATCATAGCGCACTTTGACAAAGACACTTACGGCAAATACATCTGGTTCTCACGCGCCGGAGAGGGATCTTTAGGAGGAAAGGCCAGAGGACTGGCATTCCTGAATACCCTGATCGCCAAATACCGCCTCACAAACCGCTACGAAGGAGTGAAAATCTCCACTCCGCGGACACTCGTGGTCGCGACAGACTATTTCGATCAGTTCATCATGGAAAACGACCTGCAGTATGTCATAGACGCAGACATATCTGATGAGGAAATCTTGTCAGAATTCGTATCGTCCAGGCTTCCGGAAGAACTGGTGGAAGAACTCAAGGCCTTTCTCAAGACAGTGGACACCCCGCTGGCAGTCCGCTCAAGCTCGAAGCTCGAAGACAGCAACTACCAGCCGTTCGCAGGGGTTTACTCCACTTACATGATACCTCTTACCGAGAACAAGGACCAGATGCTCAGGCTGCTGAGGAAGGCGGTCAAGAGTGTATATGCATCGGCGTTTTTCAACGGCAGCAGGACATACATCCACACCACAGGGAATCTCCTGAGCGAGGAAAAGATGGCGGTCATCATCCAGAGCATCTGCGGCACTAAACATGGAGAACTCTACTATCCTATGCTCTCCGGGGTGGCCAGGTCTGTGAATTTCTACCCAATCGGAAAGGAAAAGCCGGAGGACGGTGTCGTGAATCTAGCATTCGGTCTGGGAAAGACCGTCGTAGACGGTGGAAATACCCTTAGATTCATCCCGAAATTCCCGAAAAAGATACTCCAGCTGTCCGACATGAAGATAGCGTTGAACGACACGCAGAAGACGATGTACGCACTCGACCTCAGGCCAGGAGCATTCATGCTCTCACGCGACGATTCTGTGAATCTGGTGAATCTGCCGATATCGGAGGCTCTGAAAGAATACAATCATCCTGAACTGGTGGCATCGACATTCAGCACAGCAGACAACCGGATGGTTCCCGGCATAAACGCATCAGGCCCGCGCATCATCACATTCGACTACATCCTGAAATACGGACGCTACCCCCTCGCACAGGTGCTTTCCGACCTGCTGGTGATGTGCAGGGAAGAGATGATGTGCGACGTGGAGATGGAATTCGCCATGGACGTCATCCCGGACAGCCCGTCACAGGAATGTGTCATCAAGCTGCTCCAGGTCCGCCCGGTAGTGGACTATGCGGAAGAACAGGACATCTCCATAGACCAGGTGATGGAGCATATGGAGCATGTGCTCATACGTTCAGGGAATGCCCTCGGCTCAGGGGAAATATCCGGACTGTCGCACATTCTGTATGTAGACCCTGAACTGTTTGACAGCGCCAAGACGAAAGAAATAGCGGCCGAAATTTCTCAGATAAACAAGGAACTGAAAGACAAAGGAAATTCATATCTGCTGATAGGGCCGGGGCGCTGGGGCTCTTCCGACCCGTGGCTTGGAATACCTGTGCTGTGGAGCAATATCTCGGAAGCGAAGCTGATAGTGGAATGCGCCATTCCTGGCTTCCGCATCGAGCCGAGCCAGGGAACACATTTCTTCCAGAACATTACATCACTGGGAGTAGGCTACCTGACTATTGACACAGTCCTGGATGAGAAGGCTATGGATACATCTTTCCTCGACAGCCTGAACTGCGTCAGGAAAGGCCGCTTCGTGAAACTCTACGAAGCCCCTGCCTCGCTTGCCGCATTCATCGACCGCAAATCGAACCAGGCCGTCATCGGCACGCTGAAATGATGCGAGGGTGACCCGAACCGATTCCGGGCCACCCTCAAACGTCTCTGAAGAACTCAACTGCTGAAAACAGTTACCAGTTCAGGATTTTCTTGAAATCATAAGCCTCAGGATCGCTCACATATTCCTTTGCGGCCTCGTAGTCAGCCTCAGTGACGTAATGAGCGATATAGTTGTAGTAATTCTGCGCAGTACCGCTGTTGATATCAACAACTCTCGGCGGAATCTTGCCTGTAGCAGGATCCTGGAGGTCTGACAGATAGAGCGGCGAGACATTGCCGTAGGCATCCACATACACCATGCATCCTGTCTTGCCCTCGCTGTAGAGCTGGTAAACTCCCATGGCAAGCTCGGTGCAATATGTAAGATCGTATGCTACAGGATCCTGGCAGCGTACATCGTATCCGATCTCCACCGGACGGGTCTTCACCTTCAGGCCGATCTTCTTGAGCTCCTTCTCCAGGAGGTCGTTGAACAGGACAGCCTTGGAGATTTTGCCGAGCTCAGGATGTCCGTGCTCGTCGTAAGTGAAATGCACACCTGCGGCCGCGGCCTCCTTGGCCACGCCTTCATCGTGGAAAAGCCCCTCTGCAGCTACGACAGTGCCATAGTTCACACCCATGATCTTCCTTTTGATGATGGCGGAAATAGTCAGCCTGATGATCTTTTCGAGGCTGATGTCAGTCTTGTTGAACATCTCGGGAATGATGGTCATAGGGCAATGCGTAGCCTCCCCGATACCGAGAGCAAGGCTTCCGCAAGTACGGCCCATGGCTGAAATCAGCAGCCAGTTTCCTGAAGTGCGTGCATCCTCGTAGATAGTCCTGGCCAGATGAGCGCCCTCGTTCTTCGCGGAATTGTACCCGAAAGTCGGGGTGTTGTTCGGAAGAGGGAGGTCGTTGTCGATAGTTTTCGGGCAATGTATGTTCGCAATAGGATAATTCTTGGCCGCCAGGAATTTGGAAATCCTGTTCGCAGTCGAAGCCGTGTCATCGCCGCCGACAGTCACCAACAGCTTGATGTTGTTCTCCTTGAAAAGGTCGAGATTGAAGTTCTCCTCGAAATCCTTGTCTGTAGGCTTGAAACGGCTCATTTCGAGGTAAGAGCCTCCCCTGTTGAAATAACGGTCAGCCTTGAAGAAATCCAAATCTTCAGTGCGCGCATTCTTGCTGAAAAGCCCTGAATAGCCGCCATGAAGACCGATCACCCTGAAACCTTTTGACAAAAATGTCTTGGCGACACTCATTGAAACCGAATTCATTCCCGGTGCAGGGCCGCCTCCACAGAGAATAATCACTGCATCTTTCATAATACCTTAATACTTAATTATTTAAAACAAACATAAAATTTCATTTCCATCTCTTGACTCCCTCTCAGAAATTTTCAGCCTCCGGCCAATATCTCTGTCCATGCAGGCCTCCGGCCAATATCTTCTCTGACAAGACTTGCAAAAATATCTAATTTCAGCCAAAAAACCACGAAAAAAAATCGTATTTTTGTAAAATGTATATTCTCGAGCCAGCGGCTGGCGTCACAGACATGGACAAAAACGCGGCCGCAGGATCAAAGATAAATGAAAATAGATATTAAGGTGGAAAACGATATAAAGAAAAGAATAGACAGGCTCAGAGCTGAAATCTCGGAGAACAACAGGCTGTACTATGTAGAAAGCGCGCCTGTGATAAGCGACTACGAGTATGACATGCTCATGAACGAGCTTATAGCCCTGGAAAAGGAGCATCCTGAACTCGTCACGCCGGACTCCCCTACGCAAAAAGTCGGCAGCGACCTTGCGCCTGCCGGACTGCGGCTGGCAGATGCGGACATTGCCGCCAGAAATAATGAATTCGCACAATATCCGCACCGCTATCCCATGCTGTCGCTTGGAAACACATACGACATCACGGAAGTGGAAGCATTTGCCGACAGAGCCCTGAAATCTCTTCAGACCAGCTTCACATACAGCTGTGAACTGAAATTCGACGGCACGGCCATCTGCCTGACATACAGGAACGGGCGTCTTTTCAGAGCGCTGACCAGAGGAGACGGCGCCATAGGCGATGATGTCACTGAAAACGCAAGACATATCAGGAACATACCTCAGGTGCTGAAAGGCTCAGGATGGCCTGAAGAATTCGAAATCAGAGGCGAAATATACATGCCTTATGAAGCTTTCGACAGGCTGAATGAAGAAAGGCGCAGAGACGAAGACCAGCCGTTTGCAAACCCCAGAAACGCAGCTTCGGGCTCTCTGAAACTTATAAATCCCGCGGAAGTGGGACATCGCGGGCTGGAATGCACACTCTACCATATGCTGGGAGAAAATCTCCCGTTCCAGACTCATGAGCAGGCTCTGAACGCGGCCGCAGAATGGGGGTTGCCTGTCTCTGACAAGAGAAAAATCTGCCACGGCATCTCTGAAATAGAAGAATACATAAACTACTGGGATGCAGCCAGGAAGTCGCTTCCGTTCGCCACAGACGGCATCGTCATCAAAATCAATGAACTCGCGTACCAGAAAGAGCTGGGCTATACTGCCAAGTTCCCCCGCTGGGCAGTCGCATATAAATTCAAGGCAGAACAGGCCCTCACGAAAGTGCTGTCCATAGACTATCAGGTAGGCCGTACAGGAGCAGTGACCCCGGTGGCGAATCTAGAGCCGGTGCTTCTGTCAGGCACTACTGTCAAAAGGGCCACGCTGCACAATGCTGAACAAATGCAGCAGCTCGGCATACGTATAGGCGACTATGTTTACGTGGAAAAAGGAGGGGAAATCATCCCGAAAATCACCGGGGTCGAACTGGACAGGCGCGAGCCGGGAACAGTCCTGCCTGTTTTCCCTGACAAATGCCCGGACTGCGGGACTCCCCTGGTCAGAGACGAGGGCGAAGCCAAGTATTTCTGTCCGAATGAGGACGGCTGCCCTACCCAGATCAAGGGAAAGCTGGTTCATTTCATAAGCCGGAAAGCTATGAATGTGATAGCCGGGGATGCCACTGTAGACCAGCTCTTCAACCTCGGCTATGTACATTCTCCAGCTGATTTATATGACCTCGACAAACAGAAACTGCTGACTCTCGAAGGATGGAAAGAGCGTTCTGCCCAGAGATTTCTGGACAGCCTCGAAGCCTCGAAAAAGACAGGCTTCGACCATGTGCTTTTCGCTCTCGGGATAAGATATGTCGGAGAGACCACTGCCAGGTCGCTGGCACGGCATTTCGGGAACATCGATGCCCTGATGGCCGCAGAGCGGGACACCCTGCTGTCTGTCGAGGACATAGGAGAGGTGATAGCGGACAGCATTCTGGACTGGTTCAGGCAGCCTGAGCATCTCCATGAAATAGAAAGGCTCAGGAACGCCGGCCTGAAATTCACAATGGAAGAAGAAAACCAGACATCATCTGCGCTGGAAGGGCTTACAATAGTGATAACTGGAAATTTCAGCGTCTCCAGAGATGAAATCAAATCATTGATCGCAGGAAATGGAGGAAAAAACAGCTCATCGGTAAGCGGGAAGACATCGTATTTGCTCGCCGGCGAGAAACCCGGGCCGGAAAAGATAAAGAAAGCGCAGAACCTGGGAGTGGAAATCATAGACGAAGCCCGTTTCCGGGCAATGCTGGCTGCCGCAGGAGTGCGGCATGAGCCGGGAGGCTCCGGTCTGGAGCGTGAAAATCTTCCGGCCCAGACAGAAAAAACGCCTGAACAGCCGACATTGTTCTGACAGCATTGCCGCAGGCACAGAAGAATCAATGCAGACAGAAAGATTCCGGGCACACAGGCATTGCCGGAAACGGCATAAAAAGATAATCTGAAAATAATTTTATATGGAAACTGGAGAAAAGAAGATTGCGAAGCATACGGTGACAGAGGCAGAGACAGCCGACAAGATTGGGTCGGGAGGGCTGCCTGTATTTTCGACTCCCTCGATGACAGCATTGATGGAGAAGACCGCGTTCGGACTTGCAAAGGAGAATGGTCACGACACCGTGGGTACGCGGCTGGAGATTTCGCATCTGAAAGCCTGCCTGCCGGGCACTGAACTGACCTGCGAGGCTGAACTGACTGATGTCGACGGACGGAAGCTCACTTTCAGAGTGCTGGTCCGCGATGCGGAAGGGACTGTCGGCGAAGGTATCCATGAAAGATTCATCATCGACCCTGAAAGATTCATGAACAAGCTGGCCGGGAAATGACGGCGTGTGCAGGGAATACGGCTGACAACGATGAAGAATCCTCTCGACATACTCAGAAGAGTGAAACGTTTCCTCACGGAAGATATCTGGAATCTGGATATCGAGGATTTTTCGCGCGCCAAAGCCAGGAGCATCAAATATCTGAAAGTGCTGATAATCACCATCAAGACTTTTTCAGCGGAGAAGATAGGCTTCCAGGCTGTGGCCCTGAGTTTCTTCGGGACGATGTCGGTGGTGCCGTTCCTGGCCGTGGTCTTCGCCATCACAGGAGGCCTGGGGCTGGCGGACAAGCTGAAAGACCTGCTCTACGAGTATTTCAACAACTCGCAGGAAACGATTGACATGGTGCTCGGGTTTGCGAACAACATCATAGATACTGCCCAGTCCAGCACCATGGGGCTGATAAGCGCCCTGCTTTTCCTGTGGCTGGTATTCTGGATGATGATATCTGTAGAAAGGGTGTTCAACAATGTATGGAGGGTGAAGAAATCGAGAAACCTGTTCAAGAGGATATCCTTCTACATAGCCATCCTGTTCATCGCGCCTTTCGTGATCATGCTTTTCTTCTCTGGCTCTATAGTATACACCAACATGCTTAAAGGCATCGGGCTCGGGGTGGCATATTTTGAGTCCATAGCGTCAGTGCTGGCATGGGTGCTCTTCTATATAGTGGCGACTCTGACATTTTCAGCCATGTACAAGTTCATACCGAACTACAAGGTGCTGTATTCAAATGCATTCAGAGCGGCGGCAATATCCGCGCTGGCCTTCACCGTCCTGCAATACCTGTATCTGGAGACACAGCTTTTCGTCACCAGGCTGAACATGGTATACGGAGCTGTGGCGGCCATTCCGCTGTTTATGTTCTGGATGAACTTCGGATGGTTCATCATCCTTTTCGGAGCAGAGCTTTCGTATGCATACCAGCATGTAGACAGCTACAACATTGAATAAATAACTCTTGAAAAAACGACAATATGCCTGTATCTGAATTTACCAAAGAAGATTTCGACATCATCGCGCGGGATTTCGCTGACCTCAAGGAGGCGGCCATGAAAAGATGCGCTGACCAGAAGGAACTGGATGTAGTGCAGAAAGCGTTCGACTTCGCCAATGAAGCCCATAAAGGGGTTCGCAGGCGCTCCGGAGAGCCCTATATACTCCATCCTATAGCCGTGGCGAAAATAGTGGTAAGCAATATCGGCCTCGGTTACAAATCCATAGCCGCGGCCCTGCTGCACGATGTTGTGGAGGACACGGAATACACCGTGGAGGATATCAGCAACCTTTTCGGAGAGAAAATAGCATCCCTTGTGGACGGCCTGACAAAAATCAAGACGGTGCTCGACAATGAGGACAAGGCAGAGAAGAAGAGCCTCCAGGCAGAAAATTTCAAGCGCATTCTCCTCACATTGAATGATGATGTGCGCGTGGTCCTGATAAAGCTGGCCGACAGGCTGCACAACTGCCGCACCATCGAATTCATGCCGGAGTACAAGCGGGACAAAATCCTGTCAGAGACCATGTTCATCTTCATACCGCTGGCTCACCGGCTTGGCCTTTATGAAGTGAAATCCGAGATGGAAGACATATGGCTCAGGTACAAGGAGCCGGAGGCATTCAACGAAATCACTGAAAAAATCAACAGGAACATCTCTGACAAAGAGAAAGAAATCGACGAGTTCATCCAGCCTATAGACGAAGCTCTGAGAAAGGCCGGCTTCGACTTCGAAATCAAAAAACGCGTCAAGACCCCGTACTCAATCTGGCACAAGATAGTGACCAAAGGCATCACCTTCGAGCAGATATACGATCTGTACGCAGTCAGGATTATATTCAACCCTGGACAGGGCTGCACGAAAGACACTGAAAGAGACCAGTGCTATCATGTATTCTCCATCATCACAGGCATATACAAATACAAGAGCGACAGGATACGCGACTGGGTAAAACATCCTAAGAACAACGGCTATGAAGCACTGCACTGCACGCTGATGAGCCACTCAGGCATCTGGATTGAAGTCCAGATACGCACGCAGAGGATGAATGACATAGCTGAGAAAGGCATTGCCGCCCACTGGGCATACAAGAAAGACGGGTTCGTGAGCGAGAATGAGAGCGAAATGGACAAATGGATAAGCAAGGTGAAGGAAATCATAGTGAATCCTGATGTAAACGCTCTGGAGCTCCTGGACATCATCCACAACGACCTGACCACCTCAGACATCTTCGTCTTCACTCCGAAAGGCGAGCAGAAAAGCATCCAGAAAGGGGCGACAGCCCTGGATTTCGCCTATATGATCCACACGGAAATAGGAAACAAAGCGATAGCGGCGAAAGTGAACATGAAGCTCGTCCCGCTGTCATATGTGCTCAAGTCCGGCGACCAGGTGGAAATCATCACAGCTGAAAATGAAAAGCCGAAAAGAGCATGGCTGCAGTTCCTGGCGACCAGAAAAGCGAAAAACATCGTCATAGACTATTTCAAAGGCGAAAGGCAGGAAAGCATCCGGGTAGGCAAAACCATGCTTGAGGAACAGCTGGCATCGTTAGGATACAAGCTGACAGACAAGATTATAGCCAAGCTGCTGGAAAGCTATGAAATTTTCGAAGGCGACCGGGATGAACTTTTCTTCAGGATAGGCGCCGGGATACTGAAAATCAGCAATCTGGACCAGATGCTCAAGAAAGATGACGACAAACAGGGCGGACGGTGGTCGTTCCCGTGGTTCAAGAGCAAAGACAAAAAGGACAGCAAATATGTCATCAACGACAAATCCGATGCCTCGCACAAATATGTCATTGCCAGCTGCTGCAACCCTATTCCAGGGGACAGTGTGGTAGGCTTCCTCGCATCTGACGGCACGATCACGGTCCACAAGAAGTCATGCAGCACAGCAAACAGCATCGCGGCCAAGCATGGCGACCGGATAGTGCAGACACAGTGGGAGCAGGATGCAGACCAGTCATTCCTCGTCAGGCTTTCATTGAAAGGATACGACCGCATCGGCATCATAAATGAAATATCCAGATACATCTCCCTGGTCATGAATGTGAACATGAGGCGCATGTACCTGAACACCGAAGACGAAGTATTCGACGGCTATATAGACCTCTATGTCCATGACAAGGATGACCTGGAAAAGCTTATACGCAGGCTCAGCAGGATCGAAGGCATACAGAGTGTAGTCAGGACTGACCTTTAGACAGGATTCCAGATGCGCAGGCACGACCTTTGAGGCAGGCCGCCCTGGAAAATTCAAACGATAAAAATGAAACGTTTTTTTGCACAATATCTTCCTCTTATGACAGTGGTGGCGGCTGTGGGCGTTCTTGTTTTCTCGCCCTCATGCGCGAATACCACCACGCCCCCAAGCGGCGGGCCGAAAGACACCATACCTCCTGTGCTGGTGAAATATTACCCTATGCCAGGAGACACTATGGTGACCAGGCATAAAACCCAGATATCCCTTACGTTCGATGAATTCGTGGTAGTGAAGGATGCCCAGAACCTGTTTTTGTCTCCGCCGCTTGAGAAAGTACCGAAATACAGGCTCAGGAACAAGAGCGTCATAGTCACTTTCGAATCGGACCTCGACTCGAACAAGACCTATGTGCTGGATGTCACCAATGCCATTGCCGACAACAACGAAGGCAACATGTTCCCGGGCTATGCGCTCGTCTTCTCGACAGGCAAGCACCTGGACTCGATGATGGTAACAGGAATAGTCCAGGACTGCAATACCCTCATGCCAGTGAAGGGAGCCACCGTGATGCTGTACAAGGATCATTCGGACTCGGCGATATTCAAGCACAGGCCCGATGCCGCCATCAAGACTGACGACTGGGGATTCTTCTGCCTTAGAAACATCCAGGACACAGTCTACAGGATGTATGCCATCATGGACATGAACAACAACAATATCTACGAGGCCGACCAGGAGCAGGTGGCGTTCATCGACACCCTCATAAGACCTTCTCAGAAGGTCAATGACAGCATTCCTGAGCTTCAGAAATACATCATGACCGACACCGTCGCGTGCCAGGCCAGAAAGACACAGTACGAGCTGAACCTCTTCAAGGAAGTGCCGTCCAAGCAGATGATAATGAACAAGGAACGCATAGGAGAAAGGACAGCCTACATCACTTTCATGGCTCCATACGCGCAGATAGACTCTATCTGGATGAGAGGCATCCCGGCTGAAAAGCTCATCACACAGTTCAATCTCGAGCAGGACAGCCTGGAGATATGGGTAAATGATCCGAATCCTCTTCCCGACACCCTGTTCCTGAATGTGGACTATCTGAAAACGGATACTCTGGGAAATCTGGCGCCTGCGGTGGAAGAAGTGAAGCTGGCCAGGCCAAGGGAAATGGCGGCGGCCAAGAGCTCAAGGAGAGACATCAAAAAGGAAGATACCACGACGGTGTTCACCATCACTGCCGAGCCGGAAAATGTAGAGCAGTATGGATTTCAGATAGAGTTCAAATTTCCGCTGGTGGAATCAGCCTTCGATTCACTGGAGTTCCGGTACCTGAATCCGAAGCAGCAGGAATTTACAGACACATATACAGTCGTCCAGGACAGCCTGAACCTGAGAAAATATGTTGTGAGGCCGACCTCGAAACTGCTGCCTGGCTATGAATATTTCCTGAAAGTGCCTCACCGCAAGTTCAAGGACATAAACGGGTTCTACAATGACAGCTCGGAAGTGAAGGTCATGCTTCCGAACGATGACAAGCTCAGCTCGCTGAACCTGGTTCTGAGCAATGTACACAACAAATACATAATAGACCTGCTCAATGAAAAGCGAGACCAGACCATCAGGTCATTCATCGTGGAGAAAGACACCACCCTGCTCTTCCCTTATATAAAGACGGGGAAATATTCGATAAGGCTGACTGAAGACCTGAACAGAAACGGGCTTGTGGACACAGGAAACCTTCTGGAGCACAAGCAGCCGGAAAAAGTCAAGTTCTTCAAGCTGGATGACGGAACGGCATTTCTCGAAATACCGGAGATGACGGAGCTGGAACAGAGCATCGATGTAGGTGAAATGTTCAAATAAAAGTGCTGATGGAAAGATTTCAGAAGGTATTTTGTTTGATTGCCGCGGCCGCGGCAATGTCATTGGCGGGCTTGCGCGAAGCAAAGGCCCAGCTGCCTCCAGGCATGACTGTCGAAGATGACAGCACTGAAGCTGAGGCCATAAGAGATACTGCCGGACTTGACATGGTGACATTGGAGATCGACTCTCTGAGCGATGGTTTCCTGGACAGCCTGAACCTGAACAGAGATATTCCTATCAATGACTACACAATGATCGGATTCCAGTATGGAGTGGGCATCAGCCAGGTAAGCTGGAATCCAAGCATGCAGCAGAAGTTCCGTTTCGTGCCTGTCAATTTCGGCTTTCTGTACACCCGATATGGCAAAATGTTCGGCTACATGCCCTATTTCGGGATTCAGGCCGGAATTTTCTATGGACAGGAAGGCTACCAGTTCGAAGAGGATGATGAAGGCTACACGCCGACAGTGGAAGGGGCGACAGGCGCACTCATGCAGGTAATCGAGGTGCCTGTGATGGCGCACTGCCATTTCGACTTCTGGAAAATGAAGCTGATGGTGAACCTCGGGCTCTATGGCGGATACAGGCTCAGCATCCAGAGATTCGGCGAGGGTGTGCCGGACAACATCAGGAATTCTTTTACAGACACTGATTTGCGGCTTGACTATGGCATCAAGGGAGGTGCTGGGTTCGCTTTCGTCTTCGATCCTATAGAAATACATTTCACTGCCATGTACAAGCACTCTTTCGGGTCTCTGTATGAGCCGGACTACTACAGCCAGTATTATTACAGATATGCATATCCGGCAAACTTTATATTTTCTGCAGGGGTGCACTTCC
Organism: uncultured Bacteroidales bacterium; assembly: GCA_949289565.1. GTDB lineage: Bacteria > Bacteroidota > Bacteroidia > Bacteroidales > UBA932 > Cryptobacteroides. The sequence goes on from CASEOO010000020.1 coordinate 74,032, forward strand.
AGCTGACCAAGAGAGTAGGCAAAACCAAGCATGCACTCAGGCGTGAAGCCAGGGAGCATCTCGGGCTCATCAAGGCGATACAGTCCAATGTTCCGGCGGAAACTGAGTCGCCCGAGGTTAAATAAGCAGAAGAATACAAGCTGAAATAAACGATATCAATATGCAGACAAGAGAAGTCCATGTCGGGAATGTCGTCATAGGAGGCGGACATCCCGTCGTAGTGCAGACAATGTGCAACACTCACACATCAGACATAGAAGCTTCAGCCGCCCAGTGCAGGAGGCTGCATGAAGCCGGGGCGCAAATGATAAGGCTGACTGTACCCACGCTGGAGGATGTGCATGCACTGGCTGAAATCAAAAAAAGGCTTCGGGACAGCGGCATCGGCACACCGCTGGTGGCGGACGTCCATTTTTCTTCTGAAATAGCCATTGCGGCCGCAGAGGTGGTGGAAAAGGTCAGAATAAATCCAGGGAACTTTCATAAGGATTTTGACCGTGCATGCGAACAATTCGCCCGCTTGGTGAAAGTCTGCAAAGAGCATGGCACCGCCATCAGAATAGGGTTGAACCATGGTTCACTGGGAGAACGGATCACTACACTGTACGGGAATACCCCGCTTGCCATGAAAGAGGCCGCGATGGAATGGCTGGACCTGTGCGTAGAAAACGATTTTCATAATGTCGTCGTTTCACTCAAAGCCAGCAACACGCTGGTCATGGTCGAGGCTTACAGGCTGCTGGCGGCCGCCATGGAAGAAAAAGGGATAGCTTTCCCGCTTCATCTTGGTGTGACAGAAGCTGGAAACGGAGACTCAGGAAGGATAAAATCTGCCGTGGGTATATCAGCCCTGCTTTCCGATGGAATCGGAGACACTGTCAGGGTGTCCCTCACAGAGGACCCGGAGCGCGAAATACCGGCGGCGCAATACCTGGCAGACAGATATGGACACAAACTGCATTCCACTCTGACGCAGGTGAATATCGAAAATGGAAAAGCTGCAGCCACATATGACTCCCCTTCCCGCGAAAGACTGATGCTGGATATGGCGTGCGATTTCGGAAAAATGCTTCTGGACAGGAAGATAGACGATGTGGAGCTCCGCGGCCGCTATCGCAGTGAAACCGGTGATGAAATCATCCTCGACGGCTCGGAAGAAGCCTCATATTTTTCAGATGAGCTTCTCCAGGCGGCCAGAAGACGTTTCTACAAGCCTGAATATGTCGCATGTCCCGGATGCGGACGGACTATGTACAATCTGGAGGAGACTTTCAACGAAGTGAAGCGCCGCACCTCCCATCTGAAAGGCATGGTGATAGCTGTTATGGGCTGCATAGTGAACGGCCCCGGGGAAATGGCTGATGCAGACTGGGGCTATGTAGGCGAAGGAGGTCACAAGGTCACTATCTACAGGAAAAAGACACCTGTGCTGAAACATATCCCTGAAAATGAAGCCATAGACAGGCTGCTCGAACTAATAGAGAAAGAGCGTTGACTTTTGAAAAGAGCCCTGTCTTTCGAAGAAAGACGCATGAGGGTGTCCCGAAAGGTAGTTCGGGACACCCTATTATTTTGTTGCAGCAGGCTGGCCTGCCGTTATCTGGCCAGCCTGATTTTGTTCAGCCTCGCCGCCATCCTGCGTATCCATTTTGACGATCACCTTGTCTATCCTGGCACCGTCCATGTCCACAACCTCGAAGCGGAAGTTTCTCCATGACACTGTCTCTCCAGGCACAGGCATATGGTCCAGTTCATCAAGAATCAGCCCTGCGACAGTAGTATATTCGAAATCTTCCATTGAATCATCTATGTCGAAATGCCGCAGAAAGTCATACATAGGGCACATTCCATCCACCAGCCAGCCGTCATTGTCTTTCCTGGCCACTATGTCAGGCTCCTCATGGTCATCATTGATATTGCCCACCAGGGCTTCCATAATGTCTTTCAGAGTGATGATGCCGGAGCATGAGCCGAACTCGTCGCAGACCAGAGCACGGCTGATTTTTTTCTGCTTCATCTGCTCCAGCACAGTGTATACATTCATATTCTCATGAAAATACTCAGGCTCTTTCATCATCTTCTTCAAATCCAGACCGCCTTCCTTGCCTATGTTCAAGACATATTCCTTCAATGAAAGCACTCCTACCACATGGTCCAGGTCGTCTTCCACCACAGGATACTCCTCGAAAATATTCGATTCTATAGTCTCCCTTATTTCCTGCTCGCTCATTTCCAGGTCAAGCCATACAATGTCGGCCCTCAAAGTCATGATGGTGCTCACTTTCAAATCGCCCAAAGCGAACACCCTTTCCACCAGGTCCTGTTCGACAGGAGAAACCTCGCCTTCATCAGTGCCTTCCTGTATAATGGATTTTATCTCCTCCTCCGTCACTTTCGTCTCCTGATACCTGATTCCGAGAATCCTGGTCACCAGAGATGTAGTCTTGGCCAGCAGCCATACGAAAGGCGCGGCTATCAGCGATATGAATTTCATCGGCCCGGCGACTATCTTCGATACTTTTTCAGATGCGCTCATGGCTATTCTCTTAGGAACCAGCTCGCCGAATATCAAAGTAAGGAACATCACCAGAATGACTATGATAGTCTGCGCCAGTGCAGATGCTCCGGCAGCGGCCATGCCGGCTTTCTGAAGAACGGCAGAAAACTCCGCGGCTATTTTGTTTCCTGAAAAGATACCGGTCAGAATGCCGATAAGAGTGATGCCCACCTGCACTGCGGAGAGAAACCTGTCTGGATCCTGAGCCAGATTAAGCGCTGTCCGCGCAGCTTTGCTCCCTTTGTTGGCATCAGCCTGGAGGCTTGATTTTCTTGCTGAAATGATAGCTATTTCAGACATTGCAAATACGCCGTTCAACAGAATCAGCAAGATAATGATAAAAATTTCTTCCATAAATATTTAACGTCTGTCAGACGCCTCTTTTAATCTCTTTTTGTCCAGCACAGCTATAACGGTTTCGCAGGCACGGACCTCTTCTCCCAAACTAACTTTGATATCGGCATCAAGCGGCAGATACATATCGATCCTCGACCCGAACTTGATGATACCGCACTGCTTTCCTCTGCTCTCCGGCTTTCCCGGCTCTGCATAACATTCAATCCTGCGGCAGAATGTGCCCGCAAGCTGTTTGAAGAAAACATCTCCGTATTCAGTCTTCATGCATACCGACGTGTGCTCGTTCAGCTCTGATGCTTTCGGCAGGAAGGCCAGGAAATATTTCCCCGGATGATACTTGTAATATGTCACCTCACCGCTGACAGGCCAGAAATTCACATGGACGTTGAAAAAGTCCATATATATCGAAACCTGGATACACTCTCTTTTCAAAAACTCAGGCTCGTACACCCTGTCCAGGACGACTATCTCTCCATCCGCCACCGCAGTAACCAAGGAGTCCCCCTCCGGAATCCTGCGTGAAGGAACCCTGAAAAAGAATAGTACAAAACCCATGAAGAAAATAAGAAGCGCGACCAGAGGAAAAGCTATGAAGAGGCAGCTTATAGAATGCAGAATCAGCCAGACCAGCAAGCTACAAGACACCCACACCACAAAAATAATTCTCCAGCCTCCTCTATGTACAGTCATAATGAGCAATGATTTTCAACTTGCAAATTTACGAAAATTTACTCAATCGCAGAAATAATCTTCAGCCTAATCAAAGGATATTCACCACCATCAGGTACATAATGCCTACCGGCAATGCCAGAAGAGCGCTGTCGAGCCGGTCCAGAATCCCTCCATGCCCCGGCATGATGGTGCCGGAATCTTTCACAGCATAATATCGTTTCCACTGAGACTCGATCAAGTCGCCGTACACCCCGAAAACATTCATAAGCACAGAGAGCACGATGCAGTGCTCCAGTTGGTATTTCAGCAGCCCTGTATAATGCAATGTCACACCTGCGGCGACAGCCAGGAGAAGACCGCCCCAGAATCCAGCCCATGACTTTTTGGGAGAGACCTCAGGAAAAAGTTTTTTCCCGTATTTCTGCCCTATGGTCATGCCGAACAGGTATCCGCCTATGTCAGACACCCAGATGATGATGAAAAAACACAAAAGCAGTATGCCGTCATAGCTTCCCAGATGCGGGAAAGCCACGAAATTAGTCATCGTCATAGGCACTGCTATATACAGAAGAGCCGTATACAGGTTCGCGAATTTCCCGAAGTCCGTTTTATCCTTGACATACAAGGAATTGATCATCATCACGAAAACTGGTACAATAGCCAGGATGACAAGCCTCCCAGGGAAATTGAATCCTCTGTACAAGAATGTCAGAGCAAACATCACTATCGCCGCCATGATCGAAAGCACCTGGGAGAATATATACTCCCCTCTCATGGTCATCTTGTAGAACTCTATCATCATAGCCGCCATAAGGCCTGTCATCAGCACGGCAAATGAATATTTATTCCACAAAATGCAGGCAATCACGACCGCCACGAAGCCGGCGCCTGTCAATGTCCTGGTTATCAAGTTCTTCATAAGCTACTTAGATTAAGCCACCGGTTCTGCCGCCTTTTCTTCGGCCTCCTCATCTTTCTTTTCCTGAGGATCTCCTTTGGAAGCATTGGCCCTCGGGCCGAATATACGTTCCATGTCATCGGCGAAAATGACCTCTTTCTCCAGCAGAAGGGCGGCCAGTTCGAGGAATTTGTCCTTGTTTTCCATCAAGATTGCATATGTTCTGTCATGAATCTTGTTTATAAGGACCTTCACTTCTTCATCGATCAGCTCTGCGGTCTTCTCGCTGTACGGCTTGCTCAGCTCATACCCTCTGGAGCCAGTGGAATCATAATAGGACACAGTGCCTATTTTTTCGCTCATTCCATAGTAGACAACCATCGCATATGCAGACTTGGTCAGACGCTCCAGGTCGTTAAGCGCACCTGTTGAAGGCTGTCCATTCACTATCTCTTCTGCCACCCTGCCTCCTATGAGAGAGCACATCTGGTCCATCATCTGCTCCCGTGTTTCGAGCTGGCGCTCCTCTGGAAGATACCAAGCCGCGCCCATCGCCTGCCCGCGAGGCACTATCGTGACCTTGAAAAGCGGATTGGCATTCGGAAGAAGCCAGCTGACTGTGGCATGCCCAGCCTCATGATGTGCTATCGAGCGTTTTTCTTCAGGAGTAATGATCTTGTTCTTCCTTTCCAGCCCTCCTATAATCCGGTCCACTGAATCAAGGAAATCCTGCTTGTCTATTTCAGTCTTGTTCCTTCTGGCCGCAGTCAAGGCAGCCTCATTGCAGACATTGGCGATGTCTGCTCCGGAAAAGCCAGGGGTATGCTTGGCCAGGAATTCCACATCGAATTCCGGAGACAATTTAAGCCCTTTCAGATGCACCTTGAATATTTCCTCCCTCTCTTTCAGATCCGGAAGGTCCACATGAATCTGCCTGTCGAAACGTCCGGCACGGAGCAGGGCCTTGTCCAGTATGTCCGCCCTGTTGGTAGCGGCCAGAATGATGACTCCTGAATTCGAGTCAAAACCATCCATTTCGGTGAGGAGCTGGTTCAGGGTGTTTTCTCTTTCATCATTTGACGAAAAGCCCACATTCTTGCTTCTGGCACGTCCGACAGCATCGATTTCATCAATAAAGACTATGCAAGGCGCCTTTTCTTTAGCCTGCCGGAAAAGATCTCTCACTCTGGAGGCCCCCACGCCCACGAACATCTCCACGAAATCAGACCCAGATATGGAGAAGAACGGCACATCAGCCTCTCCGGCCACTGCCTTGGCCAGCAAAGTCTTTCCTGTACCTGGAGGGCCCACCAGAAGTGCGCCCTTAGGGATTTTTCCTCCCAGGGCTGTGTATTTCTTCGGATTTTTCAGGAAGTCGACAATTTCCATCACCTCTTCCTTGGCTCCGTACAGTCCGGCTACATCCTTGAAAGTAACTTTGATGCTGTTTTTTTCAGCCAGCTTTCCTGTAGATTTGCCGACATTGAAGATACCGCCAGGACCTCCTGCCCCTACGTTTCTGTTGAAACCGCGGAACATGAAAACCCACATCAGTATCAAAAGCAGCGGAAAGAGAAGCCACTCGAGCACAGAGCCCCAGACTTTATTGTTGTTCTCAATCACCAGCCGGAACCTGTCACTCTCAGGGAGCGAGTCATTCAAAGCGCCGAATGTCTCCTCTGGATTGAAGCTTGCCGAGACGAGAAATATAAAATGAGGCGATTTCGATGGAATATTTCCGCCGAACTTGTCTGCATATTTTTCCAGACGGTCAGGCTTGATAGTCACCTTGCCCTGGAAATCATTCCTGACGAAAGCTATCTCCTTGACATCGCCGGCAAGGATCTGCTGTTTTACGTCCTCCCACTCTATTTTCTGAGGATTTGCGCCTCCCTGGTTGAAAAACATCCACACGATGCCGAACATCAGCAGCATGTATATCCAGGAAAAATTGAATTTGAAAGTGACGGGCTTTTTCGGGTCTTTGCCCTGGCCGCCATTGTTGAAATTATTATTGTTTCCGTTATCCATTTCCTAATAGAATTGTATCAGAGCTATTCCTGGTCATCAGAGAAGTCACATCTTTCTGCATCAGCCCACAGTGCTTCCAGGCGATAAAATTCCCTGTATTCAGTCTGGAAGATGTGCACCACAATATCGCCATAGTCCAGAATAATCCAGAAAGAATTCTCCTTTCCCTGTGAACGGAGCACCTTCCTTCCGCATTTTTCAATCATCCTGTCCTCGACATTGTCAGCTATGGCATTGACATTTGTGGTGGAATCTGCATTGCATACTATGAAATAGTCTGAAATAGCTGTCCCTATAGCTCTAAGGTCCAGAGATACGACGTCCATCCCTTTCTTTTCCAGCATCGCATCTGCAATGACCTTGATTTCGTTGTTGTCCATCCGTTTTTTTCTTAATTTTACAAAATAGAATTTATAAGGCGCAAAGATAATCAAAATCTGCACCAATGAAAAATATGTATGCAATCAAGTGGTATGAAGAACTAGATTCCACTAACAATGAAGTTATTAGGACAGCTGACAGTCTTGACAATTTGTCAGTCATCGCGGCGTCATTCCAGACAGCAGGCAGAGGGCAGAGGGGGAATTCATGGCATGCGGCCTATCGTGAGAACCTGACATTTTCCATTTTTCTCCGTTTTCCGCTTCCTTCCTCATTGGGGGACATCGTGGGAAAAGGAATCATGGCGGCAGATCAGTTCAGGCTATGCGAGACGGCGACATTGGCACAATGCCGTTTCCTGGAAGGGAAAGGCATTGATGCCAAAATAAAATGGCCGAACGACATTTACGTCGGAAACAGGAAGATTTCAGGCATGCTGGTCGAAAATTCCCTGAATGGAGGGAATCTCAGCACTTCCGTGATAGGAATAGGGCTGAATGTGAATCAGATCGCGTTTCCTCCTGAAGTGCCGAATCCTGTATCGATGAAACTTCTGACAGGGAAGGAATATGACATAAAGGCATTGCTCGAAGAGTTCATGGATGTCTTTTCAGAAAGTCTAAAACTCCTGGAGCTGCCTGCTGACGGACTCAGGGAAATGTACGAATCCAAAATGTACCGCCATGGCGAGAAAACCTGGTTTGCAGATCTATCCGGAAGGCCGGCGTATCTGCCTGCGAATCCTTTCATGCAGCCTGTTATGACTGCTCCGGCCGGGGAGAACATGCGCGACAGCGTGTTCGAAGGCACCGTCACAGGCATTTCAGACTCGGGGCTTCTGAAAGTACAGCTCGGGGACGGCACTGTCAGGGAATTCGGTTTCAAGGAAATAGCCTACATCATACCGCATGATGAATGACAATGGTCCGAAAAGCGGCTGAAAGGCGGATTTTCAATGCCTTGCAGATGATTTCAGCCGTGCTCTCAGGTTTCAGTCCCTGCGGAAAATGTCCCTCGTATATACCTTTTCCTTCACATCATCCAGAGAGGAATCGTACCTGTTCGCAATGATGCAGCGGCTCATGGCCTTGAATTTATCGAGATCATTCACCACCTTGCTGCCGAAAAATGTGGCGCCATCTTCAAGCGACGGTTCATAAACTATCACTGTCGCACCTTTTGCCTTGATGCGTTTCATCACGCCCTGGATAGAGCTGTGGCGGAAATTGTCAGACTGGGACTTCATGGTCAGCCTGTAGACTCCCACCACTACATTCAGCTCGCGGGACATATCCCAAGCGCTGTTTGCAGTGTAATAGCCCGACTTTTCGAGAACTCTGTCGGCGATGAAATCTTTTCTGGTGCGGTTGCTCTCCACAATGGCTTCTATCAGATTCTCCGGAACATCCTTGTAGTTCGCCAGAAGCTGCTTGGCATCTTTCGGAAGACAATAGCCGCCATATCCGAAAGAAGGGTTGTTGTAGTGATTTCCTATCCTCGGGTCCAGGCACACCCCTTCTATGATCGCGCCTGCATCCAGTCCTTTAACCTCGGCATAAGTGTCCAGCTCGTTGAAATAAGAAACCCTGAGAGCCAGATAAGTGTTTGCAAAAAGCTTCACAGCTTCGGCTTCCTTCAAATCCATGAAAAGCACAGGGATGTGCTCTGGCACTGCACCTTCCTGGAGCAGAGATGCAAATCTGTGCGCGGCCTCTTCCAGACCGTCCCATGCGGCTTCTTCGACAGCCTTCCGCTCTTCTACTGTGCCGGATTCCGGCTTCGGATAGCCTACAATGATTCTGGATGGATAAAGATTGTCATACAGAGCCTTGCTTTCACGGAGGAATTCCGGAGAGAACAGCAGCCTCAGCTTTTTCCCGGAAAGCTCTGGAGATGTCCTGAATTTTTCTGCATACCGGACATAAAGCCCGCGGCAATATCCTACCGGGATAGTGCTCTTGATGACCATCACCGCATCAGGATTCACGGACAGCACCAGGTCTATCACCTCTTCGACATGGCTGGTATCGAAAAAGTTCTTCTGGCTGTCGTAATTAGTCGGGGCTGAAATGATCACCCAGGAAGCATCCCTGTAAGCTGACGCGCCATCCAGAGTCGCTGTCAGATCCAGATCTTGTTCCTTCAGATATTTCTCCAGATATTCATCCTGCACAGGAGACTTTCTGGCATTCACCATATCGACCTTCTCCGGAACGACATCCACGGCGGTGACATGATGATGCTGCGCCAGCAAAACGGCCATGGACATACCTACATATCCAGTGCCGGCTATAGCTATTCTCTCTTTCATGTTCAATCCCTTTTATCTTTGTAATAATCCGCATACCATTCGGAAAAGCGTCTCAAGCCAGTCCTCAGGTCAGTGGCAGGCGTATAGTGAAAATCCCGTGCCAGAGCTTCTGTGTCAGCATAGGTCACCGGGACGTCTCCAGGCTGCATAGGCACATGGACGATATGCGAGCTGAAATCGAAATCTTCAGGGAGAACTCCGGCCCTGACCAGTTCCTGATGCAGTATATCCACGAAATCAAGCAGATTTTCAGGCCTGCCCTTGCCTATGTTGTACAATTTGTGCGGAGGGACAGGCAGTCCGTCTACGCCTGTTTTCCGCTCGGGAGCCCGGTCCATCACCAGCATGATCCCTTCCACTATGTCATCTATGTATGTAAAGTCCCTCATGCATCGGCCGAAATTGAAAATCTCGATTTTCTTCCCTGCCAGAAGCTTGTCCGTAAAACCGAAATATGCCATGTCCGGACGTCCTGCAGGGCCATAGACGGTAAAAAAGCGAAGCCCTGTGGCCGGTATGTCATACAGTTTCGAATATGCATGGGCCAGCATTTCATCGCTTTTCTTGGTGGCCGCATACAAGGAAACCGGGAAATCAGTCCTGTCGTCAATAGAGTATGGAGTTTTCGATGCTTCTCCATATACAGATGAGCTTGAGGCATATACCAGATGGCTGACACCGGCATTTCCCCCGTCATATGAATGGCGGCAGGCTTCCAGAATATTGAAGAACCCGGTTATATTCGACTCGATATAGGCATCAGGATTCGTGATGCTGTATCTCACTCCTGCCTGTGCCGCCAGATTGACTGCGATTTCCGGATTGAAGTCTCTGAACAGCCTCATCACCAGGTTCTTGTCAGCAATATTTCCCTTGACAAAACTCCATGAAGATTCTCCGGCCTGCCTGGCCGCCTCGTCTATAAGGCTGAGCCGGTATTCCTTCAGAGAAACATCATAATAGCTGTTCATGCTGTCCAGACCCAGCACTTGCACCCCTTTTCTTTTTTTAAGAAGAGACAATACTAGATTTGCGCCGATGAAGCCGGCGGCACCTGTGACCAATATTCTCATATTATTTTCTGCCTCCTGACCATTGACCGCCATAGGACAGTTTCAGAATAAGTCCGAAGCTGTCTTCATATAATTCCCCGATATCGCCGTAAAGCCCCACCGACAGCCCCAGCGGCAAATGTCTGAATATATGCGGAACATCTGCTTCCATAGCGAGCGAAACCTGCCATGGAGATTTCTCGAAGAGAGAAAGAGACTGTGAATATAGGCCATAATTCCTGGAATAAGTGGCCTTGAACCTATATGGCACTGTCCTGGCTATTTTCCCTCCTACGCCCACATGGTGCGCCACTACCCTGTTGTTGCAGACGCCTGGCACGATGCCGTTCTCAGTCACTGGAGACGCCGTGAAAAGAGGCAGGCCTGCCACCTTCCCGTAATTGGTCCATCCGGACCTGTACTCACCATTGTTGAAATAGTTGTCGCGTCCGCCCAGAATATGCCACTCTTCATCCTCTCTTCCCGGAGCAGAGCCTGTATCGTGATACGGGCCTGACTGCCATTTCGTGTAAACGAATTCATACAGCACATCAGTCACCCATCGGTCTCTGTCTTTCAAGGAAAAAAAGAGCGTGTTCACTCCGTCAGGAAAATTCTGGAAAAGCATGCCTGAACTGTCTTCAAACGGGATATCATGAGCCAGAGACAAAGTGAAAGAATCACCTTCCCAGTCCAGCTGTATCAGTTCGCGGCCTCTATGGTCGCCAAGCACATTTATCTGGTCGCTTTCTGTGGCGTCGCTTCCGCCGCTCAAGCCGCATACGACCCTGATATAATCATTGAATGATGCCGGCTGAGGGCCATTTACCGGCGAATTTCCTGACCACATGGACCACTGCTCCAGACCCAGCTGAATATGAAGCCTGCGGGAAAGGCAGAACTTGAAAAACAGCGACTTGTTGTGCAGCATAGCCCCGTCCACAAATCTGTCGTCTATCGTCTTGTAGTCTGCATAATTGGCCTTTACAGAGAATATTCCTTTTGTCCCTGGTATTTCGAACCAGTCCACCTGGAGATTGTACCCTGGGAAACTTCTGGCATTTCCAGACCAGATGATATTTCCTCCAGTGAGCGAAAGCCCCCCATATCCGGACGGACGGTCTATAATCCCCAGATCCAGCCTGAGCATCTTCCATCCCGCTCCTGCATACAGTTCATTCAGCATCCCGTTCCATATGGCATGCCCCGGCGAGGCACTCCGGCCACCATATCCTTTGACAGCAGGAGCGGCATTCACGCCTGCCAGTCCGGAAGGTGTCACAGAGCCTGAGAACCTCACCCCGGCATAAACATCGATGCCTGGCTTCGAGCCGTATACAAAGTCCGTCCCTGCCACAATGAATCCGCTATGCGAATCAGGAACTATCCCGTTCTTGTTAGTCACAGCCCAGAACGGAAGCGCATCAGAAGTCGCCCCGGCCCCGTAGAAAGCCACATCCCAGCTCAGGTCACACGTCTGCCCGCCCGCCCTGAAAGCACAGGCCGCCGTCAACGCCAAAACCGCCAATACTGTCTTTTTCATACAAATGCCATTCTGTCCCTCCGGGACAATGCCCCTGCCCGGCCCGGACAACAAGTCTGCAAAATTAGACAAAATTTCCTTAATCCTGAGTTAAAAAAATCATGAAAGGTTTAAACCTGTCTGGAATAATTTAGTAACTTTAAAGAAATTTTCGACTTATTAATTGCATTGGCAATAGCTAAATTATTTATGAATATTTTCTTATTAGGAGGCCGGGACCTTGAAATGCAGACAATAAAAAGCCTGCTTATTTCTCACGGAGACAAGTTTTTTGACAGCGGACTGTCATGGGACAATGCTTGCCTGTCCGCATACAATAGCCAAATTTCAGAATATGGCGAAAATCCAGAATATATAATATATGGCATAGAACTCAAAGAAGACCTGGAAGACATACCTGCCAACTATATCAGGATAGATCATCACGGGAGCGATGCACACAAGCCTTCATCGCTGGAACAGATAGCCGATGTTCTCGGAATCACCCTGACCAGAGATCAAATGCTCATAGCCGCTAACGACAGCAAGTATATCCCCGGAATGAAAGCCGAAGGCGCATCAGATTGCGAAATACGTGAAATCAGGGAAAAAGACAGAAGAGCGCAGGGAGTAACTGCTGGAGATGAACTGGCGGCCAGAAAAATTATCATGGGACATCTGGAAGACCTTGGCTATATAAAAGTAGTAAGGAACGCCCCTGCGGGAACGTTCACCCCTATTTGTGATTTTCTGTATCCTTACGATTCGCTTCTTATTTGCAATTCGGAAGAACTGTGCTATTATGGATCAAGCTGCGGACCTGTAAAAGAATTGCTGGACAGAGACTCAAAATGTGAAATAAAGAAATGGTGCTACAGTGGCGGCGGGAGGAACGGCTTCTGCGGAATAGACTTGAGAAAGATGGAAGCGGAAGATATCGAAAAATGCGATGCGAGTGAAAAGAAAGAGATAATTGACAGATACTGCAAGAAAATCATAGAGGAGCGTCGTCCGGAAAGCTTCCATGTTTTTTATTTCCCGTTCAAATGGGAATTTCATGACAAAACCAATCCGGAGAAAGATAAGAAAAATACTTTTTCTGACAGATTCAGTCTAAAATGGGACCAGCAGGTCAAAGGAGGCAAAAAGCAGAAGCGGCAAGAGACTGAAAATTCCATGTGGGTGCACAGGCAATATGCAACAGATACTGGAGGCATGGAGAAATCTACCATAAGGGAAAACGAAGAAAAAGAATTATTCTCCGAGAAGCAATACTTCTTCGAATTCGTGCATCAGGCACTGTATGACAAAGCTGGAGAGCGGCATCCTATCATCAGGCACTATGAACGTAAAGAACCTGCTAATAATGACGTCAGATACATCATCACCGTAAAAGACGGGAAATGTGGAGAAAAGGAGGAATACTCACTAAAAGTAGACTCGATAAATCTTGATCTCTACTCCACCGGCATCGGCATTCTGAGTTTTTATCTCAAGAACGACGAGCCTGGGCAGTGTGATGAAAAATCTGTCAGACGGATAAACCAGTACGGCAGAAGAATCATGCTGCCTTACATCGACACACCTGAAAAGAGGCCGCTGGCTGACAAACTTCAGATAACAGGACTGAACTCTTCTGACATGAAGAGATACTCAGATACATTCGAAGAATACAGTGGCGGCAGGCCAGACCTGGAGAAAACTTGGAAGCCATCTTCCATAGTCTTGAACCTGATCAAGGACATCTGCCCGGAAATGGAAATCCAGTCTATAATAGACGACCGCATGCTGGTGAATTGCTGGTACGGGAACGATGCCCTGTCATCAAAAGCAGCTGAAACTGACATCACATGTGGCGATGGAGCTGCGACCAGGGATTTCAAAGAGACTTGGTACAAGCAAGCATTCATAGACGAGGATAACTGCACCTGCCAGAACGACAGCATGATGGACAAGCTCATCGGAGAGTGCACCTATACCAGATGGCAGAAATCGGGCACTCTGTACGGAGTCACCAGATACTCGCTTTTTGCACTTACCGATACCAGCACGTTTTCCAGAGACACTCTCTCCATGCATATGCGCACCATATATGCCCGGATGTTCGAGCTGGTCATAGCCCAGTCTGCATCAGTTCTGAGATTCTCTGACGAAGTCACCGAAGTCAGCGGGCTTCCCGAAGAAAACAATGTCGGCAAGACTACGGAGCACATTGATGCATTGTATAAGGAATACATCAGATTTGTGAACAAAATCTATTTCAGGAATGTCACAGCGCAAGACCAAGGAATAGAATTGTACAAGATGATGTCACGGCAGTTTGACACTGAGAAACAAATCAAAGACCTGGATGCTGAAATCGACGAACTGAACCAGTTTGCCAGCCTGCGCGTGGACCGCAAACGGAATGAGAACGGAGAGTTCCTGAACATTATAGCCACTATTTTCCTGCCAATGACAGTCATCTCAGGACTTCTCGGGATGAACATGCTTACCAGTGAGTCTCTCAAATTCAAAGCAGGCTTTTGGCCAGAAGTTATCATCGTCATAGTCCTGTCTGTCGTCATTATATGGACATGCATGCACTTCAAGGAAAGCATCAGAAAGTTTTTCCAGAAAATTTCAAAATAAAAACACTAAAATAAGGTTTTATGAAATCATTGACCATCAAGCTGAGACAGCACACACCGATGCTGCACTTTCAGGGGTCGCAGGATTATGCCACTCTCCGTGCAAGTGAAGTCAAGCCGAGGCTGGACAGATACATAGCCAGCCATGAATTCGGGGATGACTTCGCTACCTGCAAGGAGTATCTTGCGGGATACGACCATGCCCGCCCTGATGCCCTGCATGAAAAATTCCAGGAAGGGTACAGGGCGCTGAATTACAAGATGAGGATTCAGGCCTCAGACATAGACATGATAGATAAGCCTCACCCCAGGACAAAAGAACAAGACACCAATGCACCCATGTATTTCGGTTACATGGGCGATAGGGATGACAAAAGTCTGGCTAAAGCTTCAGGCATAATAATGACCATACAGATTCCTGACCGCTGCCAAGACCTGGCCGACATCATACTCCGGCATATCGGGACCATGTTTGCCAATACCAATTTCGCCACCAGGAAGACTAAAGGATACGGCAGTTTCACTGTAATAGGTCCTGAGGAGGCCACATCTCAGATCAGAAGGCCTAAACTATATTTCGAATCAACGAAAGAGAAATACAGCGATGTCCTGACTGAAATTGAATGGATACATAAAACTTTGAGAAGCGGAATAAACGACTGTTTCGGGAAGAATCTTTATTTCAAATCTCTCATGTTTGCCTACGCCAAAAGCAAAGGACAGCAGTGGGACAAGCGCAGCATTAAGCAGAATTTTCTTGATCAGGAGACACTCAGAAAGGAATCAAACAAACATGACGGAGCAGACACTGTATCATACTGCACTGAACCTCCTCATTATGACTGGAGAGACTGCCTAGGACTATCTGCCTCGGAAAACTGGATGTCATACAAAATGAATCTGACCAAAACCAGCACCGCCGCTGACCGTCTGGCTTCTCCTATACTTTTCAAGCCGGTGAGATACACTGAATGCTGGAGAGTTTACATAGTATATGAAGAACTTCCAGAGGCTTTCAAGTCAGGGAAAGTCAGGATAGGCGCCAGGCGAAATAACCGGAACATGAATCTGGAACTGGGGATTTATCCTGAATTCAGCATACAGGACTACATAGACTTTGTATTCAAGGCAGACGCTTCAGGAGAGTTCGCTGTGGACATCGCAGACCTTTTCAGCAACACTACAGCAAATGACGGGAAAAAGAACAGGATACTGGAAATATTCGAAGAACTGCGAAATAATTACAACAAATGAAATACACAGGGATTAACATCGGGCCGATAACAGCCACGCTGTCGATGGCGAAACGGCCGAGAGAGCTATGGTCGGCGAGCTATATGTTCTCACACCTTATGAAATGCATCATCGACAGCATACCTGCCGACAGGAAAATACTGTCACCGTCTTCAGACATATTGAAAGGCGGCACTTCCAATGTGGGGTTGTACCCCGACAGAATCTTCATCGAGGGCGACATCGACTGCCCTGCCGTTGAGAAAAAAGCCATGGAAAAATTCCTCGCAGACACAGGTCTGGGATGTCCTGGATATTTCAACATCATGTCTGTTCAATGCGAAGCCGAAAAGGCCGCTCAGTCTATAAGCCAGCTGAACAGAAAGCTTGACATTGCCGAACTGTTCAATATGCCGAAATCTGACAGTGACCGTGAAAGCATACTGAAATTCATCCAGGACAAGGCTAACCCTCTGTTCAAAATAGCGACAGGCCAGGCTGTCTCATCTGTTCCTTCACTGGGAGAAATAGCCGCGGCGGGAAAGAAAGAACGTGACGGATGGAAAAAATTCATTACTGCAATGAATGATGAAAATCCTGAAACTGACCCCTACAAGGAGGCTTTCAGGAATGACTTCAAATCGCGCGACAAATACATCTGCGTAGTCCAGGCCGATGGAGACAACATGGGCAAGACATTCTCTAATCCAGCACTATCTGACCAAAGCCTCAAGATGCTGTCAGAGAAGCTGCTGGAATTCGGAAAGAAAGCATGTAAAGTCATAAGTGACTATGGAGGCCTGCCTGTATATGCTGGCGGGGACGACCTGCTGTTTTTCGCCCCGGTCAGCATAGATAACGGAAGAATGACCATTTTCGACCTGGTGGAGAAAATTGACAGCGAGTGCTTCCGAGACATTGCTGACAGCGTCAAAAATCTGGGATTGAAATACAAGGACAGCAACGGAACAGAAAAAGAATCAGTGCCGTCGATGTCATACGGAATTTCCATCACTTATTACAAATACCCACTGTATGAGGCATTGTCAAACGCAACGGGGCTTCTTTTCGAAGCCAAAGCGGTAAAAGGGAAAAATGCTCTGGCTTGGGAAATAGTCAAACACAGCGGAAGCAGCTTCAAAGCTTCTATATCACGAAGCATACCTGGTTTCAAAGAAAAGCTCCAGAATCTCATACGCCAGACTACGGACGGGAATACGGTGTCTGCCGTATCTCACAAAATGAGAGAATTCCAGGACCTGGTCGACGTTGTACTGCACTCCATGGACGAAACAAGGGTGAAATCCATGTTCAAATACATATTCGAATGCACTGATTCCGGCTATTTCGATGCTGTGAAAGAAATGATGCAGGTCATCTACGGGCAGTTTGGAGATACAGGCACAGGAGATATGATGTTCAACATGCTGAGGACAGCAAAATTCATTAAAGGGGAGGATCCTGACCATGACTAGATACACAATATCACTTACCCCCGTCGACAAATTCTTTTTCGGCGGAGACATGACTTTCCCAGTTGGAAATGATGAAAAAGACGAATTCAACAGCAGATTTGCCTCTTACATCATAGAGTCAGCCAGATTCCCCCAGCAGACGTCTCTGCTTGGGATGCTGAGATTTCTCATACTGAAACACAGCCCATTCTTCGAAGACGGACACATAAAAAGCGATGCCAAAGACGAAGCCGCCAAGCTGATCGGCCCTGCCGGTTTCAGAGTCAATGACGGACATCAGGCAAACAGCTTCGGCATCATTTCGAAAATAACGGCATGCAGACTCCAGCATTGTCCGGCAGGACATAATGAATGGATTGACCTGGAAGCAGTGCCGGTAGATGATGAGCTGCCGATAGATTTGGACGGAGCTGATGAAAGCAGGATAAACGGAGAAAAACATCTGTTGCCGGATATTCCAGGATATGATCCGAAAAAAGGAATCAACACTGCATGGAAAGGGGCAGGCAAGACGTTCTACCACCAAGATATCTTCATAGAAGACAGACGTTTAGGCATCGAAAGAAGTATAGTTTCCGGAAAAACAGCAGATAATTCCCTGTACAAACAGGTGTGTTTCAGGCTGAATAAAGGCTTCAGGTTTGCCTTTGATGCCGCAGTGGATTCCCAAGACCTCTCAGAATTCGACGGCACTATGGTGTCGGTAGGTGGAGACGGCTCATATTTCATTGCCGGGATCAAGAAAGTTACCAGCAAGCAAAAGGAGGGTCAACAAAATGATGGAAAGACTGTTGTGCTCACCTCGCCTGCATATCTGGATCTGGAAGACTTCAAGAATGTCCCGTTCGCCATCTCCGGGACAATGCCGTTCCGGTTCATCAAGACAGACATCCATAAAACTGCATCATACAGCATCGTTGGAAACAAAAACGGGCGGAGTGCCCTGTATCAGCTCTTCACTGCTGGCTCTGTGTTCTGTTTCACCACAGCAGAGCAGGCGGCAAAATTCACGCAAGCCTTGGAAAACAAACAGGACTTCAGACAAATAGGGTATAACGAATATAAAATCAAATAACATCATTATGAATACAAACATATGGCTGATAACGGCCAAAACCAATCTGCACGCAGGAAACGAGAACAATTCAAGCTACGGCATCATAGACAATGCTGTTCAAAGGGATGCCCTCTGCGGCCTGCCATGTATCAATTCAAGCTCGCTTAAAGGCGCTGTCAATGAATTCTGCTGCCATTCAGGAATGCCTGCAGCCAGCAGAAAAAAGATTTTCGGATCTGACAAGAACGACCGCTCCGACTCGCAGAAAGGCTCATCGGTATTTTTCGACGCCAGGATTCTATTCCTCCCTGTACAGGATGATGAAAACCTTTTCCACTACGCCACTTCCAGAGATGTACTGGACATGTTCAAGGAAAGAGCCGGGATATTCTCTCCTGGATATCAGCTGCCGGCGGATAATGCGCTCCAGCAGAAGTTCGGACTCTGCAGAAAAGTGGAAATCGTGTCATCAGAGAGCTTCAAGGAGCTATGCAATGACGAAAACCTGCCTATTATAGCCAGAAATGTTCTGGACAATGGTGTCAGCATGAACCTCTGGTATGAACAGGTGCTGCCGGCAGAGACTGTTCTATACAGCATCACATGCGACAGTGATGACACTTTGGAAAAAGCCATAAACGGGAAAATCATCCAAATAGGGGCAAATGCCACTATAGGATACGGATATTGCAAATTCACCAAAATCTGACTGCTATGACGGACAAGAAAAGAAACAACAGCCTCATCCGCATGGCAGACGAGGCAATCAGAGCGACAGGAACGCTTTTCGAAAACGGAAGAATGACCATTGATCCAGCTTACAACGGGCAGATAGCCGCTTTCGGAGTCATGATAGCCATGACAGGCCTCAAGCCTGCATTCTGTCTGTATTTCCAAGACAAAGAAACCACCAAAGTATCCAGGAAGAAAATCATCAAAGTGCTCGCACGCATTATTTCCGATGATCCTGACTTCAGCGGAAGATACTCTGACGAAAAAGAACTGTATCGCTCAGTGGTCACTGCATCCGGAGCTCAGGAAAGCAAACTGAAAAAAGAAATACTTGACTGTCTGACTGCTCTCAAGCAAGTGGTACGGACATATTTAAATGAATAGGCTATGAGAAATCTGCACAAGACATATTACAAGGACTATTTCCGCGAAGTGGATTTCGGGGCATCGACTGTAGACAATGAAGCAAACAGGCAAGCTATAGCCAGAGTGAACTCCACAATCACAGGGAAAGGTCTTCTGTCTGTGATTCCGCGCTGCGAAGCTTGCACGCACTATTTTGACCTCACCGTCATATATCCTGGCCTGGCGACCGGAACTGGAATCACTCACGAGGCCGGCATCCAAGGAGAATTCAAGCTTGGACTTCACTTCGACTATACCTACGGCATGCCCGTCATATACGGCTCATCCGTTAAAGGCGTGCTCCGGAGCTACTTCAGAGATGAATACCAGAAGCCTGATGTCCTGGCTGTCGAAGCCGACATTTTCGATGGAGAACGTAACGGCAAGCCTAAACCCATCTATGACAGGGACATTTTCTTCGATGCTGTGGTCATAGAGCCTTTCTACGAAAACGAGGAGGACGAGCATGGAAAACTTCTCGCAGGCGATGCCATCACTCCTCATAAAGACCCGCTCAAAAATCCTGTCCCTATATCATTCCTGAAAGTGACGCCAGGATGCCAGGTGGAATTCAGGTTCAGGCTGGTCGATTCAATCATCACAGCCGAAGAAAAGAAGAAGATTTTCAAGAGGATTATCAGGAAATACGGGCTCGGGGCCAAAACCAATGTCGGTTATGGACAATTCGAAGAGTTTGCATAGCCAGCAATTTCACAGTTTTTCCACTGAAAGCACGAAATATCGGCCGGAAATTTTCACGGCCGATATTTTTACAGTATCGCCGTCTGAAAGCCCCGCAAGCTTGACCTGAGGCACATATATGCCGCTGATGACGGCAAACTGCTTTCCCTGCGCATTCTCACGTATATCCAATGTCCCCTCAGCAGAGGCGAACTCAAGAGTATGGGGATGTTCCAATGCATCCAGTGTTATGACATCAGCCCTCTTTCCAGACACCACTGTCCTGACCAGAAAGGCCTTCCCCACATTTCCGGTTCTGGGCAGGCCGAACTTCTGCGGGCTGGCGTGCACCTGCCTCCCTGAAGCATCTGTCAGAACCATCAGCTGTCTCTGCCTGGTGTCTCCTGGCCGTGAGGACTTCTGCAGAAACTCAGCAGTCACGACCATCTCTTCCTGAGGAATGTCAGAATAGATGAACTTCATGACCTCCGAGACATTCCGCCTGTAATATGGAGTGTTGTCCCTCACAGGAAGCGTACCTTCCGGTATACGCTGCATCAGATCGTCATAGTCACGCGAAATCTTCCATCCATTGGCTGAATACAGTTCATGATACCGGCCAAGCTCATGCAAAGCTTCTGAGAAACTGCCTTCAGACACCATTGCAGAGGCCAGTTTCAGCCTGATTTTCCCCACAAACTCATCTTTCACCCTGGACAAAAGCGCCCGGCACAGAGCAGACTTTTTCAGAAGAGGATCGTCTGTGCATTCTGACAGCTCCTCCCACAGATAGTAGTCGTTCTTTCGCTTAAGTATTTCCCGGTACATTGCAAGCGCCCCTGCCCGGTCTCCCCTGTCCAGCAGAGTCCTGGCCTTGATACGGAGGATGAATACATGCTCCGGCATCCGCTCGCAGGCTTCATCCAGAAGACGCAGAAAACCTTCGCACCAGTCATTGCGGCGGGCCGCATCCATGCTGTCCTGATATTTGAAAATAGCCTTCTCCACCAGGGACATATACTTTCTCCCCTGGCGGTCCACAGTCTCCTCCCAGTCCTCCGGCATGAACGACTCCGGATTCCAGCTGTCGAATATCTGCCTGAACCTCCACACTTCCTCAGAAGAATCACCTGTCATGAAGAGCACAGACTCCAGGACAGCTGAATGATATTTATTGCATACCTTGCGGCCAGACATAGTGTCGAAATACATCTGCAATATTGCAGGCCAGTCCTCGCTTCCGGACTTGGACGCCTTGTATAGAAGGCTGTAATAATGCCTCGAATACGCCTCCAGAACCATGTTCTCAGAGATGCCGCTGTTCTTGCTGAAAAGCTCCAGCGCAGTGCCGGCCGGAACATTCTGAGAGGCGCAGGCCCTGACTGCGGAGCAGAATAGAGACGGATAACGCTTGCCTTCATTCACCTGGTCCTCGAAATCCTGTCCCTGCAGATTCTCCACTCCCCACCGCTCCAGGAAATCTTTAATGAAAAATCCCTCGCACGAATATGAGGCCTTGACGGCCAATCTGAGTGACGACCTCCGGGCGAATCCCTGCCGGTCGTCAATGTCTGGACGGAGCGATTCCATTTGATCCAATATCGACGGCACTTCCCCGCAATCTCCTGAAGCCAGCTTTTCCCCTGCCATATCCTTCAACACCCAGAACATGGCCGAACAGCTGTAGCTGTCCCTGGAAACGGACAGGTCGGCGGCCGCCGCTTCATATGCCTCGCGGAGCATTCCGTCCCGCCTGAGGCTCATCACTTCACTAAAAGACATGATTCCTGAATACGTCTAAAAATTCCGACAGGCAAGCATCGCTGTCCCCTTTTATAAGGAATGGCTTCAGACTGGATATAAAACCTTTATTGTTCATATAAAACATAATATACCATCTCTGTCCGCCGGAATCAAAATAATATGCAATATAATAAGATTCAAGATGTTCCACCACATTCACAATGGAAGCACCCGTTTCGCCGGCCACCTCTGCGACCAGCTCGTAGAGAGCCTTGGCGACATTGTCCGAAGGACAATAAGACAATGCACAGGCTTGACCGTGTGACGAAGTCATTGCCGCTGGCGCGGCATTCAAGATATTGCCGATATCGGCAACTGTGTCTCTTTTCGTTTTCGCTGAGTCCGGCACAGCGGAGACAAAACGGAATGGCGAGAACCTGCGGTCCGACTTATATGTAGCATCAAAACGGAATACATCGAGGCCAGATTTCACATAATAAATCTCACGGTATGGTTTCGAGACTGTTTTCTCCAGCATATACTGAGTGTTCTCCAGGGCATTTTCAGCCTGGGACTTGCGCACTGCTATGAAATCCTCAGGGACAGGCTCGTCCATACGGCCGTCATCTATAGCATTCACCCGGGAAGGCGCAAGTATTTCCAGTTTCGAGAAATGATTCACTTCAGGCAAGTTCACTGCATAGAGACACTTCCTCGCCCTGGTCACAGCTGTATAATCCCAGCGAAGATTCTCGTCGTGCAATCCTCCGCGCATATAGAAATCGACAAAGACATAATCCCACTCACCGCCCTGCGCCTTGTGGCATGTCACTGCATATCCATACTTGATTTTCAATGCATTGTAATAGGGATCAGCAAACAGTGCCTCGGCAAACTCCCTTGTGCCGGGCTTAAGATGAGGATGCCTGATGCAGAAATCGATGTACAAAGCCTTGATCTGGTTTATCGTCAGGTGCGGCTCATCGCTTTCAAGCAGGCTTTCCATTACCTTGCATTTCAGCGTGATGCCATCATCAAAAAGAAGCGTGACATCCCTGAAAGCCAGATTCACTGCCGTCTGGCGCTTCCCGTTCCCGTCTTTCACCCACACTGTTATGTTTCTGCGCTCCGAGGTTCCGCTCAGATCAACCACTTCCGCCAGATCTCCGTTCATGATGTCCCGCTCAAGATAGGTGTAGTTGTTCTGGATGACTATGACTCTGTCCCCGGCCATCAGCACAGGGACGCCGGGCCCGTACAAGGCCCTCCTGATGAAAACATTGTAGTTCTGGGCCAGGACGTTTGAATACGTCACAGTGGCCACGGAATTCCTGTCGTCATCAAAATGCCGGCAATACGACGCTATCACATCGCCAGTGGAGATGTCCTCAAACTGTCCGGCCCGCCTCTCCATGGAGAAAGTGTTCCGGACAGGACTTCCGAGCAGGTTTCTTATCTTTATGGCGTTCTGCAGTATGGCGCTGCCGCTGTCTTGCCTGACCACCTGACGCAGGAGGCCGGTTCTGCATGGGATATGACGCTCGTTGAAAAAATCCGCATCCAGTGCGCATGAGCGGCTGTCGCCCACTGGAGGAAGCTGCGCCGGGTCTCCTATGAAAATGATCTTTCCGCTCTGGAAATGCAGTGCGAAATCCAGAAGGTCATTCAGGAGCACTCCTGAGCCGAAACGGTACAGCTCATGCCTGGAGAAACGGGAGCTGACCATGGAGGCCTCGTCCACAATGCAGAGCATCTTGGTATCATTTTCAGGCAAATCCAGAGGATAATAGAACTTAAGTTCCAGGTCTTCAAGTTCTTCCTCCTTCGCTTCATCCTGGTCAAAAGACTCTATATGACCAAGTTTGTAGATAGCTCTGTGGATAGTCACGGCATTCCGCATGGTCTTGGACTCCATCACCTTTGCGGCGCGGCCTGTCGGTGCCATGAGATGCACATCAAGGCTCATGTCCGATGCCATACGGCACATAGGGAGAATCAGCGTGCTTTTTCCAGTGCCGGCATATCCGGCCAGAATGAACACCCGGTCATCTCCGGCCAGGAATTCTCTGACCGAATCCAGCACGGCCTGCTGTTCTTCTGTATAATTCATAACTGCCGGCATCATTACGACAAATCTTTCTCAAGCATCGGAAAGATGACTTGGTCAAAAACTGTCAGGATGAACTTCATGTCTATCGGCAAATCGCCTCCGCCATGGGCAACCCGGGTATTTCTGAGTTTTTTAAGACTGACCACCATCCTGCAGGCGTTTTCATCCACTCCATAATGGAAATACAGAGGTACGATGACATCTCTGATATCCGATTTCAGCGGTTCATCCCATCCGGCAGGAACGGTGGCGGCATTTTCAAAGAAGCAGACATCCACGACATTCCTGTGCCCGTCTTCTGTGGTCGCCTTGAAAAACACCCTGCCATCGAACCGGCTCAGGCGCTTGTTTCCTCTCCGCATGTAAAAATACCCGTCATCACAGACATTGTATCTATCTTTAAGGTAGTTTTCCAAGAACACCATCATATTCAGCACCAGAGGCTTCATCGTGTATTCCGGCGTATCCAGAAGCATCAGGTCCACCATCTCGTCCAGCAAGTCAGCGTCGTCACCGAGCATTCCGGAATATTTCTCTGAGAGGTCCACATATTTTTTTAGCACAGAAAGTCTCGATGCCTTCACCAGAGCGTTTGAGAAATCGCAGAACATGCGGTACGATTCCCCTCTGCTGAAATTGTCGGCCGGGTCTTCCTTGACCACATAGCCGGCAATATCCATAACCGAGAAAGCGGCCTTCTGGTTCCACACTTGGTCAGAGGCTGTAAAAACTACCACCTGATTCGCCCTGTTCGCTTTCTTCAGCCTCCGCACTACTTCCATGCCAGTCAACTCATCCGGCGGGCAGTCCTCGTCTTCCAGGCAGAGATGCATATCCACAATATAACAGTCAGCCTGGCTCACCTGCGGCAATGCCAGGAACTTGTCCACCTCGGCCAGCAGCTCGTCCTTTTCCAGCAGCCCGGTGTCAGGGACCTGGCCATCATCTGAATGGAATGAATCGAAGCATATCAGACTGGCGAAAGACTTGTCCTCTATCACAGCTCTCAGCATAGTTTCCCAGCCCTTGGAAGCAGAATCGTCTATCAGCACGAAAGTCTTTCCTTCTATCCCGGAAATATGGGGATTCTTTTTGTTTTTCTTTTTGAAATGCATCCGTCTTCCTGACGCGGCCATCATCAGCTTGAAATACAGCATTCCCCGGAAAACATCATTGTCCAGTACAGGAGCGTCATCTTTCCAGTCGAACATCTCTTTCCAGCGCAGCAGAGCCCACTCGTTGGAAAAAGAATGCGGCGCATCATAGTTCGCCGGAGGCTCGACTGCGATTTTCTCCAG
The DNA here is from genome assembly GCA_949289565.1 of uncultured Bacteroidales bacterium. Taxonomy (GTDB): domain Bacteria; phylum Bacteroidota; class Bacteroidia; order Bacteroidales; family UBA932; genus Cryptobacteroides. Next base: position 99,177 of record CASEOO010000020.1, read on the forward strand.
GAACTTTTCATACCAGAGGTCCCTGTCATCATCTGTCATAGCGCGATGTATCGAATCGATCTTCTGCAGCTCGCCATAAAGGCCGTCAAGAGTGGAGGCAGACGATTCATACACCTCTTCAGTAAACAACAGCCCGCCCAGCTGGCAGGACTGCCCTACTTTCCACGGGTCTTCCGGACCGAGAAACAATATCGGCACATGTTCATGCCGCCAAGCTCCTGTCAGCCTGATGTGCATGGCGACTCGCAGCCCTGTATACTCCAAGCAGTCATATTTAGAAAATGAATAAGGCATGACTACGGCATCGAACATATCCGGGCCTTCGAATATTTTTCCCAGCCTGTCATGCACGAACGAATCATAGTTTTCGATATCGTTCTCGGAATCCGGCCGGAACGGAGCCTGCACATAAAGCGCCGCACGCCCTATGACCCTGGACTGCAGGAATGGGGCAGGAAGATTCTCATTATGCAGCACCAGGATATTCATCATACGGCCTCCGGAGGAAGACAAAACCGAAGGCTCAGGGCCAGAAACATGGTCAGATGAAGAAGACAGCCAGTCCTCACGCCTGCGCCTGCATTCGGCCGGCAATTGCCAGTTTTTCCCGTATAGAAGCTTCAGCAGAAGATGATCAGCCTCCTCAGCTTCCCGGTCCTGCAAGGATGCGATGAAATCCACCACTGCTCCTGAATAGAAGTCATCAGAATTCATTCTCAAAACATGCCCGGACTCGAAGAGCATATTCTCGCTGACAGTGCCGCTGAAAAGAATCAGCCACTTGGAGGCTGATGCGGCTTCCTGCACCACAGCATCCAGCCATCCTCTGTCCATCAGGAATTTCCGGTGGAAGGCCAGCAAATCGTATTCTGAATCACAGACAGATCCGGGGGCATAGTCATAGCCATACATCAGAGTGACATGCGGCATGCTTTCCAGCTTTTTCAACTCCTCTTCGCCCAGCGCCAAAGCCTGCCCGGCCTTTCTATCGTCCATAAGCAGCACTTTGAGCTTGCGTCCGCCCTGCGAGCGATATCTTGTATTGAATTTTTCTATTTGAGACAAAGGCATAATCATCTGATTTTCTTCAAATTTAACTGAAACTTGTCAAAGTTGCAAAAATTATCTAAATTTGATACCATTCAATTTTTCACAGAAGTGCCTGGCGGCAATATACATGAACTACATTCAATATTTATTATGACTGACAATATCAAAATGACTGTCATCAGGTTCGGGAACCAGATGAGGCAGAATGAATTGCCCCTTTTCAGAGGTGCAGTCATCCGGTCTCTGCCGAATGACAATGTCCTTTTCCACAACCATGGCGGAGACAGCCTCCGATATGCATACCCGCTTATCCAGTACAAGCTTCTGGACGGACGCGCGGCCATTGTATGCATTGGAGAGGGAAGCAATGCCATCAGAGAGTATTTTTCGAACTATTCTTCAGACATTGTCCTCGGCACGAGGACAGCCAGACTTGTCATAGACAGCATTTCGGAAACTTTTGCTCAGGCCGGCGTATCCGACAGCGTGTCAGAGTACAGGATACGCAGATGGCTGCCCCTGAACAGGGAAAATTACATCCTTTATCAGGAATCGGCTTCGCTGGCTGAACGGTGCGGCATGCTGGAGAAAATTCTGATAGGGAACATATTGTCTTTCGGAAAAGGCATCGGCGTAGACATGGCTGAAGAAATACGATGCGAGCTGACGGACATCCGAAGGCAATATCTGGTGCGGTACAAAGGCGTGGGGCTGTCAGCATTCGACTTGTCTTTCAGGTCAAATGCAGTTCTGCCTGGCTTCATCGGGCTGGGCAAGGGGGTCAGCATAGGGCACGGAGTCATATCGCGCATTGCCGGTGAAAGTGCATGACAGAGAAAAGCGGATAAACGATGGAACTGGTCCTGAATACATATGGAATCTCCCTGAGCAGGGACAATGAAGGATTTGTCATCTCGTCTGAAGACGGGAGGCAACGGATACCGGCAGAAGGCATCAAAAGCATCCAGATCGGGAAAGGCGCGCAGATATCCAGCGATGCAGTGATGCTGGCAGTCGAACGCGAGATAGAGGTGCTTTTCATGGACAGGTCCGGGAAGCCTGTCGGAAGAATATGGAGCCCCCGTTTCGGTTCGATTTCCACGATAAGAAAAGGGCAGCTGAACTTCACATATTCCAAACAGGCTGTAGCATGGATAAAAGATGTCATATGCAAGAAAATAGAAAACCAGCAGGCGATGATCCTGACCATCAGGACAGAAGATGACAGGGCCAAGAGGATTGCGGAGCGGAGCATCGCCAGACTGGATGACTACAGGAAAAAGATTTCCAAGCTGGAAGGTGAAATCGTGCACGACATCGCAGGCACTCTCCGCGGATGGGAAGGACAGGCATCCAAAATTTATTTCGAGACCCTTAACGAATTCATACCGGAGAAATACCGATTTTCAGCCAGATCTCAAAATCCGGCCACAGATGTCGCGAATGCCATGCTCAACTATGGCTACGGCATACTTTACGGGAAAATTGAAGGCGCGCTTATCAAAGCCGGAATCGACCCCTACGCAGGCATTCTGCACAGAGATGACTACAACAGGCCCGTGCTCGCCTATGACGTGATCGAGCTGTACCGCGTATGGATAGACTACGTCGTTTTTTCAATACTGGCACAGGATATCGTCACCGATGAATATTATTCGATAAGGCAGGACGGGGCATGCTGGCTTGAGCCGCTCGGACGAAGGGTGCTCATCCAGTCCGTGAACGACTACCTGGATGACATAGTCACTGTCAAAGGGCTCAGCAGGTCCCGGGAGACTCAGATATCACTATACGCACAAAATCTGGCACAAATATTTAAAAAAGCTGAATGATGCTGATGGCAGGAGCAGACATAACCAATGCTGGAGACACTCTGAAAAAGATTCATGAATCATATCTTTTCCAGAGAGTCAAGCACCCGCGTCCTGAAATTCTGTCTGAAATTGCGCAGCTGCGCATAGTCCGCAGCCTGGACGCCAAGCAGTATGCACTCCGGAAAAAACATCTTCCTTATTTTGTTTGCGGAGTGTTCTCCCCTCCTTTCAGAAAGAAAGAGAATTTTGCATATATCGACAGGTTTGTAGTCGATATAGACTGCATCGAAGCCAAAGGCCTTTCCCTGGAAGAAGTCAAAAGCAGGATAGTAAAAGACGAAAGGGTGCTGATGTGCTTCATCTCGCCCAGCGAAGACGGGCTGAAGGTCTTGTTCAAGCTGGCAGAACGATGCTATGACCACGGAATATACTCCGTTTTCTACAAAGAATTTCTCAGAAATTTCTCCGCCCGGCATAGCCTGGAACAAGTGGTTGACGCCAAGACCTGCGATGTGACCAGGGCATGCTTCATCAGCGTGGACGACGATGTGTACTACAATGCCGATGCTGTGCCTGTAAATATGGAGGCATATGTAGACATATCTAATCCGTCGGAATTTTTCAGCATGGCCAGGGAGAGCCCGGACGAGGTTGACAAAGACGAAAGTGATGTCCGGTCTGCCGACCCTGACGAGGATACCATGGCCAAGATCAAGGCCTTGCTGAATCCGAAACTGGCTAAAGCCGCCCAGGAAAGGCCAGTATATGTGCCTGAGCAAATAAACATGGTCATGGACGGACTGCGGGCTTACATAGAAGAAGCCGGGCTTTCGCTGAACGAGACGATCAGCATACAATACGGGAAAAAACTTCGGATAAGCCTGGGGCTGAAACAAGCTGAAGTGAACCTTTTTTTCGGCAGGAGGGGTTTCTCTGTCGTGGTTTCTCCCAGATGCGGAACGGACAGTGAACTGAATGAACTGGCGGCAGGGCTGATACGTGCCTATATCGATGAAATAGCTTGACAACCGGCATGATATGAGAAAAAGAAAGACCGCACTGACATATCTGGAACGTCTGAAAGCTCTGCAGGAAGCGACGCTGGACCATTCTCCATCCATTGGACATGAAATCCGGAATCTGGAGCAGATGCCGTCCCTCGATGTGCGTGTCAAAAAGATACTGGGCATATTGGATCACCCGAGAAGACCTATAGGAAACATGCTGTTTTTTGTAATGTATGACATTGAGAGCAACAAAGTCAGATACAATGTCGTGAAGTACTTGCAGCGCAAAGGCTGCACCCGGATACAGAAGTCAATATTCCTGGCAGACCTGAGTTCTGAAGCGTACCAGAGCATCAGAAATGATTTGTCCGAGATACAGTCTCTGTATGACAATCATGACAGCATCATCATATGCCCGATATCGACCGACCTGCTGCAGAATATGAAAATCATCGGGCAGAACATTGACATAGATATTATCATGAAAAGCAGAAACACTCTGTTTTTCTGACAGATAATTTTGAGCCTCATTTGGGCATAGTTGTTTGAAATACTGAAATAAAATTATATCTTTGTTTGTTACATTAAGCACATTTTATATGTGACCAAGCAGCCAAGAGAGCATGAAAAGGTACACTTTTTCGGGAAAAATCCAGTCATCCGCCTCAAATCGGCGTGCCACGAGACTGAATTTCAACCGATTAACAAAAAGAGGCTCACAGAGCATATTCCAACAGAACAAGGATTAAGACTAGAAAGACTTTTTGCTACATAATCAATACAATCTAAACTCACAGAGCATATTCCAACAGAACAAGGATTAAGACACCCGTTCTCTGCCATAAATGCTCTGAATGTCATACTCACAGAGCATATTCCAACAGAACAAGGATTAAGACTTCATGACTCTTGTGGAGCCATCATTGCAGAACATCTCTCACAGAGCATATTCCAACAGAACAAGGATTAAGACATGTCATCCTTGCAATGTCCTTGTAAGAGACAAATCCTCACAGAGCATATTCCAACAGAACAAGGATTAAGACTCATTTGCATCAGAAGCAACTTTTTAAGTCTTATACGCTCACAGAGCATATTCCAACAGAACAAGGATTAAGACGCTCATCTCTGCAGGGGTGAGCTTCTTGGTCTCCACTCACAGAGCATATTCCAACAGAACAAGGATTAAGACAGCTCTTCATACTTCTCAATGTATGTCCTGTACCTGCTCACAGAGCATATTCCAACAGAACAAGGATTAAGACTTCTTCAATACCAACGCATCCTTCACCAAGTTTAGTACTCACAGAGCATATTCCAACAGAACAAGGATTAAGACCGGTAAATGTAACACCAACAATTTCGTGAGTGAAACTCACAGAGCATATTCCAACAGAACAAGGATTAAGACTCCTGCAGTATAACTCCTTTAATTCCTGCAGGACTTCTCACAGAGCATATTCCAACAGAACAAGGATTAAGACTCTTCCTCTGCATCATAGAGCTGGTCAATAGTGACTCACAGAGCATATTCCAACAGAACAAGGATTAAGACAATCTATTATCCTGCTGACACAACTGTGCCAACAATACTCACAGAGCATATTCCAACAGAACAAGGATTAAGACTGTAAGACATCTTTGTCAAAGTCAAAAATAAAACTCTCACAGAGCATATTCCAACAGAACAAGGATTAAGACCCTATGCTGAACCTTCTCGGAGGCGGCGGTAAGAAAGGCTCACAGAGCATATTCCAACAGAACAAGGATTAAGACAGCTACTATTGTTCACTCTAGCGACCACTGTAGAGCTCACAGAGCATATTCCAACAGAACAAGGATTAAGACCCTTGGAGACAGCATAATAATGCTGTCCATCCTCTGCTCACAGAGCATATTCCAACAGAACAAGGATTAAGACTCAGTGCCCTCAACCCACTGTTTGGTGCAACTGAGCTCACAGAGCATATTCCAACAGAACAAGGATTAAGACTGGAGTATGCCTCAGCTTCTGCAGTACCCTTGCAGCACTCACAGAGCATATTCCAACAGAACAAGGATTAAGACCTTGGTAAAGGCTGCGAGATTAACCCACTTCGCTGCCCTCACAGAGCATATTCCAACAGAACAAGGATTAAGACAGAATAGAATTAAGAAGATGAGAAAAATTGTAGGTAACTCACAGAGCATATTCCAACAGAACAAGGATTAAGACTTTCATCTTGACTTGCGTTGTATTTAACCATTCTTCGCTCACAGAGCATATTCCAACAGAACAAGGATTAAGACCCCGCTTGGCCGTACATTGAGCTTGTGGAAGCCTCTCAGAGAGCATATTCCAACAGAACAAGGATTAAGACAAAAGGA
>CASEOO010000021.1 GCA_949289565.1 uncultured Bacteroidales bacterium
AGTCATGCCAAATTCGTAAATTGAAGAAGTATGTTATTAGGAGAAAGAATAAAAGAGTTAAGAGAACAGCACGGAGTGCTGCAAAGACAATTGGCTGCTCTGCTTGAGATAGATACACCGATGTTCAGCAAAATAGAGCGCGGAGACAGGCGAGCTAAACGAACACAAGTAATACAATTGGCTGAATATTTTAAGGTGGATAAGAATGAACTTCTCACTCTGTGGTTAGCAGACAAAGTATTAGATGCGGTAGAGGATGAAGACGAATTAAAACACGATGCGATAGAGGTTGCACAAAAAAGAATAGGCTAATACTTACAATTATCGGGAACTATGTGGTATCATAACTATATAATCCCTGACATTAATATTTGATAATCAATGAATTGGGCTACAATATTCGGTTCAAGTGTGGAGCCGATTTCGTCTATCTTATAGAAGGTTGTGGAAGAACCTGAGCAAAAATAAACGATGTCCAATACTCCACACCCGGATAGATATGAGGAAACCGGGGACACAATATCCCCTTACCGCATAAACTAAACGAATGAATGAGTGTTGTCCGCCGTCCTTTTGCTCTTGAAAACTTCCACATTTTCTATAAAGGACAAAACGAAAACACTTTCATCAGTATGTAATGCTGGTTGTCCAGCACTTACCAAGATAGAAAACATTTCCGACATTATGGACAACACTCATGGAGTATTGAATGTCAAATTTCGGCTTTAATTTTCATCTGTCCAATTTATTCTTTGACAGATGTATAGCAAAAGAGCCACAACCCCATAAAAAGGTTATGGCTCAACAACAATAAAAACACATCAAATGAATGCGTCATTTCTTTCCGGCTGTGCTGTCATTGCCCCTGAAGAATATACAGCCGAAGACAATGCCCCAGAACAGCCATCCAAATAGTCTGAAGAACTCAAGCCATCCGTCACTCATGATACTTTCTGTATTTGCTGTCCAAGCCAGACGGCTGTTATCTGATAAACCATGAATACTCGTCATCTCCGGAAAGAGCCATGCATATACCATTGGCGAGTTCTCCGGCATTCAGGCTTCTGTCAAGGAAACTGTCTATGTAGGAGGATTTGTTAGCTCCAGTCATAAGGTTATATATCTTCCACATTGAGATTTCCCTGCTGTCCCCATTTCTTCCGAAGTTGCTGTCATTGTAATAAGCCTTTGTGACAAGGGTTATCTGCGTGTCAGTCATCAGCATCTCAGGCAGTTGTTTCTTCTCCTTGTTGGGCAAATACTGGTACATCCTTGACTTCCCGAGAAACTGTGCAAACTGGGCTTCACTGATATGGTATTCTCCAAATCTTCTCATCATCTGGATATGATTGTCCATTGAATAACTCTGGAACAGGCCTATTGCTGACCTGTAGAGTTCTCCGAGGCTCATTGCCCTTATCTCAGACTTATAGCCGTCAGTTGAGACACACATATTGCAGCAGACCATGTTCTTGAAGCCTATGAATACTTTGAACTTCTCGTAAGTCTTCTTGCTGTACAGGTTCTCCTGATTGTATGCCCTCACTCCACCTACCGTGAGATTAAGCCTGTTGCCTGCTATATCTTCATATATGGCAGGTATCTCTATGCAGAACATCATCCTCTCATAATAGATGGTCTTGTCACTGTCCAAAAGGGAACTTACAGGCTTGTCCATCGCTTCAGGAATCCTGCCCTTTATGATGTGGCTGACCCTTACATCAGGATTGTCCACCCTTTCTCCTCTGAAGACCTCATTTGCAGCATCATATACAGCCTCTATGAAGCTGTGATGTGATATGCTTATCTCATTGTCCTTTGAGAATACCGGAATTATACAGTCATTCTTCAAGTGCCCTACACTCACTTCCTTTGTGTTGGCTTCTATGAATGGAAGCCTCTTTTGAAACTGCTGTTTCTCAGCAGTGGCCTTTGTTTCTTGAGATGCCCCAGTATATGATGTGTATTCACTTCTTTTTTCTATTATAGGAGAAGTGAATACTTTTGGAATGACTGATGATGCCTGAGCATCCTCTTTCACCCTTTGGCTCATTACTGCTTCTTTGAGCAGTCTTGGTGCAAGTGAATCAGGGTTTATCCCTATCCTCCTGTTGTTTATGTCCCTTATCTCATCTGGCAGGAGCACCCTCTGTTCAGTTCCTGCTCTGCGAATATGCATTGTTTCCATAGTATTTCTGATTCTGATAGTTGTTGTCATACTGTCTCGGCTGTTCATCAGCCTCAAGGCTCATCTTGAAGCCTGCGCCGTTGACTGCATTTGCCCTGCTTTCAGAGTTGCACCATTTCAGGATTGATTCCCCAGTCTCAGGTGTTATCGCAAATTCAGGCTTTCCCATGAAGAGACCAGTCCTGTCCTTTGATGCAACTGCATGATGCTTCAAAACTCTGAAAATGTGTTTTTGAAGCACAAGCCAGTAGAGTTTTGAAGCATACATTTCTTTGATAGTCTTTACCTTATAGAGAAAAGTGAGGCCATTTCATAATTTTGGAAAAATGGCCGCAGATAAGAAGCACTTCAAGCCCAAAACAAGCCTTTTTAAGCCTGTTTTCTGCATTGATTCCCCCTCTTTATAGAGACACTTTGGAAATAGGATTTCATAGCAAATTACTTGGTTTTTCAAGCCAGTTGCTGACCTTTTTTCTACATGAAAACCCACCTTTGCCATACATTGTCTTTAGTGCCCAAGACTTCTGAAAGTCATAGACTAAGACAAACAAAAAGTCCTTGTAATTATCAAACTACAAGGACTTTAGGAAGTATATAATCTATAAAATTACTTGTTCAGAGCAGTAGCCACATCCACTGCACAAGCAACAGTACATCCCACCATAGGGTTGTTGCCTATTCCGAGGAATCCCATCATCTCCACATGGGCAGGAACAGAGGATGAACCAGCAAACTGTGCGTCAGAGTGCATACGGCCCATGGTGTCGGTCATACCATAGGAAGCAGGACCTGCAGCCATGTTGTCCGGATGAAGGGTACGGCCTGTACCGCCGCCGGAAGCCACTGAGAAATAAGGCTTGCCTGCGAGGACACGCTCCTTCTTGTAAGTACCTGCTACAGGGTGCTGGAAACGGGTAGGGTTTGTAGAGTTTCCAGTGATGGACACATCCACACCCTCATGCCACATGATGGCCACGCCCTCGCGGACATCGTCAGCTCCGTAGCATTTTACCTTCGCACGAGGACCCTTGCTGTAAGGAATCTCACGAACCACTTTCAGCTCTCCAGTATAATAGTCGAACTGAGTCTGCACATATGTGAAGCCGTTGATGCGGGAAATAATCTGGGCGGCATCCTTTCCGAGACCGTTCAGGATACAGCGGAGAGGCTCCTTGCGGACCTTGTCAGCCTTGGCGGCGATCTTGATGGCACCCTCAGCGGCGGCGAAAGACTCGTGTCCTGCGAGGAAAGCGAAGCACTTGGTCTCCTCACGCAGAAGCATTGCGGCCAGATTTCCATGTCCGAGACCTACCTTGCGGTCATCAGCCACAGAGCCAGGGATACAGAAAGACTGGAGGCCGATACCGATAGCCTCAGCGGCGTCAGCGGCGTTTTTGCAGCCTTTCTTGATAGCGATGGCGCAGCCCACAACATAAGCCCACTTCGCATTCTCGAAGCAGATAGGCTGAGTGTCTTCGCAAGTCTTGTAAGGATCGAGACCATACTGTTCGCAAATAGCGTTAGCCTCTTCGATATCCTTGATACCGTTGGCATTGAGAGCGGCGAGAATCTGTTTGATACGGCGATCCTGGCTTTCGAATTTCACTTCTCTAATCATAGTATGTCTCCTCCTTATTCTTTACGTGGGTCAATGTATTTAACTGCGCCGTCCTCCTTTGAGAAACGTCCGTAAGTACCGGTCACCTGCTTGAGAGCCTCGTTGGCATCGACACCCTTCTTCACCAGGTCCATGAACTTGCCGAGATGAACGAACTCGTAGCCGCAGATCTCGTCATTCTCGTCCAGAGCCAGAGTCTTGATGTAGCCTTCAGCCATTTCGAGATAGCGAGGCCCTTTGGCCAGTGTTCCATACAGAGTTCCCACCTGGCTGCGAAGGCCTTTTCCGAGGTCTTCAAGACCTGCACCGATCATCAGACCGCCCTCTGAAAAAGCAGACTGGGTACGGCCGTATACGATCTGGAGGAAAAGCTCCCTCATGGCAGTGTTGATGGCATCGCAGACAAGGTCAGTGTTCAGAGCCTCGAGAATAGTCTTGCCTGGAAGAATCTCGGAAGCCATGGCTGCGGAATGAGTCATTCCAGAGCAGCCGAGAGTCTCCACGAGAGCCTCCTGGATGATACCATCCTTCACGTTCAAAGTAAGCTTGCAGGCACCCTGCTGAGGAGCGCACCAGCCCACACCGTGAGTCAGACCTGATATATCAGTGATTTGCTTTGATTTTACCCATTTTCCTTCCTCAGGAATAGGAGCGGGACCGTGGTTAGGTCCTTTTTTGACGCAGCACATCTGCTGCACTTCGTGTGAATAAACCATAACCTAATATTGTATAAAAGTTTTTTCCAAATCCTGCGCAAATTTAATAATGTTTGGATTATTTCCAATAATTTTTTCTGTCCGTTCCGGACAATTTCGCACACTGTTTTTCATATACATTGCCGAACCTGTCAGCAACCCTGACAATGACATTCCCGGCCCCAGGAGGCATCTTCCACCTGAAAAGATGCCTCGTCTGCCCGTATGACAGCCAAGAATAGACCTTGTTCTGCCCTTTGGGATACAATTCCGCGGCGGCAGGATCTGCTCCCCAGCACCTCTGCATCTCTCCGGCAAACGCTCCGTCTACATAAACCTCCACTCTCCAGCCAGGATCGTAATTGTACACATTCGCCGTCAGGACATCACCCTCGAGATACAAAGAAAACTGCTCATCCTCATCCATCCCAGCACCTTTGTAATACCATGAAACCTCGCCTCCATCCATCATATACACAGTATATCCGGCAGGTGTGCCGTCTCTGCCCACTCTCCCCTGCCACCATGCACCGCTAGCCGCCACATGGACATGCTCCATGACAGTGCCGGAGATGACAGTATTCCACTGAGTATGGCTATGCCCTGCCATTATATGCACTTCATAGCCGTCCAATATACTGAAAAGAGCGTCGCTGTTCTGCAGTGAATTTCTCATAATCTCTACGGGAGAAGCATTCTCTGAATCACCGTACACTGCAGGAATGTGCATCCCGATGACCACAGTGCTCCCCTTCGGGACATTTTCCAGATCCTGCTCAAGCCATCTGAGCTGGGCCTCATCCAGATATCCGATATAAAGGAATCTGTCGCCATAGTAGAAAACATCCTTCAGCATGACATAATGGACTTCTCCGATATTGAAAGAATAGTGCGACGGCCCGAACCTGCTGCAGAATGTACTGTCCGAACGATAATCGCTGCGCCCGTTATAATCCAGGTCGTGATTTCCAGCCGCATGATATATCGGGATTCCAGCCTGCGAGATGCAGCCTATGTATTCATCCAGCAGTTCATGCCTGTCAAAAACATTGTCTCCGGCACACATGGCCGCAACCGGGACATCGAACTTTTCCGCTGTGCGCCGCATATCTGACATGAAATCATCCAGCATTGCGAATTCGCGACGGTCCGCCACCTGCGGATCAGCCATGACTATCAGCACATGCTCCCTGGAATCAGGCGCAGGCTTCAGGCAGAAATCGATCTCCTGAAAAGCCTCGTCTCCCGCAATCCTGCTGTAAAAAACCGGCAGGCATCCATCATAAACAGCATGATCATAACCTCGCGGCAGGGTATAATACATATAATCAGAAAGTGCGTCTGCCCGCATCTCATACTCGCCGTCCTCATCCGTATAGACTATTGTAAACCCGTCTGTAACAGGCACGCCGGCGACCGGCATCCCTGAAACATCCAGCACCTTCCCCCTGACCATGACATCCGGCGTTCCGGCTTCCGCACAAATGCAGCACAGCAGAAGCAAAACAGCCGCCGGGAATTTTCTAAAATTGACAGCAAACATATATCAGTCTTATCTTTAATTTTTCAGCAATAAAAAATTGGTGCGGCTGGCCGCACCAATTTCATTAATAACTATCAATAACCCGGATTCTGCTTGATAGAGCCGCCTGAACGGTCAATCTCCACCTGAGGAATAGGGAAAAGTTCATTGACGCCTTTTCTGAAAGCCGCTCCCCTGCCGTTGGAATAATCGAAAAGCGAGAACGCATTCATAGTGTCAATATAGGAATTCCAGCGCTTGAGATCATAGAGGCGGTTGTATTCCAGTGCAAGCTCCACGCGTCTCTCATGCTTGACAGCGGCCAGGAGGTCATCCCCTGCATCCACCATCGGCAGCTGTACAGACGCAATGGCTCTGACTCTGGATACAGCTTCCGCATCGCCGTTCCTGGAATTGTTCGCTCTCTGCCGCACCTGGTTTATGCAATCCACAATCACAGACTTGTCCCCGCCAGTCTGGATCAATGCCTCTGCATAAAGCAGAAGGATGTCAGCATACCTGATATGATGAAAAGACCATGCATCGTCTCCCCATCCGGCCCCTCTGCGGCTTTCCACCAGGAAGGCTTTCCTGTTGTGATACCCTGTATTCGGGTATGTGGAGAAATCAAGAGTCTCTGTCCCGGAATTTGTAGGGAAAACATCGCCGTTCTCTATGATAGTATAGAGAAGCCTCGGGTCTCCTTCTTCAAATTCATCGACCAGGTTCTGAGTCGGCTGGTCGAAACCATACGCCCCGCATGATCTCGGGCTCGAATAGCAAGGCAGGAAAGAGCCGTAAATATACTCTGAAGGGACATCGCCTCTGATATTCACGAAAATCGACTCTGACGAGAGATAGCCGTCAGCCAGGAAAAGATCCTGGAAATTAGGTTCCAGAATGTATGCCTCGGAATCTATCACTCTTTCGGCGGCGTCACGGCCGTCCTCATAATATGACGGATCATCCTTGGCAAAATACATATACACCTTCGCCTGGAGAGCCCAAACTGCTTCGCGGGTCACCCTTCCGAGCTCGCCTGCAGGAAGTGTCTTTTTCGAAGGAAGGCTGCCGCCGTCAGCTATTTCGGACAAATCTTTCATGATGAAGGAAGCAGTCTCGGCTTCAGTGGCACGGACTAATTTTTTGCTGTCGTCCACTGTCAGAGGCCTTTCAGCCAGCGGCACTCCGCCGAAAATCTTGCATAGCTCGAAATAATAGAAAGCGCGCAAGAACTTAACCTCGGCGATATACCTGTCTTTCATCTCGTCACTTATCGGATATCCTTCCGTATCAATCAGTTCCGCACTCGGGAACTTCGTTATGCATGTATTGCAGTACGCTATGCCCTCATACATAGTCGACCAGAGATTCGCCAGGTCTTCATTTGAGGCAAGAGGCCTGCCGAACGACAATTCCTGCGCGGCGATTCCGTCTCCTGCTCCCGAACCGCCCTTTTCAGAATCATCTGTGGAGATGTTGTAAAGATCCATTCTCGGCCTTTCAAAGCCATAGAAATCATTCAACGTCTGGTAGCATTTGATCACAGCCTTGAATGCGGCGTCAGGTGAATTGAAAAACCTGTTTTCATCCATGGTCCCTTTCGGGTCTCTCGTCAGGAAGTCGTCGCAAGAGACCATGAATAACATCGAAATGCATACAAGTATTATAGTTCCTATCTTTTTCATTGTTGTCAGAATTTAAGGTTCAAGCCTACTGTCCATACCCTTGCCTGCGGATAGAATCCCTGGTCTATCCCGTTCAAGGTCGCATTTGATGATCCTATTTCAGGGTCAAGTCCTGAATACCTGGTGAGCGTCAGAAGATTCTGGGCACTTACATACAGGCGCAGCTGGCTGATTACATTGCTCTTGATCAGACGGTTGCAGAAATCATATCCTATCTGGAGATTTTTGATTCTGAGATACGAGCCATCCTCGAGGAAGTAGTCAGAGATCAGCAGGTTCTGCCCCTGGTCAGCTGAAATTCTATGATATTTGTCAGTAGAGCCTTCGCCGTTCCATGCCCTTTCCAGGAATCCTGCCCTGGCGTTCATATATCCGGTTCCTGACTCGAAATCATACAAGGTCATGTTCATAACGTCATTTCCCTGCGAGCCCTGCAGGAACATATTGAAGTCGAAACCTCTCCATGCGGCCCCTATAGTAAGCCCGTATACGAAGTCAGGCCATGGAGAACCTATCATCGTCCTGTCGGAGTCATCGAGAATGTCATTTCCGTCCAGGTCCTTGAACCTGATGTCGCCCGGGACAGCCGTTTCACGCTGGGCGCTTCCCTCGACTTGCTCGGCATTCTGGAAAATTCCGTTCGTGACGTAGCCATAGAAATAGCCTACTGGCTTGCCGACCTCAGTCTTGGTGACAGTATTGTCGTTATAAGCCGAGCCGTATATGGCATCGCCATTTCCAAGAGAGGTCACGGTATTCTTGTATGTAGAAATATTGGCGGAAGCCGTGAAGAACCATTCTCCGAATGTTTTCCTGTATGTGAGGCCGAATTCCCAGCCTTCATTCCTCATCGAGCCCACATTCGAATACGGGAAGGCAGGCAGTCCAAGAGTGCCAGGCACAGGTTCCTGCATCAGCATATGGTCGATGTTCTTGATATAATAATCCATGACGAAGTCGAGGCTTCCATTGAAGAAACTCAGGTCAAGACCGGCATCGAACTGCTTCGATGTCTCCCACATCAGGACAGGGTTGCCTACGGACGTGATGCCTGCTCCGATGACAGCTGTATCCGGGCTGCCGAAATTGTACCGGTCATAAATGGTGCTGCCATATGTGGACATATATGCGCCTCCGCTGATATTCTGGTTTCCTATATGGCCGTAGCTGACCCTGATCTTGCCGTCGCTCAGCCAGCTCTTTGCAGACTCCATGAAGCCTTCGTCAGAGAACCGCCATGCCGCTGAAACTGACGGGAACAAGCCCCATTTATGTCCCTTGGAAAATTTAGACGATCCGTCGTATCTCAGATTCGCCGCCAGGAGATATTTGCCTGCATAGTCCAGGCTCACTCTTCCGAAAACCGAAACCATGGCGTTTGAATACGGGTATCCCTGCACTATGGCGTTTTCTGTGCCGTTGTTCAGTATGGCCATATCAGTCTCGTTGGTTGTGAAGCCTTCTATGGAAGCGCTGACAGATGATACATTGGTCACTTCCGCAGATGTGCCCAGCATCGCCCCTATCTTGAACTTGCCGAATGTCTGGTCATAATTCAGAAGCTGCTCCCAGACGAAGTATTCGCTTCTGGAGTTATTGGCCACCAGCTTGTTGTTGTTCGAATAATCATTTGAATTCAATGTATATTTCGGCTGGAAACCGTCTGTCGTGCTTCTCGAAAGGTCCATGCTGAACCTGGAGTTGAACTTCAGGAAATCGAAGAATTTCACCTCGAGATTCGCCCCGCCTTTCACGTAGAAATATTCATAGACGCTCTGGCGCATCCTTTCTATCTGCGCTACAGGGTTTCTCTTGTTCGAGAAAAGTATGCCGGAATATTGAGAATATACATTGTCCGGCTCGTATCCGGTGTATATCTGGGAAAGAAGTTCCGGCACTTCCACGAGATTGTTCCTGAACACCGGGGTGATCGGGTCAGCTCCCATGGCGCTGAAAATAGTTCCGGTCGCAGGATTGTTTTCATCTATCAGGTTCCTCTTTTCATCGATGACGCTGAAGTTCGCGGACAGCGAAATGCGGTCGCATATTTTGAAATTGAAATTGTTCCTCCATGAAATCCGCTGGTACATGGACCCTTTCACTATTCCGTCCTGATCCGTATATGCCAGGCTGGACATAGCGCTGATTTTTTTCGACCCTCCGCTTACGCTTACATTGTGGCTGTGCATGAAAGCATTCTTGTTTATGATTTCATTCCACCAGTCAGTGCCGTCCCTGCTCCCGGTATTCTTCTCGACGAAATTCAATACTGCTTCTATATTTTCAGGAGTGGAAAAAGCAGGTATTCTGTCCTGGTCTGCATTGTCAGCCGCCAGATTCTTGTATTCTATATACTCCGATGCGTTCAGCATGTACGGGCGCTTCCACGGATTCTGCCATGCGGCATATCCGTCATATGAAACCTGGAAACGGTCATTGTAATTCCCGGTCTTCGTAGTCACGACTATGATTCCGTTCGAGCCTCGCGAACCGTAAATAGCGGCCACAGAGGCATCCTTGTGGACTGATATGGACTCTATGTCATTAGGATTCAAATAGTCTATCCCGTCTTGAGGAAGTCCGTCCACTATATAAAGAGGCGTTGTGGAACCTGTAATGGAGCCTATGCCTCGTATTCTGGCCACGCTTCCAGCTCCAGGCGTGCCGCTGGTAGAGGTCACGGTCAGTCCCGGGACTTTTCCCTGCAGCACATTGTTGACACTGGTCACCGGCATGGCCTGAAGCTCTTTGCCTCCTATCACGCCTACAGCCCCAGTCATGTCCTTTTTCGAAATGGTGCCGTATCCCGTGAAGACTGTGCCTTCCAGCTGATACAGCGCATCATTCATCCTGATGACGATTTCTTGCCCGGCACGGGCATCGACAGTGACGGTTTCGTAGCCGATCATCGTTGCCGTGAGCCGGTTGTCTTCTTTCTGCACAGGGATTGAAAAACGTCCGTCGAGATCTGCAACGACACCTGTGGAAGTGTCATCGTCCAGCATGACGGCGGCGCCGATGACAGGTTCGCCCCTGCTGTCTATGACCTTTCCTGAAATATTCTTGTTCTGGGCAGAGAGGGCCGCGGATGAGACAATCAGTCCGAAGCATAAAATCAACAATCTGCCTGCAATGTTATTTAGAATGCGGTTTTTCATCTGAATATGTATTTATGGTCATTCTTGGTTCTTTCTTATAGTGTCTATGGCCAGCACCAGGCTTCCGGCTTCGGCATCGTACCAGTACCCTTTCTGCTCGTCTTTGGCATTCAGCTCATAGATATGCATGACATATGAGTCCACTCTTTCAGAGTCATTCATGACAGCGGCCGCATATGCCACCATTGTCCATGGATATGCATCGTATGTCGTTCCTGTTGACCAGTCCGGATAATTTTCATTGAAGGTGTCATAAAGCTGCCTCGATCTGGTCTCCAGCGGCGACACCACTCCGAAAAGGCATGGATAAAGCTGGGCTGTGGCTCCAGGGTAGAATACGCTCCAGTCAGAGGAATTGCCTTTGGCATAGTCGTAATTCTGGTTTCCGGCATTATACAGAGCCTTTATAGCCTCCGTATTCCTGTCGAGAATGTTTTCAAGGTCGGCATCGGAAGTCACAAGATTGTTTTCCTGAAGCCATATCGCGGCCTTGAGCCCCATATTCACCTCGGTGTTGTCCATCAGATACTTGACAGGATACCGGTAGTGCGCTATGCTGAGATAGTCATCCTGGTCAGAGCCCGGAAGCGCAGTCTCCTCTGTGTCTATCGTAGCCAGCATGGCTGAAAGCACGAGGGAAAGCTTGTCAGCATTTTCCTGCAGCCATGAGCGGCCGGAGCTGGAAATCTGCGCGAACTTCATGGCCGCCTCCAGGAAGGTCGCGGCATATGAATCCACAGAGTCATATGTTCCCTGGGAGGTTTCGCCAGGAGCCCAGTAGTCATAGACCGAGCCGGCAGTCTCGTCATCCCTGAATTCAGTGACAGTGCCGTTCAGCCTGCTGAAATACCATGACATATAATTTTTGACCACAGCGAGATTCTCTTCTGAAGGATCTGTCAGCAGCGCCAGCACAGCAAAATGCGCAAAGTACGGTGTTATTTTGCTGGTTTGGCTGTCGTTATCCTTAATCGCCCCGCTTGGAAGCTGCAGAGACCGGATGTAGGAGAGCTGATAAGACTGCACGAAGTCATATATCTGCTCCATTTTCTCTGCATCATCTCCCCCCGGGCGCACAACAGTGGGCGGAGGCAGGGTGCTGGAATCGCTGTCGCATGAGCACGCCGCAGGAATGGCGGCGGCAATCGCGACCAGCAGGATGGATATTTTGCTTGCAGTTTTCATGATGCTACCATTGGTTATATGCTTCCAGCTCGTATATTGTGATACCCCAGACACTTGACGGCGTGTCGAAGTCGACTCTGATATACCTGGCCTTCTGCTCCTTGAACTCCGCATTGGTCACAACTTTCGTCCAGACAGTTTCACCCGGCTCTCTCGGTTCTGGTTCCGGATTCCAGTCTGAAACAGAATACACCTCGGCATATTCCGCTCCGTCTTCAGAAAGGCTTATCTTCAGGTTTTTAGGGTATGCGCCTCCATCCCATGAAATGATGATGTTGTCCAAGTCTACGGCATCTCCGAGATCAACCGTCGCCCAGTGCGAGTCATGGTCTTTGCCTGACTGCCACATGTTTGCCAGCTTCCCGTCGGTGATATGGAACTTGGAGTCTGGATTGGCTTCGCAGTCCGCGTCAGCAGGCTTCTTTTCCGCCAGATTTTCGGCCGGAGGCATATTGTATATCTCAAACTCATAAAGAGTCATATTATATGGTGTCAGGCTGTTGAACAGATTTCCGAGCCTTACATATTTTGCATTTACGGCGTCGAACTTTATAGTCTTCACTCCAGCGTCATCGCCGTTGGACACCCATCCTGTTTCTTGATATACCGTGGTGAAATCATCGCCGTTTTCGGAAACTTCAAGCACATAGTCGGTGCCTGCCGCATTCGGGTCCCAGGTCAGTTTGACCATATTGATTTCCCTGAGCATGTCGAGTTCTATCATCACCCATCTTTCTTCTCCTTCGTTGTTGTTCGAGGCGACCCATGGAGTGTTCGGCTGCCCGTCATTCACACTGGTCGTGAAGAAGCCGGAGAATGGTTCTGTCGAGGTCGCAGTCCCGTTCAGAGCGAAATTAGGATTCTCCACAGGCTCCACCGGCCACTCATAGACAAAACCGGGCAGGGAGCGCTCCCCCTTGTGGTTGGTCACGGCTACGTTGCCGGAATTGCCGTAGGCACTCAGCACAGCAGTGATGGTAGATTCGTCCACAATAGTGAAAGACTCGGCATCACGGCCTCCGAATGCAACTTTCGTGGCAGTGGCGAAATTCTCGCCTGTAATAGTGATTATGTCGCCGGCCTTTCCGCGTTCCGGCACGAAAGACAGCACCTTCGGCCACT
Organism: uncultured Bacteroidales bacterium; assembly: GCA_949289565.1. GTDB lineage: Bacteria > Bacteroidota > Bacteroidia > Bacteroidales > UBA932 > Cryptobacteroides. The sequence goes on from CASEOO010000021.1 coordinate 13,177, forward strand.
CCGAGACAGTCACAGGAGTGTCCGGGTCATAAGGATTGGCTCCGAATGTGTCTTCATCGCATGAGGCAATGAACAGGGACACACCTGCCAGAGATAAAATAATCCACAAATTTTTCATGTCAAGCGTATTAATTATTGGTTTACATTCTGGTCTTCTGACATCCTCTGCACATATTCCAAATAATCCTCAAACAGCCGCACAGTCCTGTCTTCCCCGACCTGGACGGACATGTCCGGGTCGGAGAACACTCCAGGGAACTGGTAACAGAGGATTTTTTCGAAATTGTCAAGCAGATTCAGGTCATGTATGATCTCTTCTATCGGACGAGGATACAGGGACATGTCCGGATTGAACAGAAAAGCTTCGAGATCGAACCACAGATGCGCACCTGCATCATCGCAGAGTCTCTGGAGAAAATCCGCGGCCTCTTTCCCTGTCAAGTCGCCTTCGGGCATCCGGGCGAAACCGAACGGACACAGAATGTCCAGGTTCTCAAGCAACGCCGGATAGCCGTCAGCACCGTCAAGGACGCCCATGCTGTTGGTGGCGAGCATCACAGGCTTTTCCGGAGCGAAATCACGGACATACCTTTTGAACTCTCTGAAAAAGTCTGCTATCTGCTTCTTTCTCAGAGATTTCATCTCATCTGTCTGCTCTGAATTGAATAGATTTCCTGCGCATTCTTCAGATATATAGAATGCATAAAACGATTCGTGATGACCGTATCTGTTCCACAGTTCTTCGGCGACTTTCTTATGCCATTCCAGAGATTCTTCAGTGAAGTCGAACCATGCGAACATTCCTACACCCATCATTACGGACATCCCCAGACGGTCCGCCTCGTCCAGTATAGCCTCGAGAGGGTCTTCCGCGGCTATCGGCATCCTTCCCGGATAAAGTTCAGACGGATAGAAGGCCCTTCCCTGATAGTTCTCGACCGTGGTGCTGTGCTGGCCGACATAGTCATTGTTCCTGAACACCTCCTGAATCACTATCGTATTCATTCCCAGCTTGTTCATGGAACGGACCATTTCGCGCCACTGCGCATCGTCCAGCTTCTTTATATCATCGTTCCAATGCTTTCCCTCCTGTTCGCTCCAGTGATATATTCCTGCCCAGGCGCCTTCTATGAGGCGGGTTGACCTGATGTCAGACTGCACCACCTCGAATGTTCTTGACATTTTTTCACACGCTCCGTCGGAAGCGGTCACTTTCAGGGTTATTTCATACCCTCCCCCAAGCGATTCTGTCTCCAGGACATATTTGCCTGACCAGGATTCACCTGCCTTCAGGGAGACAGAGGCGAAGTAAAGCTTCGAAGCCTTCTTGCCGTCATCCAGATAAAGCTCCACATCATACATTTCATCCGTCTGTGAATTGTTCACAAGCCCGGCCCTGATGTCGAGATCCACCTGGCTGGTGATCTTGCCCGGCGGTATAAGCGTCAGCCCTGCCCTTGAGCCCGAAATTTCGTTTGAAGAGCACGAAACTGCCAGTATGGCCGAGAACAGCAAAAGGATGAACCTGCTGAATATTTTTTCTGACCTGCCCATGTCGATGATCATTTATTGATTATGAGCCGCGCCATGAGGCTCTGAAATTTTATCCAATATCTGCCAAATCTGGAAGAGTCCGCGAGGAACATGGAAACAGCCTTTCCATTTCCCTCCTTTCAACGGAAGAAGCACTTCTCCCCTGCGGTTCAGATAGCCGAACCACTCAGGGTATTCAGCATCCTTGAAATGGCTCCACATATACTCGTCCAGGGCCAAGAACCAGTCCAGGCACTCTTTCCTGCCTGTCAGCTGATATCCTCTGGCCATAGCGATGGCTGACTCCAGGTGAACCCACCACAGCTTCTGGTCCCACTCAAGCTGCTGGGGCGGACACCCTTTACGGTCCATAAAATAAAATATGCCCTTATATTCCCTGTCCCATCCGAAGTCTATCACTTTCAAGGCTATGTCCACGCACCTGCCGGCCAGCCCGCTGTCTCCACGCCTCACACCCAGATTCATCAGGAACCACAGGGCCTCCAGATTATGGCCAGGATTTATCAGACGCCCGTCGAAACAGTCTATCATGCTCCCGTCGACTGCTGAAACATTCTCCACCATCATCCCGGCTTCAGGCTTGTAAAAGACATCCAGCACCTCGTGAAGGCAGGTGTCTATCGTCTCTTCCAGCAAGCCTTTGTCATCGAGGATATTCTCTATTTCCAAAGCCATGTTGCAAATAATCATCGGCAGAGAAAAACCTTTCATCGGACGGGTGCCAGGATAACTCTTTTCCCAGATGCCCTTCGGGCAATTTTTTCTCTCGAGTATACGCGCAAAAGTTTTTTTCGCTATCTCCGCGTACTCATCCGAGCCCGTGGCCTCCGCCGCCTGGGCAAACGCCATGCAGGCGAAAGTATTTGAAAAAATATTATAAGGCTGGACAAGGGGACGCCCCTCCCGGGTCAATGAAAAATAAAAGTCATAATTTCCGTCATGCCCGAATTTTTTCAGGAATTCAGCACCTTGCACAGCGCAGTCCAGCCACTCTTTTTTCTTTTCCAGCTTATTGTACAGCATGGCGAACAGCCACACTTCACGTCCTTGCAGCCAGATGAACTTGTCAGTGTCATAAACACTCCCGTCCCTGGCCAGACAGCTGAAATATCCCCCGTATTCGTGGTCAACAGAATGTTTCAGCCAGAACGGGAGACAATTCTGCAGGAGCTCGGTTTTATACCTCTCCGCCAGCAATTTAAAATCAATTTGATTCTCCATATCCCTTCATTTTTAAATTCTTCGACAATGTTAATAAATTATTTTAATATCTCAAAGATATTTATAAAATTTATTTAAATTATTTGATTATTTAGAAAATATTTTTCAATTTTGTCTGGAACTAAGATCCAATTTTAGATTAAGTTACCTAAGCTAAAAGCAATAACATATAAATAACGACATATAATATTATAGAGATTATGAAAAGAAACGCCAACACAGGCTATGAGATCTTTCTCTCAGTCGTCGCCGCTATGGGCGGCATACTTTTCGGCTACGACACTGCCGTCATCTCAGGAACAATCTCCAGCGTCACAAGCCAGTTCTCGCTCAGCGCCATGCACCAGGGATGGTATGTCGGATGCGCGTTGACAGGCTCCATTGCCGGCGTATCCATCGCCGGCATCATGTCAGACCGCATAGGGAGGAAAATAACCATGCTCATAGCATCTGTGCTGTTCTTCATATCGGCGGCGGGATGTGCATTCTGCGGAAATTTCACACAGCTCGTCATATTCAGAATCATCGGAGGCGCAGGAATAGGCATCGTATCCATAGTCTCGCCTATCTACATATCCGAAGTAGCGTCTGCCAAAAGGAGGGGAACCCTCGTTTCGTGCTACCAGCTGGCCATTACCGCAGGTTTCCTGCTGGCATATCTGGTGAACTGGAAAATCCTGAATATCTCCCAGACAGCTTCGTTCGCATCAGACACCATGAACTATTTGCTAGTAAATGAATACTGGCGCGGAATGCTCGGTTCTGGCATGATTCCTGCCACCCTTTTCTTCATAGTCATTTTCTTCATTCCGGAAAGCCCGAGATGGCTGATTGTCCATGGCAGAGGTCCGGAGGCGAAAATCATCATGAACCGTATCTGCGCATCGTCCTCAGAAGCAGAAGAACAATTCCAGGCCGCCGAGGCATCCATAAATTCGGAAACAAAGTCAGAATGGAAAGCGCTGCTGTCTCCCGGCATCATCAAGGCTGTCATCATCGGATGCTCCATAGCCATCCTCGGACAATTCATGGGAGTGAACGCCGTGCTGTATTACGGCCCAGAGATTTTCAGCAAAGCCGGCCTCGGAGGTGAAGACGCGCTATTCTCCCAGGTGCTTGTCGGCGCAGTCAATATGCTGACCACCATCATAGCGCTGTTCATCATAGACAAAATAGGACGCAAAAAGCTGGTTTACTGGGGAGTTTCAGGAATGATCATTTCCCTCCTGATGACCGGGCTCTATTTCAGCGCAGGGCCTTCATGGAATCTCGGAAACGGCTTCCTTCTGGCCTTCTTCCTTTTTTATGTGTTCTGCTGCGCCATTTCCATCAGCGCCGTGGTGTTCGTGCTTTTATCCGAAATGTACCCGAACAGTGTCAGGGGCATCGCCATGTCGATAGCAGGAATGGCTCTCTGGATAGGGACTTTCCTCATCGGGCAGCTCACCCCGTGGATGCTCGAAAACCTGACTCCGGCAGGCACTTTCTTCCTGTTTGCCTTTATGTGCGTGCCATATATGCTGATCATGTGGAAGGCCGTCCCTGAGACCACAGGAAAAACTCTCGAAGAAATTGAAAACTATTGGAAAGGGAAAAGAAATTGAGTATTTTTGCACCATATTGCGGAGAGGCGAAAGGGGCTCGGAACGATGCTCCTGCCTGGAAAATGTTTTCAAATGAAAGAGTCGTTTTTAAGCAAGATTGACAGCAAGAATTCAGCCCTGAAAAAAAAGATTATCGGACTATGCATCAATGACGGGGACTTCAGCATAGCTGAATTAAGCAAGGAGCTGAATACAAGCATTCCGACAATAACCAAGCTGGTAGGAGAGCTGATAGATGAAGGATTCCTGGAAGACCTCGGGAAGTCAGGCACTTCAGGGGGGCGCAGGCCGAGCATCTTCGGGCTGAACTCCGTGGCCGGATACTTCGTGGGTACAGATATCAAAAGGCATCATATCAGCATTGCGATAGCGAACTTCAAAGGGAAAATCATAGATTTCCAGGAAGACATCCCGTTCACTCTCGAATGCTCGGAGACATCAGCGGACGAGCTGTGCGAAAGAATCCGGCAATATATCAGACAGGCCGGCATAAACAGCGAAGATGTGCTTTCATACGGGTTCAACCTGACAGGGAGGGTGAATCATGAAACCGGATACAGCTTCACTTATTTCATCGGGGAAGACAAGCCTTTGAAGACTCTCCTGGAAGAAAAAATGAACGCACCTGTATCTATAGAAAACGACTCGCGCGCCATGGCTTACGGAGAATATATCTGCGGAATGGCGAACAGCGAACTGAACATGCTTTTCCTGAACCTGAGCTGGGGGCTCGGCATGGGGATGATTCTGGAGGGAAAGCTTTCTTACGGCAAATCAGGATTTTCAGGAGAGATAGGCCACTTCCCTCTGCTGGACAACGGACAGATATGCCAGTGCGGAAAGATAGGATGCCTGGAAACAGGCGCTTCAGGCTCGGCCGCGCACAGGATTTTCATGGACAAGCTCAAAGCCGGGAAAGCTTCCATACTGTCGGAAAAATTCGAGCGCGGAGAAGAGATCAGCCTGGACGACATCCTGGAAGCGCTCAATGAAGAAGATATCCTGGCCATAGAGACGATAGAGGAAGTCGGCACCACTCTGGGAAGAGCCATCGCCGGCCTTATAAACATCTTCAATCCAGAACTGGTGGTGATCGGGGGCAAGCTGGCCGCGGCCGAAGAGTATATGCTCCTGCCAGTTAAAAGCTCGATCAACAAGCATTCGCTGAATATCGTCAACAAAGACACCGCCATCAAATTCTCTGAACTCGGAGAAAAGGCCGGACCTATAGGAGCATGCATGCTGTCTCGCAGCAAGCTTCTCGGGCTGCTATGATGATGCGAGGATGTGAAGTCCAGCGCAGCTGTCGCGAAAAAGAAACAAAAACATGAAATTTCAGATTATATCAGACTACAAGCCTTCCGGCGACCAGCCCCAGGCCATAAAAGGAATATGCTCGGCGCTGGACAGCGGGATCGATGCAGTGACATTGCTCGGAGTCACCGGGTCAGGAAAAACATTCACCATGGCCAATGTCATAGAAAAGCTGCAGAGGCCTGCGCTGATATTGAGCCACAACAAGACATTGGCCGCCCAGCTGTACGGGGAATTCAAGTCATTCTTCCCGAACAATGCAGTGGAATATTTTGTGTCGTACTATGATTATTATCAGCCTGAAGCATACATACCGACTACTGACACATATATAGAAAAGGACCTGAGCATCAACGACGAGATAGAAAAGCTCAGGCTCAGCGCGGCTTCCTCCCTGCTGTCCGGCAGGCGCGACGTGATAGTCATATCCAGCGTTTCATGCCTGTATGGCATCGGGAATCCTGAAGACTTCCATGCCCAGACCGTAACGATAAGAAGGGGAGAAACCAGGAATATGACCAGGTTCCTGTACCAGCTGGTGGACGCGCTGTATTCCAGGACAGAAGCCGAGTTCAAGCGCGGGTCGTTCAGGGTCAGAGGAGACACCGTGGATGTGTGCCTGGGAAACGGGGACAATGCCGTCAGAATCGAATTTTTCGGAGACGAAGTGGACAATATTTCCCTCATTGACCCGGTGACCGGGGCATTTTTGGACACATTGGACGAAGTCTCGATATATCCGGCGAACAATTTCGTGACAACGAGGGAGCGGAGCATAAAGGCTGTGAGCCAGATTCAGGACGATCTGGTGAAACAGTGCGCATATTTTGAAAGCGTGGGCAAGCCGCTGGAAGCCAAAAGGCTGAAGCAGAGGGTGGAATACGACCTGGAAATGATCAAGGAGATGGGGTACTGCCCAGGCATAGAAAACTATTCGAGATATTTCGACGGCAGGTCAGAGGGGCAGAGGCCGTTCTGCCTGATAGACTATTTCCCGAAGGATTTCATCACTTTCATAGATGAGAGCCACGTCACCCTCCCCCAGATCAGAGCTATGTACGGAGGCGACCACTCCAGGAAAAGCGTGCTGGTGGAATATGGCTTCAGGCTGCCTGCCGCATCGGACAACAGGCCGCTGAAATTCGAGGAATTTGAAGCGATTACAGGCCAGATAGTGTATGTTAGCGCGACTCCTGGAGACTACGAGCTGGAGAAGTCCGGCGGACTGGTAGTGGAACAGGTTGTGCGTCCTACCGGGCTGCTCGACCCGCCTATCCAGGTACGCCCTACTGAAAACCAGGTGGACGACCTGCTGGAAGAAATCCGCAAAAGAGCTGAAAAAGACGAGAGAGTGCTCGTGACGACCTTGACCAAAAGGATGGCGGAGGAACTGGAGAAATATTTCACGAAAATGGGTGTCCGATGCAGGTATATCCACTCCGATGTAGATACTCTGGAGAGGGTGGAAATCATTGAAGACTTCAAGAACGGGCTGTTCGACGTGCTGGTAGGAGTGAACCTTCTGCGGGAAGGTCTGGACATTCCTACAGTGTCGCTGGTAGCCATTCTGGATGCTGACAAAGAAGGTTTCCTGCGCTCCGGACGCTCTCTCACCCAGACTGCAGGACGTGCCGCCAGGAATGTCAACGGCCTGGTCATAATGTATGCTGACACCATTACAGGCTCCATGCAGGAAACCATCTACGAAACTGACAGGCGGCGTGCCAAGCAGATGGAATACAACAAAAAGCACGGAATCACACCTACACAGGTGGGGCTCAAGAAGAATGTCCTCGCTGAAGGCGCCCCTGCAGGGGACAATGCCGCCAAGCGCAGGAATCCACGGCTTGCAAACACGGTGTCAGGGAAAGTCAGCGCGGCCAATTCTTACGAAGATCCGCACTACATCCCGGACCCTTCGGACCTGGGAAGCGGCTATGTATCGGTAGGGCTTGGCCACGACTCCAAACGTGAGACAAATTCAGCATACACCGACGGATATATCCGGGCAGACCTCGCCGCTGTCCTTCAGGACCCTGTCATTCGCTCCATGACGCGAGAGCAGGTCGAAAAAGCCGTGGAGACAGCCAAAAAGAATATGCAGAAAGCCGCTGCCGGCCTGGATTTCATGGCGGCCGCCAAATACAGAGATGAAATGTGGGCTCTGCAGGAATATTTGAAAGTCTGGTCAACTGGGGCTAAATAGAAGCGGCAGGCTGCGATATTTTTCTGAATTTTGATGAAATTTTTCTAAATTTGAAAGACAATTTGGAAAATTTTATTATGGACTTGACAGACGAATTATTCCCCAAATTCGATGAGAAAGGACGGGAGATGGTGCGGAAAGCATATGGAATCGCATCCGATGCACTGGCAGGGCAAACCAGAGGAAACGGCAAGCCATTTATCGAGCACCCTGTAAATACAGCCAAGATAGCGGCAGACGAAATCGGCCTCCCCGCCGAATGCATTGCCGCAGTATTTCTGCATGAGGCGCAGAGATTCCATCCGGAAGCTGATGTCATGTCTGGGACAGACTTCGGCAAGGATGTCAGGACCATGGCAGATGGCCTGAACAAGATTTCAACCATCAAGCCAAAGGACACTAAGCTGGAAGCCGAGAACTACAAGAAGCTGATAGTTTCGTATTCGAAAGACCCGCGTGTCACTGTGCTGAAACTGGCTGACAGGCTGGAAGTCATGCGCTCGCTGGATATGTTTCCTAAACTGTCACGGGAACGCAAGATACTGGAGACCCTGATGCTGTACATCCCGCTCGCACATCAGCTCGGCCTGTACAACATGAAAAGCGAGATGGAGGACATCTATTTCAGATATGCAGAGCCAGAACAGTACAGAGCCATCACGAATAAGCTGAAAAGCACCGAGAAAGACAGGCAGAAACTCATGACACAGTTCATCGAGCCTCTGAAAAGCAAGCTTTCAGAAGAAGGCATCAAATACAAGCTGAAAGTCAGGACGAAGACAGCCTACTCTATCTGGAGGAAAATGCAGAAGCAGAAAGTCCCTTTCGAAGGAGTTTACGATGTGTTTGCCATCAGGTTCATCATAGACTGCGAGCCTGACAGGGAACTGGAGCATGCGCTCTGCTGGAAGGTGTTCTCCCGTGTGACAGAAGAATACGAATCCGACACGAACAGGCTCAGGGACTGGATATCTAATCCTAAGCCCAACGGCTATGAATCCCTTCACATCACAGTGAAAAACAGAGACAATGTCTATCTTGAAGTCCAGATCAGGACTAAACGGATGGACGAGATGGCTGAAAACGGGCTGGCCTCGCACTGGTCTTACAAAGGCATCAAGCATGAAGCCACACTGGACAAGTGGCTGGTGTCTGTGCGGCACATACTGGAACATCCGTCCGCCGGCGGCAATTCAGGATACTATGAAGACGATCTGCCGTCGCCTCCGGAAAAAGAAATATTCGTGTTCACTCCATCCGGCGAGCTGAGGAAGCTGGCCGCTGGAGCCACCGTCCTGGATTTCGCCTTCGACATCCACTCGAATCTCGGTGTCAAATGTACAGGCGGGAAGGTGAACGGAAAAGCTGTGCCTATAAAAGAGAAGCTGAAGACAGGCGATGTGGTGGAAATCATGAGCGGAAAGAACCAGAAGCCGTCGCCTGACTGGCTGAATATCGTCGTGACCAGCAAAGCCAGGACCAAAATACGCCAGAAGCTCAGCGAAGCTGAATTCCAGAAGGCCGCAGAAGGCAAGGAACTGCTTGAGCGCAGGCTGAAGAACTGGAAGATGGAGCTGACAGACGAGGACATGGCGGCCATCATGAAAAAGACGCAGCACAAGACACTGAATGCGTTCTACGCCGCCATAGGTGACGGAAGCTTCGACATAGCAGACATCAAGGCATATCTGGACAGAAAAAACTCAGAAGGCGGAGATGCGGCAGAAGAAGCAGAAAAGCCTCAGGAAAAACCGCAGTCAGCGCCCAGAAAACCTGGTACAGCCACTGACGACATCCTGATTCTGGATGCGAAAAATGTCAAGTCGCTTGACTACAAAATGGCTAAATGCTGCAATCCAGTATATGGAGACGATGTGTTCGGTTTCGTGTCCATCAAAGACGGCATCAAGATTCACCGCATGTCATGCACGAACGCCGCGAGGCTGATGGAAAAATATCCATACCGCATACAGAAAGTGAAATGGAGCGATGCCCCGAGCACATCCAGCTTCCAGGTGACCCTGAAAATATCGGCGGCCCACGAATCATCTGTCGTGAACGACATCTTCGACACAGTGAATGCATTCAAGGCGTCCATCAGGAATTTCAATGTCTCCGACAATGAGCGTTCCGGCACATATGACATCCTGGTCAAGCTGTCCGTTCCGAACAATCTGGAACTGGACAAGGTCATATCTCAGATACGCGTCAGGAAGAACATCATCAAAGTCTCACGGCTGTAGATTGTCTTTGCATATCAATTTTTTCCAGACAGACAGTAAAAAAAAGAAAAACATTGTCTATAAAAAGAAAAAATTTGCATCTATAGAGAGTATTAGTATTTTTTAACCCTTATTCAAACTGTTATGAAACATTATTTATTAGCAACAGGCCTGTTCATCATCGCAGCGGTGATGACTTCGTGCCAGAAAGAGCAGTCTGAACTGACTCTGAGTTCTTTACCTTCCACAGCTGTCATCACAGGAACTGTAGAATATGTCGCAGGCGACTATGAGCAGACTGACGGCTCCATCATCTCGAACTACCAGCTTCCGCTCGCCGGCCAGACAGTCATGGTGACCATCCCGACCAGCAGCTATGCCCAAAATGCTGATGGCAGTCAATATTTCGAGGCTGTGACCGACGAATCAGGAAACTACAGGATCGAAATCCCTGTCAGCTCACAAGCACTCGATAATGTATCTGTAGACGTGCTCCCGTTCTACGCTGTGAAGACTCTGATGCATGGCGGGGCTATAGTAGAAATCGAGAATGCCTTGTATAATAATACGACAGCCTCCAACAATAATATCTCACTTGAGCAGAAGAAAATCTACTCCGTAGACCTGGTAGTCAGCAGCGATGACGTGATTCCTGTAGCATTTGATCAAGCAATAGAAATCGAAGGACAGGTCAATATCCAGGCTTGGGTAAGAAACGAAAAGCAAGGCATTGCTACCGCGGGCGCTTATACAGGTTCAAACGAAGGACTGACTGGATATCCGGTAAAAATCGTTGCAAAAATAGTCGATGAGTCAGATTATCGGAATCCGAAAACCATTTATGAAATCACTAAGGAAACTACAACTCTTAGCTCAAGAGACGAAGAAGGATCATTCTCAGCTACGATGAATCTGCCTTCAAATTGCTGGGATTACACCACCGAATTTACAGTATCAACTGAAGCATCGCTTGAAGAGGAATTTGAACATTGGTACTGCTCTATGAGCAGCGGAGAATACAACTGGAATAGCATTGATGTTCCGGTAATATACCAAAGCGCTTCATCAAGTCCTGTAGAACTCTCAGATGACAATAAATTGGTTCCTGTCCAGATCCCTGCTTTCACAATAACTACACGGCCTACAATAGACACTGATGAGATTCTAGGTATCGGCCTTATTGGCACTCAAGACGGGAAAAACATAATTGAGAACGACCCGTTCAACTGGGAGAGATAACAACTAAGTTTGCTTAAGTCATGAAAAAGACCATATTGTTTACAGGAATCCTTATCGCCTGCCTGTGCTCTGCGGCCGCCACGGTGTCTGCAAAGGACGGAAAGGAAAAGAAGGATGTGAGCGAATATCTGCCTGAAGCAGGAGATTTCGCTGTCAGCGTGAGCGCAAATCCGTTCATAAACTTCGTCGGCAACATATTCAACAATACCGTAAACCAGACCATCGGCACATTCGGAGGTGATCCGTACAATGTCGGAGGCATTAACCAGCCTAGAGTGTCCATAGCCGGAAAGTATATGCTGACCGACGAACTCGGACTCCGGGTGAACCTCGGCTGGATACATAATAGCAATACGAATAACTATTATGTTCGAGACGATGCCGAGATGACTGTCAACCCTCTTTCAGAAAAGAAGCTCATCGACACTTGGAAAGAAGCGACATCAGGAGGAAGCTTCAGTGCGGCCATGGAATACCGTGTAGGCAAGCGCCGTGTACAGGGAGTGTTCAGTGCAGGCCTCCTGTATGCATTCTCATATAAGAGTGATAAATACTCATTCGGGAACGCCATCACTGAAATCAACCAGAATCCAACAATATCCAGAGAACTGGCAATTGATTCTAATCCTGAAGTTGCCAATACACCAGACGGGTTCTCATCCATGAGGTATCTTAAGAAATTCAATGACACGCCTTCTAACTATGCAGGCTTGATTCTTTCAGCCGGGATAGAATGGTTCGTCGCTCCTAAGATATCCATCGGAGGGGAAGTCAACATATCAGCCGTATGGAACTGGACTAAAGCCACATATTACACTGCTGAAGGCTTCAACACACTCAGCGGAGCAGTCGAGGAATGGACTGAACTTTTAATCCCTAGTTCGCACGGATTCTCGTTCGGAACAGGAAACATCGGATCCAACCTCTCTGTGACATTTTATTTCTAGAAATTCCTGAAACGGAAAGAATAATTATGAGGGTGACCAAAAGTCCCTTTTGGTCACCCTCAAACGTCTTTCTTCGAAAGACTGACCCCATCCTAACCCCCTGCACCCCCTATTAGGGGGATCTCGCTCCTTCCAGTCGCGGTCACTTCGTGACTTTTGACCCACCCACTTTTCTTTACTTTTGCGGAGTCTCAGGCTATGGTTCTCTATTATGGACTTCGTCCAATTATCATCCGGAACGTGAGCTTTGATTCGTAAAATATCGTTTAAAATTATTGATTATAAATTGCTGAAACAATGAAGTTACCTGAAAATTTCGATATAGAACAAAGGGCTCAAAGTGCAAAACAGAACTTTCTGGACGGCTATAACTGCTGTCAGGCAGTCCTGCTGGCATTCCAGGACATCTGGGGCACTGATGAAAAGACGATAGCCACGATTGCTTCAGGCTTCGGAGGAGGCATGGCCAGGATGCGCGAAGTATGCGGCACCGTGTCTGCCATGGGCATGGCCGCAGGATTCATCTCCCCCGCTATTGTGCCCAAGAACATGGAAGAAAGGACTGCGAACTATGCCTTGGTTCAGGAACTCGCAGGAGAATTCAGGAAGGAAAACGGAAGCATCATCTGCCGGGAACTTCTCGGACTCGGCAAGAAGACTGAATCAAACAAACAGGACGCCTCTGCGGAAATCGAACCGCCGCGCCCTTCGGACCGGACACCGGAATACTACAGGAAACGGCCTTGCCCGGAGCTCGTAGCCTGCTCAGCCAGAATCATTGCCCGGAAGCTTGCTTCTCTCTCTGACGGGCAGTAAGCGCACGTTGGAACTCTCGCGCATTCTTCAGGTGCTCGCTGTATGAAGAGGCGAACCTGTGTGTGCCGTCAAAATCAGGGCTGGCGCAAAAATACAGATAGCCATGCTCATCTGGATGCAGGACTGCATCAATGCACGCCTTCGGAGGTATATTTATGGGAGCAGGGGGCAGGCCGCGATATTTGTAGGTATTGTATGGGGAATCCACTTTCAGATGCTTTTTCAGCACCCTGTCGAGAGTGTAGTCGAAGCAGAAACATATCGTAGGGTCAGCCTGCAGCTTCATCCCGCGGTGCAGACGGTTCAGATAAACGCCTGCTATCATAGGATACTCGGCACTTTGCAAGGTTTCACCGCTCACTATTGAAGCCATCACTGACACTTCCATTGGGGTCAGTCCCTGAGCCTCAGCCAGAGCCACCCTCTCAGGCGTCCAGAATCGGTCATACTCTTTCTTGAACCTGTCGAAAATCGATTTCACGGACGCTGTCCAGTAGAACTCGTAAGTGTCGGGCAGAAACATGGCGAAAACATTCTCCGGAGTGAATCCATAACCGGCCAGAAAAGCTGTATCAGCCAGAGCTTCAGCTACTTCAGAAGAATCTGCCATCATTTGGACATCAATGCTTTTCGCCAATCGCCCTTTTGTGCGGATAGTGCCTGACAATGCCAGGTTCTGCGGCGTCTGCCAGCCGTTTACAAGCATCCGCACTGCATATGCGGCAGAGTGTCCGGGAAGAATCTCATATTTACCTGGTTGCAGGCCTGTTTCGAGCCCCATAGCCCTGGCACAGCGCCTCAGACTGCCTTTTCTGCGCACAGAAGCTCCATCAGCCAAAGAATCGAGCACTGCTCCGGCCTCTGTTCCCGGATATACATACAGGGTATATTCCGTTCTGAAATCCGGGGCTTTCCTGTCATAATAATATCTGAGTCCGGCAAAAACACACGCCACTGCCAGCAAGATCACAGTGGCGCATGAAAACAAAATCCACGGCTTCTTCGTCACCTGCATATTTTCACTTTCTTAAAGTCAACATCTCTCCAGGCAGGAGTTCCCGCTCCTCGTCCATAGAATTCATCTTCATAAGGCTTTTCATCTTCACTGCATACCTCTGCGCTATATCCCGCAAGCTTTCGCCCCCTTCAGCTACATATTTGTCCACCTGCCTGGCGGCCCTGGACTTTTTGGGCTGCAAATACACCACTGTGCCCGGACTGAGCTCTCCGTCAGCGTCATCAAGGTCATTGTAACGAAGGATTTCTCCAAGAAAGAGGCTGTAATATTTAGCGATGTCAGCGTATGTCTCGCCTTCTACGGAATATACGAAAGGCACGCCGTTCTGAGAGAACAGCTGGCGTGTCAGGGACAGGTGCATGGTCTTGCCTTGCCTGTCAGAAACAGGCACAGGTGCTTCCAGCTCTGACGGTGTCGCCGGCACAGGTGCGTCTTCTGATACGTCATTGGCCGGACGGGAGTTCCCGGAGGCCACCTGAGACTGGTCCGGGACAGCATTTTTCGAGATTCTCGAGACTTTGTCGAAGCGCGACAGGTCGTATTCCTCTATAAGGTTTATGAGCTTCTGAGGATATGACGGGTCAGTGGCATAGCCGGCTTTCTTCAAGCCATAGGCCCATGACCTGTAATCTGTGACACGGAAATCGAAAAGAAACTTGTATCTGTCCCTGTATCTGAGGAAATCGGAATGGTCCCGGTATGATTCTTCCGGTGTCCGGTATTTTCTGAAGCACTCCCCTTTCCTGTCATCGTCGTAGTAGATTTTCTGTCCAGTCCAGTCATGGCATTTTATGCCGAAATGGTTGTTTCCCCTCACTGCCAGTTCAGACAGCCCGTTGCCAGATTCGAGCATGCCCTGCGCCAAGGTGATGCTGGCTGGCACGCCGGA
Organism: uncultured Bacteroidales bacterium; assembly: GCA_949289565.1. Classification (GTDB taxonomy): domain Bacteria; phylum Bacteroidota; class Bacteroidia; order Bacteroidales; family UBA932; genus Cryptobacteroides. The sequence goes on from CASEOO010000021.1 coordinate 28,207, forward strand.
ACGTTTTCTCTCTGAAACCGCTATCCTGGCATATCTGGCGATGTATTTCTCCTGCGGGCTGTCCCCTGCGCCGAAAAAGACGGAGCCGTCACTGTCCGATGATAATGTCCTCGCGGCAGGGCCGCACCCTGCCGCCAAGATGGCCAAAGCCAACAGAATCAATATATTTCTTTTCATCTTTCTGAGTTAACATCAATATCCTCTCTATTTGCAAGGATACAGAATTCTGGTAAAGTTACGCAATTATTCGAACTTCTTCAGCGGAATATCTATCACCATGCCGTCATGGCAGAGTATTGCTTCGGGGAATATTTCCTTGATTTCATCGAGGAAAAAGGACGCATCCGGAAAACGTGAGGAATAATGTCCTACTGCCAGCTTTCTGGCACCCGACTGCAAGGCACACTCAGCCGCCTGCCTGGTGGTGGAATGGAAAGTAGCCTGCGCCAATGTCTCATACCCGCATGGAAATGTTGCCTCATGATACAACAGGTCCACTCCTTTCACCCATTCCGAGAGTTCCGGGAATGGTGCAGTATCGCTGCAATAAGCAAAACTGCGAGGCTCGTAAGGCTGATAGGCCGCCTCGGTGTTCAGAATGACAGTTCCGTCTTCCCTGACCACATCTTCACCTCTTTTCAGAGTGCCTATTTCAGCCAGGCTGAGTCCGAACTGCGATATGGCATCTTTCCGGACGTTTTTCATAGGGGTCTTTTCCCTGAAAAGATAGCCGTATGTCTCTATCCTGTGGTTGAGAGGGAAGGCCGTCACGTCAAGGCTTCTGGTCTCAAAAATTTTCACTGGAGCATCTGCAGAAACTGCATGATGCACCGGCTCGAATTTGAAGCCGTCCCCGAATGATGCCATGAAGTCAGAAAGTGCCTTCCGGAATGCTTCCGGAGCATAAATGTGAAGAGGGGCCGTCCTGCCAAGCATGCTCATCGTGGAGAGCAGGCCGAATATGCCGAAGACATGGTCTCCGTGGAGATGTGAAATGAATACGGTGTCCAGCTTCAGTATGGACAGACGCTGCCGCCGAATCTGCATCTGCACGCCTTCTCCGCAGTCAATCAAAAACAAGCGCCCCCGTACATCCAGTACTTGGGCGCTTGGATATCTGTTTACCATAGGCAGGGCAGAAGCCGTGCCCAGAATATTCAGAGTGAAGTTCATTCCACCGGAATTACTCGCCTTTTTCAAGTTTAGACTTGAGAGCGGCAAGCTCGGAGATGTCTCCGAGAGTAGTCTTCTCGATGTTCGAATTGATCTTCTTGACAGCTTTCTTGGTGCTGTCTGATTCGCTTGCAGGTCTTTCAGACTTGGCTGGCTCAGCATAGGTCTTCACATGTGAAAGGCCCACTTTCCTGGTACTGCGCTTCAAGTCAGTAACCTTGAATGCGATCTCGTCTCCTGCGGCTGGCATAGAACCGTCTTCTTTCACGAGTTCTTTTGCCGGGCAGAATCCTTCGATATCTTCGCCGAGGGATACCACAGCACCCTTGTCTGAAACGCTGTCTATCTTCAGTGTATGCACTGTTCCAGGACGGTAAGTAGACTCGATGCCCTCCCATGGGTTAGGCAGAAGCTGCTTGTGGCCGAGGCTGAGTTTGTGGTTCTCCTCGTCAAAGTCGAGAATGACTACCTCGATCTTGTCGCCCGGCTGAACCATCTCTGACGGATGCTTGATCTTAGTCCATGAAAGGTCGCTGATGTGAACCAGGCCTTCGATGCCTTCTTCAAGCTCTGCAAATACGCCGAAGTTAGTCACGTTGCGGACAGTGGCAGTGTGTTTTGAGCCTACAGGATATTTCTCGCGGATGTTCTCCCATGGATTAGGGATGAGCTGCTTGAGACCGAGAGACATCTTCTTTTCGTCCCTGTCGAGAGTCAGAATCTGAGCCTCCACTTCGTCTCCTACTTTCAGGAAGTCCTGAGCTACGCGGAGTCTTGGAGACCATGACATTTCAGATACATGGATAAGGCCTTCCACTCCTGGCTCGATCTCAACGAATGCACCGTAGTCAGCGATGAGAACGACTTTCCCTTTCACCTTGTCGCCTACCTTGAGGTTTGGATCGAGGGCTGACCATGGATGCGGAGTGAGCTGTTTCAGGCCGAGAGCGATTCTCTTCTTGGCCTCGTCGAAGTCGAGGATAACGACATTGATCTTCTGGTCGAGATGAACGACTTCCTCCGGATGGTTGATCCTGCCCCATGAAAGGTCTGTGATATGGATGAGTCCGTCCACACCGCCCAGGTCAACGAATACACCATAGCCTGTGATGTTCTTGACAGTTCCTTCGAGAACCTGTCCTTTTTCGAGCTTGCCGATGATCTGCATCTTCTGCTGCTCGAGCTCTGCCTCGATAAGAGCCTTGTGGGATACCACCACATTCCTGAACTCCTGGTTGATCTTGACGATCTTGAAATCCATGGTAGTGTCCACGTACTGGTCGTAGTCCCTGATAGGCTTGACATCTATCTGAGAACCTGGGAGGAATGCCTCGATACCGAAGATATCGACGATCATGCCGCCCTTTGTACGGGTCTTCACATATCCCTTCACAATTTCGCCTGCATTGTATGCGGCGTTCACCATATCCCAAGAACGGAGGGCGCGTGCTTTCTTATGAGAAAGAACGAGCTGGCCCTTCTTGTCCTCAGCTGTCTCCACGAACACTTCGACTTTGTCGCCGACCTTCAGGTCAGGGTTGTAACGGAACTCGGGAGCAGGGATGACACCTTCGCTCTTGTAGCCGATGTTCACGATCACTTCCCTCTTGCTGATGGATGTGACAACACCTTCGACCACCTCGTTCTCCACTACCTTGGAGAGAGTCTGGTCGTACATTTCTTTCATTTGCTTCTTCTCTTCTTCGGAAACGCTTTTTCCTTCGAAGGCATCCCAGTCAAACTGGTCCGGGTCGACAGACGCATTCAGGACTGTCTTGGTTTCTTCTGCAGCCGGAGCCGCATTGACCTCGGCAGCCTGCGCTGCCTCAGGAGCGGTCTCCACTGTCACTGTTTTGTTTTCTTCCATTGCAATAATTAAAACAAACTAGCGGGTTAAACATTATCTCTGTGCCTGGCCGCCGACGGCAAAATTGCCCGCCTCCGGTCAAAAGGCGGGCAAAAATATGTATAATTTTCGGATTTTCAAAAACTTTTACGATTTTTCTACAGCATCTTCCGTTTGCGGAAAATCAGCAGGATGACGCTGAAAGACAGGAGCATGAGCACGAGGACGATGACGAAATCCCACCACGTCCCGGTGATAGGCAGCTTCAGGTTCATGCCGAAAAATCCGGTAATCAGTGTCGGAGGCATGAAAAGCAGGGAGACCAGAGTGAAAATCTTCATGATCTTGTTCTGGTCCAGATTGATAAGACCCACTACCGTATTCTGCAGATATTCAAGCCTTTCAAAACCGAAATTCGTGTGGTTGATCAGGGATGAAATATCCTTCAGCAGGACATTCATTTTAGGCTGGAGCGAGTGCGGATACTTGTTGCTCTTCAGCAGGCTGGATATGACACGCTGCTTGTCGACGATATTCTCACGCACCAGCATGGTGTTCTCCTGAAGCTGGTTGATATCCAGAAGGAACTCCTCGTTTATATCCTCGCCCAGGCTGACCTTTCTGTTGAACTGCTCTATCTCTTTAGACATCAGCTCGATCATGTCAGCGTCCAGGTCAATTCGCTGTTCCAGTATGCTCACGAAAACAATGTAGCCTGTCGGATAGAATTTCGGGAAAGCGAGAAGACGTCTCTGCAGGTCAGTGAAGCTGCGCAGCGGACATTCCCTGAGTGTCACCAGCACGCCGCTGTCCGTAAGGATGAAAGACACGGTCTCCATCGAATACTCTTCCGGGCCAGGAATCAGGAAGTTCGTGTTCGCAAATATAGCTGTATCCGTTTCCGAAAAACGTGATGAACTCTCAATCTCCTCCGCCTGCGCACGGCTCTGAATGGTAGTGCCCACAAAACTCTCCGTAGCCCTTTTTTCCTCGCCGGAAGGAGCGAAAAGATCTATCCATACCACCATATCTGGAGTGAGCTGCGAGAAGACTGCCGCAGACTGCGACATTTCCATCTGGCCGTTTGATTTGTAGAAAACCTCGATCATCTTCCTTTCCGTTTAGTTCCGGCACAGAGGGTCGGAAAATTACACTTCGGCATGACACCGCCCTGCAAACAAGTCTGCAAAAGTAAGTTTTTTTCAGTCTAATGCCAAATAAACTTTCGCAGTTCATCATGAGGCGGCCATCAAAAGGCCGGCAGAAAACAGCAAAAATCTTAAAAAGAAAAATCCGAAAAAATGAAAATCACCAGATGAACGGGCGCAGACCGATAAATATCAGCACAATGCCTCCGGCAATTCTCGCGGCATTGCCGAAAATCCTTCCTGATGCAGAACCGAGGGTGATGCCAAGGGATGAGGCCAGCACAGTGACGACCAGAGTCAGCCCCGTGACCAGCAATGCATCCGGACATTCCGTATCTCCCATGGCCAGGGACACCCCTACAGCTATCGCGTCCACGCTCGTGGCCGCAGCCGCCAATATAAGATTCCTGAATCCTGACAGATTTACCGAATCAGACACGTTCCTGACACCGGCGGCAATCATGGAAATTCCGAGATAAGACAGCACGGCCAATGCAATATATGGAGCCGCCTTGCTGATATAGGCAACAATAGAATATCCTGAAATCCATCCGGCAAACAGACATGCCGCCTGCACTGCACCGAAAACAGCGGCCACCTGCAAAGTCTTCCAAGGACTCACCCGCCCCAAAGTCACGCTGCCGCCCATGGACACCACAAAAGAATCTGCACTCAACGACAGGGCCAGAAGCACGATTTCAACAAAACTCATAGACAAGGCTTTTCAAGGTTTGAAAATCTGACGATTGGCGATGGAACGTCCCAAGGTCAGTTCATCGGCATAGTCCAGGTCATCTCCGAAACCGAGGCCTCTGGCCAATGCCGACACTTTAATATGGTAAGGCGCCAACTTCCTGTAAATGTAAAATTCAGTAGTTTCACCCTCGACATCTCCGCTCAAGGCAAAGATCACCTCGACATCCTCAGGCGGAAATTCAGATGCCAGAGACGAGACCCTGGCCGTCAGTTCGTCTATGGTCAGGTCGGATGGACCTGTGCCGTCGATGGGAGAGATGATGCCTCCCAGCACATGATACACCCCGGTATACTGTCTGGTCTTCTCTATGCTCATCACATCCTGGACACTTTCGACTACGCAGATGGTCTTGCGGTCTCTTTTGGCATCCGAGCAAATGCCGCAAATATCACCGTCCGAAATCATCCGGCATACCGAGCAATATTTCACTTCATTTCTGAGCCTGTCTATGGACGAAGTGAAATGACGGACATTCTCCACCGGCTGCCGAAGCAGATGAAGAGCCAGCTTCAAGGCGCTCCTCCGACCTACTCCAGGGAGAGTTCCTATCGACTCCACAGCATCCTGGAGCAGTTTTGAAGGATATTTGTCACTGTTCATCATATCTCACCAATTTTTTCATATGATAGCATGAAAGAGCTTCAATCGGCGAAGATATGAATTTTCTGAAAACAATGTTGAAATCACGGCCTATGTTTTCTAGCCATTTGCTGCAGGCCATCCCTATAGAACCGGCCACTCCCACATCCAGAGTTTCTTCGCCACGTCTGTACGTAAGAAGCGACCTGGTGACAAAGGCTGTGAGATTTTCGATGACGATTGAACGGCAATACTCATCTCGGCCAGCCTCGCTTATAATGAACGGAGCAAAAGATGCCAGGAAGCCAGCAGGATTCGGACTTTTGTACACGCCGTTGACTATGTCAGGGTAATCAAGCCGGTACTGCTTTTTGAATTCTGACGCCACAGCCTGCGGCGTCAGATTCTTTATATAGTCGGCCAGGAAACGGCGTCCCAAGGAGGCTCCCCCGCCTTCATCTCCGAGGACATAGCCCCCAGGACGTACATTTGCAGTTATTCCATGTCCATCATAGCTGCAGCTGTTCGAGCCTGTGCCCAGGATGGCGACAATGCCAGGGCTGTCTCCCCACAATGCTCTGGACGCCGCCAGAAGGTCGGATGCGCACTCCACGGAAGCACCGTGGAAATGTGTGCGCAGTATTTCCGCCATCATTTCTTTCTGCGCATCGGACACCAGCCCGGCTCCATAGAAAAAGATGGAGATATCCTGGCCTGACGCACTCCCGCCTATTTCACGTGCCGCGCAGGCCGCTATCGAGGAGATGTCTTCATAGGACATCACGGAAAAATTGATTCCCTTGGTCCTGATGCGCAGTCCGTCAGCCATCCAGTCAGTCTTGGAGGCTCCGCTTTCAGCTATGACAGTCATATTGAATTATTTTAACATCTGCACTCCGCTTTCTTCCATCGGATATGCATGCTCTGCAGGAGAAATGATGAACGAGAACTCGCGGTCTCCATATTTCAGCATGTACTCCGGACGAGGCACAGAACCCCAGCTGTCCTCACATCCGAGCCCCATCTGTGCCTGGTCTATGCAGATTTCGGTGAATCCTGCCTTTGGCACTTCAGGAGAGTGACGCTGATCCTTGGCCACGCCATCATCGAGCGACTCCATAGTGTATTCGAGAGCCGATGCAGAGAATGGTGCATCTGAAATGACGCGCAGCCCGGCGCAGCTCCAGTCAAGCACCTGCCACCATCTCAGGTCAGACTTGGTGCCTGTTTCCTGAGGACGAATATATGGATAGAACTGTTCTTCCACGCTCTGTCTGTACAAGCCTACCGGCGAACTGCTCTTTCTGTCAGCATAATTCTCCCAAGGCCCGCGTCCGTAATATTCTATAGTGTCGTACTCTGCAGGCATCCTGAACCTGACACCGAACCTGAACATATCTGGAATCTCGGTGGAAGGGCCAGCCTTCATGGTCTGGGTGACTTTCACAGCGCCCTCGTTGTTGATCAGATAAGTCATGGAGAGGACAGTCTGCGTCTCTGAAATATAATATGAGGCCTCGACCTTTGCCAAGCCGTCTTCCATGGATGACTTCAGAGTGCGAAGCTTGAAATTAGGAGTCTTCCATATGGCCATCTTGTTCTGGAGATTCGCCCCCATGTCGTTGTCAGTCGGAGCCCTCCAGAAGTTAGGTCGTATATCCGTGTCTTCTTCGAGCATAGGCTTGCCCTTGTACTCATAGTATGTGATGAATCCTGTCGCCCTGCTGAAATCGATAACGAACTTCTCGCCGGATACTATCAGATAGAATTTGTCGTTCTCTCTTATTACCGGCTTTTCCACAGGCAGATTTGGCTCAGATGCATTTTCCATCGCCAGGTCTGGATATGCATAATCTGTCAGAACTATCTGATTGTATGCCACAACATGTCCGGCAGGAAGAAGCTGCTCGCTTTTTTTCAGCTTCCAGTAAACATTCACCACCCATTCGTGGCTGTCATCTACCATGGACTGGTCATAATCCAGAACCACCTCGGCTGTCTCCTGAGGTCCGGCATTGACATCAGAGACTGCGCCGCTTTGCATCACCTTGCCATCAGCGGCCAGCTCCCACTCCATTCTGTAGGCTGAGAGGTCGCGGAAGAAATTCTCATTGTAGACAGAAAAACTCTTCTTCTGAGGATCTGACAGCGAAGTCCATATGGACTGATAGAAATACCTGACTTCGTAAGCATGCGGATTAGGGACCCTGTCAGGGCTGATCAAGCCGTTGTCGTGGAAGTTGTTGTCCGAAGCATCGTATCTGTTGAAGTCTCCGCCGTAGCCGTAAATCTTCACGCCTTCCGAGTTCTTCCAGTGGAGCGACTGGTCCACGAAATCCCAGATGAAGCCGCCCTGGTATGAAGGATATTTGCGTATTATGTCCCAGTACTCCTTGAATCCTCCCATTGAATTGCCCATGGCATGGGCATATTCACACTGGATGAGAGGCTTCGAAGGATTGCTTTCGCAATATGCGATATTGTCGCCATATTTCTCGTACATAGGACAGTAAATGTCAGTCATGCCGTCTTTTTCCGCCCTCTCATACTGAACCGGACGTGAAGGGTCTTCTTTTTTCACCCATTTGTAGCATTTCTCGAAATTCGGTCCGTAGCCGGCTTCATTTCCAAGCGACCAGACGATGACAGACGGATGGTTGAAGTTCCGCTGCACATTGCGCTGATTCCTTTCCAGGTGGGCTTTTTCATATTTGGCGTCCTTTGCCAGAGTCTTTTCCTCGTAGCCCATGCCGTGAGATTCGATATTGGCCTCGGCCACTACATAAAGGCCGTACCGGTCGCAGAGGTCGTACCAGCGGCTGTCATCAGGATAGTGGCATGTGCGGACAGCGTTAATATTCAGCTGCTTCATTCTGAGGACATCCTGAAGCATGCGCTCATATGATACATAATATCCTCCGTCAGGATCCATTTCGTGGCGGTTCGCGCCTTTGATGAGAACCGGCTGGCCGTTCACCAGCATCTGGCCGTTCTTCATCTCTACCTTCCGGAAGCCGACATTGAATTTCATTGCTTCCAGAACATTGCCGCCGGATTTGGTCACAGCCTCCAAAGTATAGAGATACGGTGTCTCAGCCGTCCATTTACGCGGGTTCTCGACTTCAAAAGTGACAGTGTGCCGCCCTTTTCCTGAAGTTACGCCCTCATCCACGACGAAGCCGTCTGCATTTCTCAGGCTCAGGACCACATCGCACTCGCCCTGCACATCGTATTGGATAGACAGAACGCCGTCTTCATAGGCGCTGTCCAGGTCTGGAGTGATCCTGAGATCATTGATGCGGGATTTTTCCCTGGCATACAGCCAGCAGTCCCGCCCTACTCCTGAAAGGCGTGTGAAATCCTGGTCCTCCAGATAGGTGCCGTCACACCATCTGAAGACTTGGAATGCCAGAAGATTTTTTCCAGGCTTCAGATATTCTGTGATATTGAATTCCGTTTCGAGCTTGCTGTCTTCACTGTAGCCCACGAATTCACCGTTCACCCAGAAATAAATATTGGATGTCACAGAGCCGAAATGCGCGAAAACGTCCTTTCCTTTCCAGTCGGCAGGAATCTCTATTTCACGACGGTATGAGCCGACATGATTTTCTTCTGCCGGCACATACGGAGGATTGTTCTTGTACTGGCTTCTCCAGGCATAGCCTATGTTCACATATATGGGGTCTCCGTACCCGAAGAGTTCCCATAGCCCGGGAACAGGAATATCGTCCCAGCCTTTGTCATTGAACTCAGTCCCATAGAAATCCATAGGCCTGGCGTCAGCGTCACGCACCCAGTTGAATTTCCAGAGCCCGTTCAGGGAAAGATAATTCGAGGATTTTTCAGGCTGCGCCGCCGCTGCCTCTTCTTCAGATGCATACGCAAAGTACCATGTGTGCATTGGGGCACGGTTCACCTCGTTTACGCGAGGATCCTGCCACTCGTCCATAGCCGCATTGGCCGACAAGGCCGCCGACAGGAGGAGAGCCGGGATAGGAATCAGTTTTCGTGTCATAAAAAATTTTTTATTGGAACTGCCTGGATTTGCACCGGCCATCCAGGCAATTTCCGTGAATTAATAATTAAATCTCAAATCCAGTCACCTGGCGGATTTCATTCAGCAGGTATGCATAGTGGCTGGTCTGTTCGTCGCGCACTTTTTTCGATCTCTTCTCCAGGACAGATCGCAGTTTCTTCAGAACTCCGAAATATGCCTCCTTCATGCCGGCTGTCAGGTTTGTCTCCCTGCCTGACGCTGACAGAGACATATGCTCATGAAGCTCCATCAGTCCGCATGGCATCGCAGACAAATCCGCAATCTCAAACATCTCTGCAAGTCCGCGGGAAGATGCCCTGCCCAGATAGCCCAGACGCTCGAACAGGGAATACACGAAAGCATATTCCATATTCATGTCAGCCCTGCTGAGCTTTTTCCCTGCTATCGTTTTCCGGAACACAGACCTGTACAGATCGTTGATATATTCATATTGTGTATATGGTGATTCAGAATATTTGGCAGTATATCCGACTGCCTCTGCCCGGGCCATGAGCCTTTTCACACAAGACGACTGGTAGTCCAGAACGATGTCATTTCCAGGGCCGGTCACTGACAGGAGCTCCGGAGACAGCATCCACTCCGGCAGCTCTTTCAAGTTTTCCATGATAAAATCGAGGGCCTCTTTCTGCTTCTTTCTGTCCACGGGTGTGAAAACCGGCTTTCCGTCGCCATACACTGGATATTCGAGGAAATTCCCGCCGATATATTTCATGCAATGGCCCATGCAGCGGTGGAACTGGCGGAGCACCTCCCTGTACATGGAGCACGTAAAATCGTAATTCTCGCCTTCCACTGCAGTCCATTCCACCAGATTTCCTGCAACCCGTTTCAAATTCTCTATGCCGTACATGCTGGCCAGGACCGCGTCATCGCCTACAGACTCTGACTGAGATGCCGGGTCTATAGAAGAGAATATCTCCTGCTCCCCGTACCTGAACATCGGATCGTCAGCTTTCTCCCTGATCCACCTGTCCAGCACTGGCTTTTCCTCCTCAGGAGTGGAAGCTTCAGGAATCGGCTTGTATCCCCACCTGATGGCATAGATGTCATACACGCCGAGGACAGGGGGAAGCAGCCACTCCACCCCGTCACCGGGCTGGGCCACATAGTTGCACCTCGCATAGTCCATTATGGACGGTGTAGTGCCGTACTTCGCAGTGAACCCCGGGCTGCGCAGAGAATCCACCGGATAAGCATATGAACTTCTCATGTTGTGCTTCAAGCCGAGGGTGTGGCCGATCTCATGAGCGACCACGTAGCGGAGCATCTGCCCCATCACCTCGTCATCGAAAACTCTCTTCCTCGCTTTCGGGTCTACAGCCGATGTCTGGACGAACCTCCAGTCATGCAGCAGCTTCAGCACATCATGATAGAAATATACCGAGCCCTGGATAATCTCTCCCGAGCGCGGGTCTGTCCATGAAGGGCCCATGGCGTTGGCCACACGTGTCGATGCATATCTAATGCACGAGAACCTGATGTCGTCCGGGTCGAAGTCAGGGTCGTCCTTCGGGAAATCCTTCGCCATGACGGCATTCTTGAAACCTGCCTGCTCGAAAGCCTTCTGCCAGTCCTCCACCCCGAGACGGATGTATTTTCTCCATTTCTCAGGGAAAGCGTCATCTATATAATATACGATCGGTTTCTCCGGCTCTGCCAGCACTCCTTTCAGGAATTTATCCTTGTCCTCAGGTTTGGGCTGCAGATTCCATCTGGCAATATAGCTTACAACCTCGCTTCTGTCTGTGTTCTCTGAAAATTTCACGAACCTGTCGGTAAAATACCCGATTCTGTAGTCGGCCAGCCTCGGCCTCATGGGTTCGTCTGGCAATTTCGCCATCGACACCGTCACCACTGCGGTGAAAGGCTTGTCAGACACCGTATAGACCATTCTCGTCTTAAAGACAATGTTTTCCGGGAATGCCTTGAATGACAATATCGACGACATGTCCTGCTTGAACGAGCCTTTGATCCTGTCTATGCCGAAAAGTGAATCGTATGCCGTGGACGGAATGAACGGCGACATGTATTCTTCGTCAGAGCAGAAAAATTTCGTCACGTCTATCAGGGTCGCAGATGAATCAGGGGTGAAAGCCTTGATCGGAAAAGCTTTCATGACCGGCTTTGCATAGTTAAGCTCAAAGCCTTTCGAAATGCTTTCGGAGCTGTCGCAGACGGCATCCCTCCTGGCATCCAGAAGATATACTTTCTTTTCATCCCTGCTCCATTCCAGCATACGGGGCTCGTTGGGCATCTGCCCGGCTATGACATCGGAATTATCGCTTATGGATGTGACCCTCGATGCCAGGAGCATCGGCTTTCCCAGAAGGGAGTCCGGAATTTCCAGATAATACGCCGCCTTGACCTTGTGTACAGTCATCAGCCCATGTGCAGACTCAGCTTCAGAAGTGATGAGTTCATCATAAGCGTTTTTTTTCACGTCAGAAACGGCAGACGCTGAAGCGAGGGTGTCGCTCTTTTCTGCCGTCACCACAGAAGCCTCCACTTCACCATCCTGAGCCATTATATTGGACTGCAGGCAAATGGCCATGCAGGCCAATATCCATATCTTTTTCTTCATATATTGTCTATACCTTTTCCCAACTACTAGTCCCGTCATAAGCCTTATAGCAGAGCATGCCAAAAATCTGCCGCCGGCCAGCAAAAGTACAGCAATATAGCAATTTTCCCAGCGAATTAAAATTTTCCTGTGCTATTTGTCATATCAAAGCATGGTTTTCACTATGCAAACGTTTGCCGCAAACCTGCCTGACTGGTCATTCCTGCCCTGAGGCTGCGGCCAGAGGATGATATCTGTACCCGTCCCGGTCATAGAATTTCACGAAAGACTGCAGGCGTTCTTCGAATGAGTTCCAGTCTTTATGCTCCGGCCGCAGCCACTGCACTTCTGACAGGGCGGCCATGCGAGGCAGCGCCATGTAGAAAGCATGCTCCGGAGTGGAGATATATTCAGCCCAGAGATTCGCCTGCACTCCGAGGATATGGGACCTCTCCTCCGCTGTCATTTCCGGAAGCATAGGCTCGAAGCTGTAGACTTTTTCGAGAGGCACATACCCGGTCATGGCCATCGGCTCGTTTTCGAAATCATCAGTCTGGTAATAATCGAAATACATGTACTGGCACGGAGTCATGATGACATCGTGGCCACGTCTGGCAGCTTCCAGCCCGCCGTCCACACCTCTCCAGGACATGATGGTGGCGCTCTGCGACACTCCTCCTTCGAGGATTTCGTCCCATCCGATGACACGCCTTCCTTTCGTCTTCAGAAACTCTTCCACCCTGGTCATGAAATAGCTCTGGAGCTTGGCCTCGGCAGACGATGACGCATCATCCCTCAGACCTTCTGCCTTGATTCTCGCCTGGCACTTCGGGCAGGCCTCCCATCTCACCCGCGGAGCTTCGTCACCTCCGATATGGATGTATCCGGACGGGAACATCTCGCAAATCTCGCTGAACACCCCTTCAAGAAAAGTGAATGTATCCTCGTTTCCTGCGCATAGGATGTCCGGCATCACTCCCCAGATTTTCGAAACCTCATACGGGCCTCCGGTGCAGCCAAGCTGCGGAAAGCAATGCAGGGCGGCCATCATATGCCCGGGGATATCTATTTCGGGTATCACAGTGATGTACCGGTCTGCTGCATACTTCACCACTTCGCGGATCTCATCCTGGGTGAAATATCCGCTCACAGGCACGCCGTCGAACACTGAAGTATCCCTGCCGACCATAGTCCCGTCACGGTATGAACCTATTTCCGTCAGCTCCGGGAATCTTTTGATTTCGATTCTCCACCCCTGGTCATCCGACAGATGCCAATGCAGGATATTCATCCCGTGAAAAGCCATCAGGTCGATATATTTCTTCATATAATCCTCGGGGAACCAGTGCCGCACCACATCGCTATGCATTCCGCGGTATGCAAATCTCGGGGAGGCGGCCACTTTTCCGCACGGGAAGGTGACTTCAGAGCATTTTCCATCCTGCGCGGGCACAGCCTTTCTCAGTGTCTGGATGCCATAGAAAACCCCTTTCGGCGAACCGCCTGCGATGACGATGCCGTTTTCACAGACATCTATCCGGTATCCTTCCTCAGCTATCAGGGTGTCCTGTTCCAGGACAATGGAATTGTCTCTGTTCCCGTCTGGCCTGAGCCTAAGCTCCAGGCCAATGTCTGATTTCAGATAATCCCTGAGAAAGCCTGCATTTCTGGCCATGTCCTGATTCCCTCCGTCAAATACAACTGAGGCGCCGCGTCTGAGAGTGAACTCCCCTTCCCCTGTCATTTCTATCCGTTCCGGAAGCGGTATCACCTTGCCGAAATCGGCTTCAGCATGATTTCCGGCGCATGAGCACATCGCCACCGCTGCCAATATCATTGTCAGAAATCTCATAATGGAAATTATTTTTAGAACATTCCGTCTTTTGTAGTTTACCTTATATAGTTCCCTCAGAAGACCAAAACCCTAAATTTCAGGGAAAAATTTATCGGAATATCAGGAAATTTTAAATAGAAAAATTATTCTGCACAACGTGCAAGAAATTCAGTTGGAGTCATAACAGGTAAAACTGAGCCGGCAAAACCTTTTATATCGCGGGTAATAACCAGATCGGCATTTGCCTGCAAGGCTGAAAAATATTGCATGGCATCTTCAAAATCTGACGGACAGGAACCGGCGGCTTTTCGTATTGACTCCTTATCGACAGAGCAAACCTCGAATTTCTCTGTAAGCCAAATTATTTTCAACAATAAAGAGTTTGCAGAATAAGCTTTCCGCATAACGTAAGCCGCATTGATAATTGACAAGGAAGACACAACACTTTCAACTTGCCCGGATATACATAAATCAATAACCTGAGAAGCCTTATCAAAAAATGGTTCCCGATTATTCAGATAGTCTATTAATACATTGGTATCTAGAAATATTTTCATTTTGCCCGTTCCTCCCACATCTTTCCCAACTCTGCTTCAATATCAATATCAACAGGCAGACGATCCATTACTATCTCCATCACTTCAGGAGAAACCTCCTTGTCGACAGGGCGATGCGGAAAGACCAGTTTCTTGTCGTTCCGTCGTTTTTGTGCGATCTCTTCATATACTTTATCGGCTAGCCATTTCTGGTTGTCAATGCTAAGAGATTGAACCAGATTCCATACACTATCCAATGAAACGGTTGCTTTGATCATAATTCTCTCCTGTATTATAAGTATTATCACAAAATTAAGGAATTATGCAAACCAAACCTTAAATTTTCCGAAAAATTTATCGTAAATATCCGGAATCCTGCAGAAAACCGGACATTGCAGAATCGGATTTTAAAAACATGGAAAACCTGTCAGTCATGTCTTCGGAATCTATGAAGCCGTTCGATATAGGAATGCCAGTACATCCTTTTGACCTTGTCACTCAGAAAAGAAAAGTCCCGGCAGCACGCAAATCTGCCGGGACGGAACGAAACAATCTGCCGGAAAAAGACGAAACTGCTACAGCGTCACGGCAGTGGTCAGGCGGATATCACGAGAAGATGCGCCGAGCAGGATGTTGAAGACTCCCGGCTCGACCGTGAAACGGTGAAGGTCCATGTCATAGTAGGCAAAAGCCTCGGAATCCAGAATGAACTCCACCTGCTTCGTCTCGCCAGGCTCCAGATAAACCTTCTCGTAGCCTTTGAGCTCCTTCTCAGGACGAGGCACGCCCGCAGTCTCGTCGTTTACATAGAGCTGCACCACCTCAGCCCCTGCCCGCTTGCCTGTATTTTTCACGGATGCAGTGACACGTACCCTGCCGTCAGCCAGTTTCTCCGTGGCGATGCCGGAGAACTGGAAATCAGTGTATGAAAGGCCGTAGCCGAACGGGAAAAGCGGTTCAGTTCCTGCCCTGTCATAGCCGCGGTAGCCCACGAAAACTCCCTCGAAATATGTTACGCGCTCAGGGCTGTTCCAGAGCCTCTCGGTGTTGCAATAGTAATTGTTGAACACAGGATTGTCCTCCAGCCGTTTTTCGACAGTGATCGGCAAACGGCCGCTCGGATTCACCTTTCCGGAAAGGATTTCAGCCACGGCACGGCCTCCCTGCTGACCGGGATACCAGGCCATAAGCACGGCTTTCGCCTTTGCAAGAACAGGATTGAAGTCCACTCCCCCTCCTGCATTCACGATGACGACCAGATTCGGGTTCAAGGCAGCCAGGGAATCTATCTGCGCTATCTGCTCTGAAGGAAGTTCGAAAGGACGGTCGTGTCCCTCGCCCTCAAGTTTTGAATTGAATCCTGCACAATACACTACGGCATCGGCCTTGGCCGCATCAGGCTCCGGTTTATAGAAAGCGCTGACACCCTCTGTGACTGAAACAGTCGTAAACGGATCCACGGCGCCGCTGCCGCCGCCAGTCGGAATATTGCCCGAATTCGGGCCTAAAACTGCCACTTTCCGGACTTTTCTGGAGAAAGGAAGGATGTCATCCTCGTTTTCGAGCAGAACGATGGCCTCACGTGCCACTTTCAAGGCAGTCAGGTCGCAGTCCGGATTCTGTTCCGGCAGGGAAGAATCCTTCTGCTCCCTGTCCAGGAAACCGAACTCTATGAGAGTCTGCAATATATGCCGGCACTTTTCATCGATGGTCTTTTCTGTCACCGTGCCTGTCTCTATAGCGGTTTTCAGGACACGGGGATTCATGAACTGACCCCAGGACATTTCGAGATCCAGGCCGTTGTTCGCCGAAAGGATACTAGAATATGTGGCGGTCCAGTCAGACATGAAGATGCCTTCAAATCCCCACTCATCGCGGAGCATATCCTTGATGAGAGCCTTGTTCTCGGTCATGTGCACACTGTTCACGAGATTGTAGCCGGACATCACGGCACCCGTTTGAGCCTCCTGCACAGCCTTGCGGAAAGCCGGGAGATAAATCTCGTTCAGAGTGCGTTCATCTATATCCGAAGAGCCGTTGTTGCGGTTGTACTCCTGGTTGTTTCCGCAGAAATGCTTGATGGTGGCCATCACACCGGCAGACTGCATGCCTCTGATGTATTGCACTGCAGTTTCCGAAGTCAGGTAAGGGTCTTCACCATAGTATTCGAAATTGCGCCCGCATTTCGGGAAACGGTAGATATTCACTCCAGGGCCGAGCATGATATGGACTCCGCGCGCCCTCGCATCAGTTCCGAGAGACTTGCCATAGTCATAAGCCAGGTCTCTGTTCCATGTCGCGGCCGCCGCAATTCCGCACGGATACATCGTGCTTTTCGTGTCATTTCTCACGCCCTGAGGGCCGTCGGCCATGCGTATGCGCGGAATGCCCAGGCGCGGGATTTCACGGATGAAAAATCCGTCTATGCCTCCGATATACGACAGTTTCTCTTCGAGAGTCATTTGCGATACCAGCTCTGCGGCCCGCTGTTTCGAAGCTTCGGATATTGCCGGAGAATCCGGCTCTGATTCTGGCCCAGAAGGGGCAATGGCTGCCGCCGTAAGCGACAATGTCAGGCAGAGGCCTGCCAATAATGTGGTTTTGAACATTTTTGTTTGGATATTGATAAATTAAAGTAAAATTATTTCAACGCGATATGGAGCGAACAGCCTTCGGAGATGATGCAGCGGCGGGACTTGCCGCCATTGACCGAAACGGTCACCTCAAGTTTGCCGGATGGCTGGCGGACGACGGAAATATCGAAATCACTGTCGAAAGCTCGTATATGGCGGAGAGCCATTCTGTCCCATCCGGACGGCATGGACGGAGTCATCGTGAAAGACGAAAGACCGGTCGGGCGGATGCCGAAAATTCCCTCTGTCACGATACGGCAGTACAGTCCGCTTTCTGCCGAAAGATGCCTCTGAGAGCCCTCAGGCCAGGCTTCCACCATATATGGCACATGGTCGCCGAGAAGCCTGCGTGCAGAGAAATCATGCATGAAGCTGTAAGCCTGGTCCGCATAACCGGCGCAAAACAAGCCGCGAAGAGTATAAAGTGTCGCCCTGTCCCAGAAAGTATGGTCGCCCTGCGCTGTCAGGACACCGTCCGGAGTCATCAGTTCAGGTCCCAGAAGAGCCGCGGCCGTACCCTCGCGATGGAAATCCAGTCCGGCCACAAGAGGGAGACAGATCCATGAACGCAGAATGTCATTCCCGTCATAATACCGGTAAGTCTCATATCCCGACACCTCTGCCCCGAAATGGTCCGCAATCGCCTCCGCCATATCCTCCGCCTCTGCACTGTACTTCCTGGATATGCTCCGCGGAAATCCCAAGTCATCAGCCAGATAAGCGGCTGACAGAAGAGCATCGTAGTACAGGCAGGACGTGCTCAGGTTTGCATCGCCGGACGGGAAACGTCCCTCCAGCTCGTCTGTATCCGATGCCACCACCCCGTCTTCTGTCTTCTGCCTGCGGCAATACTCCAGACACCACTCAATGAGAGGCCAGAGCTCCTGAGCCGTCTCTTCCGAACCTGACGCCATCGCAAACCTCGAAGTTCCGCACGCCAACATCGCCGCATCTCCGCGGTCACCGGCGCCTGCCCAGATATCAGTGCCTTCGGCAATGATGGAACTCGGTATCGGACGATATTCGTCATTCATGAATCCGCCGAAAAGCCTGCAGCAATTCTCCGCAGACTCGTTTCCTTTCTCGTATCCTATGAACGGAAAGAGCGGATTCACGTATTCACCCTGGTCATTCGTCCATAATGCAGCATAGAAAACTTCTCCGCCAGGAGCATGCATATAGCCGTTCTTCGTGTTTATGATGCTCTCGCAAGCCCTGAGTTTCGCGAAAAAGAACTCTGAATTCAGCGCAGGGTCAGGGGTCTCGAGAATCAGTGCTGATGCAATGTCACCGTCCACGAAATTCCGTCTGCCGGCTAATTCTTTTCCGAAATCAGGGACTGAGGCAGATTCATCATCCCTGAATCCCTGGAAATAAACTTCGAACTCTATCTGTCCCCCTGGGGACAATGAATAGCCGCCGTCTCCGGCAATGTCTGCCAATACATGATAGCCGCCGTCTATACCTTTATCAGGATCTGTCATATAATCACAGCAATACCGTGGTATATTCACGGACAAAACCCTGTCGCCGATATTCCTGAGAATGTATTTTTCGCAAGAGAGCCGCTGGTCCACGGACGGGAAGAAAATGCGGGTCATCTCTATTTCAGGTTTGCGGCCTGCCTTTCTGTCGGCGCCTGACCGGGTCCAGCCCACATTCCAGAGACTTTTCACCGTCAGCATCCCGTCGAAACGGACTTCTGCGACCTTTTCCTGATCCAGCGTCATATCTTCTATGGAAATCATGGAAGGTATGTCAGCCGCAGTGCGCCACACCAGGCTGCCGTGGGTGTCGTTGGGAATTTTTCTGAGTGTCGGGAAGACCAGCGAACGTTCGCAGCGGAATGCCCCGTCAGCGTCCACTCCCCACCTGATCACCACCGAGACCTTTTCACCTGTCATTTCGAGATGGTCGTAATGAGGGATGTCGCTTTCAGGCCGCCAGACAATCGCCTTTCCGTCATCTTCCAGTGTCCACCGGGTCTTCTGCTCCGCCTGCCGGTTTCCTTCCGGCTGTGTCTGCGCCGTCAGGCTGAAGGCACAGCACAAGCATGCCGACAGGACTGCAAGCAGTTTCATTCTCATCATTCTCATAAAATTTCAAATCTGTCAGGCCAGCAGCTTCCTATCTGCCTATAGTAAAACTGAACTGATCATAAGGAGCTGTCCTCCATGCCTGGTCTGAAGAAATATAAGATATCGCGAACAATGGAGAAAAAGTCCTCACGCTGATGGTCTTGCCGTCAGGCTTGAACTCCAGTATACGGAGCCAGCAATCCCCGCCGTTTCCGTGCCACTGCCCGTCGTTGGTCTGTGAATTGAACATCATCTGCGGGATGATATGCCCGTCAGCGGCAGGATCTTCACGATAACCGCATGTACAGCTGTAGTCTATGTCTTTCACATCGCTTCCGGCAGGAATACGCGGAGGGACGCCTGTATGGCCGCAGAGAACGAGAACAATGTTCGACGAAGGATATACCAGCTTCTCCCACACCGCCTGAGGCCAGTTGTGCGGAGTCACCTTGTACCATTTTTCATCTTCAATGCGTGTGCCGTCAGGCAGGATGAAAGAGTGGACCAGAAGTATCACCTTGTGATTTGTGTATTCCGGCTTGGAAATCAGTTCAGATGCCCACTGGAGTATTTCATCACGCGGAGCGAATTCGAGGGCAAGTATAAGGATTTTCCCCCAGGTGTCGTCAGTGAACTCGTATGCCGCGTTCTCCAGCGTATGCACATTCTGCCAGTTCGGCGCTGTGGCCACAAGATGCTCCATATTCAGGAGATTCCGCTCCGGATAGACATAGTCCGGCATCTGGGAATATCTGTGCTCGGCTGAGATGTAGCCTAAATCATGATTTCCCTGGCAGGCAATGTAAGGCACCCTGTTGTCGAGAAACGAAAGTGAATGGGATATGGCTTCCCATTGCTGGCGCGATGTCTGTGTGCCGTTCGGAAAATCAGGGAGGCCTCCGGCAATGAGCTTGTTGTTCTGCTCTACGAGATCGCCGGTAAGCAAGGCCGTCATTACATTCAGGCGTTTCGCATTCTGCGCTATCCAGGCGGTCTGCAAATCGAAGAGAGGCTGTGTCGCGGCGAACTTGATATAGCTCTGCGCATCGCCGAACATAATCATCGAGAATGATTCCGGATCTTCCAGCTGTGGATATACCGGAATGATAGGCTCGGACTGCTTTATCTGTCCATAGGCCTGGATTGCAGCCAGCGACGAGAAAAGCATCACAGCGGCAAATATTGCAAACTTACGTTTCATCATATTATAATCTTTTTTTCCTAAATACTTAAACACTATTAACTAATCCAAAATATCCGCCGCCCGCGCGGAGCGGCTTTCGTTCTGATTTCCCTTATAAATTCTCCATTCAAGAGAAGGACTCCGGCACACTGTGAAGTATTACAGCTTGGTGACACGCACCCAGTCTACAAGCATGTATGACGGGCAGTCATCAGGATTTATCGCGCCAGCACCTGCAGGGCCGACACTGAGGATGATGTGGAAGCCGCCGCTGAAAGGCCACTGCTTCAGTTCTGCCTCGTTTTCGAACCTTTCGTTTTTGTATGTAAAGGCTATGCTGGGATTTATGTCATTCAGGCCGTTCGCATCGTAAATAATCACAGCATCGTCCGTGACATCAGCGGCATAGGTGTTGTATTCATCTGCATTATAGCCGCTGTATTCCCTGTCAACATGGTCAGTGTTTTTGCCTGTGTATACATCAATATAGTGAGAATGCAGGGTATGCTGGACATAATCGTGGAGGTATGAATGCTCCATGATGTCTATCTCTCCGCTCTCAGGCCATCCTCCATATGTCTGATATTCAGGTTCAGGCATCATCCATATAGCCTGGCCTACGGATTCGGCATCATTGACAAATTTTGCACGCACTTCTATACGGAATGGTGCTTTAAACCAGAGTTTTCCCTGGGTCTTCACGCCTCCTGACAGGCATTCTCCGCCATCCGACACTATGGCCAGCACCAGGTTGTCATCCTGTACATATGAATGGTCAGGGCTTCCTGACATAGACACCTGCCAAGCGGCTGTACCTCTCGGGACATAGTTCCATGCATCGGTATCCAGACCGTCTGCCTGGTCGAAGTCATCGAAGAAGAGCACATCTTCTTCTGCTCCAGGGAAACGGTTCTCATATGCGGAAAGAAGCACGGTATAAACTGTTTCCTCGCCGTCGCAGGTGACTGTGAACTCCTGGCTTTCCGGCCAGTCTCCTGTGAATTCCTTAGGGTCTGGAGATATGGTGGCGCCGTCTGCAAGTCTGTAGTCGACTTTTGAAACCTGGCCGCCGTATTTTATGGCTCCGATTTTCGCGATGTGGCTCTCCTGGTCGATGGATGCGTGATAAACATAGTCGCCTACAGAGAGCGTAAAACGCTCAAGCGGATATCCGGCGTCAGGGCTGGCGCCGTCCTCTGCGCATCCTGTGAGGGACAGGGCGGCGAGGGCTGCGGTCAAAAGTATTGTCATTTTTCTTGTCATTGTTTTTGGTTTATTTTTCTTCTTTATTTTGGTGGTTTGGGGCGGATGGCAGTGTTCGCACAGATTACAATTTCCTCCGGAAATCAACAGTGCTCACATCTGCCATCCTTCCTGATTTTCAGCAAAAATTTGTGCCCACTGACAAAAATATGGGTGGGGAAGCAGGTGAAGGGGCAGGGAGGGATTTCCCTGCTCCGTTTGTCAAGGATGCAAATTATTCTGCAGGGGTATACGGGATATACTCGAAGGATTCGATAGTCATGGTGCCTGAAGTCTGCGCTGCGTCATCACAGGCTATACCGAACTCATACTGGAATCCTGGATGTGTACTGCCCTCCTGCCAGATGTCACCTATATCCTTACGACTATAAGCGAGAACATCGTTGATATATAATTCTCTTAACAGAATATTCCCCGTGAAACCATCAGTGTACTCACTGCCGGCTTTTCTTGTCGTCGGTTCAATTACAAGTTTGATGGTTTTAAGTTGTGAGTTATCGGTCGGATATGAATCAGCTTTAAATGAATCAGAAGAGTTTCCACGATAATTCCACCCGTTATCAGTACCGAAGCAAACATCTATTCCTCCAATATTTGCAGTACCTCCGGCTGCTATAAGATTATTGTCGCCACCGTTGTAACGGATGTACAAATACATATTGTCCTGGTTATTGTTCACCATAAAGTAGCCTGAAGTAATATTTACATCCGAGAAAGTCCAGATGAAAGTACCGTATTTGAACATATCCGGAGTTTTCACCATAGCCCTTGCGCCGTTAGCGGCAATGGTTCCATTTTCGCTCGGAACTGTCGAGCTCTGATTAAGGTCAATGCAGGCTTTCTGAGTAATAGTCAAAGTCTTGCTTTCAAGACTGGCATCGTCTGCAGAAAGCGTAAGTGTGTACTTCTTGTCATAAATATACTTCGAGCGAGGGAAAGAAACTTTGACAGATGAGGCGTCTTCTACGATAGTGAGGTCTTCGCTGTCGGCTGTCACTGTCCATTCGACATTGGCATTGACCGGATAAGTCCGGTCAGTAGCGCCATAATTGATATTAAGGTCTCCTTCAGGGACTTCGCCGAACTCGAGGACTGGTTCTTCGATCTCACCGCCGGAGAGGACTGCATTGGCGATGGCACCGGAATAGATTTCAAGGGATTCCACAGTCGCTGTCTTGGCTTCGCCAGTGGCAGGAGTGATGGTCAGCTTGGCATTTGCATATGTTCCAGGAAGGACTGCCATATAGTAAGTGCCGGCGGCCAGGTCAGAACCGTCAGCGGCAGAAATGGTCACGCCTGAAGCCTGTTCACCTGCAGCGGCCGCAGTGTATTCAGCCTGAGACATGTCCACCGTATATTTTCCGGACATCTTGGCGCCTTCGGCCGAAAGGGAAATAGACTTCACAGCCTCAGTGACAGTGACTTTCAGCAGGCCTGTCACATGGCTGAATGTGAGCGTCTTCCCTGTCACATCGCTTTTGGCGGCGGCAGGAACGAGCATAGTGTCGAATGTACCGGCCACGGCAGTCTGTTCAGCAGGAAGTTCTGAAGAAATGATATCGCCGCTTATTGAAGAAGTTTCAGAAAATGGATACAGCGCATTGTACTGTGTTGCAGGCACTGCATTTCCGCTGAACTTGGCAGTCGCTGTCCCGCTTCCGGAAATAAGTTCGAATCTGTTGTTCTCTGAAGTGGCGCCGAACACGCTGATCGCATCATCTTTCGACCATGTGACGGCCTGGCCGTCAATGGCAGTTTTGGAATCCTGTGCAGAGACGAATTCCTCAGGAGCTCCTGCAGAGAATGTAAGAGGCACGCGCTGCGCCGCCGGAGCGGTTTCTTCTTTTTCATTGCAAGCAACTGCTGTCATCATGGCAGCTCCGCAAAGTATGGCAAAAAATCTTGTTTTCATAATCATTTTTTTGTGGTTAATAATTGAATGTAACATCGTATGACTCGTCGAATCCTTTGATTTCTGCGTCACCTGTGCTGGCCGCAAAGCCTGTTTCGACATTCAGGCTGGTCAGTTCGAGCTTAGGGCTTACATATTCTTCAGCCCCACGCTCTTTCATGTTGGTTTTCAAGTTCATGAATTATAGAGTTAATTGGTTGGTTTTATGTTATTCTATAGGTTTATATTCGAAAGAGTCGATCGTTATCGAGCCGTTTCCCTCGCCGCCGATTCCGAACTTGTACTGGAGTCCTGGATGATTTGTCCCGTTCTGCCAGATGTCAGCTCCACACCATGCTGCCGGATCTTCCGGCCCATCAGCTGCAGGATAATTTGTTTTGCTGAATTCAAATACAAGTACATCATTTATCCACAATTTCCTGGAAAGACACTTCTTGTTCAGCCCGTCGTAATTGCCTTCACGGGTATCCGGTTTGATTTCAAGTTTCACGGTTTTAAGCTCATTGACATCTATGTCCGATGTATACGTGAAGTCTTGCTCCCAGCCGCCTCCCCAGCCGGTATCAATTCCCCAGCAGAGAGTTTTACCGTTAATCTGGACTTTGCCCTTGAAACCGACAAGATTGCCGTTCGTTCCGTTAACCTGTTTTCCTCCGAAACGTATCATAAGCACTATGCCGTCTGCGCCCCAATTATTTATGTCGAAATAGCCTGATTCAAGATCAACATCCGAGAATGTCCAGGTAAATGTTCCATGTTTCCACGAATCTCTTGATATGACATATGCTGTTCCGCCATTTGCTGTCAGGGTAAAGCCATTTAGATCCGGACTGTCTGCCGGTGTCGCGAAAGATTCCAGGATAATATCCATAGTCTTTGGCTCCATTTCTATAGCGGCGTCATCCGACTCGAGGGTGATGGTGTAGCTCTTGTCATTGATATACTTCGAGTACGGCAGTGTGACTGTGAATTCTCCAGGACCGCTTCCGCTGGCTTGGCCGACTACCACCTCAGGATCTTCAGCAGAGACTTTCCACATCATTGTAGCATCCACCTTGAATGTCTTGGTCTCGCCTGCATAGCTGAATCGAGTGTCCGATGTTTCGGCGAATTCAAGGCGCACTGCCCCCTCCTGCACTATATTGACAGTTTTGAAAGCATCTTCAGTCTCCACCCTGACTGTGGCGGTGCGCATGTCTTGTCCAGGCTGGACTGTGGCGGTGACAGTCACAGGCTCTGCAGAGCTTTCTCCGTTAGACGGGCTGAATGATATCCATGTTTGAGGGCATGATATCTCCCAAGCCTTGTTTGACAGCACTGTGAATGTCACCTGGCCACCTTCTACAGGAACATTCCCGTCAGGGCCAGACACTTCCAGACTGCTCTTGCCGTTCTGGATGATTTTCACCAGCACCGGCTCGTCAATGCCTTCTGCCATGACGGACAGGGTGGCGGTGCGGGGAGATTCGGAGGTATTGTCTTCAATTTCCACGCTGATATCGGCAGTCAGCGAACTGACAGCGCTTGCTCCTGGAGCAGGTGTACACCAGTCTTCTGAGTCATTTTCGATATGCCATGGAGTATTTGAACTGATGCTGAAGCGGACAGGATCAGCAGACATAGAGGCTACACCTGTGTATTCCGATTTGGCATCCACCACTATCTTGGGTGCCTGCTCTGGCTGCGAGTCTATTTCCGGAGTCATATAGCATCCGGTAAACGCCGCCGCTGAGGCCAGGACACAGGCCGCAAGATTAAAAATCTGATTGGTTTTCATTTTATTTTGTGTTTTAGTATTCATAAATGTTCACGTTTTACTTATCACGCCGGCAGCACCGCAATGCACCTGTCATCACGCCCTGCAGCTACCATCCTGGATTCTGCGGAGCCAGATTAGCGTTCTTGAACAGCTCCGACTGTGGCACCGGATAGAGGTTCATCCTGTCATTCCAGGTCCTGGTTTCATACAGGAAGCGTCTGTAAGAATAATTGCTTCCTGATTCCTGGGTGATTTCCACGCCGTATATGTCAGTCTGGGTCTCTTCACCTATCATCCATCTGCGGACATCCCAGAAACGGTGGTCCTCGAAAGCGAATTCGACCCTCCACTCATTCCGAAGAGCCTCGATGAATTCTTCTTTTCCGGTGACAGCCACAGCAGGCATGCCGGCATTGGCCCTCACCTGGTTCAAAGCCCATGAAGCTGAATAAGGGAAGTCTGCATCTGTATAATCAGGGCCGCCGAAAGCTTCTATCATGGATTCTGCATATGCAAGCATTGTCTCGGCATAGCGGTATATTATCCAGTGATGCTTGTTTGACACAGGCGACTCGGGGTCGAAACTCGTGGTTTCCTGAACATATTTGCGCAGGAAATATCCTGTCGGAGACCCGCCTTCAGACACGGCCATATCATCTCTGCCGCCTTTATAAAGGGCTATGACAGAACCTTTGAACGAATCACCGTTGCACAAGACCGTCCTCGCAAAGCGCGGGTCGCGGTTCAGATACGGACGTGCAGGGTTGAACGCAGGGTCGTCGCTCACCCATCCTGAAGCCTCCAGCGTGACAGGATATCCATTCACTGTCTGGAAAGCGTCCACGAGGTTCTGCGTCGGATAAGTGCCCATGACAGCATTGGAACCGTATTTCATGCCTTCGGTAAAACGGATAGGGAAATTGTACAGTTCAAACGTAGTGGAGACATCGTTCTGACGGGCAAGCACCACTTCCGGAGACAGAGGATTGTTGCACTTGTCTGCCGGGTCCAGCGAATACAGCCCGGTCTCGATTATATCCAGGGCGGCCTCGGCCGACCTCTTCCATTTCGCCACATCCATTGAAGGATTATGCAGCCTGCTGGCCGCATAGAGAAGGGCCTTTGATTTCAGCGCCATAGCGAAACCGCGCGTAATCCTGCCTGTCTCGCTGTTCGCCACTCCGGCATATGAATCCGGAAGCTCCGGAGCGCAAGCGTCGCATTCGGAAACGATATATTCCACCACATCTTCGAAAGACGTTTTAGAAATGCTGTTTGCTTCCTCTATATCCAGCTTCGTCAGAGGCATCGCTATGTCGCCATACCTTTTGGCAAGCTCGAAGAAGAAAAACGCCCTCAGCACCCTGGCTTCATACGGGAAATACTGCATCTGGTCGAGCCAGTTCTGATAGTCAGGGTCTTTCTCGAAACGGGAAAAATCCGTTTCAGCGAAAGACTGCATGAATTCATTGGCCGCCCTGATGCCGTAATACAGGCTCCAGGCATCGTCCACAGTATTCAGCGCAGACCAGCTGCCGTTGTTCATGTACTGTACTGATCCTCCGGTATCTCCGAACTCCGCATCGTCGCTGGCGCAGTCACGCATCGCCCCGCCTATCGCCCCGAAATCCTGAGGGATATAGGAATAGACATGCGTCAGCATCTGCTTGGTCTCATCAAAATAGGAGTATACTCCGTCATAGTCCCGCAGGCCGTTCGTCTCGTCGAATTCGAGATAGCCGCAGGAAACGGCAGAGACAGCCGCCAGAAACACCGATATTGTCTTGAAAATAGTCTTCATATTATCTCTACCGTTAAAAGTTGAACTTGAGTCCCACGTAGTACGATCTCAGAGCCGGGTAAGCCCTGCCAAGCTGCTCCGGATCGAACATTTTCAGATTGTCTATACTGAAAAGATTGGTTCCCTGTACATACACCTGCATGTCCGCAAATTTTATCATGCTCTTCGGGAATGTATAGGCCAATGTCAGGTTCCTCAGCTTCAGGAACGAGCCGTCCCTGAGCCAGAGCGAATTGTTCTGATAGTTGTTCTCATTGTCCAGCGTGGTCAGGCGCGGAAGCGTTGCTGAGCCTGAAGTATCCGGAGTCCATGGAGTCTCATGGTCCAGCAATGTCTGGGAGATAGTGGTGTTGGATATCAACGGAGTGTAAAGAGATGAATTCAGGACATTTACAGTCACGCCTGTCATCCCCTGGAAATCAGCTGATATCTCAAAACCTTTCCAGCCGAAATTCACGCCGAAGCCGAAATACAGAGCCGGCACTGTGGAATGGTACATCTTGACGTAGTCATATTCATCGATGACATTGTCCCCGTTCTGGTCCTTGTATTTCAAATCTCCGGGACGCACCTGAGAGAATGTCTGGACGGGACTGTTGTTTATCTCCATCTGATTCCGGAATATGCCGACGACTTCCAGCCCGTAGCATTGTCCGACAGGATTTCCCTTGTGATAGAGGTAATCATACGGCTGGTAAGCCTGATTGTCGTTCACAACCTCTGTGGAGAGGAAGGCTCCGTTCGCGTAAACTCCATAAGAGAAATCATTTATCTTGTCCTTCCAGGACAATGAGGCATCCACTCCACGGTATTTGTAAATGCCTGCACACTGCTGGGCTACATCGATGCCGATGACACCGGAAACATTCGTGGAAGCCACAAGGATATTGCTCCTTTCTTCGAAAAATCCTTCGGCGTACAGGTTCAGCCTGTTCCCGAAAGCCCTGAACTCTGTTCCGAAAGTCACCTTTCTGAGCTTCTCAGGCTGCAAGTCTTCCACCGGAAGAGTGCTTTCCTTCATTCCGTAGAAAAGACTGGCATTGTCAGTGAAATAATATGAATTTCCGCCAATATACGACTGCCTGAACAGGTCGTGGGAAAGGTTCCCGTCCCATCCGGAGCGTCCGCATGACGCGAATACCTTGAGCAGGTCTATCCATCGCGCGCTCTTCATGAAATCCTCTCCTGAAATGATCCATGCGGCATTCACAGCCGGATAGTACCTCATGGCATTCCCTGGTTCAAGATATGCAGAACCGGACCAGTTGGAGACAATGCTTGCGGAATACCTGTCATCATAGGTATAGGATGCGGTGAGCATAGCGGACAGCCATTTATTGGAGACATTCTGGCCGTTCGCCACGTATGACTGCATATCGTATATCGCGGCTGCGGAAACGGCGTGCTTGCCGAATGCGCGGGCATAGTCTATTTTTGCCTGGAAATCCATCCTCATATCGATGGAGTAGAAACCGTTTGAATGTCCGAGAGCACGGGAATTGGTGCCGACTGTCTCCGGAGATGTGATGACAGTGCCGTCTTCCGACATGGAGACATTAGAGTCTTCGTAAGCGAAATTCTTGCTGGTTTCATCAAACATTCTGCCGGTGTTTTCAAAAGATATCAGGAGTTCCGCCCCGAGTCCTTCAGTCAGGACATCAAGATCCTGCCTCAGGGACATATTAGCCACGACTGTGCCGGTGGTGAAGCGGTAGTTTCCTGTATCTGCAAGCTGGGCAACATGGTTCAGTGAAGTATAAATGTCCGTACCTCCGTATACTCCGTCATACTGTCTTATCGGGAAGGCGGCAGATGGTATTGCATAGAGATTGCTGATGACATTGGATGTGCCTCTGGCCCTGTTGTACTCGCCCAGTTTTCCCATGATGCCGAGTTTCAGATGCGTGGTGCGGGTCACTTCCACATCGAAGTTCGACCTGATGCTCAGGCGTACGTCGGACGGCATGGTGGAATACCTTGAATCCGTGTTGAGATTTCTGAAAAGCCCGATATCATACATGTAGTCCACTACAGAATAATAGCGGAATCTTTCTGTGCCGCCTTCAAATGTAAGTCCCAGGCGATAGTTCGATGTATAGTCCTTGTAGACTTCATTCCACCAGTCCACATCAGGATACTCTGTCGGATACTGACCTGTACGGAAAGCCTCCAGCTCGTAATCATTGTATTTCGGGGAAAGTCCGTCGAGGACCAATGCCTGATTCAGGGACGAAGCGTAAGTATAGGCATCAGCGAATTCCGGTGAACGGAACTGGGAATTGATGCCGTACTGGAAATCAGCGCCTACGCGCAGTTTGCCGGGAGTGGCTCTGCGGGTGGTGACCAGGACCACTCCGTTGCCTCCGCGAATTCCGTACATTGCCGCGGCAGCGGCATCAGTAAGCACTGCCACAGATTCGATTTCAGTGGCGGTAATGTCTCTCAGGCTTCCTCTCGGGAAACCGTCCACAAGGATGAGCGGAGTCCTTCCGTGAATGGACAGGGAAGAAAGGTTGTCATATGTAGTCCCTGACCCCTGGTAGACGTTCAGCCCGGCGATCTGCCCATAGAGGGCCTTGGCCGCATCTATATTAGGGGCTTTCTCGAAAACGTCGCGTCCGGCACCGCGGTGCACGAAAGCGCTGCTCCGGTCCAGGACTTCGATGCCATAGCCGAGACTGATGGTATCCAGGCCACTCTCTATAGCCAAAGTGTCCCTCTGGCCGGCAAAGGACGAGACCGCCGCGGTGAATGATATAAGTGTGATATAGATTTTTTTCATATTCATGTTTGTCTAATGTTCTGTCTACCAGCCCGGATTCTGGACTATGCCATAGCCCTTGTCCACTTCTGTCTGCGGGAATGCGGCCAGATACCATTTGGTATCCCAGTTAACCGCCCAGTTTCTGGTGGCGAGTTCTGTTACCTTGAAGGTGAAAGACTCTGGATCGGTAAGTGTTCCGCCCACTCCTGTGGGCTGCAGTCCGTAGAGTTTTTTCGTAAAATCCTGATAGCGTCCCCATCTGACGAGGTCGAACCACCTTACTTCCTCATACCCGAGCTCAAGCGCGCGTTCTTTTATAATTGCCTCCCGGAATTCCTCCTGAGACAGTCCCTGCGGTATTTCCGGCATCCCCACTCGCGCCCTGACATCATTGATCATCTTGTATGCATCGGCATCAGGCCCTCCATTGTATTCGTTGATCGCTTCCGCATAGCTCAGCATCACTTCAGGCAGCCTGAGGTAAGGCCACTGTATAGGCTTGCCGGCCCGGTCGCTGTCTTGGTTGAGGACGAATTTCATCTGCAGGAATCCTGTGCCTACAGTATAATTCGGATGGTTCGTGTATACTGGAGCTACAGAACCGTCTCTCCATTTATCTCCTGGCACGGCGCATGTTTCATAAAGCCTCGGTTCACGAGTAGGCGTGCCGTCCGCTTCGAAGAAAGGCTGGCGGGGTGGATTCTCCCAGTCGAAATTCTCGTCGAAGTCTGTACCGTCATCCCAAGCAAACATGTTCACATAGTTCAGAGTCGGCCCTGAATAACGGACTTCTGTCAGGAACTGCTCCAGGCAGGAAACGTCATATCCTCTCCGTGTAGAAATGAGGACTTCCGTACCTCCGCGGTCATAATAGGCTGACCGGAATGCGGCCCTGTAGCCTTGGTGAGTCTTCTCCGCGGCCTGAGTCAGCTGGTATTTTCCGTTGGCATTCAGTTCATCGAAAAACTCTTTTCCCGCATCCATGGCTCTTTTCCACCTTTCCGCATCATAGTTTCCATAGCAGGTATAAGCATCTGCCTGGGGATGCCATGGTGCCGCAGAGTTGAAAGTAGGGCTTGCCGCCCAGAGAAGTATGCGGAGCTTCAGTCCCAGCGCCCCGGCTTTCGTCATCCTGCCGTTTTCCGTCCCGTCATTCTTCCAGTTCAGATACGGGGAGGCTTCATCAAGGAGCTGTACGATATAGTCTACTGTTTCCGCGAATGTGGCACGCGGAAAATACATCTCTTCATTCGGCTCAACGGAATGTTTGATGAGAGGGACTCCGCCCATATATCTGAGGAGTTCAGAATAGGCTATAGCTATGACCATCTTGGCCTCTGAGACTTTCCGCCGTCTGTCCATGGATGAAAGATCCGGAATCCGTTCTGCATTCTCGATGTATATCCATGCATAACGTATTGCGCGGTATTCATTTTCCTCTCCGAATCTGTACGCTTCAGTTCCGCGATAGTCTGAGCCGATATTGCTTCCATATGTGCCATTGTAGTAGAGGTTGACCGGGCCGTCGCTCGGATTGTTCCTGCGGCTGTAATTCAGGTCAGATATGGACTCCAGTACGTTGATGCCGAGTTTGTCGTATTCCTTGCCGTCATAACGGTTCTTCAGATACACCGGCAGGCCATAAGGCAGATAAGAGTATGCCTTGACAAGCACTTTCTCTGCGTTGACGGCAGAGCTGAACAGTGTGTCCAGTGTCGCCCCGGAGCTTTCCGGATGCTCTCCAAGAAAAGCATCTCCGAAGCGCAGGTCATAGCACGAAACCTGCAGCAGCATGACAGCCGCCAAAGCTGTGATTATAGATAAGTAGTGTTTCATTGTGACTTTTTAGAATGTTAGGTTCAGCCCGAGGCTGTATATCTTGACGAGAGGATAGGCTCCGTTCCTGTCAGTGAGAGACTCTGGATCGATAAAGTCGAGGCCAGTGAATGTAAGCAGGTTATATCCTGAGAAAGAGACATTCAGAGACTTGACGCCTACGGCTTTCAGCCAGCCTTTTCCAGGAAAGGTATAGCCGAAAGTGACTGTTTTCAGACGGAGATATGAAGCGTCTCTGAGCCATAGAGTCGACGGCTCTGAATTCCAGACTTCGGAAGTCTCCGCCGCACGCGGCAAGGTGCCGTCCTGATGCTCCACTGTCCAGCCGTCCTCGTAGAAATATTTAAGGAGTCCGCGGCCTCCGGCATTAGTGTACGGGATTCTGTATTCGAGGTCCATGAGCTTGTTCACGTTCGTGGCGCCTGTCCACTGCATGGAGAAATTGAACCCTTTGAAATTGAATCCTGCATTCAGGCCGAATACATACTCAGGTATAGTGGAGTAACCTGTGACCATCTTGTCATCGCCGTCGACTACATGGTCGCCGCTGATGTCTTCATACATCGCATCGCCAGGATAAACTTTCGATGACGGCTGAGGCAATGCCGGGTCGAGAACCAGTTCCCCGTCAGGCCCCTCTATGAAATCGCTGTACTGGTACAGGCGGACGAATTTATACAGGCCGGTATATCTGCCTACAGAGCCTCCGGTCTGGTTCTGCCATGGGAATTCGCTTTCGACTTCATCCATATAGATGATCTTGTTCCTGGCGAAAGACACATTGGCTGTGGCATAGTACTCGAAACCGCCTTTGGTCTTGTCGCTCCATCCCAGAGATACTTCATAACCATGATTGTTCACCTCTCCGATGTTCAGCGACGGGAGGGTAAAAGCTATGATTGACGGAGTGTTGTTCGGTTTCAGGAGTATTCCGGAACGGTGCTCGAAGAAGAGGTCGAAATTCAGGGAAAGCCTGCTTCTGAGGAATTCTGCATCGATTCCGTAGTTCTGCTTCACAGCCGTTTCCCAAGTGACGCCGTCATTTCCTGCCACTCCTTCCCCGTAAGCTTCAGTCAAATTCGGATTCGTCTCGCCGAAACTGTATCCTCCATTGGACACCCATACCGTAGGCATGTACATGAAACGTGTAGTCCCCAGGTCATTGCCGACCTTTCCTATGGAGGCACGGAGTTTCAGGTAGCTGATGAAATTCTGCGTGTCCATGAACGGCTCTTCGCTGATGACCCAGCCGACAGAGCCGGACGGGAACGCGCCATAACGGGTCTTTCCCGGTGCGAAGTTCTCAGAACCGTTGTATCCGATGCTGAAGTCAGCGAGATATTTCCCTTTGTAGTTATATGTGGCCCTGCCTACAAAGCCCACATAGCTGTGAGGAATATACTGGTAAGTGCTTGACTCGCCTGTGCTGTATTTCGGATAATAGTCGCGTGACTGGTTGTAGAGGAACATGGCTGAGACCTTGTGCTGTCCTTTCGGGCCGAATGCCCTGTCCCAGTTCAGCTTGCCTTCGATGTACCAGTTTCTGTCGCGGCCGTTCTCCTCCTCGTATCTCAGGACATCGTCCTTGCTTTCAGGGACCAGCACTATAGTCTTGTCATAGTCCGGGTCAGTCATTGGCTTGGAGGGATCATCGTAGAATGAAGCATAATATATCCTGTTGTACTCGTTCGACCAGGAATGCCTTTTCTTGTGAGTGTTGAAACTGTTGTCATATGCTCCTTTGAGAGTAAGTGAAAGGCCGTCGGTAATGAAATCCAGACGCTGGTTGATCTCGACATCGATGTTCAGCGTAGTGTTGTAATATTGTTCATAACCATAGCCGAAAAAAGTGAAATATCCATCTCTGTTCAGCTCTATTCCAGTCGGAACAGATTCTGCCGGAACGAGAGTTCTCTTGCCGTCTATCAGGCCGGGGCTCACCAGAGGGACAGTCCAGATAGTGACTGCATTCCACTCCGAGCCGTCTGTCTTGACTGAAAGCGGGGCCTGCTGCTTGCCGACATAGCCTCCGATATTGAACTTCATGGTTGTGCTCGGCGAGAGGCTGAAATCGAGGTTTGCGCGGTAGTTATAACGATTGTAGTTGTAATTGTTGTTGTACGGGATGCTTTCAACCTGCTTCAGCACGCCGTTCTGGTACAGATAGCCCATCGACACGAAATAGCGGGCGTTCTTGCCGCCTCCGGAGATATTGATATTGTTCTTCGTCTGGACGAAGACATCATTGAACACCTCTTTTCTCCAGTTCTTGTTCGGATAGAAAAGAGGGTCAGAACCGGTCCTGTACGCCTCTATGGCATAGTCAGTAAAATATTTTCTGGCGTCGGTCTCCCCGTCATTCTGCATTTTCATGTTCCAGTAACGGGCATATTCATAGCTGCCGACCTGCTCCACCATGGTGGAAGGCTGCTGGAGACCTGTATTCGTGCTCACTGAAATGGAGGGCCTTCCTTCCTGGCCTCTCTTGGTGGTGATGAGGATGACTCCGTTCGCTCCCCTGACACCGAAGACAGCCGTAGAAGCCGCATCCTTAAGTATGGAGAAATTTTCTATTTCATTAGGGTCTATCTGGGAAAAGTCACGCTCCACGCCATCGACCAGAACGAGAGGTTTCGAAGCTGAACTGCTGAGCGACCCGACTCCTCGAATGTAAATGTCAGCGGCATCTTCTCCAGGCTGTCCCGTAGTCTGGACAGTAGCCACGCCCGGGACCGAGCCTGCCAGCACATTCGTGATACTTGATACCGGAGGCTTGATGAGTTCTTTCGTATCCACTACGGCCAGAGAACCGGTAATGGTAGCCTTGGTCTGTGTACCATAGCCTATGACCACCACTTCATCCAGCCTCTGCATATCGTCTTCCATGGTGACATTCCGTATTTCAGCGGAAGAAGCAGGGAGCTCCACATCCCTGAAGCCGAGGCAGGAAAACACAAGCACGGCATCAGCGCTGGCGATTTTCAGCGACCAGTTTCCGTCCAGGTCCGTAGTGACGCCGTTCCTGGTGCCCTTTTCAAGAATGAAAGCTCCCACTATGGGGTTTCCATATGAATCCTTCACCTGTCCGCCTGCAACATTTCCGGCTTGTTTTGCCGTCGAAGTCTCATTTTCGGTTTCAGTTTCAGGTTTCTGCCAGATCATCACCTGTCTGTTCCGTACAGAATAGTCTGCATCCGGACCGAGAATCAAGTCCAGCACAGTGTTCAAGCTGACTTCCGTCAATGACACTGTCACTTTCCGGTTCAGATCCATCGCATCATTCCTGAAGACGAAACGGTATCCGTATTCGTCTTCAATCTGTTCCAGGACTTCGCCCAAAGGCTTGTCCTGGACCTGCAGGGTTATACTGTTCCCCCCCCCCCTGTGCAAAAACCAGGGTCGAAGGCAGCAGCATGACCGCAGCCAAAATCCACATTGCAAGTCTTCGCCTGCAATTCAAATGTTCATTGATCATATATGGTTAATAAATTAGTGTCTTTCAAGAGGGGCTCAAAAAGGCATTTTCTGCGTTATACTTGGAATTTGACTTTTTGAAGCCGTTCCTCATTAATCATATGGTTTTAAAAACAAGCCGGCATCAGTCAATCCTCAGCACGCACTGTGACTGTTTTTCCATCATCTCCGTACTCATATCTCACAGGGACCAGAAGCGCTATGTTTTCAAGAGCAGTCTCCAGGCCGTCTGTCAGCATGAACTTGCCGCTCACTTTTACATCCTCCAGGAAATCATCCGGACATGCTATCTCCACTCCGAAATAGCGTTCGAGCTTCGTGAAGATTTCGGACACTGACGTGGATCTGAGCAGGACATATCCTTCAGTCCATGAAATATATTCCGCAGGACAGACATCTGCCAGCACCCGGCCGCCGCTCGAGGCATCGTATTCAAAGAGCTGGTCTGGATGCATGGTCACTCTCGCGCTGCCATCCAGAGGCCTGGCCTCCACTTTTCCTTCCACCAGGACTACCGACTGAATTTCATCATAAGCAGTCACATTGAACTCCGTCCCCAGCACCTGCACTTCCATGCCGGACGTCCTCACTATAAAGGGTCTGTCAGGATTTTCCGCAACATCGAAATAAGCTTCTCCATTCAGGATAACTCGCCTTTCATCGACATTATCCCCGCAAATTTCAAGTTTTGACCCCGAATTCAGCCTGATTCTCGTCCCGTCATTCAAGACAGTCACTGTCTGATGCCCTACAGGAGCTTCCAGGGTGGCCGCCGCCAATGCCTGAGGTTCTGGCTCATTGCTGAATCCGAAGAACCATATGCCTGCGGCAATTGCCGCCGCGGCGGCCGCGGAAACAGCCCAGCGGAATATATGCGCCGCCGGTTTTCTCTTTCCTCCGGCTGACGCATCATCGTAATCTGAAAGCAGGACTGCATCATAAATCCTGCGCATTGTCTCCAGTTCTTTCCTGTTCACGTCGCTTTGACTGGCCCATTCCATGACTTCGAGACGTTCGTCCAATGTCGCATCGCCTCTCAGATACTTCAATATCAGCTGAAATTTTTCTTTCATATTAAACGCGATTTGGCATAAAACAATAGTAAGTTCCCTCA
Organism: uncultured Bacteroidales bacterium; assembly: GCA_949289565.1. GTDB lineage: Bacteria > Bacteroidota > Bacteroidia > Bacteroidales > UBA932 > Cryptobacteroides. The sequence goes on from CASEOO010000021.1 coordinate 64,514, forward strand.
AGACGAAAGAACCCTAAATTTTTTTGAAAATATTTCGACTTTTTATCTGATTTTTCGGAAAAAGATGCCGGATACCGGGAAATCAGCCGCATGAAAGGGGCGGGATCAGATACAGATGCCCAAGAGAATGCCGACAAGCGGAAGATAGTCCTTCAAGGACACTCTCAAAGCCTTGAGAGCTTTGGTTATATGATATTCGACAGCCTTCTCCGTGATACCGAGCTTTTCCGCTATTTCCTTGTTGCTCATTCCCTGGAAACGGCTCAGACAGAAAATCCGGTCAGTCTTGTCTCCTAAGGCTTTCAAAGTAGAATCCAGAATCTTCTGGACATCGCCGGCAAAAAGCGTGTGGGGATCACATGACTCCAGGCTGTCTATCCTGAACTGAAGCTCGCACTGAATAGATGAGCCCATCTCTCCCTCGGCACGAAGCCTTACACTTTCATGCCTGAGATATTGAAGCGCCTTGTTCCTGATGACTGAAAAAAGGAAGGGAAGGACCATTTCTATTTCCTCGCCAGCGGCTTTGCGCTCCCAGTATACCGACATGGCATCGGCGGCCAGAGATTCAGCTGTATGACTGTCGAAAACATATGATTTTGCAAAAAGAATGCATCTGCGATAATATCGTGAATAGTTGTCTTCAAAAACGGCGTTTTCCTTTTTTCTCCCTTCTGACATCATAAATCTGCTGTTTCTGCACCGCAAACATAGTAAATGTTTTCCTATTTCCAATCGGTAATATTATCGAAAATTTTTGTTAAGTTTGGCGATTGTATTGGCCGGAGGCCTCCCGAGAAGAAGTTTCCTGCCGAAAAATATAGTCGGAAGATGGTCACGGAACTGCTGAACAAATACATCTGGCTGATACAGAAATTCATCGCCGCAGGCGACATGGGAATCAGCCTGGAAGAGCTTCGCGCGGCGTGGGAGCTCAAATTCGGCACAGCCTATGCCAGACGCTCGTTCAACAACCACAGGGAAGCTATAGAAGAAGTCTTCGGCATAGCCATCGAATGCGACAGGAGCTCGAACAGATACTTCATCAGGAACAGCGGCGACATCTCGGACAAAGAAACAGGAATAGCTTGGCTGATAGACACTTTCACAGTGAACAACATGCTCTCGCTTTCAAAAGAGAACCTCTCCGGCAGGATATCAGTGGAAGAAATCCCTTCTGGACGGAAATTTCTGACACCGCTTATGTCTGCCATGCAGGAAAACTGCGCGGTCGAGTTCTTTTACCGGAAATATGGCGCAGAAAAAGCCGAAAAAAGGCTTGTGCATCCATACGGCATCAAAGAATCTGCTCAGAGATGGTATCTGGTGGGATGGTCGGAAGAGCGGAAAAGCTGCAGGGTCTATGCCCTGGACAGGATAGAAAAGCTGTCCGTGCTCAAGGAAAAGTTCAGGATGCCTGCGGGCTTCGACATAGATTCATTGTTCGCGGCTTCGTTCGGCAGCTATCTTCCATCCGGGCCAGGACGGAAAATCCTGTTCAGAGCCTTCGGCAATGAAGCCTCGTACATCAGGGATCTTCCCCTGCACCGCACCCAAAAAGAAGAGTCGGCTGACGCGGATTCGACAACCTTCTCCATTTTCGTATCGCCAGACCGTTCGCTTCTGCTTGAATTCCTGAGCCACGGCCCGGGCATAGAAGTCATCTCGCCAGATGACGTGAGGCAGGATGTCAGAAAGCTGGCCTCTGAAATGGCCGCAATATACGCGGAGACAGAAACAACTGCAATATTCTTAAAAACGAAAACTCAAAATCCATCTATATGAGCAAATCATCCATAATGAACAAAAAAACAGCGAGAGGCATTCTCCAGGCGCTGGCGTGGATAGCCGGGATAGCATGCCTGGTATATGCAGTGTCGTTTCTGGTAAGAAGGAGCTACGATATCATGAAAACAAACAGCAGTGAGGCCGGATACATCACCAGGCCTGAAATCAAAATCAAAGACGGGAAAATGACACCTGAAGTGCTTCTGGCGTTCGGGAAAGTGTCAGACCCGCAAATATCGCCTGACGGACAATATATATTATATAATGTGTCGTACACATCTGTCAAGAAGAACAAGTCATGCGGGAACTTGTACATATGCAGGGCTGACGGAAGCGAAAGGCAGCAGCTTACTGCCAGCGCACATTCCATCAGCAATGCACGCTGGTGCGACGGAGGGAAAAAAATTATTTTTCTCAGGGACGGACAGGTATGGACAGCGAGTCTCAAGCATGGAAAATCCGGATGGAGACTGAGAAATGAGGACCAGATTTCCGACATTCATGCAGGGGTGAATGAATTCACGCTGTCTCCTGACCAGAAGAAAATCATGTATACCAGCCATGTAAAAAGCCAGGTGAACAGGCCGGCAGACCTGTACCGAGATTTGAAGAAATCAGACGCCATCATCGCAGACGACCTGATGTACAGGCACTGGGATCATTGGGTGACAGAACTTCCGCACACCTTCATCGCTGACGTAAATGTGAAGTCTCCGAAAACGAAAGGCATCCGGATGGAAAATTCTGTTGATATCCTGGATGCCGAAGATGAGCTGTACGAACTGCCTGCCGAGCCGTTCAGCGGGATAGAACAGCTGGCATGGAGTCCTGACGGGAAAACCATAGCATACTCATGCAAGAAGCTCACCGGAAAAGAATATGCGTTTTCCACTGACTCGGAGATCTATCTGTATGACGTGGCTTCCGGAGCCTGCACTCAAATAGTGATGGGAGGAGGTTATGACACATGTCCTGCATGGTCTCCTGACGGGAAAAAGCTGTGCTGGCTGAGCATGGAGAGAGACGGCTATGAAGCAGACAAGCAGAGGCTGATGGTGGCTGACATCGACTGGAAGATACAAATAGGGAAAGAAGGGAAACGCATCCCTGTGGTGAGCGGCATCAGGGATGTGACAGCTGATTTCAAATACAACGCCGCCGGCCCGGTTTGGGATTCCTCTTCTGGAAAAATCTATTTCAATGCATTGGCCGAAGGCATTCAGGGAATATTCGCCGCGGACATTGCCGGTGACGGCACCATTAAGAGAATTACAGGAGATGATCTCTGGTACGATTTCGATTCTCCATTCCATATTTCCGGCGCTGGCGACACGGCCGTTCTGCTCACCAGCTGGTGCAGCATGGACTTCCCGAAGGAGCTCGTGGCTGTGGACATCACGGCTGACAGCACGTATGTCAGGCCTCTGACCAGCGAAAATGCAGACATTCTCAATCAGCTGGTGCAGACTAAGACTGAAGCAAGGCATATCAAGACGGTGGACGGAAAGGATATGCTTACATGGGTGATTTATCCTCCTGAGTTCGACGAAAACAAGGTCTATCCTTCCATACTCATCTGTTTAGGAGGCCCTCAGGGAACTCTGAGCCAGGGCTGGTCCTACAGATGGAACTACAGACTGATGGCCTCGCAAGGCTATGTAGTAGTTCTTCCGAACAGGCGCGGGACTACGGCCTTCGGACAGGAATGGACGGAACAGATTTCCGGCGACTACTGCGGGCTGAACATCCAGGACTATATTTCAGCGGCAAAAGCTCTCAAGTCAGAGAGATACATCGGCAAAATGGCCGCATGCGGGGCAAGCTACGGAGGATATTCAGTGTATTATCTGTGCGGAGTGCACGGGGATGTGTTCGATGCGTTCGTGGCACATGCCGGCATATTCAATGAGGAGCATATGTACATGACCACGGAGGAGATGTGGTTTCCTAACTGGGACAACGGCGGCCTTCACGAGTACGAAGTGACTGATGATTTCCGCGAAGGCAGGCATCCTGCCGGTCCCGAGGGCGACGGCGAGACATTCGGCGGCATCAGGCAGGGAGGCTCGCCATGGAGTTCATTGCCTGCGGCCAAGAGGCACTATGCCAATTCCCCTCACAAGTTCGTGACTGCATGGCATACTCCCCTTCTCGTCACTCACGGAGGCATGGATTTCAGAGTGCCTGTGGATGAAGGCATGGCGGCCTACAATGCAGCGCAGATGATGGGTGTTCCATCCCGCCTGATCATTTTCCCTGATGAAAACCACTGGATACTCAAGCCTCAGAATGCCCTTCTCTGGCACAGGGAATATTTCAAGTGGCTCGACCAATGGTGCAAGCCGGAGCAGTGACCGGCCTGATGAATGACTGCAGATAAAAATTAGATATTTTTCCGAAATTTGCTATATTTGCAGTCCACTTCGCCTCCGTAGTTTAATGGATAGAATTTCAGATTCCGGTTCTGACGGTTGGGGTTCGATTCCCCACGGGGGTACAGATTGTTAAGAATTAATGAATTATGAAGAAAGCTTACGTATTTCCGGGACAGGGTTCCCAGTTCCCTGGGATGGCCAAGGACCTGTACGAGTCTGATGCCCGCGCGAAAGAGATGCTTGAGAAGGCAAACGAAATTCTCGGCTTCAGGATAACAGACATCATGTTCAACGGCACTCCTGAGGAGCTTAAAGCTACGAAAGTGACACAGCCGGCAGTGTTCCTGCACTCTGCAGTGCTCGCCAAATGCTATGACGGCTTCCAGCCTGACATGGTGGCAGGACATTCCCTCGGAGAATTCTCAGCTCTGGCAGCAGCCGGTGCAATGGATTTCGAGGACGCCCTCAAGCTCGTGTCCATCAGGGCTCAAGCCATGCAGAAAGCCTGCGAAATCAAGCCGTCGACCATGGCCGCCATCATCGCGCTTCCTACTGAAAAGGTAGAGGAAATATGCGCTTCATGCTCTGGAATCGTAGTGCCAGCAAACTACAATTGCGACGGGCAGATCGTCATCTCAGGAGAAATCGACGCTGTCAACGAAGCTTGCGAGAAAATGAAGGCCGCAGGTGCAAAGCGCGCCTTGATTCTTCAGGTAGGCGGAGCTTTCCACTCCCCTCTCATGGAGCCTGCACGCGCCGAACTCGCTGAAGGAATCGAGAAGACAATATTCAAGACTCCGGTATGCCCTGTTTACCAGAATGTGACCGCCATGCCGTCTACAGACCCTGAAACCATCAAGAAGAACCTGCTTGCACAGCTGACTTCTCCGGTTAAATGGACTCAGACCGTGAAGAACATGCTCGCAGACGGAGCCGGATATTTCATGGAAATCGGACCTGGCACAGTACTTCAGGGACTTGTGAAGAAAATAGCCGGAGCAGACCTGACCATTGAAGGCATTTCGGCATTGGCAAAATAAGTCCTGGCATAGACATTGAAAAATTGCACCGTCGCGACGGTGCAATTTTTTATTATAACAGAGGCTCTATTTCAAAAATTTGTCTAAATTTGTAATGATATTGCTGTCGTGAACGGGCACGGAAATGTATAAGACTGATATATTGTTGATTGCACTTTCCGCATTCCGATTGCCACGGCAATATGAACGGCTGACATAATTGAAAAAACAAATAACTGATCCAAATAATCAAACATAAACATTAAACGATTATGGCAAACGAAAAAAAATTCATCACTTGTGACGGTAACTATGCCGCAGCCCATATCGCTTATCTTTTCAGCGAGAACGCGGCCATCTACCCGATCACCCCGTCATCGACTATGGCAGAATATGTCGACGAATGGGCTTCCCAAGGGAAGAAAAACCTTTTCGGAGAGGTAGTGAAAGTTACCGAAATGCAGAGTGAAGGCGGTGCTGCAGGTGCGGTACACGGTTCATTGCAGGCTGGTGCCCTGACTTCTACATTCACGGCATCTCAGGGTCTGCTTCTCATGATTCCTAACATGTACAAGATTGCCGGCGAGCTGCTTCCTTGCGTATTCCATGTTTCAGCGAGGACCCTTGCATCTCATGCACTGTCAATCTTCGGAGACCATCAGGATGTAATGGCTTGCCGCCAGACCGGCTTTGCCATGCTGGCCTCAGCTTCTGTACAGGAGGCTCTTGACCTCGCCGCTGTGGCACATCTTTCCACTATCAAGTCCAGCGTGCCTTTCCTGCATTTCTTCGACGGCTTCCGTACATCACACGAAATACAGAAAATAGAGCTCATCGATGAAGCTGTCCTCAAAAGCATGATCAGCACCAAGTCTCTCGCCAAGTTCAGAGAGAAGGCGCTGAATCCTGACAGCCCTGTCACCAGGGGAACTGCCCAGAATGCTGACGTATTCTTCCAGATAAGAGAGGCGTCTAATCCCTATTACGATGCCGTATCCGATATCGTTGCCAGGTATATGGGCGAAATCAGCGAAGCTACCGGCAGGGATTACCGTCCGTTCGACTACTATGGCGCTCCTGATGCAGAGAACATCATCATCGCCATGGGTTCAGTCACCGAGACCATCAAAGAGACTATCGACCATCTGGCGGCAGAAGGAAAGAAATACGGTCTCATCATAGTGCGTCTCTACAGGCCGTTCTCAGCCAAATATTTCATGAAAGCGCTTCCTGAGACTGTGAAGAGAATCGCTGTCCTCGACAGGACGAAAGAGCCTGGATCTCTCGGAGAGCCTCTCTACATGGATGTCAAGGCGCTTTTCCAAGGCAAGGCCAATGCACCTCTCATCGTGGGCGGACGCTACGGGCTTTCTTCAAAGGATACATCTCCTGCACAGATCGTGGCAGTATACGAGAACCTCGAGCTTGCAGAGCCAAAGGACGGCTTCACTATCGGCATCGTGGATGACGTGACATTCAAGTCGCTTCCTGTCAAGGAGGAAATCAGCATCGTGAAACCTGGCACTACCGAATGCAAGTTCTACGGACTCGGATCAGACGGTACTGTGGGTGCGAACAAGAACACTATCAAGATCATCGGAGACCATACATCCAAGTATTGCCAGGGCTACTTCGACTACGATTCGAAGAAATCAGGCGGCTACACCTGCTCTCACCTCAGGTTCGGCGACGCTCCTATCAAGGCTCCTTATCTGGTGTCCACTCCTGATTTCGTGGCCTGCCACGTGCCTTCATACCTGCACAAATATGACGTGCTCAAAGGCATCAAGCAGAACGGGACTCTCCTCCTGAACAGCCTCTGGGATGAAGAGGAGACTCTGAAGAGGATTCCTGACCATGTAAAGGCTGTCATAGGGCAGAAGAACATTTCACTTTATATTATAAACGCCACCAAGATCGCGGCTGAAATAGGCCTGGGCGGAAGGACAAACACCATCCTCCAGTCTGCATTCTTCAAGATCACGGGCATCATCCCTTACGAGGATGCAGTGACATACATGAAGAAAGCCATCGACAAGAGCTACGGAAAGAAAGGCGAAAACGTGGTGAAGATGAACTATGCGGCAGTCGACAGAGGCGGAGAATACACTAAAGTGGAAATTCCGGCTGACTGGAAAGACATTACTGCCAAGTTCGAGAACCCTAACAAGGACAGGCTCGCTCCAGAATTCGTTAAGCAGATCGCAGACATCGTCAATGCCCAGGCCGGAGACACTCTGCCTGTAAGCACATTCAAGGATATGGCAGACGGCACTATTCCTGACGGCACTGCGGCATACGAGAAGAGAGGCGTGGCAGTGAAAGTGCCTGAGTGGAAAGCAGAGAATTGTATCCAGTGCAACAACTGTGCATTTGTCTGCCCTCACGCAGCCATCCGTCCGTTCCTCATGACAGCAGAAGAAGCCGAAGCGGCTCCTGCAGGCATCAAGAAGCAGCAGGGCAAGGCTGTATTCAAGGACTATGTATTCACCATGCAGGTATCTCCAGCCGACTGTACAGGCTGCGGCAACTGCGCCGATGTCTGCCCTGCAAAGGAGAAAGCCCTCGTCATGGTCCCTGCAGATTCTCAGGAACACGAGCAGGCCAACTTCGACTATCTGAATTCACATATAGGCTACAAGGACACAGTCCAGAACAAGTTCCAGAACATCAAGAACTCACAGTTCTCACAGCCTCTGTTCGAATTCTCAGGCGCTTGCGCAGGATGCGGCGAGACTCCGTACATCAAGACCATCACACAGCTGTTCGGTGATCACATGATGATTTCGAATGCTACAGGATGTTCTTCAATTTATGGAGCGTCTTTCCCTGCATCTCCTTACTGCACTAACGCTCAGGGACATGGCCCGGCTTGGGCAAACTCCCTCTTCGAGGACAATGCAGAATATGGCCTCGGAATGAAACTCGGTTCTGACAGGGCCAGAATGACTGTGGCCAGACTCATGGAAGAAGGACTAGCATGCTCATGCTGCTCTGACGAAATGAAGGCTCTCTTCACGAAATGGCTTGAGAACAAGAACGATGCGAAGATCACCCGCGAAGTGGCTGACGCCCTCGTGCCACTCATGGAAGAGTGCAAGTGCGATACATGCAAGGCTCTCCTCGAGTACAAGCACTTCATCCCGTCACGCTCACAGTGGATCTTCGGCGGCGACGGATGGGCATATGACATCGGATACGGCGGACTCGACCATGTTCTCGCTACCGGTGAAAATGTAAATGTCCTTGTGCTGGATACAGAGGTGTATTCAAACACTGGCGGACAGTCATCCAAGTCAACTCCTGCCGGAGCTATCGCCAAGTTTGCCGCCTCAGGAAAGAGGGTTCGCAAGAAAGACCTCGGAATGATGGCTATAAGCTATGGCTATGTATATGTAGCTCAGGTAGCTATGGGAGCAAATCCTGCACAGTTCTTCAATGCTCTGAAAGAGGCTGAAGCTTACGATGGCCCTTCACTCATCATTGCTTACGCCCCATGTATCAACCATGGTCTGAAAGCAGGCATGGGACTGAGCCAGAAGGAAGAGAAACTTGCAGTAGACTGCGGTTACTGGCATCTCTACAGGTACAACCCTGCACTCGAGGATGAAGGAAAGAATCCGTTTACTCTTGACAGCAAGGAACCTGACTGGAGCAAGTTCCAGGACTTCCTGAAAGGTGAGGTCAGATTCGCATCTCTGTACAAGATGTTCCCTGCAGAGGCAGGTGAGCTTCTCGCCAAGACAGAAGAATTCGCGAAAATCAGGCTTAACACCTACAAGCGTCTCGCCGGAAAAGAATAACCGGCCGTCGATGCAGACAGAAAGGGGGCTGGTGCAGTGTATGTGCCAGCCTCTTTTCATTATTGTAAAGGGGAGATTTCTTCAAAATACAAAGCCAGGCCAAAGAAATCTCCAGACGTAAAAAAGGACTGGCAGGAAAAAATCGATGAAAAAAATATTGACAGCGGTCATAGCCGCGGCTGCATTGTTCAGCTATGAATCGGCATATTCCCAGCCTAACACCAGGCTGAGACCAGACAAGACAGTATTCTTGTACCAAGAAAACCCAGTGAAAATATCTGACCCGGTGCAAGGGAAGGAAGTGGAAGCACTCGGCCTCGAAATGAATGAAGCAAATGGCTTGACAGGAGAGGAGACAATCCCTGAGAACGGAAATATCGGCAACATTTCTGACAATGCCCGTTTCGACCTTTATTTCCCGAAAAAACCGAACGGACAGATGGTTGTTGTCTGCCCGGGAGGAGGATACGTCATCGTTTCTTCATACAATGAAGGCGTATACGTGGCGGACTGGATGCTTGACCAGGGCATAACAGTGGCCGTAGCCAAATACAGACTGCCTAACGGACACTGGGAAGTGCCTCTGGATGATATCCAGAATATATTCAGATATTGCAGGGAGCATGCACCGGAATGGGGTGTGAACCAAATAGGCGTGATGGGATTTTCTGCCGGAGGGCATCTGGCTGCATCCACCACTACCCTGTTCACAGATGCAGAGACCAGGCCGGACTTTTCTATTCTCATATACCCTGTCATAGCCATGGACGGAAAAACGCCGTCGCACCTGGGGTCTAAGATATACCTGCTGGGAAAAGAAGAGAAATGGACATCCTCTGAAGGCAAGACAGCCGACCAGTATCTGAAAGACCAGGAGACATATGCTTATCTGACAGAGAAATACACACTCAGCAACGATATCACGCCTCAGACGCCTCCTGTATTCCTGGCACATTGCACGGATGACACTGCCGTGCCGGTCATAAACAGCATCGTTTTTTACAACCGTCTGGTGGATAACGGTGTAAGCGCAGAAATGCACATCTGGCCGACAGGAGGCCACGGCTGGGGTTTCTCGTCGTCAAAGTTCGTAGAAAATGACAATTTCGAATATGCCAGACAGGAATTCGAAACATCGCTAAGCAGATGGCTTGAATCAGTGAAAAAATAACTTGTGGCACATTAATTGCTCCGCTGGCGGCACGGGAAATCCGCCCAGGAAAAGATAGTCTGATGACGATACAGCACGGCTGATTCCATCAGGCTATTTTTTATGCGGGATAAAAAGAGTATCTTTACCAGGATTTTCCAGAACGGGAAAGAATCAGCCGGGAAATGGATAAACATTCCTCCAGACTGACAATTGAACTGAGTTAAATAATTATTATTCAGATATTATGAAAAAAAATTTCTCTTTTGTCGCCTTGCTTTTCTCGGCGACGGCAGTTTTTGCGCAGATGCCGGCGCCTGCAGAGCTGCCAAACGACCCCGCAGTCCGCAAAGGGCAGCTGGAAAATGGCCTGACATACTATATCAGGCACAATGACAAGCCTGCACAAAGGGCAGAATTCTATCTGGCCACAAATGTGGGCGCGATACAGGAAACTCCTGACCAGGACGGACTGGCGCATTTTCTCGAGCACATGTGCTTCAACGGAACAAAAAACCTTCCAGGAAAAACCATGCTCGACTATCTGCAGAAAATAGGTGCAGAGTTCGGAAGGAATGTGAATGCGGCCACAGGAGTGGAGCAGACGACTTATATGCTCAACAATATTCCTGTTGTAAGGGAAGGCATATTGGACACTTGCCTGCTCATCATGCATGACTATTCTCACTATGTGACTTGCGATCCTGTGGAAATCGACGCTGAGAGAGGCGTGATTCTAGAAGAAAAAAGGACCAGAAGCACGGCGAGCTGGAGACTCCGTGAGAAATCTCTTCCATATTACTACGGGGACACCAAATATGCGACCTGCACTCTTATCGGAAGCGAAGAAAATCTCAAGACTTTCAAACCTGAAAGCCTGCTGAACTTCTACCACACATGGTACCGCCCTGACCTTCAGGCTGTCATAGTGGTGGGAGACATCGATGTGGATCAGGTAGAAGCTAAGATCAAGGCTTTGTTCAGCGATATACCGGCCAAGGAAAATCCGCAGCCGAAAGCAGTGATAGAGATTCCTGGAAATGCCGAACCTGTGGTAGGCGTCATCACCGACCCTGAAGCTACGAACACTTCCATCGAAGTCCTCTGGAGAAGCAAATCTCTGCCGGAAGAACTGAACAGCACGGACCTCGGCTTCACTATAAATTTCATATACAACGTGATTTACCAGGTGATGAGCGAGAGGTTCAACGATATCACATCCAAGCCTGATGCACCATACTTGAGGGCCAGCTTCGGCGTAGGCGGGCTCTGCGAAACTTGCCAGGCAGCTATGGGCAACATATCATGCCGTAACGGAGAAGGCATAAGCTCCTTCAAGGCATTCATGACTGAAATAGAGAAAATGAAACGCTATGGTTTCTCTGATGACGAGGTGGACAGAGCCAAGCAGAATCTGCTGACATACTACGAGCAGCAGGTAGAAGGTGCTGATTCCAGGAAGAATGCTGAATTCGTGGACAGCTACATTAACAATTTCTTCGACAATTATCCGTATATGGAGCCAGCCACGGAGCTTGAGGTAGCCAAGGCTGTCGCATCGCAGCTCAACGCAGCTGTCATCAACCAGATCGCCGCTCAGCTGATCACAGATGAAAACATGGTCATTCTGTACAAAGCTCCGGAAAAGGAAGGCTTGGCTCATCCTGCGGAGACAGACTTCCTGGCCGCGCTGAGTGAAGTGGAAGCATCTGACATCCAGCCGAACGAGACCCAGAACTACAACATCCCGCTTCTGGACGCCGCATCTCTCAAAGGCTCTCCAGTGAAGAAAGAAAAAGAAACGATTTACGGAGCGACCGAATGGATTCTGAAAAACGGGCTGAAAGTCATCGTCCTGCCTACAGACTACGAAAAAGACAATGTAAGGATGCAGCTTTATATGGACGGAGGCCGTTCTCTCATCGAGACTGAAGACCTGCCTTCGTTCGAAGACAATATTTTCGGCCTGTTCCTGCAGAATACCGGTGTAGCAGGATTCTCCGGCTCAGACCTGCCTAAAATCCTGGCCGGAAAAGCTGTGCAAGTATCTCCATACATCTCAGGACTCAGCCATGGCATATCAGCATCAGCGGCGCCAAAAGATCTGGAAACAGCATTCCAGCTCATGTATCTGATGTTCATGGAACCTCGTTTTGACGAGAACGAATTCCAGACCGGGGTGGATCAGCTTAAGTCCATCCTTCCGAATGTGGAGAACCAGCCTAGCTTCAAGCTGCAGCAGGAAATGAACAAAGTCCTGTATAATGACAATCCTAGAAGGTTCGTCATCAGCGACGAAGTCCTGGAAAAAGCCAGCCTGGCCACCATCGAAAGAGTGTACCGCCACCTCTATGACAATATAGCCGGAGCCACCCTCCTCATAGCAGGAAATGTGGATCTCGGCACGCTGAAGCCGCTCGTAGAGAAATATGCAGGCTCACTCCCTAAGGGGAAGAAGTCTCATGAATGGATAGACAGAGAAGAGAACATCGTGTCCGGAAAAGTGGAAGACCATTTCGAGGTAAGCATGGCCACACCTAAGAACACAGTATTCCAGGTCTATACATCGTATATTCCATACTCTATTCATGACCAGGTGATGATGAGCGCCGCCGAGTACATCCTGAACATGATATATGTCCAGACACTCCGCGAGGAAGAAGGCGGCACATATGGAGCGAGCGTCAGCTTCAGTCTTCAGGACAAGCCTAAGGACAGAGCTATGATCCAGATTTATTTCGACACAAATCCTGAAGCCGCTGACAAACTCAGGAAATCTGCATCAGACGGCCTGAACAAGCTTATGACCGAAGGCCCTACCGAGGAGCAGCTGGCCATGACTATAGAGAATTTCAAGAAGAATATTCCAGAGTCACGCATTAGCAACTCATACTGGATGGGCAACATAGTTTACTTTGAAGAATACGGCGTCGATTTTGACAAGGAATATGAAGCGGCCATCGAAGACATCAATGCTGAGAACGTCAAGAAGGCTGTAAAAGACATCGTATCTCAAGGAAACTTCATTGAAATCATGATGTCTCCGGCAGATGCCGAATAAATGAGATTCATAGTCCGCCTGATTCCGGCAGACCAGATACAATTCCAGTTAGAGGGTGACCAAAATTTGGTCACCCTCTAACGTCTTTCTTCGAAACCATTGACGAACCGAGAGTAATCGTGCTTGTACGAATTACTGAGGTGAGGATAATGGAAAAACGCAGTTTAACACTGACCCCATCCTAACCCCCTCTGTTCGCTTTCGAATGTCCACTGGACATTCTCATAGGACCGCTCTCGACCCCTATTAGGGGGATCTCGCTCCTTCCAGTCGCGGTCACTTCGTGACTTTTGACCCACCCACATGTTTTTTTTTAAATAAAGAATTTTTCTGAATCTTGCTTGCATTGACAGGACTTTTCTATATCTTTGCAAAGATATTCTCAGGGCAGGGTGAAATTCCCTACCGGCGGTGAAAGTCCGCGACTCCCTGGATACAGGGACTGAACCGGTGGAATTCCGGTACCGACGGTACAGTCCGGATGGAAGAGAAAATGCAGCAGGCAGGTTCTGTGGACCGGCAGCAGCATGCAGACGCTGACATTGCCCTGGGTACATTGTACCAGGGCAATTTTATTTTTATGAATATCTTGACGATGTGGAACGAGGAAGATAAAAAATATATGGAGATGGCCCTGGGCCTGGCGGAAAGAGGGCTCGGGCATGTGAATCCGAATCCTATGGTGGGTGCGGTCATAGTGAAGGACGGGAAGGCAATCGCCAGAGGATGGCACAGAAAATACGGAGCGCTTCACGCGGAAACAGATGCATTGTCTTCCTGCAAGGAGAATCCCTCCGGGGCCACAATGTATGTGACGCTGGAGCCGTGCTGCCATTTCGGCAAGCAGCCGCCATGCACTTCTGCCATCATTGAAGCCGGTATAGCAAAAGTTGCAGTGGCCATGCTTGACCCTAACCCGCTGGTTGCCGGCCGTGGAGTGGAAATATTGCGCGAAAGCGGCATCGAAGTGGTGACAGGGCTTTTCGAAGAACGTGCAAGATATCTGAACAGGGTGTTCATCAAGTTCATCACCGAGCATCGGCCATGGGTGACAATGAAATACGCGATGACAATGGACGGACGTATAGCCGCCGCTTCAGGCGATTCAAAATGGGTGAGCGGCGAAGAGTCCCGACGCCTGGCCAATGAAATGCGCGGCAGGTATATGGGCATCTTGGTGGGAAAAGGGACTGTCATGGCGGACAATCCCATGCTGAACTGCAGGACGGACGGAATGAGACAGCCGGCAAGAATCATCGCAGACTCGAAAGCATCTATTCCGGAAGACTCTGCCATCGCCTTGTCTGCCGGAGAATATCAGACAATACTTGCGCACACCTGCGCGGCTCCTTCAGACAAGCTGGAGATTTTGAGAAGGTGCGGTATTAAAACCATGGAATGTCCACCCTCACCTGACGGCAGGATAGATATAAATGCCCTGCTGCAGAAACTCGGAGAGGCAGGAATAGATTCGGTTTTCGTAGAAGGCGGAGCTGAGCTGAACTGGAGCATCGTCAGCAGGGATCTCGCGGATGAATATTTCATATTCATTGCCCCGAAAATCATAGGAGGAAGCACGGCCAAAGGGCCTGCAGGAGGCAGAGGCATCGCCAGGATGAATGATGCAGTCCAACTGAAAACAGCATCGGCAATCCCTTGTGGCACAGACTGGCTGGTGCATGCATTCGCCGCCAGATACGGTGCATATGCTGACATATGCCGCAGAGAGGAAATGCAGGCTTGCAAAGAAATTAAATGACAGGATAGATCAAAGCGGACAAAATGTTTACTGGCATAATAGAAGAAATAGGGACCGTACGGTCAATTTATGGAGGAAGCACAGGTACAGTGCTGGATATAGAAGCAGGATTAGTATTGGACGGGACCTGCAAAGGCGGCAGCATAGCAGTGAACGGCGTATGCCTGACTGTGACTCCTGGAAAAGGGCACTTTACAGCAGATGCCATGCCTGAAACGCTCAGGCGCACTTCGCTGGGGAGGCTCAGGCCAGGCTCTAAGGTGAATCTGGAACGTGCCATGCTGTGTGGCGGGCGTTTCGGGGGACACATGGTTTCAGGACATGTAGATGCTTGCGGAGAAATTCTTTCCATGACTCGGGACGGTATCGCCACGCTGATGAGAATATCGGCTCCATATGAGATACTAAGATATACGGCTGTGAAAGGTTCTATAACTGTGGACGGGGCAAGCCTAACCATTGCCGGGACGGATGAAGCCAGCCTGACAGTGTCCCTGATTCCTCATACAGCTCAGAATACGACTCTGGGGCTGCTGCATCCGGGTTCTCATGTAAATTTGGAGGTGGATATGCTGGCGAGGTATGTGGAAAGGCTGATGGCATTCCCTGCCGGCGGGGATGGAAGAAGAGACGGAGGGCTGACTTGGGATTTTCTGGAGGAGAACGGTTTCTGACTAAAGCAGAAGAAGTACGGATATCAAAGGCTCGAGGCCGCCGCAGAGAATAAAACATAGAAGATAAAACAGAATAGACAAGATATGAAATTCAATAGCATAGAGGAAGCTGTCAAGGATCTGAAAGAAGGCAAACTCGTCGTGGTCATCGATGATCCTGGAAGAGAAAATGAAGGGGATCTGATCTGCGCCGCTCGTTATGCAGACACGGCAAATGTAAATTTTATGGCCACCTGCGGAAAGGGCCTGATATGCATGCCCATGAGTCCTGAAATGACGGCCAGGCTCGGACTGAAGCAGATGGTAAGCGAAAACACGGACAGCCATTGCACAGCATTCACAGTCTCCATCGACCATATCTCCACAGCCACAGGCATATCTGCCGCAGAAAGGTCTGTCACGGCGATGAAATGCGCAGACCCAGGTGCACGGCCAGAAGATTTCCGCAGGCCAGGACATATGTTTCCTCTGGAAGCAAAGCCAGGAGGGGTTCTCGAACGCAAAGGGCATACTGAGGCCACTGTGGACTTGATGAGGCTGGCCGGGCTCGAAGAGTGCGGACTGTGCTGCGAAATTATGAGCGACGACGGCTCCATGATGCGTACCGGCGAACTGCTGGACTTCGCAGGCAGACACGGGCTGAAAATCATCACTGTTGAAAGCCTGGTCATGTACCGGAAACATACAGAAAAGTGGATGGAAAAAGTCACGGATGTCCCGCTTCCCACAAAATACGGAAATTTCAGGATGCTCGGCTATGTGAACCGGATCACCGGAGAACATCATCTGGCCCTTGTGAAAGGTGATGTCACCGGAGAAGAATCTGTATTGTGCAGGATGCACTCGGAATGTCTGACAGGAGACGTTTTCGGCTCGCTCAGATGCGACTGCGGAGAACAATTGGCGGAAGCCCTTAGACGGATAGAAAAAGCAGGACGCGGAGTATTGGTCTACCTCCGGCAGGAAGGGAGAGGCATCGGGCTTATAAACAAGCTGAGAGCATACGAACTGCAGGATCAGGGAATGGACACGGTGGAAGCGAACATTGCCCTCGGCTACCCTTCAGATATGCGGGAGTATGATGCCGGGGCGGCGATTCTGGCAGACTTAGGCGTGAAGAAGATCATTCTTATGACGAATAATCCGCTGAAAATCACAGGACTCGACCATTATGGGATAGAGGTGGCCGGAAGAGATCCGATAGAGATGACTTGCAACGAAAAAAACAAGCTTTACCTGTACACAAAATACAAGAAAATGGGGCATTTCCTGCATTTCAGCCAGGATGAAAGTCCGGAAGCGGTAAACCAGCATCCAGATGGCAGAGATACAGAAAGGATTCAGGCGAAGACCGATAAATCAGATAAATAAACTAAAAAATCATAATTATGAAGAAAATAGAAGGAAATCTCTCGGCAGAAGGCCAGAAGATAGGCATAGTGGCCGCCCGTTTCAACGAATTCATCACATCCAGACTTCTCGGCGGAGCGGAAGACTCTTTCCTGCGTCACGGAGGCACGGCAGATGACCTCGAAGTAGCATGGGTTCCTGGGTCGTTCGAAATACCGTTGATAGCCAAAAAGATGGCGCAGTCTGGAAAATATGACGCTATAGTATGCCTGGGAGCCGTCATCAGAGGAGCGACGCCTCACTTCGACATGGTAGCAGGCGAAGCCACGAAAGGAATCGCGCATGTGGGACTTGAAAGCGACATCCCGGTCATTTTCGGCGTGCTCACCACTGACTCCATAGAACAGGCGGTAGAAAGGGCCGGCACGAAAGCAGGCAATAAAGGCTTCGACGCCATGACCACTGCCATCGAGATGGTGAACCTGGTCAAGGCGCTCGGAGAATAAAGGCGATTTCTAAAACGGGGAAACAGCCCGGGTGCGGAAAGACTCCCGGGCTTTTCTTGCATACAATTTCAGCACATCCTCCGGAAGGCGCGAATGACGAAGATAGCCACGTGTATCATCGGGGAACTTCGCCAGAGCTGTCGCCAGACACCAGGCCACGCCCATCCTGGCATAATATGGAGACTCCCCTATGGCCACTCCCCTGCCTGAAGAAAGCACCTTTTCCGGGCCTCCTGCCGCCTTGACTTCGGAAGGTCCTAGATAGCCGGACTGTATTCTGCTGAAATTCAGAGCATCGAACTGGAAGAAAATGCGGGGAAGATACCGTTCATCCATGAAATGACACATGGACATAACTGTCGCGAACCGCACTTCGAACTCTCTGTCCGACGCGAAATACCTGCACAGAATATCCCACGCACGCTCCGTCTTCCTGAACCAGCTGGCGCCCGGGGAAACTGAATCGCACACTCCCCAGCTGTCTATCTGCGGCACAAACTTTTCCAGCATCGCCAATTTCTCCTCTGCCGGAATGCACCTGATGAAATTTATCATCATCCCCCACACCATCAATTCCTCATGCGAGAGAGCCTCACGCCCCTTCTCAGCTTCTTTCTCGAAATCCGAGATAATCCGGGCGGCGTCCTCACGGACAGCCAATGACTTGGCGACTTTCTTCATATCAGGAATATGAAGGCCCATCACTGCCCTTCCGGGCAATGGATTCAATATCCTGATATGGCCAAGCCGGTATTTTTCTTCGTTTCTGAACCGCTCCGAAACCAGCGGCTCCAGCAGTTTTTCTATCATATCCAGTAAATTGTTGTCAACAGCCGTATCTGTTTGGCAAATTTAATAAAGTTTTGACGTAAAATTTATTTAACGGCACAGTCCAATCCTTGAATTCGCGAATGGGTCTCGGCTATTGGCAAACACTTGCTGAACAAATAAAATTGGAGTGCGTTGTTTGAATATGGCAAAAAACGTATATTTGTACCTCGTAAGGCACTATTTCACTTAGAGTGGTAAAGTTTGGTTAGCAAATCTGCGTGATTATGAGAACTGAATATGAAAAATGCATGGCAGGAGAACCATTTATCGGCAGCGAAGACCCAAAGATAACGGATATGATCCTGCGCACACGGCGTCTTCTGATGCAATTCAATACAACCGATTATGCCGACAACGAACGCAAACAAGAACTGCTGCGTGAAATGTTCGGTGGCATTGGGAAGGGCGTGCACGTGGATATTGATTTTCATTGCGAATGCGGGAAACACATTTTCATTGGCGACAAAGTAATAATAAACATGAACTGCACATTTGTAGATAATAACCGCATCGACATCGGCAACAATGTCTTGATAGCATCAAATGTACAGATATATACGGCTACTCATTCTGTCCGCGTGGATGAACGTATGGTACAGGATTGGTCTGAAGGACAAGAGATCTGCCGCACTTATGCCTTGCCTGTGAAGATAGAAGATGGCGTTTGGATTGGCGGAGGTGCAATTATTCTGCCAGGAGTCACCATCGGCCGGAACAGTGTAATCGGCGCCGGCAGTGTTGTGACACGGTCCATTCCCGAGAACTGCGTGGCCGCAGGAAATCCTTGCAGGGTTATAAGACAGATTGACAACGAAAAACACCGTAAATAAATACCGGCAAATTATATCTGAGATAGACGGCATCCTGCTTGATACAGAATCCGCTATCCTTATTGCTTTTATTCTAATCGGTTTCTTCAGATACAGCATATACAACCTTCCAGGCCATATGCTTTTCGCTCATGATGAATTAAATCCATCAACTGCTGCAATTCGAATACATCAGACTTCATATCATTAAATCGGCCTCTCTGTTCATCATATCTTTTCCGGAAACCAGACTTCAAGCAGGATTCAATATCATCAGGAATTAATAAGAGGACCGTTCCTTACCCAAATATTGTTGAAAATTAAAAAGAAAGATGTGCTTGCTTTCCCGCCAAGTCAAAATCGCAATACTGTTTCCAAAAGTATGTCTGAGACAGGATAATAAAAAAGTGTACAGATTTTTTAGATTTGTTGTTCCAAAGAATAAGAAACACTAAAAAAGAGTAGAGTTTATGGTTTCGTGAAGGAATAAACTTCCCGATGCATCATCATATTTTCATTGATTATCAATGGTTTACAACTTAAAAGGTAGACTACTCAAAAATTTACTTGTTTTTTGCGAAAAATCGCAAGATTTAACGTTTTTTCATCGACTCCCTCCGAACAAAGGGAAAAGAGGCAAAAACGGCCCTTTTGAGCACCGGCTGACCTCGTCTACAAAGATAAGGCATGTCGGGGTTTATTTCGCCCAAAAGGGCTGTAAAATCGAGTATTGATTCGCGGATATTTTCGGGGTCCAAGTGAGGTGTTTGGTGCTTGATTGGACTGGCCGCTTGGGACTGACCTTTACAACCGGATTGTTTATAAAATTTGCAGCCAAAAGAGAAAAATGACTGAAAACATTTTCATGGCGCAGCCATCTCTTTTCTTCCCTTATTTTGACTTTACTTTAATGAATGTATGTAGGAATACAGGGATAAAGTAAAGTTTCTTTTTCTTTTGGCTGTAAATTATTATTTAATGGATTTTTTTGCTGTCTTGTATTTAATTACGGCATTTGCGTTACGATGGTTATGTAATGAGTGTATAAAATGAAGCCGAACAATCCTTTCCTGATAGCGGGCTACCACAGCCCTGAATTCTTTTGCGACCGTGAGACGGAAACATCAGCGATTCTCGATGCGCTCCAAAATGGGCGTAATGTAACGCTGATAGCTCCCCGTCGTATGGGCAAGATCGGCCTGATTCGTCATGCCTTTTATCGCCTAAAAGAGCAGGAGCCTGATATTGTCACGTTCTATATGGATATTTACTCCACGCAGTCAATGGGTGATTTCGTGCGGTTGTTTGCCAATACTGTGTTGGGTAAACTGGATACCGCGCCTCAGAAAGCATTAAACCGCATCGGACAATTTATTTGCAGTTGTCGTCCGGTATTCACCATTGACGAGCAGCCCGGAGTCCCCAAAGTGACGATTGACGTAGCTCCCCAAGAGGAGGAGAGTACGTTGAAAGAGATATTCGATTATTTGGGATCCTCGGAGAAACGGTGTTATATTGCCATCGACGAGTTTCAGCAGATTGCCGAATATCCGGAAAAGGGTATCGAGGCTCTGTTGCGCTCCTATATCCAGTTCCTTCCCAATGTGAACTTCATCTTTGCGGGCAGTAAGCAACATTTGATGCAGGAGATGTTCACGTCATCGAAAAGACCGTTCTATCGGAGTACGCAACTGCTGACCATCGGCCCCATTGATCGTGAGTCGTATGCCTGTTTTGCTGCCGGATACTTTGCTGAACATGGCGTACAGCTTTCCCGTGAGGTTTTTGATACGATGTATGACAAATTTGACGGACGTACTTGGTATATCCAGTGCCTTCTCAATCGCTTGTACGGCTATAATCGGGATGTGGATACTGGGTTGGTGGCGTATGCTATGGAACAGATCATTTCCGAACGGAGCTATTCGTATGCTGATTTGTTGAAGGCCTATTCGGCCGGTCATGTGCGCCTGTTGAAAGCCATCGCCCGCGAAGGGTGTGTCAAAGAGGTGCTGGCGGGAGACTTTATCAGCCGACATCGGCTTCGTGCAGCGAGTAGCGTGAGTGCTTCGTTGAAGAAACTGCTCGATAACGAACTGGTTTATCAGACGCCTTGCGGGTATATCATTTACGACCGTTTTATGAACGAGTGGTTGCGACAGCAGCCGTTCTAATGGCGAGATATTATGAAAGACAAATAATCCAAATTTGAGAACAGACTTATTTACACTAGTTTAATTTCGATTTGCTGAGCCATAATATAGCGTTTAAGGATTCATATATGAGACTTTATGTGGAATTATTTTAGACAGAAAGAGAATTATAATAGCTATTGAGATGAGAAATAGAATATATATATGTATTTTTTGAAAGAGTTTTCGGGTCCTGTTTCCCTTCCAAGATCAATTCTCGGCTTCTGTCTCGAGTAGGACTTCTTGTTCATGGCAGTTGTTGTTATGTCAAAGGATTTGCCTTGTCATTATTTCTTTTCAACATTTATTTATCATGTACTTTGTAACCTTTACTTGAGTCTCTTTACAAGGTTCTTTCTCCATAATTTTTACTTCTCCACTCAACGCCCTGTTTATATAGAGATCATAAATCGGATTGTTGCGGTGTAGCATCCTCTTGTTGATTACGGTAAATGAACAACTGCCAGTAGCCTTATCTTTCTTACTTAAAAAACGTATGGCATCATGGCGTAGATTGTTCCATTTCAATAGCACTAAAGCTTGAGTAGCAATGAGCGTACCTAAGCAGTGTTGGAAGATGTCAAGAAGATTGATAAAATAAACTCCAAAGCCTTTGGGGCGAATACTTTGAGCACATTTATCAATGGCAATGGATGTGCTGCGTCAAATGGAATCAAAGAGTAGAATGACGAGCCGTATGGTCTCCAGCGTTCTTTCTGATACCATGTATTAGTATAGCATGGCTTTTGATAAGAGGGAAAGTTAATAACGATCTTGCTATAGATAAAAAATAATACTATTTTTGTTTATAATTTAGGAAGAGTGTACCATATAACTTGAGTATATACAAAGGTTGGATTAATTTAATTGGAGTTTTATGGACTTAAAAAATCAACTTAAAATTGTCGGAATGAGAGGAACTATATTTGTCCCTCAAATACAATTCTCTTGGGAACTTGTAAAACGCTTGCAGCCTATTTTTGAGGTAGAGTTCATTCCATCTGTAAATATGTCTCCTGCTCCTATGTTCATTGAAGGAAAACTAATGAATACTGTTATGAGTCCAGGAGAATGGTCTCTTATATCACAGGATAAAAAACAACGGATAATGTTTCAATCTCAAAAGATTGATATAATTGAAGAGCTTAATGCTGATTATTCGGTAGAAACTATTTCTAGATTCGGAGAAAGATGTAAGTTACTATTTTCATCGATGGTTCCTGATTCCATAAAATGTTCAAGAATTGCAATAGCTCCAACATTTGAGTATACAGGGGAAAAGGATTCTATTATAAAATTTGCAAATACATGTTTCCACCTTAATGAGTTCAAGGGTGTAAAAATGGATAATTGTGATTTTTCTCAAGTTTTTAGAGTACAAGAGAGAATATCTGATAGCATGGATGTGTATTTTAATTATTTATCAAAGTTTTATACGATAAATAAAGTGGTGCCAATAGAAGGCGTGAATCAGTTGGTAGAAGTATCAATGATTGATTTTGATATAAATAGTAAGATTGATCCTGATGTCGTTTTTGATAATGGTGCAATTAATGATTTTTTCAGTAAGGTAGATCGATTTTGCGCAGACTTTATATCTTTCTATTTTCATGAATAATTTTTTAAACTAATTTGGAGCTATGATATTTCCAAATATGGAAGATTTTCAGTCTAATATCCAATCGCAAACCTTTGATCAAGATCTAATGGGGTTATCTCAAA
The DNA here is from genome assembly GCA_949289565.1 of uncultured Bacteroidales bacterium. Taxonomy (GTDB): domain Bacteria; phylum Bacteroidota; class Bacteroidia; order Bacteroidales; family UBA932; genus Cryptobacteroides. The sequence goes on from CASEOO010000021.1 coordinate 87,553, forward strand.
CGATATTTGAATTACAGCCTTTAGGTTTTGAAGAGTTTCAAAGGTCTTGGGTGTCTAAATCTATTTGGATAAATAGATTTCAACAGCCTTTTGCTAATTCATATCAATCTAGTTTTGCCGACGAAAGAGATGATATTGATGTAATTGGTTTGATCGCTGATGTAGAAGGAGGAATAGGTAATCCTGCAAAAAGCCATAGTGATTTCTTCCATGAATATTTGGATGACTCTACAAACACACGTGATATTAATGCGGCAAATATTGCGTTTGAGAAAATGTTAAATCAAAGGACTCCTGCGTTTTTGTGGTCTATTCTTCATATAGATTTTGAAGATGGAATGAGTAATAGTGCAATTGAGGAAGTCGAATATTACTTGCAAGAAAATGAATATGTAACAATTTTGTGGTTACATACTATTTTTTCTCAGAATCAATTGAATCAAAATGTACTTGCCGCACTTCTTCGAATTATAGCAATGACTATAAAGTCAGAAAAATCAGATAAATTGATGACCATGGTTATTGCTGGCCTTAATCAACCTAGTTCAAAGACGCAAGAGGCTGCTTTAGAAGTTATTGAAGAATGGAGAACAGAACAATGTCTTAGTGCTTTGCATAATCTTCAATTTCATTCTTGTTGGATTGAGAAATATGCTATGATAGTCAAAAAAGAATTGGAGGAGGAATTGCATGTTGATAAGAATGCTATCTAATATTCATAAGTGGGATGGTTCTGTAACTATTAATCGAGAAGATGCATCTATATGTGGCGATGCTATTGGAGATCTCCGTACTACGAATAATAGACTTAGTGTATGGAAGGTTGAAAATCAGGAAGATATTGAAGATGCCATTGTTGCGCTAGCTTTAAATCGAGATGATGTTTGTAAAATTGATTATCTCATCTTGGATGAAAAAGATATAGCAGCGATGAAGATAGAGATTGTTGACGATCAACTCGGGGTCGCCGCTGGTCTTAATCCGTCCATCCTTCAGAAACATCGTGATTTGGTTGAAATTGATTATACAAGGCTGGGCTTATTAGCCCAATATATGACAGAAATAGCTAAAATCGTCGAAAACCAAAAAATCTTTACTAAGGGGCAAATCAAAAGCTTATTAATTAGATATAAAGAGGAATGTAAAATACAGCCTGAACAGATGGGCGGGAAATTAAGAGAAAAATTAAAATGGTAAAGTTATGCCTTCGTTAAATATGGGGTCATCCTATCCGTTGACCAAAGATGAAATAGATGCAAGAGTTGCTAAAAATCGTATAGGTAATTATGCATATGGGTACTTAAATAATCAAGGTGTTTTTATTGTTAAATATATTGGGCGTTCGGATACTGATTTGCATGAGCGTATTATGCATGGCATTCAGGAATTTATAGATGATCCGAAATTGAAGTATGAGAGATTTAAGTTTAGTTATGCGACTTCTAAAGAAGAAGCATATAACAAGGAATGTAAAAACTATCATGATTTCGGAGGCTTAGAAGGCCATTTGAATAACCATATTCACCCTGATGCTCCAGAAGGAACAAATCTTAAATGTCCGTTTTGTGAAGGGAATAATTGATAGAGCTAGCTATGCTTATTATGAATTAGGTTTTTGTGACTTTTTAATAATAGGCTCGCTATAACTTTATTGAATATTGGTTTGAGATATGATTTAATATTCGAGAGGCATCGAATGCATATTGATTATGCAATGGAAAGATGAGGACCTCAGAAATTTACTTGCTTTTGTAAAAATCGATGATCTAACGATTTTCAACCTCTCCTCCGAACAGAGGGGGGGGCAAAAACAGCCCTTTCGGGCCCCGACAGACCCCGTCTGCAAAGATAGGGCACGTCGGGGTTTATTTCGCCAAAACGGGCTGTAAAATCGAGGCCGGATTCGCGGATATTTTCGAGTTCCAAGTGGGGTATTTTGTGCTTGATCGGAGTGACCGTTGGGGACTGGCCTTTACAACCGGATTGCTTATAAGTTTCGCAGCCAAAAGAAAAAATGGCGGTAGCCATTTTCCATGGCGCAGCCATCTCTTTTCTTCCCTCATTTTGACTTTACTTTAATGAACGTATATATGAATACGGAGATAAAGTAAAGTTGCAGCAGCTCCTCAGATCGACCAATCAAAAGAAAACCATATTCTGCCGGATCTCGTCAATCATCTTTTGCGGCACCTCACACTCCAGAGCGATTTTGGGCCACATGGATGCTGTCTGGCAAACCTCATCGATAATCCGTGCGGCATTCTTGATGTTGTTCTTGGCCGCGCATTCGAGCAGGTCGTCTTTGGTGATGCCGCTGAATTTGCCGTTTATCGACATCTGGTGGGCAGAGGTCCACTGGCCGTCGGGATTGTAGGCGTAGCCCATGTCGTAGGCCGGAGAAAGGCGCCATTTCCCGCCTCTGTCCATCAGGAACGAGATATTCTTCGTGTGGTCGTCCTGGTTGCGTACCACGACATTGAACACTATTCTGCGGAACATCTCCTGCGCCTCCTTGTAGGTAAGCCGCAGACCGCGCATTACGGCAAACGCCTGTTCATAGGAGTAGGCCCTGAGGAGCCGGTAATCGAAGTGCGCGATGCCGCAGAGCGTCTGCATGTGCACCTTTGCACCGTTTATCCGGTCGAATCGCTTTGTCAGGAAATGAGCCCTCCCGTTCTCTTCGATCAGCGAGCATTCCGCCATGTCGATGCCGCATTCCCTCACAAGACACGAGAAGGAGTACTCCAGACGTCCGAAATTCTCTGCCTCCCTGAATCCGGCCGTGGCGGA
>CASEOO010000022.1 GCA_949289565.1 uncultured Bacteroidales bacterium
GAATCCGGACAAGTCAGCCAGCTACATGATATTGTCGGCGATGCCGGCTACTCAGGGTCTTTATGGATTCGTGGCTTTCCTCATGTGGCTGTCCAGAGATTTTGCCACTGACGGGCTGATGCTTTTCGGCATGGGGCTTGGAATCGGGCTAGTGCTTCTGATTTCCGCCATCCGTCAGGGACAGGTATGCGCAAATGGCATCACAGGTATTGCCCAGGGGCATGATGTCATGACAAATACCATGATTTACGCCGCACTTCCTGAATTTTACGCCATTCTGGCACTGGTAGGAGCGCTGATGATCTGATTTTTCGAAAATAGGCCGGCTGAAATTGCCAGTTTGACAAGACGTTTGAGGGTGACCAAAAAGGGCTTTTGGTCACCCTCAATGGATAGAGTGCTGAACCTTTGGACAAATTTAAATTAATATTGTACAAATTTGAGAATGGACTGGACAGAATGAAAAGCGAAGATGATGGTTATTGAGTACTTTTGTGAAAAAGCGACACAGAAATGAAGACCAGATTATTTTTAATGCTTGTATGCTCAGTTTTAATTCTGCAGCAGAAAACATCGGCTCAGGAACGTCCGCAGGTGACATGGGAAGAAGTGAACGGGGTGACCATCCCGATTCCGCCTGATGTGCATCCTCGCCTTTACATTCAGGAGAAAGACATTCCGGAGCTCAAAGCCCGGCTGGAAAACCCGCAGATCAAAAAGACAATAGCCACTATGGAAAAGCTCGCCAAGGACAGGACTCCGGAAGAGGAAGCCGAAGTCACAGACCGTGGTTTCCGATATTATTTTGTCATGCGAGGGGTCACTACCAGGGCACAGCTGCAGGCTCTCGACTATCTGGTGAACGGAAATAAGAAATCAGCCAGACAGGCCATCACTTCCATGCTCGACACCCTGAAACGCACGAATTTCGGACACGGAAGCGACCTGTCCAGAGCAAGCGGAGTCATGATGATGTGCGGCGCCATCGTCTACGACTGGTGCTATGACCAGCTGAAAGAAAGCGAAAAGCAAATGTTCATAGAGGAGTTCGTAAGAATAGCCGGGACGATGGAATGCGGCTATCCGCCTAAAGACACCGAGCCTATAGCCGGGCACACTTCAGAATGGATGGTTCTGAGAGACATGCTTTCATGCGGCATCGCAATATATGACGAATATCCTGACATGTACGAGCATGCTGTATCAATGATATTCAAGGACTATATCCCCGTAAGAAACTTCATATACTCCGGGCACAACTATCACCAGGGGACCGGCTATGTCAATGTGCGTTTCTCCAACGACCTGTTTTCACAATGGATTCTGGACAAGATGGGTGCAGGCCCTATATATGACAGTTCGCAGCAGTATGTACTCTATGATTTTCTGTACAGGAGGAGGCCGGACGGCCAGGTGCTTCCGGCTGGAGACGTGAATCCTCAGAGAGGGGCATCGCCTTCATATTCCCTGCCTGCAATGCTGGCATACAGCTACTACCACGACCCGTACCTGGCCTGGGAGTACTGCCGCAAGCCGAGGGTTGAAAACCACTGCATGATATTCGACATTCTGTGGAGAGATCTGGAGATAGAGCCGGCTTCTCCCGAGACACTGCCGTTTACACGGTACAGCGGCACGCCTTTCGGATGGATGATCGCCAGGACAGGATGGGGAGATGACAGCGTCATAGCCGAGATGAAGGTGAACGAAAACTATGTGGGAAATCACCAGCACTTGGACGCAGGGGCATTCCAGATATATTACAAAGGTCCTCTTGCCATAGATTCAGGCACTTATCAAGGCACAGCAGGAGGATACAACAGCGACCACAACAAAAATTACACAAAACGCACTGTTGCACACAATTCATTGCTGATTTATGATCCTGAAGAGAAATTTGCATGCTGGAACTACGGAGGTGCCGGCAAGACTGAGTTCGCGGCCAATGACGGAGGCCAGAGAATGCCTGGCGACAGATGGGATACCTGCCGTTCTTTCGAGAGCCTGCTGAGTGACAGCTACACAGTCGGGAAAGCCGTTGCACACAGCTTCGGGCCTGATATCAATGTTCCTGAATACTCATATCTGAAAGGAGATATCACAAAAGCATATTCTCAGAAAGTGAAAGATGTCAAGCGGTCGTTCGTATTTCTGAACTTCTTCTCGGAATCTGTACCTGCCGCCCTGATTGTATTCGACAGGATAGTGTCATCTTCGCCTGACTTCAAGAAGACATGGCTTCTGCACAGCATAGAAGAGCCTCAGATAAACGGGAACACCATCACGGTGTCCAGGACTCTGAACGGAGACAGCGGAATGCTGACTGACACTGTGCTTCTTCCTGAAGCCGGCAATGCTTCCATCGAAAAAATCGGAGGGCCAGGGAAAGAATTCTGGGTAGCCGGGATGAACTATCCGAATTCTCCACGCAGGCCGGATCCTGCCAATGAGAGGGGTGCATGGAGAATAGAACTCTCCCCTGCCGCGCCATCAGACGAAGACAGCTTCCTGAATGTAATGCAAATTTCTGACAATGACTGCCCTGCGCTTCATTCCGCAGTCCGGATCGACGGAGAAAAGGTGACAGGTGTGAAAATCGCAGACAGAGTCGTGACATTCAGCAAAGACAGCGAACAGCTTTACAACAGCTTCAGTTTCAGCGTCACTGGTGACGGGACTTTCAAAATTCTCGTGACCGACCTCAAGCCAGGAAACTGGCAGGTAATCAAGGACGGGAAAATATTCATCCCGGCGGCAGATGTGAAAACTGAAGAAGGCGTTCTGTATTTCACAGCACCTGCAGGCACTTACGAATTCCGCAGATAAGGGGCATGTCTCAAATCTACAGCCAGCTGAAGCCGGATTTCGGCTTTAGCCGGCTTTTTTTCTGTCTCAGCCGGACTCAGCCACGGATAGTCCTGGAATGAGGCTCTGAAATACAGTTTGATCCCTCTGGAGAGTCTCCATCCGCCTGTCAATGCCGTCCAATATCCTCTGCCATAGTAAGCCGGCACAGAAAAACTCCCTGGAGCATCCCTTTCATATGCATAAATTCTGTCATCCCAGTTATCCGCTCGAAAGACCCCGGCTCTAAGCCAGACGGTCATGGCCGGCAAACGCCATCCGCCTTCCAGATATGAAAGAAAGGAAGTTCCTTCGCAATGCAGAAGATTAATCCTGAAATTTATATTCCATCTGGAAAACCCGCATCTTAAATCTGCGCGCACATCCGTTCTGAACGGCTGGCCATAGGTCCTGTATCTTTCTGAAATTCTAAAAGACGCGCTGAAGAATCTGGAGATTCTGACATTTTCAGTCAGCATGACCTTCATCTGGCAAGATGAAGCATCTGTCCCGTATTTCGGCTCCGGAGAATAACTGGCATCTGCTGAAAACACTCCCTGAAAACGTTTCTCAGACGAGCCGAATCCTGTCTTTACGGCTATATCCACCCAGTTTCCGGAAGAATGGGACAATGCCATGGAAATGCCATGCTCATTTGAGCATCTTGAGCCGCTCCTGGCCGCCCCCGAATATAATCCTGAATATTCCGGGGGATAATATCTAGCCATGACAGCCAGCTGCACCCCATCTGAAACATCGGTCCTGACACCAGCCAGAGCCGCCGGCGCATCCCGGTGAATATCGTATGACACTTCCCCGAAAAGATCCGTGCCCCTGACCGAAAACCTGGCGTCGCAAGAAAATATAGCGGCAGTGAAATACTCTGAAACAGGAAGTCTCTGGTCTTCCATTCCTGTTGGCACATCTATTACGGCAGGCGACACTGCAAAACATGTGGCTGACACCTGCCCTGACATTCCGTACCACCCTGCATTAAATCCATACAGGATGTCCCGTGAAAAGTCAGTTCCGCCCTCCATCATTTCACGCAATCCAAGGCCTGCGGCAAAAACAGAAGCATTGAAATGCCGTCTTCCGAAGTCTGCAGCCAATCCTCTGAAAGCCCCGTCGCCTGAATATGAATGATAAGAGACCACGCCAGCCGGCCTGCGGGAAAATGCATCAGGTGCAGAAATGCCGCTCATAGAGAAGCCAGACCATAAGGCCAGGCCCTGGCCGAACCGCAGGCTGAAATCCCCGAGAACAACTTTTCCAGGAAATTTCCTGCCGTAACAAGCCAGGAAAAAAGAATATTTTTCAGGAGGGAAATGGCTGTCCTGCCAGGAACTTCTCATCGATATGCCTGCATCTAAGTACTCCCCTGCCGATATCCTGTACTTGGCTGCGTACATTCCTTCCGGCGAGAATTCTGTCCCGGCATTTCTCATCCCGGATTTCAGCGTCATGGCATTCCGGATGACAAGCGGCGGACTGGAAGACTGGCCTGGCGGGGATGTGGATTCCAGGCTCACAAAACTCCGTAAAGCTGATACGAAGCTTCCGCCGAAGCCATCCAGAGCTGAGAGCTCCTCATATGAGAGGATATCCCCTGTCATTTCTCTGTGGTCCATAAGGACAGCCACCTGGTATGCAGACATCAGGCCGCTGGACAGAAGCTTGGACCTCGAAGCATAATTCAGGTGAAGAGGATTGTCATGCAAATCAGAATACCTCTCCACTTCATCTTCATCAAGCTCTTCCACAGACAGGCAACCAGCAAGCTCCAGCACAGCTTTCATAAACTCGCCGTCATCTCTGGCACTCACATGGCAAGCCGCCAGGAACAAAAAGAGCGTCATCTTCAATCTCCACATACCGCCACAGTAAATCATGCATCCGCAAATCTATGTTTTATGGCACACATGAATGTTGTTTTAGCGAATGCCAGAGCATGGTTTTTCTTTTTATTATCGTTTTTTCTTTTTTTTTCGCATATAATCCTTAATCTTTAAAATCATGGAGAAATCTATCAAATTTCATGAATTGGCCGACATGTGGAAGTCGGACAAGAAAATGTATGTGAAACAATCGTCATTCGCGACCTATTCATTGATTGTCAGCCATCATCTGCTTCCTGCGTTCGGTGATTCCGAGGATGTGAAAGAAGAAGATGTCCAGGAGTTTGTATTTTCGAAGCTGGGAGAAGGACTGACCAGAAAATCCGTGAAAGACATCCTGACAGTATTGAAAATGATTCTGTCTTTCGGCGCCAAGAACGGGCTGGTCAGCTTCCGCAAGATAGATATCAGGTTCCCTACAGAAAGGGACAAGAAAGAAGTCGAAGTGCTGAGCAAGGCTGACCACAGAAGAATCATGGTGTATATAAAAGAGAATTTCTCGTTCAAGAACCTCGGCATATACATATGTCTGAGCACAGGGATGCGGATAGGGGAAATCTGCGCCCTGACATGGGATGACATGGACATATGGAACGGAGTAATCCGTGTGGGGAAGACGATCCAGCGGGTGTACTTAATTGACAGCACAGACAGGCACAGCGAGATAATAATTGACTCGCCCAAGTCAAAGAATTCTGTCAGAGAGATTCCTATGACACATGAGCTTCTGAACATCGTGAAGCCTTTGAAGAAGGTAGTAACAGGGGCATTCTACATCCTGAGCAATTCACCAGTGCCCGTAGAGCCACGCACTTACAGATATTACTACAAGCGGCTTATGCAGAAACTGGACGTTCCTCCGCTGAAATTCCATGCACTGCGCCACAGCTTTGCCACGAGGTGCATAGAAAGCCATTGTGACTACAAGACCGTAAGCGCCCTTCTCGGCCATTCGAACATCAGCACTACTCTGAACTTGTATGTCCACCCTAATATGGAGCAGAAAAAGAGATGCGTGGAACAGATGTTCAAAGAATTGAAGTAGATATTCAAGGCGCTTTCTGCGGAATAATTTCAAAATAATGAAAAAAGCTTCGCAGGTTTTTACTAATTTTGCAGACATTTGATAAAACGACGTATACCATGAAGAGGGTCAAAATTTTCGACAAGACTTTCAAGACATTCATCCCATACGGGCAGATTGAGAAAGCCATAGATGCAGTTGCAGACAAGGTCAATGCCGATTTCAAAGGATGCACAGACATCCCCATTCTTCTATGCGTTTTGAACGGCTCCATCATGTTCACAGCGGAGCTTATGAAAAGGCTTGAATTCAATTGTGAAGTAGTATCCATCAAGCTTTCTTCATACAGCGGGACCCAGAGCACGGGCCAGGTGAGGCAAGTGATGGGGCTGACTGCCGACATCACCGGCAGGAGAATCATCATAGTGGAAGACATAGTGGATTCAGGCAACACTATCATGGAACTGCAGAAAATTCTGGCAGAGAAAGGCGCGGCCTCGTCTTGCATCTGCACTATGCTCCTGAAACCGGATTCCTGCCGGAAAGACCTGCATCCGGAATACGTCGCCATGGAGATTCCAAACGACTTCATTGTAGGTTTCGGGCTGGATTACAATGAACTGGGAAGGAATTTCAAGGACATATATATTCTTGATCCGGAAGCATGACGGATTTCTCCTGTACATTGAAAACTGAACAGAAATAATTAGCCGCAAAGCGGCAATATAAAACCAATTCAAACAATGAAATATTTCATTCTTTTCGGGCCTCCGGGAGCCGGCAAGGGCACCCAGGCCGCATCAATGGTAGAAAAATACAATCTCCGCCACATCTCCACGGGCGAACTGCTCCGCAGGGAGATTGCCGCAGGCAGTGAACTGGGGCTGAAAGCAAAATCCCTCATCGATGCAGGCGCGCTTGTTCCTGACGAAATCGTGGAAGGTATGATAGAGTCCGAATTCAAGACTGTAAAAAATGTAGCCGGATTCCTTCTCGACGGATTTCCACGCACTGTCGCCCAGGCTTCTGCCCTGGACCAGATGCTGGCAAAGACATCAGAGGAAGTCACAGCTGTGGTTTCCATCATGATCCCTGACGAGATGATCAAGGAGCGCATCAAGCATCGCGCATCTATCGAAGGCCGTGCTGACGATGCGAATGACGAAACCATCGCGAACAGGATCAAGACATATCACGACAAGACTGAACCTCTCGTCGGCTATTACCAGGAGAAAGGCAAATACCACGAGATCGACGGCACAGGCACCATCGAAGAAGTCAGAGGCAAAATATGCAGCCTCATGGACAGATTCTGACTCCCTGAGCAAGAAAATTAAAGTCCGCTGGGCGGACTTTAATTTTCTTTGCAAACTCATCTATCTCGACCCCATCATCGTACTATCTGTCATTGAGTTTTTATTGATATTATAGTTGCTTCTAATTCGTTGCAGTAAATATCGATATATCATTTCCCTTCCCTTATTTTGACGAAAGAACCACCATTGACAAAGATTACTTAGGAACGAGTGTGTTTTGCAATAAACTGTCCTTTAGAAAAAAGATAGTGACCGCTGTTTCATTCAAGAAATTTGTTGATTCTCAAGAAAATCCGTAATTTCTCAAGTTTGACGCTTTGTTTTAAGAGAAACAAACATGAAACCGATTTTAATTACCATCTTATGTGCAGTGTCAACATTACTGTCCGCTCAGACAATTGATTTCGAAGTCACATTTACCAAGTATGCAACTGTAATGTCGGAAAATGATACCGCTCGGAATATCCATAATGGCACGTATACCGTTAGTAAAAAGACTGTTGACAACGGCAGGTTAATAACGATTGAAAATATAACATCAGCCGATTTGGAAATTGAAAGTGTTATTCCTGACCAGGAGGGATATTTTTCACAACTGGATTTAGACATACTTGTCATTGGAAACTATAAATCTCCTTCAGCCACATACGATGGAGGTATCAATGATGTATTCCATGGAATACTATTTTGGGATTATGTATATCTTGGTATCGCTGAGAAAGACGGTTTTTCTATTGAGGAACAGGTAGAAAAATTGGAGCACATATATGTGATGCTGCATTATGCTTCAGAAACCGACACAATCCCAGAATATATGGGGATTATAGTCGGAAGTGCCAACGCATATCCAGAAACAATATTTTTTAATGATACCGCAAACAATTCCGCGAACAGGCCATCGCAGGGGATAAAGCCGAGCGCCACTTCAGGTACTGTCAACGGGCACGAATGGGTGGACCTAGGACTGCCTTCCGGAACCAAATGGGCAACCTGCAATTTAGGGGCGTCTACCTCATCCGGCTATGGGAGTTACTATGCATGGGGCGAGATAGCGACTAAATCTTCTTATAGTAATTGCAAAACATATGGAAAGAATATGCCCGACATAGCTGGAGATTCTCGTTATGATGCGGCCTCGGCGAATTGGGGAGCAAACTGGAAGATGCCCACCAAAGCTCAGATTGATGAATTATTGGACAACCGTTATTGCGTTTGGGAATGGACTAAAGTAAATGGGACAAATGGTTATAAGGTCACAAGTAAGGAAAACGGGAGTAGTATCTTCCTGCCAGCTGCCGGTTACCGTGATAACACATTGCTATGTGGGACTGCAAGTCTCGGTTACTACTGGTGTTCCACACCCCTTAGTAGCAACAAAGACGCGTACGGCCTCTACATAGATAATAATGGACACTTCTATAGCTTTTACTACCGCTACATCGGGTGTTTAGTTAGACCTGTCACAGACTAAAGTATACTGGAGTAACCTATATAGCCATATACCTTACACCATTCGGCAAAAACACAAGCCAAAAATCAGAAAAGGAGATTTACTACCAGATTAAGAAACTCCTGATGGAGTACGGCATACAAAATGAGCGCACACAGTATTAAAGTCTTTATTTCCATGATTATCAGCGTTTTTAATTCAGAACTCAAATCTATCACAATTTCGTGATTTCGATAGTTTTCTATCAATTTCGTGACCTCACGAAATTGGTCGTCCACATTGATATTCTGACTATTAGTGCGCTTGCCAATGTTTCGACATGGGCGGTGAGGCTGGTCAGTACAATGGGGCAACGTTCTTCTTTTATGGCCTCGCACACATCGTCTATTATGAGCCTGTTTCTGTTTTCGTCTTCAGACATTTTCTGAACCATCCGGACATAAGTGGATTTTTCATCTGCTAATTCTCTATACGAAGTGAAGCGGGGAACAAGCAGACGCGTGAACGACTGGGACGCCATTTGAACTTTCGCGTCTGCCGAATAACGGATAGGACCGCATTGCATGAAAATAATTGGCTGATGTCCGTCTTTTCGGATTGCAGTGGCTGTCAACCCATAGACATAGCAGGCATTGGCATACTTCAATATCCGTTCAAAATTTACTGCTGACACATGATGGCACTCGTCTACAATCAACATTCCGTAATCCCGGACAAAAGGTTTCACCTCACTATCCTCCAGGCAGGATTGCATCAGGGCTATATCTATTTTCCCATGCAGTGAATTCCCCTTGGAGTCTAATGTGCCGAATGGCGAAAAGTCTTTTTTACGACTACGTTTCTTAGGTAGGTCATCTTCCGTAAAGTCTATTTGCAAGAATTCTTCCAAGCGAGATTTCCATTGGACCAGCAAGGCCTTGGTGTGTACAAGTATAAGCGTGTTTACTTTTCGTTCTGCAATCAAACCGATGGCAGTGACCGTCTTGCCGAATGCGGTAGTGGCATTCAATATTCCGTTGTTACGAGTTGTCAAGTTGTCTATGGCCGCCTTCTGTTCTTCACGAAGTTCCCCTTTAAACTTTACGGTTATATTCTCCCCGTGATTGGTCTTGTCTTCTATACGATAAGCAACTTTGTTACTTTCCCAAAGGGCAATGACCGCATCCTCACATCCACGGGGCAGGGCAATATAATCCTCTTCCATGTCGGTGCAGGAAATGATACGGGGAATGTTGTAAGTGGACAACCGCATTCCTTGTCTGGCATAAAACTCCGGATTTTTGAATGACGCGATTCGTTTCAGGTGGTTCACGACCTTTGCTGAAAATCCCTGCAAGGTGATATACAGCATGTTGGAGCGTATGAGAACGAGACTGGCAGGAAAATCATTATGGGTAATCTTTTGAGGTATGGGTGTTTCCCAAGGTTTTGTTTCACTGGTAGTGGATAACTCGCCCAATTCCGATGCCTTTTCGTGTTTTGTCAATATTGCGTCAACCGTAGCCTCAGATATCCGTTTTATTTCAAGCA
>CASEOO010000023.1 GCA_949289565.1 uncultured Bacteroidales bacterium
AGGTCTACTGGCACTACCTGGACGAGCTCAAGCCTCTGATGAAGGCCGGCGCGGGGAAGCACTCCGGCACGAAGGAGTCCCAGCGGTTCAACCTCCCGAACAAGCTTCTGGAGTCGCCACGCGCATTTATCGAGGAATGACGGCTGGTGAGTTTTTGTGGAACATTGAATAACACATCGCCTGAAAGGCAGGTAAAAAATGAAAACAGTATATTCTTTAATTATGACGGCGATTATGGTATTGTTCGCCGCATGGTCCTGCGCAGATACCTTTGACGAGGACAGCACTCCGGAAGATACGGAGATTACGGATGAAGAACAGGATGATTCAGATAACGAAGAGCCCGAGCCAGAGCCGGAACCGGAACCTGAGCCCGAACCCGAGCCGGAACCTGAACCTGAGCCAACTCCTGATGGCCCGGATTTGAATGGTGATGGAGTAGTTAAAATCCTCGCTATCGGGAACAGCTTTTCCCAGGATGCAGTGGAGCAATACCTGTGGAATCTTTTTGATGCCGCAGGCATTGACGCAGTCATCGGAAATCTTTATATCGGCGGCTGCACATTGGAGACGCATTATAAAAATATGCAAAGCAAATCTGCTGCATATGCTTACCGCAAAGTAGTGGACGGAGTCAAAAATGAGCAGAAGAATTTCACTCTGGAGGCGGGCATAGCTGACGAAAACTGGGACTACATCAGCCTTCAGCAGGCGAGCGGAAGTTCAGGAAAGTATGAGACTTACACTCCATATCTTCCAGGCTTGGCAGAATATGTCAGGACGAACGCGACAAATCCGGCTATGGCTCTGGCTTTTCATCAGACTTGGGCATACGCATCGAATTCTGACCATGAAGAATTTTCTAAATATGGGAAAGACCAGATGACCATGTACAATGCTATCATCTCTGCATCGCGGCAAGCCGCCGCTGACAATGACATCGACATTGTCATTCCGTCAGGAACTGCCATCCAGAACGGGCGCAATTCGTTTATCGGTGATGCCTTCAACAGAGACGGCTACCATCTGGAAGTGAATTACGGGCGGTATACTGCGGCATGCACATGGTTTGAGAAAATATCCGGCTTAAGTGCCGTTGGCAATTCGTTTGTGCCGGAGTCTGTGGAGCCTGCATATGCTGAGATAGCTCAGAATGCCGCTCATTTCGCTGTCATGTCTCCATATGAGGTAAATCCGATGTCTGATTTCCAGATTCCGAAAGTGACCACAGACGGAAACACTCCGGTCTATATAGATTTCGGCTCGCAGCGCCCCACTTCATGGAACAATGTCGTTGTATACGAGATCTCCGGAGATGACAAGCCTGTCTATCTGAAAGATGCCAAGGGCGCTTACACGTCTTTTACCATATCTTCGATGACAGGTTTCACCGGGACGAACAATGGCACTGGCCAGGAGCCTGATGACCAGGACATCGTCATAGACGGCTTCACATGGCTTAGAAATGCCTGGGTCGACGGCATCGTGGTGTCCGGCCCGAAAGGTGAGGGAGATGTCGGACCTGCCGAGATCACTTTCTCAGGGCTTGATCCTGCCAAGGCATATGATTTCAGCATCCTGTCTGTGCGTTACAACGGCAGCGAAGGAGCCAGATATTCAGAATTCACATTGAAAGGAGCTTCCGAGTCTGAGACTGTGAAGATAGATCCTGGCATGAAAAAATGGACAGGCGAGAATCTGGAAAAACATCTTGCAGTCTTCAAGGATGTGGTTCCGGCCTCGGACGGGACTGTCGTGCTGTCTGTAACAGGCATAGACACAGAGAACGCCGCAGACGGGAATCTGAATGCCATGACTATTTCCTGGTAAGTTTCAGCCGGCCTTCACCCCCCCCGGTTCAGAGAAGTGCCTGCTACGTGAAATGTCACGTTCAGGCATTTCCCATAGGGTCAGAAAAAGATACCATATCCTCCAGGTCCACCTGCTCAGGATAGATGATGATGAAGTTCCCTATGGATGTATTCCTGGCCAGGAGTTGCGGAATCTTTTCCATGGCTGAATCATAGGAGATGGAGCCGCTCCGGGCGCTTACCACTACCAGCACATCCTCTCGCTTCATTTGTGCGGACATCGCCTCTTGAAGCGAGAGTTTTTCTGCTGTCTCGAATCTGGACGATGCTTCCACGCCCAGTCTTCTGCATTGTCTCTGCAGCTGGTTTATGGTAGCTTCTTCAGATATGAAACGCGCCTTGCATCCGAGCTGCGAGGACATCCGGCATACATGAGCAGTCCATTTTGAGAATCCTGTTTCATATTCGGCTCGAGGAGGAACTATGACAGATATGCTTTTCACTGTGTTCATCGGCATGGTGAAACGGACTACCATGACTTCCAGGCTAGTGCCCTTGAGCAGATTGTTCGTCAGTGCACCGAAGAATGAATCCAGGAAGCCGGCTTTCTGGTGCAGGCCTATGACCACATCAGTGGCAGAGTATTCCTTGATGGTATGTATGATGCCGGAGGAGATGCTGATGTCATACCTGCTGACCATGTTTACATTCACATCTGCCGCCGCCGCTATCTCCGCCGCTTTTTCCAGGCCCCGTCTTGCGGCTTCCTCCCTGACAGGCGAGTCAGAAGACGAGTCCACATTCACGCTGAGGGCCACGAAGTCTCCTCCGGAGTGCGGTTTCTTGATGAGCAAGGCCAGGTTGATCAGGTTCTCTATGGTGTCTGGATTTGCTATCGGTATGAGTATGCGCTCTTTTGATGTCTGGGCATTGCCTGCTTCTGCAGGACTGCCTCCTGTAGCCAGCCTGCGGCCAAACCAGTCAGTGGCCAGTGAGCTTATGATGCAGGTGAAGAGAATCATCACCACAGTGCCGTTCAGCACATCATCATTCAGAAGCCTTTCGCCTGAAGGAAGGAATATTTCATGTCCGACCAGGACAGCGGCCAGGGTCGCCGCCGCCTGTGCATTGCTCAGACCGAACATCATCCCTCTTTCTTCCCGTTTCATGCGGAATATTTTCTGTGTTCCGTATGCCGCAAGCCATTTGCTCAGTGTGGCCACCACAGTCATCACGGCTGCAACTTTCAGCGCGGAGCCTCCGGCGAACAGTGTACGGATGTCGATGATCATGCCCACACCTATCAGAAAATACGGAATGAAAAGAGCATTGCCTACAAATTCCAGCCTGTTCATCAGAGGCGACACCCTTGGAATCAGCGGGTTAAGCACGATTCCTACCAGAAAAGCCCCGAGGATGCCTTCCATTCCAGCCATGGACATCAGTCCTCCTCCCAGAAAAACCATCGCAAGCACGAAAACGAACTGCATTACTGCATCGTCATATTTTCTGAAGAACCATCTTCCCAGCATAGGAAAGCAGAAGACTATGAGAAGGCTGATCAGCACTACATTCACGAACAGCCTCAGCCAGTACAGCCCGTCGGATGTCCCTTTATACATGCCGCTGATCACTGCCAGGATGATGAGAGCCAAAGTCACGGTGATGACTGTGCCCCCGATAGTGATGTTCACGCTTCTCTGCCTGGCCAGCCCGTATCTGCTGACTATGGGATAGGCTACCAGCGTATGAGATGCATACATGCTGGCCAGCAGAATGGAAGATGTCAGCGAGAAATCCAGAAGCGACATGCTGCTCCAGATTCCCAGCGCCATAGGAATTGCAAATGTCAGGATGCCGAACACCAGCCCCTTCACTTTATTTTTCTTGAAGTCTTCCAGATCCATCTCCAGACCTGCCAGGAACATGATGTAGAACAGCCCCACACGTCCGAAAAGTTCGAAACTGCTGTCTCGCTCCAGGATATTGAACCCGAATTCTCCTATCGCCACACCGGCCAGAATCATGCCTATGATATGCGGTATCCTCAGCTTTCCGAGCAGAAGAGGCGCAAACAGGATGATGATAAGAACAATGAAAAAAATCCACGTGGGATCAGTGACAGGAAAAGATATAGCGGCAAGCAAGTTCATGTTTTGCTGATAATTTTCGTTAATATCTGTATCATGCTCATATTGCGGCCCGCCGCAATAAAACCATCTCGAAATACAAATTTATAAAATTTCTGTCACAAAATTTCATGAATCGAATTCGTGTTTTTATATGCCGTCACCGTGTCCTCATGTCAGCGAGTTCGCGCAGATATAGTTTGGCGCACATCTCGGCATCGTCTCCCGCCCGGTGGTGCATCCCCTCGGGTATCCCAAGCTGTTCACAGAGATAGCCCAGTTTGTTGCACCCGAAAGAATATATGCGCCTGGCTGTTTGAAGGGAGCATTCCCATTTCAATTCAGGCAGGTGTATATGATATAGTTCGGCTGACTGCTGCAGGCAGCTCCGGTCGAAAGCCGCATTGTGAGCTACGAAGGTGTCGAATTCGTCAAGGTATCTTTTTTCTATGTCTTCCCACACGGAGGCGAAATCGGGGGCTTCTTCCGTGTCCTCCGGACTGATGCCGTGAATCTGGATGTTCCATGGACTGTACCAATTCCCCTCAGGCTGCACCAGCCACGAATGAGTTTCCGTTATCTCCCCGTTCCTGACTACACATATTCCAGCCTCGCATATCGACGCCCTTCTGGCAGTCGCCGTTTCAAAATCTATTGCTATGAAATTTACTTCCCTGTCCATCATGTTATATCCTTGCTTTAAATTTTATGAGGCCGCCCTCATCCTTTTTTCCCGCGGCAAAGATATAAACTTATTGTGCCAAAATACGACACATTCATTCCATCAATGAAAAATTTCCGAAATCATTTTGTTGCCGACTTTTGCAGAAAAAATCATACTTTCCGGAAAGTGATGAAGCTCTGATTCTGAAAAAACTCTATCTTTGCATCTTGTCGTTAAGTTAGCCGCCGCTGTGTGCAATTGCCAGCATGGCGGCTGAGGAATGGAAATAGATGCAAATGAAGATTTCAGAAAGAATAACAGGGATGGCGAGCTCTCCGATCAGGAAGCTCACCCCTCTTGCAGATAGAGCGAAAGCAAAAGGTATCAAGATATACCATCTTAATATAGGGCAGCCTGACATCAAGTCTCCTGCAAAGGGAATTGAAAGTCTGAAACATATTGACAGGACTGTCCTTGAGTACAGTCCGTCCCAGGGCTTTTTCTCGCTCAGGCAGAAGATTTCAGAATATTATGCCGGTTATGGCATGAACTATTCTCCGGAAGACATCACTGTGACCACCGGTGCTTCTGAAGCTGTGCTTTTTTCATTTCTGACATGCATGGACCCCGGAGATGAACTTATCACCACAGAACCGACATATGCCAACTATCTGGCATTTGCTGATGTGGCCGGTGTCAAGGTCAGGACGCTCAAGACACATATTGAAAATGATTTTGCACTGCCGGAAGTCGAGCATTTCGAGGAGCTGATCACAGACAAGACGAAGGCCATATTGATCTGCAATCCGAACAATCCGTCAGGAACGCTGTACAATCACAGCGAGATGCAGATGCTGGCTGACATAGTCAAGAAACATGGGCTTTATCTGTTTTCGGACGAGGTCTACAGGGAATTTGTCTATGACGGCCAGGAGTATTTTTCTGCAGGGCATTTTGATGAGCTTGCAGACAATGCAGTGCTGATAGACTCTTTCTCGAAAAGGTATTCCGAATGCGGCATCAGGGTTGGCGCATTGATTACGAAGAACAAGTCCATTACGCAAGGGGTTCTCAAACTTTGCCAGGCGAGGCTCAGCCCGCCTCTTCTTGGGCAGATAGTGGCTGAGGCGTCATGCGGTGAGGACAAGTCATATCTGGATGGTGTAATTTCTGAGTATGACCAGCGCAGGAAGGTCTTGCTGAAGGCCTTGTCGGATATCCCTGGAGTGAAAGTGTCAACTCCGCATGGAGCATTCTATGCTATGGCGGCCTTGCCTGTGGATGACGCCGAGAAATTCTGTGCATGGTGTCTCACTGATTTCAGCTATGAAGACGAGACGGTGATGATGGCTCCTGCCAATGGATTCTATATCACGCCCGGGCTTGGAACCAATCAGGTCAGGATGGCGTATGTGTTGAAATCTGAAGATCTTCAGAGAGCGGCCTTCCTGCTCGGAAAGGCTTTGGAGCAGTATCCCGGACGGATTCGCTGATGCAGATTCTGTGAAAAATATGCACTCCTGCCATTGGGAGACAGGAAATGCTTAATTATATTGACAGGCGGCCGCCTGTCAATATTTTTGTATTGTCTTTAATAATCATTATATTTGTCAGATTGTTTTCCGGCATTTTGCATCACGTGAAATGATGGAGAATCAGTGTTGAATTATTAAAGTGATTATATATGGCAATTGCAGATTTGTTCAAGAAAATGTTCGGGACGAAAGCCGAACGGGATCTGAAACAGCTCCAGCCGATATTGGCGAAGGTTCTGGAGGCTTACACCGTCATAGACAAGCTGTCCGTCGATGAGCTCAGGGCGAAATCGGCAGAGTTGAAGCAGATTATCCGTGACAGAATAGCTCCATTTGAAGAAAGAATCGCCCAGATAAAGGCAGAGCTTGAAAATGACATGCCTCTGGACAAGAAGGAGGCGCTGGCTACCGAGTCTGACAAACTGGTGAAGAAAGAGGACGAGGAGATAGAGAAAGTGCTCGATGAAATATTGCCGGAGGCATTTGCAGTGATGAAATCCACAGCCAGAAGGTTCAAGGAGAATCCTGAAATCAGAGTCAAGGCTACGGATTTTGACCGCTATCTCAGCACGTCGAAAGATTTCGTGAAGATAGAGGGCGATGAAGCTGTATGGCAGAATCACTGGATGGCTGGAGGCAATGAGGTCACCTGGGATATGGTCCACTATGATGTGCAGCTCATAGGCGGTATAGTCCTGCATCAGGGAAAGATTGCCGAGATGGCTACAGGAGAGGGAAAGACCCTCGTGGCTACTTTGCCTGTCTTCCTGAATGCGCTGGCAGGAAAGGGCGTGCATGTGGTGACGGTGAATGATTATCTTTCCAAGCGTGACTCTGAATGGATGGGGCCTCTCTATATGTTCCACGGGCTTTCAGTAGACTGCATCGACAAGCATCAGCCTAACAGCGAGTCCCGCAAAAGGGCTTATGCATGCGACATCACTTTCGGAACCAACAATGAATTCGGTTTCGATTACCTGAGGGACAATATGGCCGTGTCGGTCAATGACCTGGTGCAGAGAAAGCATCACTACGCCATAGTCGACGAGGTCGATTCAGTCCTGATCGACGATGCGAGGACGCCTTTGATTATTTCCGGCCCTGTGCCGAAAGGCGATGACCAGCAGTACAATGAATTCAAGCCGTATGTGGAGAAACTGTATGCGAATCAGAAGACATTGGTGACTTCCACTCTGAACGAGGCCAAGAAGCTCATTGCCGAGGGCGATGAAAGGGAAGGCGGCAAGCTCCTTTTCAGAGCGTACAAGGGACTTCCTAAATACAAGCCTCTCATCAAGTACCTGAGTGAACCGGGTATCAAACAGATTCTCCAGAAGACAGAGAACTACTATATTCAGGACAACGAAAGGGAAATGCCGGTGGTCACAGACCCTCTGTTTTTCGTGATAAATGAGAAGCAGCATTCTGTGGAGATGACTGACAACGGCCATGACTTGCTGAGCGGCACGCTGTCAGACCCTAAGTTCTTCATCCTGCCTGATGTGGGAAGCGCTATATCTGATGTTGAGAAGAGCGATCTTTCTCCGGCTGACAAAGCAGTGAAAAAAGATGAAATCATGGCAGATTTCGCTTTGAAGTCAGAGCGTGTCCATACAGTGAACCAGCTTTTGAAGGCATACGCGATGTTTGAGAAAGATGTCGACTATGTCATCATGGACAACAAGGTGAAAATCGTGGATGAGCAGACTGGACGTATCATGGAAGGCAGGCGTTGGAGCGACGGGCTTCACCAGGCTGTGGAGGCGAAAGAGAATGTCAAGGTGGAAGCCGCGACGCAGACATTCGCGACTATCACCCTGCAGAACTATTTCCGTATGTACCACAAGCTTGCAGGCATGACCGGTACTGCCGAGACCGAAGCAGGCGAGTTCTGGTCCATATACAAACTGGATGTAGTGGTCATACCGACCAACAAGCCGATAGCGCGTATAGATAACGATGACCTGATATACAAGACGAAGAAAGCTAAGTATGAGGCTGTGATAAACAAAATAGTCGAACTTACTTCCGAGGGCAGGCCTGTCCTGGTCGGCACTACTGACGTCGAGACATCGGAGCTGCTGAGCAGAATGCTCAAGCTCAGGGGAATCCAGCATCAGGTGCTGAATGCCAAGCAGCATGCACGCGAGGCGGAGATTGTGGCCCACGCAGGCCAGACGAGCACTGTGACCATAGCCACGAACATGGCGGGCCGCGGTACCGACATCAAGCTTTCCGAGGAAGTGCGCAAGGCCGGAGGTCTCGCCATCATAGGCACAGAGCGCCATGACAGCCGCCGGGTGGACCGTCAGCTCAGAGGACGTGCCGGCCGTCAGGGAGACCCGGGCTCATCCACTTTCTATGTCTCTCTGGAAGACAAGCTGATGAGGCTTTTCGGTTCAGAGAGGATTGCCGCAGTCGTGGACAAGCTCGGCATGGAGGAAAACGAGGCCCTCGAGTCTTCCATGCTCTCCAAATCCATCGAGCGTGCGCAGAAAAAAGTGGAAGAAAACAACTTCGGCGTCAGAAAAAGGCTTCTCGAATATGATGATGTAATGAATTCCCAGAGGGAAGTCATATATACGAAGAGACGCAACGCTCTTGTAGGCGACAGAGTGGACATTGATGTCATGAATATGATGCAGGACACCGCAGACATACTTGTTGAAAATTGCGAAGGATATGATTTCTCCGCTTTCAACGAAGAAGTCATGCGTCTGATGTCTATCGACGCCGGATTTGACGAGGCTTTTTACCGCAAGGCCACTCCGAAGGAGCTGGGCGAAAAGCTTTTCATGAATATGCAGGAGGTTTATAAACGGAGGATGGACACCATGGCGCAGAAGTCATGGCCTATCATCAAGGAGGTCTATGAAAAGCAGGGAGCTATTTATCAGAATATAGCTATTCCTATCTCCGACGGAAGAAAGATGCTGACGCTGTCTGTGAATTTGAAAAAAGCATACGAGACAGAAGCCAGGGAAATCGCCAGGGCATTGAGCAAGACCATCACTCTTTATCAGATAGATGAACACTGGAAGGAGCATCTGCGTGATATGGACGACCTCAAGCAGTCTGTCCAGAATGCTACTTACGAGCAGAAAGACCCTCTTCTCATCTACAAATTCGAGAGCTTCAATCTGTTCAAGTCCATGCTCGAGTCTTTGAACAAGGACATTCTTTCATTCCTGTTCAGGGCGCACATTCCTCTTCGTGACTCATCTCAGGTGAATGCGCCTGCACCTGCACGCAGGCCGGATCCGAATATGATGCGCACAAGCCGCACCGATATGGTCACCAATGGCCCGGACCAGAAGAGCAAGATGCCTGTCCATGTAGAAAAGACTGTCGGCAGAAATGATCCTTGTCCTTGCGGCTCAGGGAAGAAATACAAGAATTGCCACGGGCGGAATCTGAATTAGCGGGCATCCGCTCTGTGATATGAGTAATTATGAAAATTGATTAATACATAATTTTGGTTATGGCAAAGATAGAACAGGCTGCAAATGTGAATCTGGTCAGCCGAATTTCAGCGGGTACGTATGTGAAAGGGGAGATCGTCTCCCCTAATGACCTGCGGATAGACGGAAAATTCGAAGGCAGTATCATTTCCGAAGGCAAAGTGGTCATAGGGGAGAGCGCTGAAGTCGATGCCAAGATAGTCTGCGTGAATGCTGACGTCTGGGGCAAGACGAAGGGAAGCTTCACTGTGAAAGATATTCTTGCTATCAAGAGCGACTGCTCAGTAGAAGGTGAATTGAAAGTCCGCAGGCTGATTGTAGAGCTCGGTGCATCGTTCAATGGTTCGTGCAAGATGATTTCTGAACAGGACTATGAGAAAGAAGCGGCTGAGATGAGGCCTAAGGACCAGTCTCGTCAGGCTGCGACGCCGGGAGGCAGAAAGGAATAGACACAAAAAAAAGGGTAAGCTGAATACATCGCACCGCTGCGACCGCTTACCCTTGCTGCCTTCCGGCCCTGGGGGATTCAGCAGGAGCTGGTCGTGTATGACTTACCCGACTGCAAATGTAGTCATTTTTTCGTGAATACAAAAATTTATCGGGGAAATGCGAAGACGGGTCAAAAGTCATGGAGACATAAAGACCTTTTGGGCATCGTAATGTCATTTCAGGCTGTCGAAGAGGAACGGCAGGATGTCGTCCACTTTTTCAAACACCATCACTTGCCTGGTCCCAGTCAGTATAATTTTCATGTTCTGGCCGGTTTTCGTCTGATACTCAGCCATCACTTGTCTGCATGCTCCGCATGGAGTCGCCGGTTTCTCGCAGATTTCTCCTTTTTGAGAGGCCGCGATAGCTATGGCAGTGATGTCTGCATCCGGATAAGCGGCGCTGGCATAGAACATGGCAGTCCTCTCGGCGCAGAGCCCTGAAGGATATGCGATGTTCTCCTGGTTGCTTCCGCGGATTATTTCTCCCGTGGACAGTCTCAATGCCGCGCCCACACGGAAACCGGAATACGGTGAATACGAACTCTCTGTAGCTTTTACGGCCGCCAGTGCCAGTTCCTTGTCTTCCTCAGGAAGCTCCCCGATGCCGCCGTATTCTTTGTAGCTGATATTGATTTCTTTCAGTGTCATAATGCTGCGGATTGGTACGAAGTCAAATATACGCATTATTTTATAGTTCAAAAAAATATTTATTCATGAAAGTTTGTGTCGGATTGTCCGGCGGGGTGGATTCCAGCGTGGCGGCTCTTCTGTTGAAAAGGGCAGGGCATGACGTTTTTGCTCTTTTTATGCAGAACTGGCATGATACTGCCGGGACTCTGCATGGTGACTGCGAATGGGAAGAAGACAGGTTTGTGGCCGAAATGGTAGCCAGGAAGATAGGCATACCTTTTTATTTTGTAGATCTTAGCGGCGAATACAGAAAACGCGTTGTGGACTATATGTTCGATGAATATTCAAAAGGCCGCACTCCTAATCCAGATGTGCTCTGCAACCGCGAAATCAAGTTTGACGCTTTCATGAAATGTGCATTTGACCTGGGCGCCGATTTCGTGGCTACCGGCCATTATTGCCGAAAAGATGAAATCCCTGGCCCGGACGGAAAACCTGTCTACAGAATATTTGCCGGCGCAGATCCGAACAAGGACCAGAGTTATTTTCTGTGCCAGCTTGATCAGGAGCAGCTGTCTCATGCGCTTTTCCCGATAGGAGACATCACCAAGCCCGAAGTCAGGCGTATCGCCGCCGAGGCAGACCTGCCGTCAGCAGACAAGAAAGATTCGCAGGGCATCTGTTTCGTCGGCAAGGTTGACCTGCCTGTATTTCTCCAGCAGAAGCTCGCGCCGAAAGAAGGAGATGTCGTAGAGGTGTATGACGCATACTTTGATGCAGACCAGCATTATGCCTTTTTGAAAAACACTCTTCAAAGTTTAGAAAAAGACGGATTGACAGCACATGTAAGCATGGTCACCACTTACATTTCCGAAACCAAATCGCTGAAGGTGAATGATCCTGCCCATGACAAGGCCTTTTCAGGAGACCCTCTCTGCGAAGGAGGATGCTCCTCAGACGGCATCTTCGACAGGGAAAAGATAGCTTCTTTGTCCGACGATGACTTGCAGCGTCTTTCAGAGCCGGTCCGTTATGACATCACATTCGAGACAGAAACATACCGTTCCGGCAAGAAGCATATAAAAAAGACCAGGTACAAAGACAATCCTTACGGAAAAATCATCGGCAAGCACGACGGCGCCCAATTTTATACAATTGGCCAGCGGAAGGGGTTGAACATAGGCGGACACCATGACAGCCTTTTCGTGATAGCGACAGACATTCCGGCCAACACGATATATGTTGGCGAAGGCCATACACACAAGGGCCTTTCCAGAAGCTGCCTTAGAATCGCTCCCGAAGATATTCACTGGATCAGAGAGGATATTCCCATGAAAGCCGGCGAAATACGTCGTTTCAGAGTCAGAATCAGGTATCGCCAGCCTCTTCAGGATGCGACGCTTGTCATGCGCCGCAATGGCCTTTTCATTCTTTTTGACGAGCCTCAGCGAGGCATTACACCCGGCCAGTTCGCCGTGTGGTATGATCATGATGAAATGATAGGGTCAGGCGTGATCTGACGCCGGGGCATGAGAATCATTTGTCCTGTGCCAGAGCCTTCGCCGCTGATTCTCCTGCCAGAAATCCTGTAGAAAAAGCCGTTTGGAGATTGTATCCGCCAGTGTCTCCATCCAGATCGAGTATTTCCCCGGCGAAGTACAGTCCGGGCACCAGCTTGGATTCCATGGTTTTCTGCGACACTTCCTCTGTGGACACGCCCCCTGCAGTGACTACGCATCTTTCATATCCCACGTAGCCTGCTATGCGGAATTCCCAGTTTTTCAGCCTCGCTCCTAAGCTGCGTACATCAGCATCCGGGAAGAATTTCAGGAATCCTCTAATTAATGACACCGGCATCAGCTTCCCTAGGAGAATCTGCATTCTCTCCCTGCCGCTTTTCTTTTTGCTCCTGGGGTCGGCGATGATTTCCTCCCACAGGCTCTGAATTCGCCGCTCCAGAGATTCAGCCTTCACCGCCGGCTTCAAATCCAGACAGATGTATACCTTGGAGCCATTCTCTATCGCTTTTACACATTTCCTGCTGATTTTGAAGCCTGCAGGTCCTTCCAGGCCCCCGTCAGTGAAATCTATGTCCCCGAATTCTTCTTCCGCAGTGTTCCCGTCTATTTTCACAGTCAGTCCCACGTTTTTCAGCTGGTTGCCGATAAGGGCTTTGCCCAGGTCAGACAGCGGGGTCTCTCTGCTGATATGTCCACGGCTTTGAGAAGGTCCTCCTGCTGTTTTGTAGCCAGCCGGCACGAGCGCTGTCAGGGACGGAAAGCAATGCTTGATTTCGTGCCCAAGGGTTTCAGCCCATCTGTATCCATCCCCAGTAGACCCTGTGCCAGGGTATGAGAGCCCGCCGGTGGCAATGATTGCCTTTTTTGCCGCAATCACTTCGCCTGACGCCAGCCTGACGGTGAATCCTTCCTGAGACTTGCAAATATCTGCGGCTTCTGCACCGGTCAAGATATCTCCTCCCGCTTTTTTTACGGCGTCCTGAAGTGTGTCCACCACGTCCATCGCTCTGTATGATGCAGGAAAGACACGGTCTCCGCGTTCAGTTACCGTTTCCAGGCCGTGCGCTTTGAAGAACTCGACGGTGTCGGCAGATGTAAAATTGTAAAAGGCATTTTTAAGGAAATTGGCTTTAGGGTGGATATGTCCAGAGAAACTGTTCCAATCTTTAAGGTTAGTCACATTGCATCTCCCTTTGCCGCTGATCATGATTTTTCGTCCAGGCCTCGGCATCTTTTCCAGAACAGTGACTTTTGCCCCGCACTTTCCTGCCGCATATGCGGCAATCATCCCGGAAGCGCCTCCTCCGATGACTGCTATATCAGTTTTCATAAAAATTATGCAAAATCAAAAAAATGTAGTATTTTTGCAATCCCTTTCCGTAAGGCAGGGGTGACACATGCAGGCCACTTTAGCTCAGCTGGTAGAGCAACGCATTCGTAACGCGTAGGTCGCGGGTTCGAATCCCGTGAGTGGCTCATTTGATGACAGAGAGCCTGAACAGCTCGTTTCCGCAGAAGGAAGCGCTGATTCCGGCTCTTTTTTCATTTTCATTGACCAGAGGTGCAGGCGGCTCCAGCTCTATGGCTACTATATCGCCTATTCTTTGGCTTATGTATCTGGAAGCCTCGCATATGGCATTCTCAACTATCCCGACATAGTCCTTCCCGTCTGTGCTGGCGCTGAAAATCCTTTCTCCGTTTTTTTCTATGATGAATCCGTTCCCTGAAGCCGAGAATACCTCCGGCAGATACAGCGGGAATGGGAGCAATGATGAATGGTCAAGCACAGAAGCGAAAGCCAGCCCGTTTTTTTTCAATATTTCCCCTGGGTACATCAGCATCCCGAAATTCATTCCGTCATAATATCGCGAGACAAATTTTTCACCGATGAATTTTCCGGCCTTCGATATCCTCGCGAATATGACAGGGGTATACTGCAGCTCCTTAATAAATTCGGGAGAGTAGAAATCTTTGTTTTCCCTCTCCCATGTGGTGTCAGGCCTGCAGGCAAACCCCGTATGGCCGTATGTTTTGACTGTTATGTTCATCAGAATAGCTTTCCTGTCCCCCATTTTTCGGCCAGCGACCCGACAGACTTTTCCAGTTCCTTGTCAGTCAGTTTCTTCATCGCCGCTTTTCTTGCTTCCTGTTTCTCAGCTTCAAACTGCCGCCTGAGCAAAATGAACTGCTGTTTCGTATCCAAAGTGAATTCACCATTCTCAATCCAGCTGAAATAGGACGGCTCTGTTTCATAGATTTCTCTCGCAGTCTTTCCTCGATGCTTGCCGAAATTTATGACCACTTCTTTCTTTTCATTGTAAACCAGCCTGCCGGCATAGTCTACAATTTTCTGTCTCTCGGAGAAGTTCGCCAGGAAATTCACATCATTTTTCAGCTGTGCAGGATACCTGTCAAGCTGCGCCTTCAGCACTTCATAAGTAGCCATGGTGTCGGCCTCTGCCGCATGGGCATTTTCCAGGTCTTTTCCGCAGTAGAATTTATATGCGGCCTTCAGGTTTCTCGGCTCCAGCTGATGGTAAATGTTCTGGACATCCACCATCTTCATCTTATGCAGGTCTATCCGTATGTTCCTGTTCTTGTATTTCCTTACTCTCTCCAGCTCTTCCGCCAGCATAGGCAGGTCGAACTTGTTTGAGTTGAATCCTGCCAGGTCGCAGTCGTTCAGCCATTCCTGCACTTCATCCACTATTTCATAGAAACATTTTTCACCAGTCAGTTCCTCGTCGCTGATTTTATGCACTTCCTGGGCGCTTGGATTGATTTTTTTCTGAGAGTTGCTGACGTAATCCCATGGCCTTACCCTCCAGGTCTGGTTTTTGACCTCGCCGCCAGGAAGCACTTTTACGAAGCTCAGTTCTATGATAGAGTCAGATGCTATATTCAGCCCAGTGCTTTCTATGTCAAAGAAAAGTATGGGCCTTTCCAGATTCAGTTCCATATTTGTCAGGCTATGCTAGGCATGAGGATTCCACATATTTTCTCGCTTCCTTCCTCTTCCTCGGAAGGGACGATGACTGCCGGCCTGGTCCCGTCTGCGAACTTGAGCACTATTTCATTGCAGTCTATGTTGCTGAGAATCTCAATCATAAAAGTCGACTTGAATCCTATGCTGAGCTCGTCTCCGTCATACTCGCAATGCACTTTCTCATATGCCGCAAGCGAGAATCCGAGGTCCTGCGCAGTAATCTCCAGGGAATTGGCGCTCAGATTGAATTTAATATGGTTCGACCCCTTGTTCGCGCAGACAGACACACGGCGCACTGTATTCAGCAGTTGCATCCTGTCTATCTTCATGATATTGGCATTGCTCTGCGGTATTACATCCCTGTATCTCGGATATTTGCCGACAATCAGGCGGCAGACCACGATGGTGCCGTCAAACTTGAATGCCGCGTTCTTCGAATCGAATGCTATTTCTACGGACTCTGTGTTCTTCCCTATGATGCTGCGAAGGATGGCCGCCGGTTTCTTGTGCAGAATAAATGACGCTTTCTCGGAAGCCTTGACATCCTTTGTCGTATAGCATATGAGCTTATGAGCATCAGAAGCCACCAGGGTGGTGGAGTCTGTGTCTATGTCGAAATATATGCCGTTCATGGTCGGCCTTATCTCGTCATCTGCAGTGGCGTATATGGTCGAAGCTATGCCCTCTGTCAGACTTTGTGCCGGAAATTCAAGAGTCACCGCATTTTCTTCCATGGTGGTGAAAGGCGGATAGTCTCCGGCCGGAAAATATGGCAGTGTGGACGCTCCGTTTGCCCAGCTGAACTCGAATGAAGTCTCGCTTGTGGTCTTGATGGAAAGAGGCTGGTCCGGAAGCTCTTTCAGCAGGTCCATGAGATGCTTGGCCGGGATAGCTATCTGTCCCTCCTCTTCAGCATTCTCCACCTCGATGCTTGTCTTCATGGTGAGTTCAGAGTCTGAGGCCGTTATTTCCAGGGTGTTCCCTTTCAGGTCGAAAAGGAAATTCTCCAGAATCGGCAGTGCGGACTTTGTCGGAATGGCTTTCGCCACTGTCATTATTCCTTTCAATAATTCCGAACTTGAGATAACGAGTTTCATATATTTGCTTAAATTTGTTAAAAATCAAAATTTGACTATGTGCCATACGGCAATGGCATGGCGCTACATCAAGCAAAGATACTAAAAAATATCAGATAATAATGGCATGTAATTTGATTTTTTCATTCCTCCGGTATAAGTTGAAATTAATTTTAATATTGATGATATGAAAAAAGGTATCTTAATCGTTCTGCTGTCCGCAATAGTGGGCGGGCTTACAGCATTTGCAGTCGTCAAAAACACAGATACATCAGAGAAGATGACCGTTGTGTCCACTGACGGCAGCCAGTACAGGACTGTCAATCTGTCATTGTCAGACTATCCCGATTTCACCTATGCGGCCGAGTCGGCAGTTGACGCAGTGGTTTATGTAAAGGTCGTTGCGAAAGATGTGGTGACCCGCATTCCGAATTCTATTTTCGATTTCTTCTTCGGCTATGGAGGCACGCCTCAGGAGCGGGAGAAAGTGGGAAGCGGTTCAGGTGTAATTATACGTCCTGACGGCTATATCGTGACCAACAACCATGTCGTGGAAGGCGCCACTGAGATACAGGTGACGCTGAACAACAACAAGACTTTCGATGCTAAACTGATAGGTACAGACCCGGCTACGGACGTAGCTATCATTAAAATAGAAGCAGAAGGCCTTCCTGTGATTCCGTTCGGCGACTCAGACAAACTGAGGCTTGGCGAATGGGTCCTGGCCATCGGCAGCCCGTATGATTTGCGTTCCACTATCACGGCCGGCATTGTGAGTGCAAAGGGCAGGTCTATGCCTAACTATGACGGTGAATTCAAGATAGAGTCTTTCATTCAAACTGACGCCGCCGTCAATCCTGGCAACAGCGGAGGCGCATTGGTGGACAAAAAAGGCAACCTTGTGGGTGTAAACACTGCCATTATCTCCCAGACAGGGTCTTACACAGGATATTCTTTCGCCATACCTTCAAACATGGTGAAGAAGGTGGCTGAAGACCTCATCGATTTCGGAAGCGTGAAAAGGGCAGTCCTTGGCGTGACCATGACTCCGATTACAGACAAAATTGTAGAGGAATTGAAACTTTCTTCATTTGACGGCGTATATATTACTGAGGTTTTGAAAGGAAGCGCGGCAGACCATGCCGGAATAAAGAGCGGCGATGTGCTTGTCGCTATAGATTCCGTGAAGGTGAAGAATGCCGCCGCAGTGCAGGAAGCTGTGAACAGCTACCGGCCTGGAGACAAGGTCGAGATGACTGTCATCCGTGACGGAAAGGAAAAAACCGTGAATGTGGAATTCAAGAGCACGATGGTGGACAACGGCTCTGTGGATGAGGACGGAGCAGTGGCATTCTACGGGGCGAAGATAAAGGAAGCCGACCAGGAGAAACTCGCACGTCTGGGCCTTGAAAGAGGTGTAGAGATAGTTTCAGTAGGTCCGGGAAAAATCATGGATGCCGGTGTGTCTGAAGGCTTTGTCATCTTGTATGTGAACGACCAGCCGGTAAGCACTCCAAAGGATGTCATGGCGATAGTGAAAAAAACAAAGAGAGCTGTTTTCATCGAAGGTGTGACATCATACGGCAAGCCTTCATATTTCGGCTTCGGAGCTGAATGACGCCGGCAGACGTTTCCGGCGGACCGATATTGAAGAGAGAAAATATTAATGATATAAAATCCGTCGGCAGACGTTAATTATGAGACAGTTAAAGATTACAAAATCCATTACGAACCGAGAGAGCGCATCTCTGGACAAATATCTTCAGGAGATTGGCAGGGAAGAGCTTATCACGGTGGAAGAGGAGGTAGAACTGGCGCAGCGTATCCGCAAGGGTGACCAGAGAGCGCTTGAAAAACTTACCAGGGCGAACCTGAGGTTCGTTGTTTCAGTGGCCAAGCAGTATCAGAATCAGGGACTCAGTCTCCCGGACCTTATCAACGAGGGAAATCTCGGGCTTATCAAAGCCGCTGAAAAATTTGACGAAACCAGAGGCTTCAAGTTCATTTCATACGCCGTATGGTGGATAAGGCAGTCCATCCTTCAGGCACTGGCAGAGCAGTCCAGGATAGTGAGGCTGCCTTTGAACCAGGTAGGCTCTTTGAACAAGATAAACAAAGCCCTGTCCAAGTTCGAGCAGGAGAATGAAAGGATGCCGTCGAACGAGGAGCTGTCGGAGATGATCGATGTCCCGAAGGACAAGATCGCAGACACCATGAGAGTGTCAGGCAGGCATGTCTCGGTAGATGCTCCGTTCGTTGAAGGCGAGGACAACAGCCTTCTGGATGTCCTGGTGAACAATGATTCCCCGAGCGCTGACAGAGGCCTGGTGAACGAGTCACTGAACAAGGAGATAGAGAGGGCGCTTTCTACATTGGCGCCGAGAGAACGTGAGATAGTGAAATCCTTTTTCGGAATCGGATGCCAGGAGATGACGCTGGAGGAAATCGGCGAGAGGTTCGGCCTTACACGTGAACGTGTACGCCAGATTAAGGAGAAAGCTATCCGCCGTCTTAGGACGAACTCCAGAAGCAAGCTCTTGAAAAGCTACCTCGGCTGATTTCAATGAGGGAGGGTGGCCCGGCAGAATTCCGGGTCGCCCTCCCTCATTGGATGTCCGCAGGACATGCTTGTTTGAATTATTAATGGAAATTGAAAATTTAAGTATGAGCCCAGATAAATTTATTGTAGAAAAAGCTAAATCCGCTGTTGCCGCCCTTTTCAGTGCAGATCTTCCTGATTCATCTTTCCAGGTGCAGGTGACCCGGAAAGAGTTCGAGGGTGACTATACCCTGGTGGTTTTTCCCCTTCTGAAAACATCGAAACTTTCCCCGGAAGCTACGGGCCAGGCGATAGGAGAATGGCTCAAGGCCAATACAGACCAGATTGCTGGATATAACACTGTCAAAGGTTTCCTGAATCTTTCTTTTTCGAACAGCTACTGGAGCGGCCTTTTCTCGTCTATTGCATCAGACAGCAATTTTGGACAGCTGCCGTCTACCGGCAAGACCATCATGGTCGAGTTCTCGTCTCCCAATACGAACAAGCCGCTTCATCTAGGCCATATCAGAAACAATCTTCTGGGCTGGTCAGTATCCAAGCTGCTTGAGGCGAACGGACATAAGGTCATGAAGGTGAATCTGGTGAACGACAGGGGAATCCACATCTGCAAGTCCATGCTCGCATGGCTGAAAACGGGAAATGGCGAAACTCCGGAATCTTCCGGCAAGAAAGGCGACCATCTGGTTGGGGATTGCTATGTGGCGTTCAACAACATTTACAAGAAGGAAGTCGACGAGCTGACATCAGGCGGAATGTCCAAGGAGGACGCGGAAAAGAATGCGCCGAGCATGAAAGAGGCTCAGGAAATGCTTCTCAAATGGGAGCAGGGCGATCCGGAAGTCGTGGGCTTGTGGAAAAAGATGAATTCATGGGTTTATGACGGTTTCGCCAAGACATATGCCGACCTGGGCATATCTTTCGACCGGACTTATTACGAGTCCCAGACTTATCTTCTCGGGAAGGCTCTTGTACAGAAAGGCCTGGATATGGGAATTTTCGAGAGAGAAGCCGACGGCTCGGTGTGGTGCGACCTTACAGCTGACGGACTGGACAGGAAACTCCTGCTCCGCGGAGACGGTACATCAGTGTATATTACACAGGATTTAGGCACTGCAGAGCAGCGTTTTTCAGAATACAGCCTTGACGAGCACATCTATGTGGTTGGAAATGAGCAGAATTATCATTTCCAGGTGCTGAAGCTGATTCTCAAGAAGCTGGGCTTCACATGGGCGGACAGCATATACCATCTTTCGTATGGCATGGTTGAGCTTCCGGAAGGCAAAATGAAGTCCCGTGAGGGCACAGTAGTGGATGCTGATGACCTGCTGGAGAAGATGTACAATACAGCCAAGGAGACATCCATGGAGCTTGGCAAGATAGACAATATGGAACCTGCCGAGCAGGATGAACTGTTCCGCACACTGAGTCTGGGTGCTCTCAAGTATTTCATTATCAAGGTGGACCCTAAAAAGACCATGCTCTTTGATCCTAAGGAGTCCATTGACTTCAACGGAAATACCGGGCCGTTCATCCAGTATACGCATGCCAGAATAAAGTCTATTCTGAGAAAAGCGTCAGAAAAGGGGATTTCGGCTTCTGAGGTTCCTTCAGGCGTCGAGCTTTCACCTAAAGAAGTCAGGCTGATAAAGCTTCTGGACATGTATCCTGGAAAAGTGGCCGAAGGAGGGCTGGCTCATTCTCCTGCTGTCATTGCCAATTATGCATACGATCTGGCGAAAGAGTTCAACCAGTATTACCATGACACTCCTGTTCTCAAGGAAGAGAATCAGAAACTCCTCCAGTGCAGGCTTGTCCTTTTGTCTTGCGTGGCCAAGGTGCTTGTGAAGGCTATGGACATACTGGGCATCAAGCTTCCTGAGAGAATGTGATTCCTCATGGACCAGGCGTATATGATACCTACTTCCGTGAAGGAGGTTGAAAATCTGGGGTGGGACTATATTGACATCATATTGTTTTCGGGTGATGCCTTTATAGACCACCCTTCTTTCGGAACGGCAGTCATTGCTAGATATTTGCAGAAGCACGGCTACAGGGTCGCGGCGGTGCCTCAGCCGAACTGGAGAGATGACCTGCGGGATTTCAAGAAACTAGGGAAACCCCGTTTGTATTTTGGAGTGAATTCAGGGGCTATGGACTCCATGGTGAATCACTACACGGCATCCAAAAGGCTGAGAAGCAACGATGCTTATACTCCTATGGGCAAGGCAGGGGCCAGGCCTGACTATGCAGTCAACGTATATACACGGATTCTGAAAAGGCTGTATCCTGACATTCCTGTGGTGATCGGGGGGATTGAGGCATCATTGCGTCGTCTGACGCATTATGATTATTGGCAGGACAGCCTTCTGCCATCTATCCTCGTCTCCAGCGGGGCTGATTATCTTTCTTACGGCATGGGGGAGAGGACTATGCTGGAGCTGACAAAGGCGATAGAGTCCGGAAGAAATCCGTCAGGAATCAGGAAAATTCCGCAGCTGGCATTTTACATGACAGGCCGCGTCAGGCAGAAAGATGCCCTGGTCCTCAGCTCTTTCGAAGAATGTCTCCATGACAAGGCCGCCTTTGCCAGGAATTTTCATGAGATTGAAACTGCGGCCAACATGATGACGCCTCCTGTGCTCATAGAGCCATGCCATGACGGATATGTCCAGGTGAACCCTCCTTATCCGCCTGCCTCTGAAGCAGAAATGGATTCGTTCTGGGATTTGCCGTTCACAAAACAGCCTCATCCGCGGTATAAAGGGAAGCACATCCCAGCATATGAGATGATTAAATTTTCTATCAACACTCATCGCGGATGTTTCGGGGGCTGCAATTTCTGCACTATCGCGGCGCATCAGGGAAAGTTCATTCAGACACGGTCGGAAAAGTCCATTCTCGATGAAATTTCCAGGCTTAAATATGTGCCTGGCTTCGCAGGCAATATTTCCGATGTCGGCGCACCTACTGCCAATATGTACGGAATGAAAGGCCGCGACTCATCTCAGTGCGCCCGGTGCCGGCGCAAATCGTGCCTGTTCCCGTCTCCGTGCAAAAACCTTGACAGGTCGCATGCGCGTCTGCTTTCTCTTTACAGGAGGATTTCCGCATTGAAAGGCATAAGGCATTTCTACATAGGAAGCGGCATCCGTTATGACCTTTTTCTCAATGATGAAGGCTTTGTGGACGAAACCTCGTATCCATATCTGAAAGAACTTGTGACAGAACATACTTCGGGGATATTGAAAGTCGCGCCCGAGCATACGGAGGACAATGTGCTGAAATTGATGGCAAAGCCGTCTTTCAGGCTTTTTGTGCGTCTCAGAGCTGAATTTGACGCCATTGTCCGGAGGACAGGAAAACATTGCCTGCTGATTCCTTATTTTATTTCCGGGCATCCTGGATGCGGCATGGCGGAAATGAAGCGGCTGTCAGCAAATCCGGCTCTGAAGGGCATACATACGGAGCAGGTGCAGGACTTCACCCCGACACCGATGACTGTGTCGTCCGTGATGTTTTACACTGGCCTCAATCCTCACACTATGGAACCTGTGTTCGTAGAGCATGACATAGAGCGGAAGAGAAAACAAAAATCATTTTTCTTTATAAAAAAGTGAAAAAATTTTTCTCAATCCGAAATAATGTCCTATTATTGCATCATAAAACTAAACAGCAAAAAGGAAAGAAAATATGGAAAAAAGCAGTCAGAAGAAGAGAGCTGTTGTAAGCTATGAGAATATGTCTGAAGAGTTGGCTGCAGCGTTTGCGGAAAAGTATCCAAAGGGCTTTTCAGATTATCTTCCAGATCTTTTGAAATATGACAAACCGGACGGGACATCGTTTTATGCAGTCACTATAGAAATTCCTTCTGCCATTTATCTGGTGAAGATAAAGGTGCATACAGACGATGCAGAAGACATAGAAAGGTGGCTCGACGGAGATGATGACGATGATGATTCAGCAGTAGGAAACGGTTCTGAAGGCGGAGATCTTCCTGATGACAATATCGCGCAGTATGCATCAGCAGACGATGACACCCCTGACTCTGATATGGAATGACCAGCTGGCGTCCAGTTCGCCGCTGGCAGATAAATTTTAGGCTTGAACATTGAAGACAGACAGACGGACCGGCCATTTCTACGCATTTATCAGGCGTCTGCTGCAGAAGATGTCGGAAAAGGACCAGGTTCTGGCCCTTTCTCTGGTAGTAGGCATTTTCTGCGGACTGGCTTCTGTTGCACTGAAAGTCTCTATTGACTGGATTCATCACCACCTGATTTCATGGTTTGACGGGAGGAATTTCGACTACAATTTCCTTTATTTGATTTATCCCGGCATAGGCATGCTCTTGTCCATGCTTTTTGTCCGTTATGTCATTAAGGACAATATCGGGCATGGGGTAACAAAAGTTCTGGTGGCTGTATCCAAGAATGAGTCTAAAATCAAGCCGCACAACATGTGGTCTTCGCTTGTGGCCAGCTCTGTCACTATCGGCTTCGGCGGTTCTGTAGGAGCTGAAGCCCCTATTGTGTACACGGGGGCCGCCATAGGGTCGAATGTCGGGCGCAAGATGGGGCTTTCGTACAAGAATATCACCATACTTCTCGGATGCGGGGCCGCCGGTGCTGTGGCGGGGATATTCAAGGCTCCTCTGGCAGGTGTGCTTTTCACATTGGAGATTCTGCTTTTCAACATCTCCATGTCGTCCATCCTGCCCCTTCTGCTTTCCACGGTTTCAGCCACTGTAGTCTCTTATATATTTCTTGGCGACAGCCTGCCTTTCGAGTGCACTTTGTCTCCGTTCACCATGCGCAACATCCCGTTCTACATTCTTCTCGGGCTGTTCAGCGCCGCGTGTTCAATATATTTCACAAGGACGACGCTCTGGCTTGAAGACAAGATAAAGTCCATAGAAGGACCGTTCCGCAGATGGTTCATCTCGGCGGCATGCCTCGGCCTGCTTATCTTCCTTTTCCCGCCGCTTTACGGAGAAGGCTACGATTCGCTTTCAGTATTGCTTAACGGCGGTGATTTCTCTTTCGAGAGCAGGACGATTCTGGGATTCTTTATGAACACTCCATGGACGATACCGGTATTTTTCCTTTTTATCCTCCTGCTCAAAGTGTTCTCCATGTCTTTCACCAATGCCGGAGGCGGTGTCGGAGGTACTTTTGGTCCAACTCTTTTCGTCGGGGCTGTAGCTGGTTTTGTGCTTGCACGTTCATTGAATCTGATATTCGAAGGCACTGGCATCAGTGTTCCGGAGCAGAATTCTGTCCTCGTGGGCATGGCGGGCCTGATGGCAGGCGTTATGCAGGCCCCTATGACAGCTATCTTCCTTATTGCTGAAATTTCGGGCGGATACGAGCTGCTCATTCCTCTTATTATGACGTCTACAATATCGTTCGGAGCTACGAGGATAGTGGAGCAGTATTCCATATATACCAAACGTATTGCGAAAAAGGGCGAGCTTCTGACTCATGACAGCGACCAGGCAGTGCTCACCCTGCTCAAGACGTCGGACCTGATAGAGTCGGATTTCACCCCGGTGAAGATTGACGCCACTCTGGGCGAGCTCGTGGAGGCTGTCTCAGATTCATCCCGGAACATTTTCCCTGTCGTGGATGCCCGCAAGCATTTTCAGGGATATGTATCTCTGGAAGATATCCGGAAAGATATGTTCAAGAAGGACCTCTATGACAAGATGTTTGTC
The DNA here is from genome assembly GCA_949289565.1 of uncultured Bacteroidales bacterium. Classification (GTDB taxonomy): domain Bacteria; phylum Bacteroidota; class Bacteroidia; order Bacteroidales; family UBA932; genus Cryptobacteroides. The sequence continues at coordinate 24,577 of CASEOO010000023.1, forward strand.
TACAATTATATGAAGTCTTCTCCTGCATACGTTTATGCAGATGAGAAAATGGACAGCGTCATGAAGAAGTTCGAGAAGACAGATGCCTGGAATCTGCCGGTGGTGGACCATTACAGGACATATCTGGGTTTTGTATCGAAATCGAAGATATTTTCGGCATACAGAAACCAGCTTCGAGAGGTCTCTCATGACTAGCGGCCTCCGGCCAATGGCATTGCGCCGTCGGCGCAATTTTATAGAAACCCGTAATAATGACATTGAACTGATATGAAAGAATTGTATATCAAGACAATAGCAGAGAAGCTGTCTGTCAGGGAATGGCAGGTGGAAAATTGTGTGAAACTTTTTGAAGACGGGGCTACGATCCCGTTCATCAGCCGATATAGAAAAGAAAAAACAGGCGGGCTTGACGATGTGGCTGTGGCAGAAATCCGGCATTGGGCGGATGTATATGCTGACATGGACAAGCGGAAAGAATCCATCCTGTCGACAATCAAGGATGCAGGAAAACTGACCGGCGAGCTTGAAAAAGCCATATCTGGCTGTGTGGAGAGCCGCGTGCTGGAGGATCTGTATCTTCCATTCAAGCCAAAGCGCAGAACTCGTGCAACTGCGGCCAGAGAAGCCGGGCTGGAACCTCTTGCAGATGAGATTTATGACCTGAAAATATCTGATCCGCAGAAAGAAGCCGGCAAGTTTCTGAACGACAAGGTTTCTACACCGGAAGAAGCGCTCTCCGGCGCACGTGACATCATCGCTGAAAAGTTGAATGAAACTGTGTCCGTCAGGGAGACTGTACGCCAAATGCTCAGGAGCAGGAGGCTGGTTTCCAAGCCGGCAAAGAATGCCGATGCTCCGGAAGCCGCGAAGTTCAGGGGATATTTCGACTTTTCGGAATCTTTGCAGCATATAGCTCCGCACAGGCTTCTGGCAGTGCTGAGGGCAGAAAATGAGGGTTATTTGAATCTTCACCTCGATGCAGATCCTGAAAAATGCGGGAACAAGCTGTATTATGACTATTGCCATGAGAGAAAATATCCGAATCAGAAGCTGGGGGAACAGATACGTTCTGCTATAGATGACGCCTATAGAAGGCTGCTTGAGCCGTCTATTTCTAACGAGGTTATAAAGGAGGCGAAAGAAAAGGCCGATGCAGAGTCAATAAAAGTCTTCGGGGAAAATCTCAGGCAGCTTCTGCTCGCTCCCCCGGCGGGACAGAAAAGGGTTATGGCGATTGATCCCGGCTTCAGAACAGGCTGCAAGGTCGTCTGTCTCGATGCGCAAGGCAACCTTCTTCACTATGAGACTATATTTCCGCATCCTCCTGTAAGTGAAAAGGTGAAATCTATCAGGGCTGTCTCTGACATGATCCAGAAATACAAGATTGAAATCATCGCCATAGGGAACGGCACGGCAGGCAGGGAGACCGAGGAGTTTATAAAGCGGGTCCCCAAACCTGAAACGGTCAAAGTTTTTCAGGTGAGCGAGGATGGAGCGTCCATATATTCTGCTTCAGAGGCGGCCCGCGAGGAATTTCCCGACTATGATGTCACAGTCCGCGGGGCAGTCTCTATCGGACGCCGTCTTATGGATCCGCTGGCAGAGCTTGTGAAGATAGATCCTAAATCCCTGGGGGTGGGGCAGTACCAGCATGATGTGGACCAGGGCTTGCTGAAAGAAAAGCTGGACAACACTGTGGAAAGCTGTGTGAACAGCGTCGGTGTGAATCTGAATACGGCAAGCAAGCACCTGCTCAGCTATGTCTCAGGCATTGGGCCGGCTCTGGCAGAAAACATCGTGCAGTACAGGACAGAAAACGGACCGTTCAAATCGCGCAAGGACCTGCTGAATGTAAAACGTCTTGGCGGCAAGGCTTTCGAGCAGTGTGCAGGCTTTCTCAGGATTCCAGGCGCGGCTGATCCTTTGGACAATTCAGCTGTCCATCCGGAGTCATATCATATTGTGGAGAAAATGGCGCGCAGCCTGGGTGTAAAGACTGAGGATCTGGTAGCTAATGCAGAACTGTGTTCGAAAATCAAGGCGGAGGACTTTGTCGAGGCTGATTTCGGCCTTCCTACGGTGAATGATATCATTAAGGAGCTTCAGAAGCCCGGCCGTGACCCGCGGGAGAGCGCTTCAGAGTTTTCATTTTCCGATGATGTCCATACTATCGAAGATCTTTCTGCCGGCATGGAACTGCCTGGAATAGTCACGAACATAACTGCTTTCGGCGCATTTGTAGATATCGGCATCAAGCAGAACGGCTTGATACATGTCTCTCAGATGGGCGGAGGAAAGAGACGCGTGCACAATCCTTCAGAAGTGCTTAAGCTTCACCAGCATGTAAAGGTGCAGGTGATATCTGTTGATACAGAGAGAAACCGCATAGGCCTGAGGCTTCTGTCATAAGTCAGGCTCTGTCTTTTTTCAGAGTATACTGCGAGAGGATTACGCCTATGGTGGACAGTACGATTCCGAATGCCTGCCTGGCGTTCAGGTCTTCCTGTCCGAGCATCCATGCCGCTATGGCCGCCACTACAGGTATCAGTGCAGAGAAGATGCCTGATTTCGCCACTCCGAGGTTTTTTATAGTGCTGACCCACAGGGAGAATGCCATGCTTGAGCACAGGAACGCCAGGCAGAGTATGGGATACATCACATCGGCGGACAAATACCTGACGCTGAAATCATTCATGCCTTTGAGCAGGAACAAAGGGAAAAGGTAGACAGATCCTATCAGGAACTGATACATCACGATGATCTGGCTGCTGTAGTTTTTGGAAAGGCTTTTGGTGACAGATGCATGTCCGACTTCGGCCAGGACGGCTGTCAGAAGCAGTATGATTCCGAATATGAAATTTTTCCCGAGGGCGCCATTGCTCATCACTACCAGGCATATCCCGATCAGCGAGAGCAATATGCCGGTTATGTTCAAGAAATTGATTTTCTCTTTGAAGAATATCACTCCGGCACCTATTGAAAAAAGAGGGATAGTGGCTATGATCATGGCGCTGAGAGTGGGGGAGCCTGTTTCTTTCAGTCCGTATGACTCACATAGAAAGTATATGAAAGGCTCAAAAAATGCCAGGAGCAGGAACTTGGGAAGGTCCTGTTTATTTATCCGTGTAATACGACCTCTGGTGGCATTCAGCAGGAACAGTATTATGCCAGCCAGGAGTATTCTGACGAACACGAAATAGAAAACCGGGATGTCCAGTTCTATCAGCATGTCGGTCCAGATATATGAAATCCCCCAGAGAGAGATAGCGAAAATGGATACGAGATAGATTAGAAATTTGGATTTTTTAATATTCTTGTTCAAATGTACCATATAGGCCTCTTATTTATCGAAAACAAGTTTCTGCCCGCAAGGGCTGTCTGACATCAGTTCAGAATTCTTCAGCACGTGGCTGCCGTTTACAAATACATCGGTGACGGCGCCTTTCAGCTTCACTCCTTCGTATGGACTCCATCTGCATTTGTATTCCAGACTTTCCTGAGATACAGTCTGCCATGCATTCATGTCCACTATCGTCAGGTCGGCGTAGAAGCCTTCTTTCAAATATCCTCTGCCGCGTATCCCGAACATTTCAGCCGCCTTTTCAGAAAACGCCGAAGCGATGCGGGGCAATGGGATGTCTTCTTCTTCCGCCACAGTCAGCAGCACTTGGAGAGACTGCTGGATAGAAGGCATTCCAGACGGACATGCCAAATATTTTCTCTTTTTTTCTTCAAGCAGATGCGGGGCATGGTCAGAGCCTATGGTGTCTATGATTCCATCTTTCAGAGCCGTTCTCAGAGCGTCGCGGTCTTCTTCTGATTTGATTGACGGATTGCATTTCATCAAGGCATTGAGCCTGCTGTATTCTCTGTCCGTGAACCATAGATAATTGGCTGACGTCTCGGCTGTGATATTTTTATTCTTGAGCTTCGCCGCCCGGACCATTTCTGCCTCTTCCTTTGTAGATACATGAAGCAGATGCATCCTTGTATCCAGTTTTATGGCAGTTTCAAGAGCTTTGATGGATGACAGAATGCAGGCTCTGCGGCTTCTTATCTGAGGATGCAGGGCGAATGGAATATCTTCGCCGTACTCTTCTTCAGCCTTTTTCAGATTTTCCCTGACAGTATGCTCGTCTTCGCAGTGCACCAGGATTTCTTTCTCTTTTATCCCGAAAATTCCGGCCAGAGTATTTTCGTCATCGACCAGCATATTTCCTGTAGACGAGCCCATGAAAACCTTTATGCCCCCGAAATCTTTTCCGGATATTCCGTCTTTTCCACCGCTCAGAATTGCCTCTAATTCAGAAAAATTGTCGTTTGTCGCTCCTATATGAAAACCATAGTTGGCGAATGCCCTGCCTTCTGCCAATGCCAGTTTATCCGCCAGTCCCCGGGCCGAGACAGCGGCAGGCTTCGTGTTCGGCATGTCAATAAAAGACGTGACGCCGCCTTTCACTGCCGCCCTGGATTCAGTTCTGATATCCGCTTTGCTGGTCATTCCAGGCTCTCTGAAATGTACATGAGCATCGATACCTCCGGCAAATACAAACTTTCCTTGCAGATCTATGGCTTGAAAACTGCTGTATTTTGACAGAAAATCTTTCTCAAGCCTGTCTGCTTTCACTATCTTGGTTATTTTCTCGCCATCTATGAAAATGGCGGCTTCTGTCACACCTTCTCCTGTAACCAGTTTCCCGTTGAATAGCAGAAATCCCATTAGCGTTTTTTCCCTTTAATTTTTCTGAATCTCATGCCTATCACTCCCCAGAATGCTTCCCCGAATATGCCGCTGCTCATCTTTGATGAACCTTCTTTCCTGTCTACGAAAATGATAGGAACTTCTTTTATCTTGAATCCCAGTTTATATGCAGAATATTTCATCTCTATCTGGAATCCGTATCCTTTCATTCTTATGTTGTCTAAATCAATGGTTTCCAGTACCTTTCTGCGGTAGCATATAAAGCCGGCTGTAGAGTCGTATATTTGTACGTTGAGGACTTTCCTGACAAATACGGATGCAAAATATGACATGATAACCCGCCCGATAGGCCAGTTTATGACGCTGATCCCGTTGCAGTATCTGGAGCCTATGGCCAGGTCTGCTCCATCACGGGCACAGGCTTCGTAGAGTCTCGGCACGTCGTCCGGATTGTGAGAGAAATCAGCATCCATTTCGAAAATATAGTCATACCCATGGGCGATGCACCATTTGAATCCTGCGATATACGCAGTTCCAAGCCCCTGTTTTCCAGCTCTTTCTATCATGAAAAGCTTCTCCGGAAATTCTTCCTGGAGTTTTTTCACTATTTTGCCTGTTCCATCAGGCGAGCCATCTTCTATTATAATTATATTGTATTCTCCTTCCAGGCTGAAAATAGCCCTGATTATTTTTTCGATGTTCTCCTTCTCGTTATAAGTAGGTATAATAATTATCTTTTTATCCATGTCGGAATGCTGCATTTCTAAAATTTGTGTGAATTTAAGAAAATTTATCATTATTGGAATGATATTGACTCCGGAATCTGTCCGGAGTCTTGAAAATACTTGAGCAAAGTCAAGTATTCTGTCAAGTTTTCCCGTTCCTGGTCCAGGAACTGCCTGATATACTCGTGCGCATTTTTTATTATAGCCTCAGCTTCTTCTGGGCGGGAAGAATAGTATTCAAGTTTTTCCGGCAGGTCAGCATAGTCTGGCCTGATTTCTATGTAGTGGAAGTCTGGCTTCAGAGAACTTTCCAGAAACCATGTCTCGCAAGTCGGGCGTGGCATTACCGCTATGGAATTGCTGCTCATCGCCCACTTAAGGTTTGTGGCTACGTCATTTCCCTCCAGAGCCAGAATATATTTGTACCGCAGCATTTCTCTGATTTTCATTTTTGGCTTCAGCCAGCTGTCTGGAAGCCCTTCCAGATTTCTGATGCTGCCGCAGTCGCAGATTTCGCTGCCGAAATACATTTTCATGAATTCAGCTCTGTTCATCTTCCCGATGTCGCCTATGTCTGCCATGAAAATGCCCTTGTCTGCTTTGTCTTTAAATCTGTATGGATCGTGGATGAAGTTGAAATGACGGCATCTGTCCAGCTTCAGTATTATGTTGTTCTGATTGTCGTCTGAGATGGGTCTGCTTTTCGTGATGGTTGGAGACGGACATATCCAGTTTACATCCAGAAAGTCCACTCTCCACAGCATGTTCTGGTCGAACCATCTGCTGGTTCTCCAGGCGTCATGCCTGTACATCGAGCTGGATTTCACATGCCATAGATCCCGCAGCCTGATGAAGTCCTGTCCAGGCGTGAAGCTTTTATCTATTTTATTATAATGTCTTGCTCTCGCCAATATATATTCACGGTCTGGTCTCCGGTCCAGTATCTTGAAAAAATCCGGCATCATGGTTTTCCATAGCCGGGCAGGTATCGCCTCTCTGATGTATGCGGCGATATAGTTTTCAATTTTTTTGGGCTTGAATTTGTCCATTTTTATATAGGTTCTAGTGCACCGCTGTCATTCTGCAAAAAAAATCCAATATGAATCTTAGATGCAAAGATATGGTAAACAATATTTTGAATAAATCACGCAGATTTTTCTACAACAAATTTAGAAAAAAAGATCAAAAAAAGTTTGGAGGGAAATAAAAAAAGCGTACCTTTGCAATCCCCAAACGAAAAAGGGGTGTCCGGGAGGCCGGGATACAGGGCTTCCGGGGCAGATGAAAAGAGTTGTTTGAAAAGACTGGAAAGTACAAGCAAGCAAAGCAGAAAGTTAATTCCTAAAAGCCGGACAGACTGAGATAGATAAGAGATATACAAAGAAGAGTTTGATCCTGGCTCAGGATGAACGCTAGCGGCAGGCTTAACACATGCAAGTCGAGGGGCAACGCGTGGAGTAGCAATACTCC
>CASEOO010000024.1 GCA_949289565.1 uncultured Bacteroidales bacterium
AAGTCTTTTTCATGTTTTCTATATCTTTATGATATTCCTTTTTTCGCTCCAGGAGATTTCTAATTTGCAGGAATTCCTGGAAAAGGACGGCAGAAAGCGAACACCATTGCGCCCGCATAGGGAGGGCCCCATAAAATGGGAGGGGTGTGAGCGGTGCCGCTCCTTTCCAGAATTTTATTCGTATTTGATTCCCGTTTCGGCAGACCATTCTTTCAGGAAAGCATTCAGATCGTCCTCGCTCTGGAAAGTCTTGAACCAGAAGAATCTGTATTTCGCGTCTTCCCCGGAAGCGAAAGTCCTGATGTCAGCATATCCTATCTTGAAGTTCGGGAATACTGCCACATTGTTTTCCTGAAGTTGTCCACCTGTCTGGAAAGACTGTGTTTCGAGATTATATATCAGGAGGGCAGAGCCATCGGAACATAAGTATTTGGTCTCCCAATGGTTTGCACCGCTACCGCCGAGACGACCGAACCATATTCGGTCCGTAGAACCGCTGTCATGGACAAAACCGTTGTTCACATCGATGAAAATTGATCGGTTTTCTCCGCCATGGTCAATGATATCATCGATGCGGATACAGATAATCGGATAATTGGTTCTGTCAAGGAAGGTCACATTGTTGTCATACGGAACTGCATTTGCGGCACTTACTGTCCTGTCATCAGGTATACGCTGGATATCGCATCTCCAGTTCGACGTATTCTGTACACCAGGCGTCACTTCCAGATACCATTCCCCGTTTTCACTCTGCTTTACTTCGCAGTTGCTTCCTGCCAGGCTTGCGCTGTCATTCTCCCACCAGAGCCATGAGTTCTCGGAGAATATATCATTGTAATATCCTGCAGGTATCTCGATGGTGAATGATGCTGTCTTGGTGAAGCCTTCATCCACAGTTCCGTCACCCGGACATGTGGCGGTGATGGTAGTCGTACCGAAAGACTTGAATGTGACCACTCCGTCCTCTACCGTAGCCACGTTTTCATTGCTTGAAGTCCAGACTATTCTCGATACCGTACTGTACTGCGGATATTCATCATAGTCTGCCGTGAATGTCATCTGGCTAAGAGAGAAAATATCGCCGTCGGCAGGCGCGTTGTTTATCCTGATTCCTTCAGGATCTATAGGCGTGATGATTTCCACCTGTGTGCTTTCGGTCACAGGGGTAGCATCAAGGGATGTTGCAGTGACAGTCACTCTTCCTGTAGCTATAGCTGTAAATGTGCCGGTTACTGCATCTATTGAAGCCAGTTCCTCATTGTCCACAGACCAGAGGACGCTCTTGTATGTGGCATCTTCAGGAGTGACAACGGCAGAAAAATTGAGGATGTCCTCCATATAGCAGAGAATGACATCGTTTTCCTCATCGTAAAGGTCGTTGTCGCAGGAAATGTCTATTCCTGTCGTAGCCACTGCGCTCTCGACGACATTCACCGTCACTGATGCTGAAGCTACTACATTTACAGTTGCTGAAGTGATGGTGATGACAGCACTGCCGGCGGCATTGGCTGTCAGCACTCCGTCAGCAGTGACAGAAACTGTACTTTCATTGGAGGAAGACCACTGCATCTCCGGAAATGTGACTTCAGAAAGGTCTTCCGGAACAGTACTGTAGTCCAGACTGATTGATTCTCCGACCACCATAGGCAATATACTGCTTCCTGTCGACGCATCGGTATAGAGCTTGGCAGTGGTGGCATTGTCCATCACGATGCTTACGGACTCCAGCAGTGTGGCAGGTTCCATCAGTTCCAGCTTTTCCTCCGTGCAGGAAACGACCGGGACCATGATAGCCGCTATGGATAAGTATTTCAATATCTTGTTCATATTTCTTTGTATTTGTTGTCTTTTATTTGTGCGCGGACAAGTGCGCTATGTTTTTTTGTAGCGGGCGATTGCAGGATAGTGTATGCGAGCACCATTATCCTTTTGCTCTCTGTCAGGAGGGCACGTAGCGGATGCCATTGTCTCCGTCAGGAGACACCTTTATTTTAGGCATCCGCGGTGCCCCTCCTGACTACTCCCATCCCGGATTCTGCTTCAGTTCCGGATTCAGCTGCAGCTCGTCGCTCGGGATAGGCAGGAGATAGTTCCTTTCATTCCATTCCCTTCCGGTATAGAGGATGATGTAGCCTTCGCTGTTCGTACTGTATGGCATGTTGTTCCAGTTCTGCCCGAACCATGTGTCGTCAGTGTACTTGATACCGAGCAGATCCTTAGGCATTTCGGTTTCCGCAGTCTTCCAGCGTTTGAGGTCATCTATCCTGAAACCTTCGAAAGCCAGTTCCACGGTACGTTCGGCCCTGATTTCCTCACGCATGTCGAGATGATGGTCAGTCACGAGGGCATTCGACAGCTTGGTCATCGTCGGGTTCGAACGGTGGCGTACAAGATTGAGTGATTCGTCCAGCTGTTCGTCGGTGATGCTTCCGTTCAGCTCGAAAACTGCCTCGGCATAGTTCAGCAACACTTCTGCATAGCGGATGATAGGATAGTCATATCCTTCGGACTCGTCCTGTACGTGGCGTTCGGTAGCCCATTTGTAAGCCTGGTAGCCTGAGTTGACACGGCGGTTGGCAGTCTTGCCGGCTTCATCTGCTTCCCATGTCGTCCTGTATTCTGTATCGTTTGTCCAGTAGGTTTGTCCGTTCATGAGCAGGGTGGCGTTCATGCGCAGGTCCCTGTTCTCGAATTCCGTGTTCGCGCCGGCTTCTCCCATCCATTGGGTATTGCCCGGAGCATCTATCGGAAGTCCGTTCTGGCATCTGTATATTCTTGCCAGATTGTTCGTCGCGCGTATGGCGCCTTCAGTGAATGCATGTGTGATGTTGTAGCCTATAGGCTTGAGCGTCTCGTCATGTCTGCGGTAGAAGATGTATTCCCTGTTGTCGGCCTTGGTAAGTCCGGCCGGGTTGCACTGCACGTTTTCGAGGATGAACATGTAACGGTAGCTGTCGCGCCCTCCGAGTGCATCGCTGTAGAACAGTTCGTATTGATCGGAATCCATTACTTCCTTTGCAGCTTCGGCAGCTTCCTTCAGAAATTCCGATGAAGCCGCTGCATCTCCATTGTGAAATTTCTGCCATGTCCCCTCATAGAGTCCTATGCGGGAAAGATATGCCCATGCAGCGTTCTTACACAGACGTCCGTCAGCCGACGGTGAATCAGGAAGGAGTTCAACGGCGGCCTTGAGGTCCGCAATACAGTTCCTGATGACAGTGATTCTGTTTGTGCGCGGACCGTAGAGAATCTCGTTGTCCACGTCTACAGGCTCGGCGGTATAGATACAGTCCCCGAACATCTGGACAAGTTCGAAATAGAGGTATGCCCTGAAGAAATAGGCCTCTCCCATAGGCTCGGCGATGTCTGACTGTGGTTCGAAGTCAGCCGCTTTCTGAAGGAGAAGGTTCACATAGTAGAGCCGCTTGTAGATCTGCCTGTAGTTCTCGTCAGTGGAAGGAATGGAGTTGTTGCCTGCGCTGAAGTTGTTTATGCTGGCTTCGCACATCAGGTCCGAACGCGTGTCCGCATGAGGACCGTCCGCAACCCTGTTCATGTAGGTCAGACTTGTGGATGCCCTGAAATCGGAGGTCCACTCGTAGAATTCGTCTGCAAAGAGGGTGAAATTGTCGGCCTTGTCCCATACCTGAGTGTCGGAAAGCTGTTTTTCAGGGCTGAAATCCAGACACGACACAGCCGTCAGGGCGGCACCGGCAATACTTGCTAATTTCAATATAACGTGTTTCATATCCATGGTTCTTTTAGAATGTTAAGTTCACGCCGAATGAGAAGCCTCTCATGAACGGATACCGCGCTGTAGATGAAGCGCTGCTCTTGGCCTCAGGATCCCATCCGTCCAGAATCTGCGAGTATTCCCAGAGGTCCGTGCCGGTGAAGTAGATGCGGCAGCCTGAAACCACATTCTGTTTCTCGAACAGTTTTGAAGGGAATGTGTATCCGAGAGTCAGGTTTTTCAGCCTGATGTACGCACCGTCTGATGCAGACCATGAGGAAGCCTGGTAGTTGTAGCTGTTGATGGCTCCGTCATCCGTGTACGGACAGTAGTGGCCGTCAGGATTTTCCGTACTCCAGATATTTCCTATGGACTGGTTCGTGGTGTTCGTGTAGAATGCACGCATAGGCACTGTCCAGTTGTTGATGCCGTTCCACATGGTCCTGTTCGCAGCTCCCTGGAACACGATGGAGAAGTCTATGCCTTTCCACTGGATTCCGGCATTGATGGAGTACTGGATCTCGGGATCGTCAGGTCCGAGGTAGACGTAGTCGTTGTAGTCGAGCTTGCCGTCACCGTTCGCATCTTCGAACATGTTGTCTCCGACACGGAGATTGTTCGGCATGCCGATACCGTTGTTCTCGTAGTATTTGTCGATGTATGCCTGGCGCATTTCTTCGTTCTCGATCTTGCCGGCATAGCGGAGACCGAAGAGGGAACGGATAGGATAGCCTTCACGGTCGCTTACATAGCCGTTCTTGATGGTGGCTGCTCCGCCGAAGTCCACCAGTTCGTTGCGCGCGAAGGTGAAAGTACCTCCGATGGAATAAGAGAAGTCCTTGCCTATGCGGTCTCTCCATGTGATCTGGCCTTCATATCCCCATGACTTGAATTTTCCTTCGTTTACTGAAGGCGGATTGTCGCCTACGATGCTCGGATAGTCGATGCCGACGAGCATGTTGTTGTTCCTCTTGGTGAAGGCTTCCACCGTACCTACGAGCCTGTCATCGAAGAATCCGAAATCGAGACCAATGTTGTAGTTCTGCACCTTCTCCCATGTTCTGGTGAGGGACACGAGATTCCCTGAGGTAGTGATGGTGGATGCCAGCCCGTTTCCTATCAGGGCGCCGTTCCCGTTGTTCATGTTGTAGAGCAGATAGCCGTCATAGTTCGAAATGCCGTTCTGGTTACCTACCTGGCCGTAAGAAAGCCTCAGCTTGAGTTCGCTCAGCCACTCGGAGTCTTTCAGCGCACCTTCCTGCGAGATACGCCATCCGAGAGAGCCTCCCCAGAAGAACGCCCATCTGTTTTCCGGAAGGAACTTCGATGAACCGTCGTAACGCATGTTGAATTCGACGAGGTATTTTTCCTTGTAGTCATAGTTCACACGGCCGAAGAGGGACGCGATGGCGAACTTGTATTTGTCGGTATTGTCGGCGATGGTCGTAGTGCCGGAGCCGTTCACGATGGTGATGCCTTCCTGGATGTTTTCGGCTTTCACACCGAACCTCATGAAGGTCTTGAGTTCGTACTGGGCACCGAGAGTGGCGCTCAACGTATGGTCTTCAGCGAAAGTGTGATGTCCGTTCAGATAAGCGGAAGCGGAGTAGAAGTCAGTCCGTGAACCGGTCTGCTGGTAGTATGATTCGGCTGCGACAGGTGTAGTGAGGACCGCACGCGTACCTGTGTAGTTGTAGTATGTCACGGCATTTGACACCATGTCGCGGAACGCGGTGTTCGTACTGTAGCCGAGGTTCACGTTCAGGTCCAGCCATTTGGTCAGGGTGGCTGTGAAAGCTTCGCTGACATTCAGGGCAGAGACTGACAGCCTGTTGTCGCCGCCTTCTTCAGCCATGGCCACAGGTGATGCCCATGTTCCCCATGCGTATGGCTTGCCGTCCATGGCGGTCAGAGGAAGACCCGGCATAGGCATGTTCACCGTCAGCATTGACCCGACATTGGTCGGGGCTACCTGCTCCTGACGGTTGTAGCCGATAGACGAATCGAGCTTGAGCCAGTCGGTGATCTGGAAAGTATTGTTCACGCGGAGATTGTATCTCTGGTTGTTGTTGTTCCCGTACTGGAGAGGCGAGCCGTCGTAGAGATAGCCGAGGGATACACGGTATGAAATCTTGTCGGAGCCTCCGGACACGCTCAGGTCATGAGTGGTGGAGTTCGCATTTCCGAACAGGGAGTTCAGCCAGTTCACGGAGTCATCGAATACGAAGTCGGCGACATCGGTGAAGCCGCTTTCCCCGAACGGGCTGATCGTGTGGTCGAGGTCGATATAGTGGCCCTTGTACTGTTTTGCCAGATTGGCGTAATTGTACCAGTTGATGTTGCGGCCCGGATCATCCGACAGAGTCATGATCACGGCGTCGGCCCACTCGTCCAGAGTCATAAGCTCAGGCATGCGGCCGACAGTCTTCAGGGTATAGGAACCTGAATATTCTACTTTCGCACGTCCTTCGGCACCTTTCTTTGTGGTTATGAGAACCACGCCGCCTGCTGCACGTGAACCGTAGATGGCTGCCGCACCGTCCTTCAGGAATGACATGGACTGAATGTCGGATGGGTTCAGCAGCCTCATGTCGTTGATGCTCTCGTAGGCCACACCGTCGATGATGACCAGCGGTTCGGATGAGTTCGTGGACACTGCACCGCGCAGGCTCATGCCCCAGCTCTCGTCACCAGGTGCGGAAGATGACCTCGTGATGATGACACCCGGTATCTGTCCCTGCATGGCCTGCAGAGGGCTGGAAAGCGCACCCTTTTCCTGGAGCATTTCGTCCTTGACGACTGAAATGGCGCCGGTGAGGGTCTCTTTCTTCTGCACACCATAGGCTACGACTACCACATCGTCCAGAAGGGTGGATTCTATCTGCATGGTGATTTTCATGCCCGGAACGAAAGTCGTCTTCACATCGGTATAGCCGATGCAAGTCACTGTGATGGCTGTTCCTTCAGCCATGTCGAGGGTGAACTCTCCGTCGATACCGGTAGTGGTACCTGTCGAAGTCCCGTCGATGATGACAGCTGCGCCGATGACAGGGTAGCCTTCATTGTCTATGACCCATCCGGATATCCCGTCCTGGGCCGAGGCCGAGCCTGTTTTCAGCAGGACTGCCGTTGCCAGCAGCGCTGCCTGCAAAAAACGTTTTAAAGAATTGCTCATATCAAGTTGGTTAAATAAGTGTTTCCCGTTTTGTGTGCCTTGCGGCAATGTCCTTATGCCATACGGCAATAATAATATAGTGTACCGTTTCCGGTACAATGCCTATCCGGCGGCTTCCCTGAACTCTTCGCGCACCGTTTTTCTCGCCGATAAAATATGATTTTCCACAGTCCTTTTGCTCAGCCCCAGCATTTCTGAAATCTCGCCGCTTGTTTTCCCCTTATGTATATATAGGAGATATATTTCACCTTTTCTTTTTCCCATCTTCCTGACGCATTTCATTTCGATTTCCAGCATTTCGTTGAGACGGACAGTTTCCTCTGTCTGCGAAGCCTCCCGCTGTCGGCATGAGGTGAAATATTCTTTCGCTTTTTCTGTATGTGCATGCCTGCGGTACCAGTCCACTACGAGATTTCCGGCGATTCTGAAAATAAAGCTGTTTATCGTGGCCTCGTTGATTACATTCCTGTATTCCAGCAGCCTCGCGAATGTTTCCTGCACCAGGTCTTCTGCATCTTCCATGCTTCCTGTTCTCCGGAGGATATAGGCAAATACGGAATTTCTCATCTCCGTGTATTTCCCGGAAATGAGTTTGTCTTGCCTTATGTTCAAGCAGGTGTCGGTATTGGATGCCATAGTGTCAGTGTCTTGTGGTTTGTGACGATGCAAATATGGATGAATCCTTGTTTTTCGGATGGCCGCCATGTAACATCTTTCAGATTCTTTGTCACAACTTTCATTTTCTGCATATCCGCATGGGATGAAATGTAACATGCGGGAGTTACATTTCATCTTTATATGAGAAAAACATCCGGAACGAAGGTGCCGCGACTGGAAGAAGCGGTCACCTTCGTGACTTTTGGCCAACCTCGCTTCCGCATGGAGCTTTTTTCCATAAAACGAGGCTGTTTTTGCATAAAAATTAGCCTGTCAGGTCGGAAATTTGTATATTTGAAAAGGTTCGGAAAATCAAAATTTATAGATTGTATGAAAGAGTTGATAGTTATAATAGCGGCGGCCGCTGTGCTGTTTTCTTGTTCAGGCGGTTCTGCCGCGGAAGCGGAGCAGGGGCATGGAATCCCTGTGAAAGTGATGACTGTCTCCAAGTCAGACCGGACTCTTTCCAGAGGCTATGTCGGCACTGCCGAAGCAGGGAAGTCCGCCTTTCTTTCGTGCCGCTATCCAGGGCGTCTTGTCAGTCTGAACGTTTCGGCAGGAGATGTCGTGAATGCCGGGGATGTCATAGCGGAAGTGGAGTCGCAGTCTGTGATTTCATCATGGGAGATAGCCCAGTCTATGCTTAAGCAGGCTGAGGATGGCTATGAAAGGGCCAGGAAAGTATATGAGAACGGTGGCATGGCAGATGTGAAGATGGTTGAGGTGGAGTCCAAGCTGGCTCAGGCCAGGGCTTCTGCCGCCGCCGCTGATGCCGCTATGGAGGACTGCAAGGTGAAAGCGCCTTTCAGCGGTGTCATTGGCGCCGTTCTGGTGGACGAAGGCGTGGACTTGGATGCCCTGGACCAGATAGCCAGGATTATGGATGTGTCTTCTGTGGAGATTGTATTTCCCGTGCCTGAAAAAGAACTCGGGAAGATCACGAAAGGCGGCATGGCATCGTTTTCAGTTCCGGCTCTGGATGTTGATGATGTTGAGGCCGTCATCACATCGAAAGGAATCGCGGCCTCCCCGCTGTCTCACACTTATGAATGCGTTATGAAACCTGCGGCCAAGGTTTCCGGACTTATGCCTGGAATGGTGGTGAAAGTCAATATCGGAAGCCCGGACGGGGCAGGAATTGTGATCCCGGCTTCTGTAGTCAGGACCGATGTAGACGGACGCTATGTGTGGACCGTCTCGGATGCTGGCATTGTGCAGAAGACATATGTCGTTCCTGCTGGATTTTCAGGGCAGGGCATTTTCATTTCAGAAGGCCTTTCCGCTGGAGACAGGATCATTACTGAAGGCGTGCAGAAAGTATGCACAGGATTGAAAGTCAGAATAGTCGAGTGATGAAAAGGGATTCAGCCAATATCATAAAAAGCTTCATAGCTCACAAGAGGCTGATTTACATCGTAGTAGCCAGCTTCATCGTTATAGGCATAGCCGGGCTTTTTTTCATTAATAAAGATGAATTTCCATCTTTTGAAATCAAGCAGGGGCTTGTGGCCGGCATTTATCCAGGGGCTTCTGCCTCTCAGGTGGAGGATCAGCTGACAAAGCCTCTGGAAGAGGTGCTTTTTTCTTTCTCCGAGGTGGACAGGGAGAACACCTATTCTTATTCCCGGGATGGTATATGTTATATTTTTGTAGATCTGACAGTCCCGGCCAAGAAGAAGGATGAAGCATGGTCGAAGATCAAGCTCAGGCTGGAATCGGCGCAGATGACTCTGCCTGCAGGGGTGCTCGCCGTGACTGTGCTGGATGATTTCAGCGCCGTGTCTTCAATGCTTATCGCCCTGGAATCTTCTGACAAGGGCTATTCCGAGCTTCAGGAATATGCAGAGAATCTCAGGAGCAGGCTCTTGGAGATACCAGAGATGTCGAACGTGTCCATTCTGGGGTCCCAGACAGAAGAAATCGCCGTGAATGTAGATATGGCCAAGCTGTCGTCATACGGCATCAGTCCGGCATCCTTGCTGATGGACTACCAGACTGCAGGTCTGCAGATTCCCGGGGGAACTTTTTCGACTGATTATGTGAATTCTCCTATGCATGTCACCAGTCCGGTTTCGTCTGAGCAGGAGGTGGCGGAAAGAATCATTTATTCAGATCCGCTCGGACATATTGTCAGGCTCGGAGATGTGGCGGAAGTCGTCAGGAGGTACAAAGAGCCGTCTTCCATAGTGAACTACAACGGGCATTCCGCAGTCGTGCTTTCTGTGGAGAAAAGACTGGACAATGACATAGTTGCTTTCGGGGCGAAAGTCAACAAGGTCCTTGACGAATTTTCAGAGTCGCTTCCTGAAAGTGTCACTATCAGCAAAATTACAGACCAGCCGAAGGTTGTCGGGGATTCTGTGGTTTCATTCCTGAGGGATTTGGTGATATCGATGCTGGTGGTTATCATGGTGATGCTCATGCTTTTCCCTATCAAGTCGGCCTTGATAGCAAGCTCAGGCGTACCTGTATGTACAGCGCTGGCGCTGGCGGTGATGTTCATTGCAGGCATTGACCTGAACACTGTCTCTTTGGCCGCTCTGATTGTAGTTCTGGGAATGATAGTGGATGACTCTATCATCACTATGGATGGATACATGGGCTATTTAGGGAAAGGCATGCCGCAGGCAGACGCGGCGGCCGCGAGCGCGAAGGAGCTTTTCATGCCGATGTTTATGGCGACATTTGCGATATGCGCCATGTTTTTTCCTATAAAAGGCATCATTACCGGTTATCTGGGAGATTTTGTGACTACATTTCCATGGGTGGTGGCCATAGCGCTGAGCATTTCGCTGATGTATGCCATGCTGGTCGTTCCGTCTCTGGAGGTGCGTTATATAAAGACTGCCAGGTCTGCGAGCACGTGGTGGTTTGCCAGAATGCAGGGGAAGTTTTTCAATGCCATGCAAAATGGATACGAGAAACTGCTGGCAGTATGCTTCCGCCATCCTAAGCTTACTCTCATTGCCGGGGCATGCGCAGTGGGCCTCGGCATACTGATGTTCACACAGCTGAATGTGCAGATGATGCCTATGGCCGCCAGAGACTGCTTTGCGGTGGAAATTTATCTGGATGGCAACGCCGGGCTGAGCCAGACAGAGGCGGTGAGCGACTCTTTGCAGAAGATACTTCTTGCAGACCGCCGGGTGAAGTCGGTGACCGCTTTTGTCGGTACTTCTTCCCCTCGTTTCCATGCCACCTATGCTCCGCAGCTTCCTGGAAAGAATTATGCCCAGTTCATAGTGAATACAGCTTCAGTGCAGGCTACGGAATCTCTGCTGAAAGATTATGAAGCTAAGTATGAGCATCATTTCCCTCGCGCGCTGGTCAGATTCAAGCAGATGGACTACCAGGCAGTGTCCGCTCCGGTGGAAGTGACCGTCAAGGGCCCTGACCAGGACGAGCTGGTGCCTATAGCCGAGAAAATCAAGGGCTATATGTACTCGATAAATGATATTCTGAAATGGATTCACAGCGACTGCGATGACTATGTCTCTTCTGTAGATATCACTATGGACCCAGACGAGGCCGCCAGGCTTGGAGTGAACAAGGCGATGCTTTCCATGTCTCTGGCAGGAGCATTCAACGGACAGACTATTACATCTCTTTGGGAGGGTGACAAGAAAGTCCCTGTGAATCTGTACAGCACTGCTGTCGGGCCTGATATGGAATATGATGCAATAGCGGACCAGATAGTGCCGTCCAATATGCCAGGGGTTTCTGTCCCTTTGCGCCAGGTAGCGGATATACGGCCTGACTGGTCTGTGGAGACATATGCCAGAAAGTCGGGCGAGGAGTCGGTGACAATAGGTGCAGACATGAGGTACGGGTGCAGCCAGCCTGTGGCCATGAAGAAAATCAAGGCATATGTCGAGTCGGAAATCGAGCCGTATCTCCCTGAAGGCGTGACTATTTCTTATGGAGGCCTGTCTTCTATGAACAAGAATGTAGTCCCGGAGATATTGCTGAGCTTTATTTGCGCTGTGGCTGTGCTCTTCTTTTTCATGCTTGTGCATTTCAAGAAAGCCTCTCTTGCATTCCTGACTCTCATCATGAGCACGCTCTGCTTTTTCGGGGCCTTTTTCGGGATGTGGATTTTCCGTCTGGATTTCGGGCTTACCTCAGTCCTCGGACTTATAAGCCTGGTGGGCATCATTGTCAGGAACGGAATCATATTGTTCGAATATGCTGAAGAACTCCGCTTCCAGAATGGCCTGGATGTCAAAACTGCCGCTGAAGAGGCCGGCAAGCGCAGGATGAGGCCGATATTCCTCACCTCATGCACCACGGCCCTCGGAGTGCTGCCGATGATTATCAGCGGAGATGCTCTCTGGATGCCTATGGGTGTGGTTATCTGTTTCGGCACGATGCTTTCCATTGTCCTGATAGTGCTTATGATGCCAGTGTCGTATTGGCAGATTTTCAAGAATTCGAAAGTATCCAGCCTCGCTGTGCCTCCGAAGGAGATTTTAGAAAAATAAACAAGTGAGCGCAATGAGAAGAGTTTGTAAAATATTGTCTATTTTGTTTTTGGCTGCCGCGCCCGCGGCAATGGCCCAGTCTCAGGAAACAGAAAGCGGACAGAAAACGATTGCACCGGCCGGGATGCCTGACGCCGACGGCGCCTCCTTCGTGAATCTGACATTGTCTCAGTGCCAGGAGCTGGCGCTGAGACACAGCAATACAGTTCTGAATGCCGGTCTGGATGTGGCGGCCGCGAAGGCTCGGAAGCAGGAGGCTGTGGCAGAATATTTTCCGAAGGTTTCTGCAACTGCCATGGCCTTCTATGCGTTTGATCCAATGCTGGAGCTTGAACTGACGGATATCATAGGAGATTCACCTTTTGCCACTGGCCTGAACGAGATGCTGAACCAGTATGCAGCGCAGTATGGCTTTTCTCCGATGTATTCAACCTTGAAGAAAGGCGTGGCGGCTCATGTTTCTGTGATGCAGCCTGTGTTTGCCGGGGGCAGGATTGTTACAGGGAACAAGCTGGCGCGCCTGGGAATGGACGCCGCTTCTCTGCAGCAGAATATCAGTTTGAGAAATGTCGCTGAGGATGTGGAGAGCGGCTACTGGCAGATAGTTTCGCTTGAGAACAAACTGGAATGCCTGGAGGTTGTGCAGGATATGCTGGATACCTTGTACAGGGATGTGATGTCCGCTTCAGATGCAGGGCTGGCTTTGGAAACAGATATGCTTCAGGTGCGCCTGAAAATGAACCAGATCAAGTCTTCCGTAACACAGCTCCGGAACGGTTTGAAGCTTGCTAAGATGAATTTCTTCAATATGATAGGCCTTGAATACAATCCATACAGCACTTTCAGCCAGGACTCCCTCCCGCGTTTGGACGATATCAGGCTGACAGATGAAATTTCTGACTTGCTGCCTCCTGAGAATTATTACCGCGTGGCTGAGGATGTCGCTGTTTCCCAGGCAGAGACGAAGCTTCTGGACCTTTCGGTGGAGTCTAAACGGCTGGAGAAACGCATGGCTTTAGGCGAGGCTTTGCCGCAGATAGGAGTGGGTGTGACTTATGGGTACAACAACTTGATAGACAAGGGTTCCATGAACGGCATGGTGTTCGGTATGGTGCAGATTCCCATTTCAGACTGGGGCAAGACTTCACGCAAGATGCAGCGTCTGGATGCCGAAATGCAGAAAGCAGAAAACGACAGGCTGTATCTTCAGCGCCAGCTGGTGCTTCAGGTGCATAAACTTTGGCTGGATTTGACAGCGTCATGGGAGAAGCTTCAAGTGTCTGAAGAGAATGCAGACATGGCAGGCGCTTTGCTGCGCCAGATGCAGACTCAGTATTCCGCCGGCATGGTGGCGGTTTCCGACTTGCTGCAGGCCCAGACGCAGTTCACCCAGGCGGAGTCTGATTTGCTGGACTGCCAGATTGCTTACAGGAATGCCTTGCAGGCATATCTTGACCGGACAGAACAATAAATTATAGTGGATATGAACGTTACGAAAAAAGTATTGTCAGCAGTTTCTGTTTTTGTACTGGCTTTGTGCCAGATTTCATGTTCCGGACAGAATGAATATGATGTTTATCTTCTTTTGGGGCAGTCTAATATGGCTGGCAGGGGAACTATGTTGCCTGAAGATACTCTGAATGTGATAGATGGTGTGTGGCTGCTGGATGCCGATGGCTGTCCTGAACCTGCCAAAGCTCCTCTGAACAAGTGGTCTACTATACGGAAAGACTTGAAAATGCAGCAGATAGGCCCTGGGAATTCTTTTGCCGAGAATATCGCCAAGGTTGCTGGCCGGAAAGTCTTGCTGGCAGTCAATGCCCGTGGCGGGTCGGCTCTGGAAGAGTGGATGCCCGGAAATGAAGAGTACGGATATTTTGATGAGGCTGTTTCGCGTGCCAGGCAGGCTATGAAATACGGGGATATCAAAGCTGTGCTGTGGCATCAGGGGGAGAGCAACAGCGGCAGGGCCGAAACGTATCTCGACTCCCTGGCTGTATTTGTTTCTGCTCTTAGAAACGCGCTCGGAGATGACACTCTGCCTTTCATTGCCGGCGAAGTGGGCAGCTGGACATACAATGCCGATGCATTCAATGCTGAACTTTCCCGTATCGCAGAGGTCATCCCATATTCCGGCTGTGTGACTTCTGAAGGCTGCTCCATGCTGAAAGATGAGTCAGATCCGCATTTCAGCCGTGACGGCCAGATTCTTCTGGGCCGCAGGTATGCTGAAAAGGTGCTGGAAATAGAAAAGGAAAATGATCTTTAGATTTTAATGTATCAGCAATCATGGAAAATAAGAATTTTTGCGCCATCTGCCTTCTTATAGGCTTGATATTCATAGGAGCAATGCTCCCGGCGGCTGTATCAAAATTCCGCGCCTATGACAGAACTGTGACGGTCAAAGGCTTGAGTGAACGCGAGGTCGCCGCTGACAAAGTCATCTGGCCTCTCACGTTCAATGTCGTCGGCAACGACCTGAATGCGGTTTATGCCGAAATCGAACGCAATACCGATGCGATCAGGAAATTCCTTCTCGATGGAGGTATTTCCGAATTGGAAATTTCTGTTTCTCTGCCGACTCTTTCCGATAAATATGCCCAGGAATATGGAAGCAATGACAGGGCTTACCGTTATTTCAGCAAGAATGTGGTGACAGTCTGCACTGACAAGGTGGATACTGTTCTGGCCCTGATGCCACGTCAGTCTGAACTTCTTAAAAAGGGCATAGCCGGTTCAGGCAATTCGTGGGACAATCAGGTCCAGTTCCAGTTTGAAGGTCTGAACAGTATCAAGCCTGAAATGATTGAGGATGCTACCAAGAATGCCCGCGAGGCGGCGGAAAAGTTCGCCAAGGATTCAGGGAGCCGCCTCGGAAAGATCAAGACTGCCAGCCAGGGTACTTTCACTATCAGCGACCGTGACAGCAACACTCCTTATATAAAGAAGGTGCGAGTTGTCTCCTCCGTTACATATTATCTGAAAAACTGAGAAGCCGGAGGTATTAGGATATAAGGGATTCATGCCTGTTTGGATGTTGAAATCAGCCGGTTTTCGTCCCGGAAGGGTTGACGTCCATTATTTTGACAGTTGCTGGAAATTCCTTGTGATGAGCTGTTTCTTGATTTCCTTGCCGTAGCGGTATTCTCCGAAATCGAGGGTGGGGTCCAGAATGAGACCGTCGGTGCCGAACAGCGAATGCTCTGCCTGGCGGGCCGTCTCCCTGACCCTGTCCATAGTCTCTTTCGGAACGATGAGATGACAAGGAATGATGATGGCCACCGGATTCTGGCCTATGGCATGGGCTACTGCGCGGACTCCAGGTTTTTTCCCGCACCTCTCAGCGAAGTCAGTGTAGCTCAGCAGTCTCGGATGCCTCTCGAATTCCCCGTCATGATGGGTCAGGCAGAACAGCTGATGCCATACCATCTTTTGAAACTCAGTTCCGAACAGCCTCATATCTTCCCATCTGACTGATTCTGCCATTTTCAGGACCTCTCCGGCAGGCATTTTCCTGCAGTTGATTTCGTTAACTGACTCTGCAGGCATTCTGGAAATCTTTTTCATAATCTCGGTGAAAATCGTGTAATCCAGTGATATGGAAACGATTTTGCTGTCGATAGTCGAGACTATCCATTCAGGTCCGGGTTCCATGGCGTTTAAATTTAGTGTTGTTGTCAGCAAACGGCCTGCTGACAGGCTTGGCTGTCCATCAGTCGTAGAAATTCATCCCTATTTTCAGATAAGGCTTGATTTCTTTCGCTGGTATCAGAATGTCTATCACTCCGAAAACATATGCGGCAATTTCGTATTGGTTGTATGTGAAAGTCACTCCGTCAGGACCGATGCTGAAATTCCCGTTAGGTTCTATTTCGTCTACCAGCAGGCTTATTCTGGATTCTTCGTCACGTCCGTCATTCAGATGCATCATCAGCAGTCTTCCCGCTTGCTTCTCAAAACCTTCAGCGAAGACATCTTCCTGTTCCAGAAGTTTTCCTGATTTGCTGTCGAAGTTCATGTTCGCTTCCCATGCGCCGCCATGTGCACCTCCTGTGTAGGTATAAGTGGTGGCTTTGTAATTGATGACATTCTTGAATGTGCCTGTTGTTTCTCCTTTTTTGTCAGCAGTCCAGCTCATTGCCGGGAACGGGCCCTTGCCTCCATCCTTTTTCAGCATTTCTATCAGCTCCATATTGCTTTCCCTGTACTCTGCTGCCAGGCTGTCTGCCCATGCTGACGCGGCTTCTGCAGGTGTCATTGCTGCATATGCGTTTCCGAACAATGACGCAGTGATTGCATCAGTTATATTCTGTGAACGCTTGTTGCCTGCAGGAACGGGATATTCGATGTCGATTGACACTGTCAATGAGTCTTTTCCCCCGTCTTCGAGTGCGAAGGCATTGTCGTAGACGACAGATTTGAAAGAGACTGCGTCATTGCCGCATGCGGTCAGAAGCATGACGGCAGGTATGGCTATTGTCAGAAATCTTTTCATTATTCTGCGAATTGGGATATGATGTTCAGAATTACCTTGGATGCTTTTTCCATGCTTTCTACAGGCACGAATTCCAGTTTCCCATGGAAGTTATGCCCTCCGGCGAAGATGTTCGGACATGGCAGTCCCATGAACGAGAGGTTCGCTCCGTCAGTGCCGCCCCTGATAGGCCGGATGACAGGGGTGATGCCTTCCATCTCCATGGCTTTCACGGCTTTTTCGATGATATGGTAGTGCGGCTCGACCTCTTTCCTCATATTGTAGTACTGGTGCTTGATTTCCACAGCCGCCACGCCTTCACCATATTTTGAATTTATGAAATCCACGCATCCCTGCATCATCTTTTTCCTTTTTTCATAAAGGTCGATGTCGTGGTCACGGATGATGTATGAGAACGAAGCCTCTTCCACAGTTCCCTTGAAATCGGTGATGTGGAAGAATCCTTCATATCCGTCGGTATATTCAGGCCGCTGCTCCACAGGAAGCAGGGCGTTAAGCTCCATCCCGATAAGTATTGCATTCAGCATCTTGCCTTTAGCGTAGCCTGGGTGGATGTTCCGGCCCTGAATATGGACGGTGGCTGATGCCGCATTGAAGTTTTCATACTCCAGCTCTCCGATTTTTCCTCCGTCCATGGTGTAGGCATATTCAGCTCCGAATTTGGATACATCGAATTTCACTACTCCGCGTCCGATTTCCTCGTCAGGAGTGAAGCCTATTTTGATAGGCCCATGTCTGAATTCAGGATGTTCCATAACATATTCTGCCATGCACATTATTTCGGCGACTCCTGCCTTGTCATCTGCTCCGAGCAGGGTGGTGCCGTCAGCAGTGATGAGCGTCTGGCCCTTGTATTCTGCCAGTTCCGGGAAATCGGACACTTTAAGCGCGAGTCCCGGTCCGCCTTTGAGCGGAATGTCGGAACCGTCGTAGTTTTCTATGATCTGCGGCTTGATGTGAGCTCCAGAAGCATCGGGAGAGGTGTCCACATGTGCGATGAACCCTACTGCAGGCACATCTTTCCCGCAGTTCGACGGGATGGAGGCCATGACATAGCCGTATTCGTCCAGAGTGGCATCTATGCCCATCCCAGACAGTTCATCCCTGAGCAGTTTCAGCAGGTCCAGCTGTTTTCCGGAACTCGGCTGGCTCTCGGACTCCGGGTTCGATTGGGTATCTATAGCGATGTATCTGAGGAATTTGTCTGTTATCTTTTCCATATTATTACGTTATGTTTGTCACTTTGTTATTATCGAAATCCTGTTAAAGTTAATGAAAAATTCTTGTCCGGTGAAATCCAGCTTGCCGATTTTTAAATAATCAGCAGGCTTATTGCCATAACTGCCATGCCGGCCACCACACCTGATATCGCGATGTGGTGTTTCCCGTATTTTTCAGCGGTAGGCAGCAGCTCGTCGAGTGAAATGAAGATCATGATGCCTGCGACGGCTGACAAAATCAGCGGAAATGCAGTCCCTCCATCCTGGATCTGCAGGCCAAACAGTGCGGTGACTCCATAACATATAGCTGCTCCTGCAGGCTCGGTGAGCCCTGACAATGTGGCATAAAGCAGAGCTTTCCCTTTGCTTCTGGTCGCATAAAAGATAGGTATCGCAACTGCTATCCCTTCAGGAATGTTGTGCACAGCAATCGCAAATGTGATTCCGGCCCCCATTTGCGGGTCGTTCAAAGCTCCTATGAAAGTGGCCATGCCTTCCGGGAAGTTATGTATGGCTATAGCCATGGCGGACAATATCCCGAGTTTCTTCAGCGCTTGCGGGCCCTCATGTCCGGATTTCGCAATCATATCTGTCGCTGCGTTGTGAGAATTCAGAGTCAGGCCGGAAGCTTCATGCGGATTCTCATAATCTGGTATCAGAAAATCGATGAGAGTGATAATCCCCATCCCGATGAAAAAAGCCAGCATGACGAATGCCGCGCCTTCACGGCCTCCTGCTGTCTCGGAAACTGCTGCTTGAGCTTCAGGATAAAGTTCGGCCAGAGATATGAAAATCATCACTCCAGCAGACAGCCCCAGCGCGCCTGCCAGAAAATTGCTGCTGATTTTTTTCAATGCCAATATAAGTGCTCCGCCGATGCCTGTTGCGGCCCCGGCGAGCAATGTCAGCAGCAGTGCGGTGACGACAGGATTCATGATGCCGATGTCTATGCGGTTTTCTTCGCTCTGAGCGAGGATATGATTATATATCCTATAATCAGCAGATATGGTATGATGGACACAGGTTCAGTCCATGCGGAAGGCGAGATGTACCAGTCAACGTCTGCGAACTTCAGTATGGCGCTGACTACTCCCATCAGGGCGCCGCCTGCTATGAATCCGGATGCGATGAGAGTCCCTTTCTCGTTCCTTGCATTGTTTGTTTCAGGATCTTTGCTGCGTGTGCTTACATACCATGAAATCGCTCCTCCCACCAGCATCGGCATGTTCAGATCGAGAGGAATGAACATGCCCAGGGCGAATGCCAGTGCTGGCACTTTGAATATGGTAAGGATGACGGCGATGACAGCTCCGATGCCGTACATCAGCCATGGGGCGCTTCCTCCGTTCATCATAGGTTCGATGACGGCGGCCATGGCATTGGCCTGAGGGGCCACAAGAGCGTTCTCTCCGGTGAAACCGTATGTCTGGTTCAGGATGAGCATGACGCCTCCGACAGTGGCCGCGGCGACGAGTGTGCCGAGGAATTTCCAGCTTTCCTGTTTTCTCGGGGTGGAGCCGATCCAATATCCTATTTTCAGGTCAGTCACAAATGCTCCGGCGACTGACAGAGCAGTGCAGACTACACCTCCTATGATAAGTGCGGCGGTCATGCCGGCAGTCCCTTTTAGTCCGGCGGCTACCATGACCAGAGATGCCAGTATCAGTGTCATGAGAGTCATTCCGCTGACCGGATTCGAGCCTACGATGGCTATTGCGTTTGCCGCCACGGTAGTGAACAGGAATGCGATGATACCGACTACCAGAACGCCTATCACTGCATGCCAGATATTGTCGACCACGCCGAAAGCGAAGAAAAGGAATACAGCTATCAGAGTGATGACGATGCCGAAGATGATTATTTTCATGGAAATATCTTTCTGGGTTCTTTCTTCCTCGGTGGCTTCTGCTGATTTTTTCTTGCTGAATTCTCCTGCTGCCAGGCCTACGGCAGACTTGATCACTCCGAAAGATTTGATGATACCGATGATTCCAGCTGCAGCGATGCCCCCGATACCGATGTGGCGTGCATATTCAGTGAAAATCTGTTCCGCTGACAGCTGCGATACAGTGCTTTTTATGCCTGTATTCATCAGATCTATGACTTCAGGTCCCCAGATGAGATTCATCAGAGGAATGATGACCAGCCACACCAGAAAACTTCCGCAGCAGATCACGAAAGCGTACTTCAGTCCGACTATATATCCCAGCCCCAGGACTGCCGCTCCGGTGTTGAGCTTGAATACCAGCTTCGCTTTTTCTGCAATGGCTTCGCCGAATGGAAGTATGCGTGTGGTGATGGTGTCGCTCCAGACTCCGAAGGTGGACACTATGAAATCATACAGGCCTCCGACAAGTCCGCTTATCAGGAGGGTCCTGGCTCCTTTCCCGCCGCTTTCACCGCTCACGAGCACCTGTGTAGTGGCTGTCGCTTCAGGGAACGGATATTTCCCGTGCATTTCTTTTACAAAGTATTTCCTGAAAGGAATAAGAAAAAGAATGCCGAGGATTCCTCCCAAAAGTGACGAAAAAAAGACTTTCGAGAAGTCGACCGTCAGCTCAGGATATTTCGCCTGTAATATATATAGTGCAGGCAATGTAAAAATCGCTCCCGCGACAATGGCTCCGGAACATGACCCGATAGACTGGATCATGACATTTTCTCCGAGGGAGTTTTTCCTTCCCAATGCACTTGAAAGGCCTACGGCAATGATGGCAATCGGTATGGCCGCTTCGAACACCTGCCCCACTTTCAGCCCGAGATAGGCCGCGGCGGCTGAGAATATGATGGTCATGATAATGCCTATGCTCACAGACCATGGTGTCACTTCCGGATAGTTTTTTTTCGGGGACAGAAGAGGCTGGTATGATTCCCCTGGTTTCAGTTCGCGGTGCGCGTTTTCTGGCAATGCCGTTTTCTTTTCTTCCATATAAAATTATCTTCAAAATAAAGTTAGTGCCTCATTCTTCTCCTTCTTGGCCTTTTTCGTTTTGCCAGCGGCCGTTTCGCCAAGTCGCAGAACAGGCTTGATATGCTGGCAAAGATAGAAAAAATATGTTTTGCCATGGTTAACAAATAGACAAAATGGCAGTGCCTTGTTTATTAGTTAGTTAAGGAAATATGTAAAATATTTTCTTGAATTTATGTCAAAAAAACATGAAAAAAGTTTGGAAGTAATGAAAATGTGCGTATCTTTGCAGCCCGTTTGAGATAAAACGGGAGTTCATTGACAATATTGGAAACAGATAACGAGGTAGTAGAAAGAAAGAGGTCTGAAAAAGACGAATTTCACAGAGGAAAAAAACAAGAAGCAAACAAGAGCGCACGGCGGATGCCTAGGCTTCAGGAGGCGAAGAAGGACGCGGCAAGCTGCGAAAAGCTCCGGGGAACAGCAAGCAAGTTATGATCCGGAGGTTTCCGAATGGGGCAACCCGTCAGCCTGGAGGGCTGACACCAGCTTAGAGCTGGGGCGAACGCAGGGAACTGAAACATCTAAGTACCTGCAGGAGGAGAAAGAAACATCGATGTCCGGAGTAGTGGCGATCGAAACGGACGGAGCCCAAACCGGGAGTGTTGCGGCACATCCGGGGTAGTAGGACTTCACACAATGGAACGGCGAGGAACCGGAACGGTCTGGAAAGGCCGGGCGAAGCGGGTGACACCCCCTTACGGGCAACGGAGCCGGGACGAGTGAAGCACCTGAGTATGGCGGGACACGAGGAATCCTGTCAGAAACAGCGGGGACCATCCCGCAAGGCTAAATACTCCCTGAAGACCGATAGTGGACCAGTACCGTGAGGGAAAGGTGGGAAGCACCCTTGGGAAGGGAGTGAAAGAGAACCTGAAACCGTGCGTTTACAAGCGGTTGGAGCAGAGATGCGACAGCGTGCCTTTTGCATAATGAGCCTACGAGTTGCACCTCTCCGGCGAGGTTAAGCGCTTAAGGCGCGGGAGCCGGAGCGAGAGCGAGTCTGAACAGGGCGTTCAGTCGGAGGGGGCAGACGCGAAACCTAGTGATCTACCCTTGGCCAGGCTGAAGGCGCCGTAACAGGCGCTGGAGGGCCGGACCGGTTTACGTTGAAAAGTGCTCGGATGAGCTGAGGGTAGGGGTGAAAGGCTAATCAAACTGGGAGATAGCTCGTACTCCCCGAAATGTCTTTAGGGACAGCCTCGCGAGAGCTTCACGGAGGTAGAGCTACTGATAGGATGAGAGGGCTTCACCGCCTGTCGATTCCTGACAAACTCCGAATGCCGTGAAGTGATTTGCGGGAGTGAGTCGTCGGGTGCTAATGTCCGGCGGCGAGAGGGAAAGAGCCCAGACCCGCGTCCAAGGCCCTTAAGCCCATGCTAAGTTGAGAGAACGAGGTGACACCGCAGGGACAGCTAGGATGTTAGCTTGGAAGCAGCTATTCATTTAAAGAGTGCGTAACAGCTCACTAGTCGAGCGGTGACGCGTGGATGATGAACGGGCATCAAGCATGGCGCCGAAGACCGGGGCTGATTCTAGGAATCAGCGGTAGGGGAGCATTCCGGACGGCTGTGAAGGAGCGCCGGGAGACGTTCTGGAGCGTCCGGAAAAGAAAATGTAGGCATGAGTAACGACAACGCGCGAGAGAAAAGCGCGCACCGCAAGCCCAAGGTTTCCTGAACAACGCTAATCGGATCAGGGTAAGTCGGGGACTAAGCGGCACCCGAGAGGGGAACGTGATGTACAATCGGTCAAGATTCCGATACCCGCCATACAGGGTACCGCGGGACCGGGGAGTGACACTGCCGCCCGGAGACGGAATACCGGGTTGAAGGCCGTAGGGGGACCGAAAGCCGACAGTACCGAGCGTCCACGGACAATCGGAGAGCGCAGGTAATCATACCCGCAAGAAAACCGCGGCACCGCCAAGCGCATGGCGGCCCGTACCGTAAACCGACACAGGTGGGCGAGGAGAGTATCCTGAGGTGCTCGAGTGAATCACGGCCAAGGAACTAGGCAAATTGACCCCGTAACTTCGGGATAAGGGGACCCAAGGGATTGGGCGCAGAGAAATGGTCCAGGCGACTGTTTACCAAAAACACATGGCTATGCGAAATCGCAAGATGACGAATATGGCCTGACACCTGCCCGGTGCCGGAAGGTTAAGAGGGGGAGTCATCGCAAGAGAAGCTCTGAATTGAAGCCCCGGTAAACGGCGGCCGTAACTATAACGGTCCTAAGGTAGCGAAATTCCTTGTCGGG
>CASEOO010000025.1 GCA_949289565.1 uncultured Bacteroidales bacterium
AGACATATACTGCGGTGGCAACAGCGGTGAGGAACCACCTCTACCCATACCGAACAGAGAAGTTAAGCTCACTTGCGCCGATGGTACTGCCCCACCAGGTGGGAGAGTAGGCAGCCGCCGCTTTTCAGCTGAATGGCCGGAGGTCTTTTCAAAAGACTTCCGGCCATTTTCATTTCATCACATCCAGCATGCTATCCAGCAAGCGCCCCCGCAGCCATCCCTGCCCTTGCCCTCTTCTCATCTGCCGCATATCTGTATATCAAATCTATCAGCATCAAAATAGCTGAGAAATGGCGCAGATAGTACCTGTGATTGCACTATCTGCATCAAAATAGCTGACAAATGGCGCAGATAGTTCCAACTATGTCATTATCTGCATCATTATCGACTCGGAATGCGACAGATGGTGCATTAAATGGCACTGTCTGCATCAAAAATGCCGTGAAATGACACAGATAGTTCCTGAGGTGGCACTGTCTGCAACAAAATCGCCGAGAAATGCCACAGATAGCTCCCGTGGACTGCACTATCTGTATCAAAAAAGCACAAAAATGACGCTGATAGTACCTGTGACTGCACTATCTGCATCAAAATAGCTGAGAAATGGCGCAGATAGTTCCAACTATGTCATTATCTGCATCATTATCGACTCGGAATGCGACAGATGGTGCATTAAATGGCACTATCTGCATCAAAAATGCCGTGAAATGACATAGATAGTTCCCGTGGCTGCACTGTCAGCATCAATAATGCTGAGAAATGACGCGGATAGTACTTTTCCCTGTGCGACTAACTACGCTTTCGAGTCTATGCGGCTTTAGTCCGACATGAAATTGTGCGACTAACTTCGCTTTCGAGTCTATGCGGCTTTAGTCCGACAGTTTCATGTGCGACTAACTACGTTTTCGAGTCAATGCGGCGTTAGTCCGACACTTTCATGTGTGACTAACTACGTTTCCGTGTCAATGTGGCTTTAGTCCGGCAGTTTCATGCGCGACTAACTACGTTTTCGTGTCGATGTGGCGTTAGTCCGACACTTTCAAATGTGGCTGATGGCGTTTTCGGGGCCATGCGATGCATATAACATAATAAGAAGCGGCTGGCTATAAAACGATAGCCAGCCGTCCCGAATCATTCTCTCTCAGCAACTCTGAGGATTACTTCAGACCCATGCTCTTGGCGATGCCCATCTGCAGGCCGCGGAGCTCGGCGATGCCGCGCATCCTGCCGTAATATGAATAGCCTGGATTGCTCTTGCGGTTCAGGTCATCGCACATCTGATGCCCATGGTCAGGACGCACAGGGATGGAAACATGGCGGCGCTGCTGAACCTCCAGCAAGGCCTTCATCATGCCGTACATGTCCACATCGCCCTCCAGATGATTCGCCTCGTAGAAATTGCCATCGGCATCCCTCTTGGTGCTCCTCAGATGGACGAAACCCACCCTGTCGCCGAACTCGTACATCATGGAAACCATGTCATTGTCCGGACGGACACCGAAAGAACCGGTGCAGAGGCACAGACCGTTAGAAACGTTAGGAACGGCGGCGACGAGCTTGCGGAAATCCTCGGCAGTCGAAAGTATCCTCGGCAGGCCGAGAATCGGATAAGGCGGGTCGTCAGGATGAATCACCATCTCCACGCCGCATTCATCGGCCACAGGACATATTTCCTTCAGGAAATAAATCAGGTTTGCACGAAGCTGCTCGGCATCCACGCCGTCATAGCGCGCCAGGGCCTCGCGGAATTGATCCAGAGTGAAACTCTCTTCGCTGCCCGGCAGGCCTGCAATCATATTTCTGGTCACCAGCTCGATCTCAGCCTCGTCCATCTTCCCGAAACGGGCCTTCGCACGCGCCTTCTCGGCATCGGTATACTCTTTTTCGGCGGCAGGACGCTTGAGAATGTACAGGTCGAAAGCCATGAAGGCATCCTTTTCGAAACGCAGGCCGCGCGAACCGTCAGCCATCTCATAAAAGAGATTCGTCCTCGTCCAGTCAAGCACAGGCATGAAATTGTACGTGACGCACTTGATACCGCAGGCGGCCAGATTCCTTATCGACTGTTTGTAATTTTCGATATACTTCTGGAAATCACCGGTCTGAGTTTTGATGTGCTCATGGACAGGAACACTCTCCACCACGCTCCATGTCAGCCCCGACTCGGCGATCAGAGCCTGTCTTTTCTGAATTTCCTCCACGCTCCACACTTCCCCGTTCGGAATATGATGGAGGGCATGCACTATGTCAGTGACGCCGGCTTGCTTAATAAAGCTCAGGCTGACAGGATCATTCGGCCCGTACCAGCGCCAGCTTTCTTTCATCAAATACATAATTCTTTCTTTTTAGGTGCATCTACGATGCAATATAAATTTTCAAGATGCATCTGACGATGCAATATAATTAAATAGAGAATGCGTCAAAACCGCCGTCCACAACAGCTACAGTGCCTGTCACGGCCTTCGAAGCATCGGAAGCCAGCCAATGCAGAGTTCCGAGCAGCTCTTCCGGCTCCAGGAATCTGTTAATAGGAGTATGAGACAGGATAGTGCGGGACCTGTCGGTCAGGCTGCCGTCCGGATTGGTCAGCAGAGTACGGTTCTGGTTAGTAAGAAGGAAACCTGGAGCTATGGCGTTGACCCTGATGTTCTCGCTGAATTTCATGGCAAGTTCTGCACAGAGATATTTGGTCCAGTTCGTCACGGCCGCCTTTGCCACACCGTAGCCGGCCACCCTGGTCAGAGGACGGAGAGCTGACTCGCTGGCGAAATTGATGATCGAGCCGGACTTCTGCTCTGCCATTGCCTTGGCGAAGACCATGGTAGGGATGATGGTGCCGAAGAGATTCAGTTCGGTGACCTTCTTCACAGCCTCGATGTCGAGGTCGAAGATAGTTTTGTCAGGCGGCACGGTGGCAGCAGGCATATTGCCGCCGGCGGCATTCAGAAGAATGTCGATTCTGCCGTATTTTTCCATGATTTTGGCATAATTGTCCTCCAGGACGGCCTTGTCCAGAACATTAGTAGGGAGGAACATGGCCTCTCCGCCGTCTGCCTTGATTTCTGAAATGATTCCTTCAGCTGTGGCTGCCGCACGCTCGAGGTCCAGAAGAACGACCTTGGCCCCCTGGGCGGCGAAATACTTGACGATAGTGGTTCCGAGGATGCCGCATGCACCGGTCATCACAGCCACTTTCCCCTTGATGTCAAACAAATCTTTCATAGTGAGATATTTATGTTATTTTAATGTGATTCAGTCCTGTCGTTGGGCCAAGTTTTTCATCCCAGGCGTTGTCTTCTCGCCTCCAACTGTAAATTATTCTAATGACACTTGTGCAATAATGTTACTATATTGTCAACATTGGCCGTGCACGTACACAAAGGTACGTATAATTTTGGTTTATCCAACAAAAAATACAATATTTGTATGTTTTAAGAAAATTGTTGCATTTTTCAGTAAAATTGGCTTCCGGAATTGAAAAAAACTTCA
The DNA here is from genome assembly GCA_949289565.1 of uncultured Bacteroidales bacterium. GTDB lineage: Bacteria > Bacteroidota > Bacteroidia > Bacteroidales > UBA932 > Cryptobacteroides. The sequence continues at coordinate 3,490 of CASEOO010000025.1, forward strand.
TGTCCATCGGCGGGACAACCCTTTTGCCAGCGATGCTGAAAATCTGGAACGAGGACGGAATGACTGCGAAGCAAGATTAAATTGATTGAGATGGCAAAACAGGTAAAAATTAAAGACATTGCACAAATGGCCGGAGTGTCCGCCGGCACAGTGGACAGGATACTGCACAACAGAGGGAACGTTTCTCCTGCCAGCCGCGAAGCTGTGGAGCGCGTTCTTGCCAAAACCGGATACAAATACAACATCCACACCTCGGCAGTATCGCTTAAAAAATCCTACAAAGTAGTGATAGCGATTCCTACAGCCATAAAAGGCGAATATTGGGGGAATATCCGCAAAGGCATAGAGCACGCGCTTGAAGAATATTCGGACGTGACCATTGAATGCGAATATGCTTTCTACGACCAGTTCGACATCTATTCCTGCAGGAACTCATTCTCTTCCATACCTGAGATGCAGCCCAATGCCGTCATTATAGGAGCGACCTTTATATCCGAGACACAGATTCTGTGCGCCAGGCTTGAAGAGAAAGGCATCCCTTATGTTTTCGTCGATGCCTCCATTGAAGGAACGCATCCTGCCGCCACATATTCGTCAGACCAGCACATCTGCGGACGGATAATAGGAAGGCTGCTGAACCTCTTCACTCCACGGGATGCCGAGCTCGCAGTATTCGGTTCCAGGCGCATCGGAAACGAGCGTGCCAGCAATTCGCTCGCCAGGATGTCGGGGCTTGCTGAATATTTTCAGGAACTGAGCTACCGGCGTGTCATAAAAGAATCCAAAATCTTCGAGCAGCATCCTGAAGAGTCCACCAGAAACATCCTGCAGTTCCTCGATGAGAATCCTGCAGTAAAAGGCATAGCCGTCCTGAACTCCAGAGGATATATTCTGGCGGACATCCTTTCTTCCAACAATATCAAAGACATCAAGATCATCTGCTTCGACCTGACTGAAAACAACATGAGATGTGTCCAGAACGGGACATTGTCCGCTATCATATGCCAAAGGCCTGAATTGCAGGGCTTCTATGCAATCAAGGCCATCATCCGGACTCTTCTGTACAATCTGCCGGAGAAAGGGTCAGTACATCTGATGCCGGCGGATATCATCATCAAGGAGAATCTGCCTATGTATAAGGAAATATACGCGGAATGACGGTTGCAGTCAAAATGAGATGAATGATTTTTAACCGGCAAAATAAATGAAAGACAATTTCGACAGAGAACACCTCTGGCATCCATATACATCCACCACGAATCCATTGCCTGTTTATAAGGCAGACCGTGCCGAAGGATGTGAAATAATCCTTGAAGACGGGCGGCGCCTGATAGACGGAATGTCATCCTGGTGGTGCGCCATCCACGGCTACAACCATCCGGTCCTGAACGCCGCGGCACAGGCCCAGCTGCAGAAAATGTCGCATGTGATGTTCGGCGGACTGACACACGGCCCGGCGATAGAACTCGGACGGCTGCTTCTGAAGATAGCCCCGCCTTCCATGAACAAGATTTTCTATGCCGACAGCGGTTCCGTGGCCGTGGAAGTAGCCATGAAGATGGCAGTCCAGTGCCAGTATTCCACCGGGCATCCTGAAAAAACGAACTTCGTGACTATACGGCGCGGCTATCATGGCGACACCTGGAATGCAATGTCGGTCTGTGATCCCGTGACAGGAATGCACAGCCTTTTCGGAAGCGCCCTTCCGGTGCGTTTCTTTGTGCCATCTCCTTCGTCACGCTTCGGCGGCGAGTGGAATCCGGAGGACATCAAGCCCCTTCAGAAAATCCTTGAAACACATCATGGAGAAATCGCCTCGCTGATACTGGAGCCGATAGTCCAGGGCGCAGGCGGCATGTGGTTCTATCATCCGGAATACCTCCGGCAGGCTGCCAGGCTGTGCCGCGAGTACGGAATCCTCCTGATTTTCGACGAGATAGCCACAGGCTTCGGCAGAACAGGGAAGCTTTTCGCATGGGAACATGCCGGCGTGGAGCCTGACATTATGTGCATAGGCAAGGCATTGACCGGAGGTTACATGACTTTCTCCGCTGTCCTGGCCTCCGACGAGGTCGCAAACGGCATATCGGACAACTATCCCCGCGCATTCATGCATGGACCTACATTCATGGGCAACCCTCTCGCATGCGCCGTCGCCAAGGCTTCCACTGAACTGCTTCTGAGCCAGGACTGGAAGGTGCGCATCCGCGCAATAGAAGACCAGCTCCGTCATGAATTGTCTCCTGCGGCGGCTCTCAAGTCTGTCAATGACGTGCGCGTGCTGGGTGCCATCGGCGTGATAGAAGTCAAGAATCCTGTGGATATGGCATTCATGCAGAGACGATTCGTCGAGGAAGGAGTATGGGTGAGGCCTTTCGGACGACTTGTCTATGTCATGCCGCCATACATAATCACTCCTGAGCAGCTTTCGCGTCTCACTGAGGCCCTCGTGAAAATCGTCGGTGAACTTCAGGCGTAATAATCTCGGAAAATTATGAAAATGAACAATATATATTTCATAAGCGGCATAGATACCGGAATAGGGAAAAGCTATGCTGCCGGCTATCTGGCCAAACTTTGGAATGAAAGGGGAGTGAGGACCATTACGCAGAAGCTTGTCCAGACCGGAAATGACGGAATATCGGAAGATATAGAACTTCACAGGCGGATCATGGGCTGCGGATTGCTTCCCGAAGACCATGAAGGGCTGACCATGCCGGAGATTTTCAGCTACCCGTGTTCGCCTCACTTGGCCGCGGAAATAGACGGCAGGCAGATTGATTTCGGAAAGATAGAAAAGGCGGCTGAAGAGCTTTCGCGGCGCTATGATGCTGTTCTGCTCGAAGGTGCCGGAGGCCTTATGGTGCCTCTGACGAGGCAATGCCTGACCATCGACTATGCCGCAGAACACGGCTGGCCTCTGGTTTTCGTCACTTCAGGGCGTCTGGGTAGCATAAACCATCTCCTGCTCAGCCTGGAGGCTGTGCAGAGAAGGGGAATGAAACTACATACGCTCATATATAATATGTATCCCGCCGATGAAGACAAGATCATACAGCGGGATACCAAAAACTATGTGAGAGATTATCTGTCGGAAAACTGGCCTGATGCGGAGTTTGTCATTCTTCCTGTGCTTGAGTGATACCGGCATAGGTCTCGGACAGTTTTTCCCGGAAATCAGCGATTCTGTGAAAAGTGATGAAGTTCGCATTGTGATATGAGTCGGCTCCGCCGTATCTGTCATCGAAGGCCGTTCTGGAAACGAACACCATATCATTGCCGTCAGGCAGCCAGTCGATATACTGGAACGCATGATTTTTGACATCGTCGTGCGACAGTATCACTTCATGTACAGTCCACTGCTTCAAGTCGGCCGAGCTGCACAGCGTCAGAGTGTTTCTGACGTATCCCGGATTCATGTTGACAAATTCCTTTTTCACATAGTTCGACAGAGTCCAGTACCTTCCGCTTTCCTCATCATATCGTATTGTGAACTTTTTCGCGCCTCCGGGCATTTCATAAAAGCCTGAAGTCTCGTCAAAAGAAATGGCTGAGCCGTCATCGGAAACATCGATGACAGCTATCCTTTCTTTCTGGTTCTGAGGCATCTCAACCCTCATCACCAGTTTCATCTTTCCATCAGGGCCCGGAACTGCATTCCCCTCCAGCCAGCCTCCGAAATATCCTTCCAGATATCCGGGATCGTATGGCAGCTGATTTGAAAATGTCCAGTTTCCCGCATCCATCAGGTCGCTGTCTGCCGGCGCGGACATGATCATGGCGCTGTACTCTTTCGGCCACGCAGAGAAGTTCGGGTTTACAGCTTCAAAAGCCCTGTATATCCGGCCCTCGTGGACGGCGGCCGGTGTCGGGGCAGTATGAAATTCGCCAGACCTCAGAAGACCGTTGCCGGCCGATACGGAACCTGTCCATGTATGTCCTCCGTCAGATGACTTCCGGATGACAATGTTTCCGTTGGGAGCGTCAGTCCCCATGATATAGACATTGCCGCTGTGAAGAAAGATGTTCGACCATGCCTGGCCTTCGGCAATGGATGCTCTCAGAGTCCATGTCTCTCCCTTGTCTTCGGAAGCATATATGTCAGTCTGTTTCGGCACTGGGCATGCAGGCCCTCCCTGCTCTACAGACACGAGGTATGTCCCGTCTTCCAGAATGCAGATGGAAGGAGAGCCAGGGTAAATACGTGAGGCCGCCTTGTAATGGCATATTTCCACTCCGGGAACATCGTATGTCACAGGCTTGGACGGCCCGTTGCCTTCAGATTCCTGCTTGGAGCAGGCAGAGGCCAGGAACACAGCTTGTGTCAAGCTCAGGATTGCGAGAGCTGTCATTTTATTCGACCAGAATTTCATCATGTCCATATTGTTTTACTTTTACGAAAACAGAGGTGTTGTCATAATATGGGTTGTCGGCAGTTTCAAATGTAATGATTTTTATTTCTCCAGGCATCAGCGTGATGTAGTCTGCAGACTGGAATGCCGGCAGTATTCTCTCTCCGGCATTTTTGTCGTACAGGGTGCATTTCAGGGCAAAGGCAGGAGTGTCTCCTTTGTTTGTAATTTTCAAGTCGAGAAAGTATCTGCCGGAGGATACTTCTCTTCTGGATATATAGAATGCCAGTTTGCTTTCCGGAAGAGTTTCCAGCCCTGTGCAGTCTGACCTGTCCTTTCCGAACCAGTAGTCATTCGATGAAACGGTCTTTCCTGACTTGTCTTTGAGAGAGAGCCTCATGAAATTCACATCAGTCAGATGCGTGCATCCTGTGGAATCATTGAGGACATCAAAGCATTTCACAGCCGAGCCTGCCGGAATGTCTATGGTTTTTTGATTCCGGAGTTCTGATATCTGCCGTCCGTTTCTGTCGAATATCATGGCTATGGCTGTCATGCCTTCGTATCCGGCTGAAGTCGAATTGACTGCCATTACCTGGTCAGCGGCGCTGTCCCAGAGAATGTGAAGAGGTTCGCAGCCTTTCTTTGCACCCCAGAATGCTCCGGTCAAATCGTAATAGTAATCGTATGTCTGCCATACCAATGACGGATATGCCGGCTGGCTCATCCAGACCATGATTCCCGCGGCATCGTTCCACATCTTGCTGGACCAGGCTTCGAACATTGCCTTGGTGGTTTCAAGATTGACAAGCTGGGCTTTTTCGCAGAATTCTTCTATCCCGCCGCAGGCTCCGTATTTAGTTTCTATGGTCCGGGTGTAGACATCATAGCCTCCGTTTTTCGCCAGTGGCCCGAAGAAATGTTTGTTCCACATTTCATTTCTAGGCCACCAGTGCTCCTGCGGCATGAATTTCTTGAAAGAGTCGAACGTGGTGAAGACGGCTGTCCCTATTTCGGTCCGCAAACCCCATCCTCTGCCAGACGGATATTTATCTCCGCCAGTGCTGTTGTCTGCCCTGGCAAAATAGAACTCAGGAGGAAAATTTTTCCACAGCCCGCTTCCGGAAAGTCCGTTGCCTTTCCTGGAGTCGGACTGGTAATGCCTGTCTGAACCATCGTATTCCCTCACGAATCCGGCCAGGTTTTCATCAAGCGATTCTCCCGAAGGATATGTCCCTGGAGTGCCTTCATTTTCTCCGCACCAGACTGCTATGCAAGGGTGGTTTCTCAGCCTTTTGATTTTTTCTATGGCGTTGGCGTTGAAGTCTTCCGGGAACTCGGGAAGCCCGATTTTCGAATTCAGCCAGAAATCATCCCATACCAGAATCCCGTATCTGTCGCAGGCGTCATAGAATTCTTCGTCGGTCACAGAGCCCATCCAGTTTCTGATGATATTGAAATTCATTTCCTTGTGCAGACGGACTTTCAGGTCGTATTCTTCATTCCTGCATCTGAGAAGATATTCCGACATGCCCCAATTCCCGCCTTTCAGGAAGATGCGCTCGCCATTTACGTAGATATTGAAAACTCCGTTTCCGTCAGTTTTATAGCTGAATTCCCTGACTCCGAACCGGAGCGATTTTTCATCCGACAGACTGCCTCGGCATGTGGCGGAGACTTTGCAGTCATACAGAAATGGCTCTCCGTACCCTGACGGCCACCATAGCTCAGGGTTCTGCATGCGAAGCTCCGGATATTCTTCCGGACGTAATTCCACTGTCCTGGTCTCGTGCGGCCCGAGCTTCACGTTGGTTCCGACATGGATTCCTGCCGGCTCTATCCCGATGCTTAAAACAGTTTCCACCGGTTTGCCCGATATGTTTGACATCACAGCTGATACCGTGAGTTCGGCGTAAGACCGGTCGTCGGAGACAGACGTTCTGATCCATGGGTCCCGGATGGTGACATCTCCTGTAAAATCCAGCCATACATTGTCCGTGATGCCGCTGTTCAGTCCCGGAACATTGGGCATCCAGTCCCATCCTGCGCTGGAAAGGTATGCCGGGCTGGCCATGTTGGCGAACTTTTCTTCCGGATGTCTTTTCTGGTTCGGCACATCTACATAGACTGTCAGTTCATTTCCTGTGCTTCTGACGATATCGGAGATGTCGAATCTGCCTCTCATCATCATGCCTCTGAGCCGTCCCAGCTCATGGCCGTTCAGGTATATGATTCCGGATCTGTTTATGCCGTCGAAATTCAGCCATGCCGCGTTGTATTCTTTCAGGTATTCGTCCGGAACATCGAAGACAGTCCTGTAGACATGCCTTTTGTTGTATTTTGTGCGGTCTGTACGGTAGATATTGTCGCCGTAGTCCGGGTCCGGCTCCAGCCCTGCATTGACGTAGTCCACGAAAAATGTTCCTGGGACTGCAGCCTCTATCCATGAACTGTCTCCATCAGCCTTGACCTGCCAGCCAGCGTGCCCGCTGTCCAGCGGCAATCTGGCATGTGAGAGGGGGAAGCCGGCGCTGTTGATCCATCCAGTGCATAATGCCGTGGACAGAAATATTATGAATTTGTCAATTTTCATATCCAGGGGTCTGTTTGATCTTGGTATTTCTGCTGATGGAGTCGTTGTGGACAGGCAGATACAGGATATTGCCTTGCTTGTCATTCTCTCTGCCTATGAGTTTCTCTACACGCTCGAATACGACGCCGAAACGTATCAGGTCGAACCATGACTTGCATTCGCCTGCGAATTCAATCATCCTTTCATCCAGGATTGCATCCATCAGATCGTCCCCTGTGAGGGCCTTGGCAGAGTAGAACCGGTCATTGCCGTAGGCTCTGGATACGGTCTTGTCAAGCATTGAGCAGGCTTCGGCATCCTGTCCTTTCAGCGCGAGGATTTCTGCCTTGAACATATAGGCTTCAGCGAGCCTGTACATCCTGGTGTCAGTGGTGAACGCCCTGGTGTTCCCGTTCATTTCCCCCTGGTATTTCAGCGTGTACCTGTATACCGTGCCTCCCGATTCTATTTCATCGCAGATGTATGATGCGCGTGTGTCACCAGGCGTCTTGTCGAGATAGCGGCTGCAGAAGCTGTCCGAAAACTTTATCCTGTTGTTCGAATTGTTTACAGGTATGGGATTGTTCCTGTACTCTTCCGGAACGAGAGTCGAAGACTGGCACAAGAGAGTCCCGTACTGGGATGTGTTTTCAAGCAGGTCGTAGTAGAGGGCAAATATGATTTCGCTGTTGTTCTCGGTCTCGAATACATCGCGGTAATTGCCAAGCATCTGCAGTCCTGGAAATTCCAGAACCTCATCTACAGCTGTTTCAGCCATTGCGAGATATTGGTCTGAAGCTTTTTCCACCCGGTACATCCACAGATAAATCTCTGTCTGAAGCATCAGGATGGCCGCACGCGAGACTCTGTTCCTGCTTTCTATGCTTTTCTCTGTGTTCAGTTCCCCGGCTTTGGCTATATCATCCAGCACCAGCTGGTATATTTCGTCTTTCGGAGAACGTTCGGGATATAGCTGAGGGTCGTCCAGCGAAGATATGAAATTCGTGATCTTGGGCACGTCTCCCCACAGCCTGACGAGCTGGAAATAGCACCATGCACGGAAAAAATAAGCCTCGGACAGCAGTTTGTCATGGACTGCAGTGTCATGGAATTCCGCCCTGCCTGCATTGTTGATCACGGCGTTTGCCTGCGCAACTATATTGTACAGCGTGGACCAGCTGACATCGTTCAGGGATGGGGTGATTTCATTTTCTATGTATGAACCGATGCCGCATGAAGTCATGCCCTGCGCCATATTTCCGGACCGGGCCTCGAACCAGTATATCCATTTCCAGCTGTCCAGCTGGTTTCTCATCTGGGTGTATATGCCGTTGACTGCCGCTTCTACGTCATTTTGGGTTTTCCAGTAGGAGTCGTTGGATACGCTGCTGTCCGGAAGGATGTCCAGAGAGCAGGAAGCCGCAAGACTGATCAGAAACGAAACGGCGATGATTTTAAATTTTTTCATAATCTTGCAGTATTAGAATGTTATATTCAGTCCCAGAGTGAAAATCCTCGGCTGAGGGTAGTTTCCGTCGCTGAGATTCCTGTTGGATGAACTGTATTCTGTCATGTAGCCAGGGTATTCTGACCAGCAGTACAGATTCTGTCCCGACAGATAAATCTGGCATTGCTGTATCCTGGCTTTGTTGAGCAGCTTGTGTGAGAAGTTGTATGCCACCTTGAATTCCCTGAACGAGAGATAGTCTCCCTTATATGTGTTTCTGTCGGAAGTTCTGTAGTGGTTCCACTGTCCGTCGTTGCTGCCGTCGTTGATGTCGAATCTGGCATATTCAGTGCCGGCTGCATCGCCTTCTTTCTGCCAGTAATCGAGGACGTCCTTGGTCGGAGTCAGTGTCCCGTCCTGCATTCCGGCATTGACCAGGCTTATCTGCCTGTCATAGATCACATGCCCCAGAGCATAATCGAAATTTGCATAAACCTCGAAATTGTATATTCTGAAGCTTGTGTTGAAGCCTCCGGTAGTCGTAGGCACCAGATATCCCAGGACATACTGGTCTTTCGGCGTGATCATCCCGTCTCCGCTCTTGTCGACCCACTCATAGTCTCCAGCTATCTTCCTGCCCTGTTCTTTCGTTCCCGTCGCAGGGTCGTATCCGCCGGCACGTTCATCATACATTGCATTGGCGGCTTCCTCGGCAGTGTCGAGAATATGGCTGACTTTGTACCCGACGACTGAATACATTCTTTCGCCTTCGGCAATGCCGCCGACACCGGCGTAATAGTCATCAGAAAACTGGACTCCGCCCACGCGGTTCTTGTAGTTGCCGTTGTCCGGCAATTTCAAAACCTTGTTCATGTTCCAGCTGACATTTGCCCCGAAATCCCATGAGAAGTTCTTTCTGGATATCAGCCTGGCATCTATCTGCGCTTCAAATCCCCAGAAACGGACTTTCCCGATATTTTTGTCTACAGACCCGAATCCGCTGGTGTTCGGAAGCTTGTCGTTGAACAGCAGATTGCTGGTGATTTTGTCATAATAGTCCAGAACCAGGTTTATCCTGTTTTCGAGGAATGAAATATCCAGGCCGACATCCGCTTGGGAAGAGGTCTCCCATGTGAGAGCTGTGTTCGGAATATCTGAAGGAAGCCAGGTGCTGGCCCCGACGTATGCTGTCGAAGATCCCCACAGGCCCTGGTAGTCGAATCTTCCCACGCTGTTGTTTCCTGTGGCGCCGTAGCTGGCCCTTATCTTCAGCAGAGACAGCCATCTGGCATCTTGCATGAATGGTTCTTCAGTCATGACATATCCTGCGGAGATCCCGGGAAACCATCCCCATCTGTTCCCTCTTGCGAACCTAGACGAGCCGTCGCCTCTGATTGACGCAGTCAGCAGATATTTTTCTTTCCAGGAATATGTCGCCCTGGCGAAGAAGCTGTTCATTCTTTCGCGTTCTCTGGTGGATGTGGCACTGTCATATTCTGATGCCGCATTCAGAGTGTAAATGTCGTCTTTGCTGCCTCCATGAGCCTGTGCGTTGTAGTCATAAATATTATAGTATAGAGAAGAAACACCGGCTACAGCTGAAATCTTGTGGTCTTTCCTGAATGTCTTGTCATAATTCAGGGTGATGTCTATTTGTGATGTCTGGTCGATGCTTCCATAGTAATTTGCATTCCTCAGGTTGTTGTAGACATTCGCTTTTTCGAAATATTCCCTGTGCATGACAGCGGCATTGTAAGAGCCGCTGACCTTGGCTTTCAGCCCGTCTATGATTTCATATTCAAGGCCCAATATGCCTCTGAATCCGTAATCATTGCGTTTGTTCACTATGTTGTTTATCAGATAGACAGGATTCTGGTAGTTCTGATCCCAGCCAGGAGAATCTGTGCCGTCTGCCATGACTCCTCTGATGGCAGGGGAGAGGTGGACACCTCTTGAAAAAATGGCCGCTTCATTCGCATACGGGACGGACATGGTCCTGTACGCTGAGATGTTCGATATCAGTTTCAGCTTCCGTGTGATGCTGTAAGTGTTGTTGGCTCTGAAAGTGATATTGTCCCAGGATCTTTCAGGAGTGTATCCGGTGTCTCCGACATAGCCGGCGCTTATCATGTATTTGTTTCTGTCATTGCCTCCGTTGAGGCTGAGATATGCATTAATGATGCTTCCGCCTTCAAACAGTTCGTCTTCTATGTCATTGTCTTCGAATATCAGGACTTTGCGAGGAGATATGGGGTCCCACATCCATCTCCATCCGTCAGCCAGTGTTTCTCCGTGCCTGAGATACCTGGTGCTGAATGCGCTGGTCTCTGTATTGCCGGTGCCGGCAGGATGGGCTTGGGTGAGGAGCGAAGCATACTGGCTTCTGGCGAGGGCCGGGCGGACTACGGAAAGATATTCTTCGGCGTTCAGCCTGTCTATCCTCTTGGATGCGTTCTGATAGCCGTAGGAAACATTTGCATTTACCGTGAGCTTCTGGTTTGAACCTTCTTTCGTAGTGATCATGATGATGCCGTTAGATGCTCTGGACCCGTATATTGCCGTGGAGGCGGCGTCTTTCAGGACTTCTACGGAGGCGATGTCCTGAGGATTCACATTGGACAGGCTGCCGGGGACTCCGTCTATGAGTATGAGGGCTTCATTGCTCTTGTTGATGGATGAGCCGCCGCGGATCGTGATGGATGCCTGCGTGCCAGGGGCTCCTGATGTGCTGTATATGCGGAGTCCTGTCACTTTTCCTTTCAGTGCGTTCGATACGGTGGTTCCCACGACCTTGTTCAGCGACTCGGCCTTGACGGTGGACACGGAAGACGTCAGCTCTTTGCGGTTTATAGTGCCATAGCCTATCACCACGGTCTCTTCGAGCTGCTCTATGTCCTGCTCCATGCGTATGACGACATTGTCCTGTCCGGCGATCTCAAAGGTCTGTGTTACAAACCCGAGAATGGTGGCGGAAACCCGGTCTCCTTTCCAGGTGTCCATGGAGAAATTTCCGTTTTCGTCCGAGACACCGCCTTTGAAAGAGTTTTCGGAGAAGACCAGAACGCCTGTGAGCGGTTCTCCATTCTGGTCCATCACTTTCCCGTGAAGAACATATTCATCTTCCGGGTTCTGCCCTGATGCGGCGATGGCTGCGAACAGCAGGGAGATGAAAATCAGTATTTTTTTCATGCCTGTATGCTTTTAGTTTTCAGTTTCTGAGGAACTTTCTTCAGTATATTTTGCCAGGGTGACATTATCGATGAGCATGGCAGAATCTGCGGCGTTGTTCTGCAGGCAGACGAGGATGCCAGTGCGGTCAGTCTCGGTGGATGCGGCGGCTGAGCTGTAGGCCACGCTTCCAGTAGGCACCACTTTGGATAGGTCGATGATGAATTCAAATTCCATCCATTTTTCAGTTGAGAGCGGAGGGTTGGAATCAGTCGGAGTGGCTTCCGGGCAGTTTTTGCAATACGCGGTGTATTTGGAGTCGTCTGCCGCCGGCTTTCCGGAATAGAACGGGAAGTATGTTGCCGCCGGCTTTCCGTCAGCATCAGTGGTGCGTATGAAAATTCTCGTTTTTGCAGGTCCGGAAGCCGCCTTGGCCTTGAAAGCGATGGTGTAGAGCCCAGGGTCCATCGTTCCCTCTATCATCTGGCAGAAGAAGCTCCTGCCTGGGTCGCTGTTAGGAATCGGAGTGCCTGCATTTGTCATTTTACCGACCTTTCCACCTTCGGCATCATCGGCGATTTCCAGCGTGAATTTACCTGTATGAGTGCCGGCGACATAGTAAAGCCATTCATTGTAGACGAGGGGCTCATCGTACGGGGTATGGGCCAGCTCAGCCTCGTCGAATCCGCTGTCATAAACATAGTTTCCGTCTCCGACTGTGACAGTGGTGGAATATGAGCCTCCTTGAGTGAATTCGAGTGCTCCGTCTGCAGCAGTCTTGGTGAATGAATATTCCGAGTCATCGCCTGCAGTGACTTTCACTGTGATGTTTTTCCCCTGAGGTACGGTGAACTCAGGGACGGTGATATAGAAATCCCCTTGATCCCAAGGCTGGATCACAGCGTCATTGACATTCAGCACGGCTTCTTTTCCGGCATTGGACCCGGCCTCCAGTTTCAGATTTATGAAATCTACCGTGAAATCGCCGCTTAGTACAGCATCCTCGGCATCAGTGCTTATCACTATTTTCCGGATATCAGCAGGCTTTGTGCCGCAGTTTTTGACTGTAACGGTGATGACTGATGTCAAATGGCTGAGCTTGACTGCCGGGGATTCCGTTCCTGCTGCTGATGCAGTTCCTGCGAGGAAGCCTTTGACATGCGATGCATCGCTGATTCCGTTCTGTGAATTTCCGTTTCCATATGGCAGGCTGACAGGTGCTGAGGACAGCCCGGATTCTGTGACAGACAGCAGTGCATCATATGGATAGAATACTGTGTATTCGTATTCTTTCCCGGATTCAGGATAGAAGCCGTTTCCTGTGAAAATATTGTCTTCGGCGGAAGTGTTTGTGAACTTCCAGTTCTCACCTTCGGTTATGACGCTGATTTCATCGCCTCTTTCCCATTTTACGGATGTCGGAGGAGTGAACACGGTCTTCGTGCCAGGTATTTCAGCCTTGATGCAGAATCCTTCTGCAGAGCCGCCTGTTTCTTCAGGCGAGGTCTCTTCTTTTGAGCAGGCTGCGATGGCCAGCAGGCTCATGAATATGGGATAAATGGATTTTTTCATGTCTGCAGTATTGAATGAATTTAGAAATCAAAACCTTTTATGTATTGAGCAGGTTCGAAACTGCCGTCAGTGTCTCCTGTATTGGCGAAGCCTTTTTCTACATGGATGCTGTATTCCGAGAGTTCAGGTCTCGTGTATTCCTGAGATTCAGTGTTTTTCATGCTTCATGGATTTAATGGTTATTGACTATTCTTCAGTGTATTTTGCCAGGATGACATCGTCGATGAGCATGGCAGAATCTGCGGCGTTGTTCTGCAGGCAGACGAGGATGCCTGTGCGGTCAGTCTCGTTGGATGCGGCGGCTGAGCTGTAGGCTACGCTTCCGGTAGGCACCACTTTGGAGAGGTCTATGATGAATTCAAACTCCATCCATTCTTCAGTTGAGAGCGGAGGGTTGGCCTCTGTCGGAGTGGCTTCAGGGCAGTTTTTGCAATACGCGGTGTATTTGGAGTCGTCTGAAGCCGGCTTTCCGGAATAGAACGGGAAGTATGTTGCCGCCGGCTTTCCGTCAGCGTCAGTGGTGCGTATGAAAATTCTCGTTTTTGCAGGTCCGGAAGCCGCCTTTGCCTTGAAAGATATGGTGTAGAGCCCTGGGTCCATCGTTCCTTCTATCATCTGGCAGAAGAAGCTCCTGCCTGGGTCGCTGTTAGGAATAGCAGTGCCAGCATTTGTCATTTTACCGACCCTTCCTCTTTCGGCATCGTCGGTGATTTCCAACGTGAATTTACCTGTATGAGTGCCGGCGACATAGTAAAGCCATTCATTGTAGACGAGGGTTTCGGAGTACAGGGCATTGGCCAGAGTCGCCTCGCCGAATCCGCTGTCATGGATGAAATTTCCTTCTTCATCAGGAGCGGCAGGAGTGCCGCCGGGCTCTTCTTCATCCGGCTCGTCAGTGTCATCTTCTCCAGCTATGACATCTTCTTCGAAATCTGTTGGCAGTGGAGGCACAGGGTCTTCTTCGGTACAGCTGCCGAAGGCCAATGCCATTGCCGCGGCCGCGGCAATCAATGTGTAGTACTTTTTCATTTTATGTGGTTTTTATGGTTGCTGAATGTTGTTTCTCAATAAATAGAAATGTCCGTCTTCGGCTCCGCAGATGATATCAGGAATACCGTCATTGCCCCAGTCGAAGACTGCCGGGCATGTCGAATGTCCTGCGAGCTTGACGTCGCTGATGTCTCCGCGGTATTCCAGAAGAACTTTCCCGTTTTCGTCAGTGCCGAGATTCTTGAACCATGCCGTGTTCCGGCTGTCCACCAGCAAGTCTGCAAGTCCGTCTCCGTCCCAGTCCGCAAAACATATTTTCCTCCGTCCTGACTGCCCGGCTTTTTTGCTGTTCAGGCGCAGCGGTCCGCAGGTGGAGTCTGCCACGCCCTTCTGCGGATCATAGACACTGCAGTTCACTCCGATGAATATTCTTTTCCCCTGGCGCAGGCGGAGCGAGGCATCAGAGTCACGGAACCGTTCATAGAAAGCCAGATAGCCTTCGTGGTCCAGCATGATGATGTCTGTCAGTCCGTCTTCGTTCCAGTCGATGGCGGCTGGCGTGGTCCTCCATTGTGTGACAAGCTCTCCTTCTGCAGGATTCCACCAGTTCCATGCTGGCTTCGGCGCTGTCCCGGCTATTTCCACCGGCTTCGGGGCTTCCAGTTCCAGCATGTCGGCAGAGCCGGTGTTGCGCAGCCATTGAATTTTCCCGGTGATGGAATTCATTATGATGTCGGCGAGCCCGTCTCCGTCCCAGTCTGCCGCAGTCACTGCTGTATAGCCCCATTTGGCTTCAGCAGGGCCCTGGATAGATCCGTTTTCTCCGGCCATTATTCTGAATGTTTCGCCATTTACCCTGAACAGGCGAGGAGCTTCCCATTCAGGGACATCGTTGCTTCCGCAGTTCCGGATGAAAGCTATTTCTCCTGCCGAATTTCCGCTCAGCAGGTCTGTGACCCCGTCTCCGTCCCAGTCTGCGGCATATGGCGTGGACAATGCTCCGAATTTAACCAGGTCGGCTTCCTGCCG
This sequence comes from uncultured Bacteroidales bacterium, assembly GCA_949289565.1. GTDB lineage: Bacteria > Bacteroidota > Bacteroidia > Bacteroidales > UBA932 > Cryptobacteroides. The sequence goes on from CASEOO010000025.1 coordinate 18,620, forward strand.
GAAATATTCCGGAGAGCTGAACACTGGCATGCCGTCTTCCACTTTTCCTGTATTTCTGAGCCATGCGACACGTCCGTCTTCATCTCCGGCGATGATATCTGGCAGACCGTCATCATTGAAATCCGAGACGGCAGGAACTATCATTTGAAGATGGAAGCGTATTTCTCCGTCTGCATTGCGAAGCCTGCGTCCGGCCTTGAATACAGGAGTCCCGTCCGAGGAAACATTCTCGAACCAGGTGAGTCCGTCGAGGAATTCTCCGCAGATGATGTCCAGGTCTCCGTCTGCATCGAAATCTGCAATGCACGGGCAAGGAGCTCCATAGACATCTATGTCTTCACCTCCGGCATGGATTCTTCCGGCGTTCACGTATGTACCGTTCTGGTTCTCCAGCAGATAAACATATCCGTGCAGCGGGCCGTTCTTCCATCTTCCGAGAGAATCGAAAGCATTGTCCCATCCATAGTCGCTCCATGTGTCTATGCCGGCTATGATGTCCAGATCTGAATCAGAGTCCCAGTCGATGCAGTTCCACATGTGGCTTCTGGTCCTTTTGAGGATGTCTCCGAATTGCTCTCCTTCGTAGGTGATGCTTTCCTCAGTTTCATATGGAGCATAGAAAAAGTCCGGATATTCTTTCCCTGGGGAAAGTACGCAGGAGATGCCGCCGGATTCGGACAGCCGGATATTGTTTTTCCCTTCGGAGCTTATCCTGATGGCTTTCGAGAAGAACGGCTTTTCTTTTGAACCTTTGTTCAAGAACAGATAGAGCCCCTTGTACGGCGTGTCCGGGCATGAGACGAGAAGGTCTTTCACCCCGTCTGAGTCATAGTCGTATGGAAGGGGTATTCCCCACAGCCCCACACCGAGCCAGTCAGCCTTTACATCCTTTCCGAAGCGCAATGCCAGGCTGTCTGTTTTCTTAGGCATGTTCTCAGGTATCGGCGTCCCGGAATTGCCGCAGGCATCCAGCATGAGGATGGCCCAGAAAACGATCAGAGCATGGAATATGATATTTTTCATTTTCAAGAGCAATTATTTGTAAACGGGTCCGAAGTTCGCGCAAGCCCTGTAGTCAGCGCCTTCTGGGTCTGAACCGAAAGCTGCCCATGCACTTGGGCGGAAAAGCTGTTCAGGAGCCAGGTTGTGCATGCATACAGGTATTCTGAGCATGGATGCCAGCGTCACCAGCTCTTCGCCGACATGTCCATATGAAATAGCGCCATGGTTGGCTCCCCATGCATTCATCACGGAATAGACACTTTTGAACTGCCCTTCTCCGGTGAGCCTTGGTGCAAACCATGTAGTAGGCCATGCAGGGTCTGTCCTGCTGTCTATTTTCCGGAAAGCCTCATCATCTATGTTCACAGCCCATCCTTCTGCCAGCTGCAGAACAGGCCCGAGGCCTTTTATCAGATTTATGCGGCACATGGTCACTGGCATCTCTCCCTTGGTCAGGAATTTTGACGTGAATCCGCCTCCTCTCATATATTCACGTCCTGCAGGATGCCAGGTCGTCGCCGCCAGGCATGCTTCTGCATCATCGCTGTCCATTTCCCAGAATGGTTTCATAGCAGGAGCTCCATTGTCTGTGACAGCTCCAGTGGCGTCCAGTGAAGATGAGCCGGAATTTATGAGATGGATGATTCCGTTTGAAGCCTTGCCCTCCAGTTTCTTCCCTGTGACACGCTCTACGGCTTCCGGACTCCAGTAAGTGCGGATGTCCGAGAAAAGCTGCGCCCTGTTTGTCAGGAGGTGAAGCATCAGCATCGACACGCCGTTGAGAGTGTCGTTTTCAGTGGCGAAGACGAAAGCTTCCCTGATGCCGTTCCAGTCGAACGAACTGTTGAGAATCGCTTCCGAGAAGTCTCCGTCCGGCCTGAAATCTGTCCACTGTCTCTGTCCCTGGAAGCCTGCGGCAATGGCGTTGTGTCCCATAGCTTCTTCTTTGAAGCCCATCCGGGCCAATACAGGATTCCCTATCATAAGGTCTCTGAAAATCATCGTCATCTTCACTGCGAATTCCCAGACTTTGTCTTTTTCTTCCCTTGAAAATCTCAGATGCACTGGATTCAGGTCTTCTCCTTCGCGAGGCTTGCAGTATTTATCCACCCATGCCATGGCTTTCGCGAATTCATCATGGTCGTATATCCCGAGTTCGATTCTGCGCTGTATTTCAGAGCAGTCCACCTGTTCGTTCCTCATTCCTAAATATTCCTGGAAAAAGTCCGGATTTGGAATCGACCCTGCAATGCCCATCGAGACAGACCCTATGGAAAGATATGATTTGCCTTTCATCTGCATGACAGCCACTGCGGCCTTTCCGAAAAGCAGGAGCTTCCTTTTCACATCGGCTGGTATTTCTCCAGCCATGTCCAGGTCCTGGACTTCGCTTCCGTAGATTCCGAAAGCCGGCAGTCCTTTCTGGTTGTGCCCTGCGAGAGCCGAGGCCAGATATACGGCACCTGGACGTTCAGTTCCGTTGAATCCCCAGACAGCCTTCGGCATGAGAGGGTCCATGTCGATGGTTTCCGCTCCATAGCACCAGCACGGAGTGACTGATATGACAGCCCCGACCCCTTCGGACTTGAATTTCTCAGCGGCCATTGCCGCTTCCTCTGCTCCGCCTATGGTGGTGTCGGCGATGACGCATTGGACGGAAACCCCGTCCGAATATCTGAGTTCGGAAGAATACAGGTCAGCGACATTTCTGGCCAGTGTCATGGTCATTTCTTCAAGGGATTCGCGAATACCGCCCCTGCGTCCGTCAATGATGGGGCGTATGCCGATTTTTGGATGTACATTTTTCATGGTTCTTGAGTGTTATGCGGTTCTTTTTCTTTTTTCAGCAAGTGCCGTGGCGATAAATCCTGTGCAGAATATTACAAGAGTGCCTGCAACTATCGTCAGGTAGGTGTGCATCTGTGATCTGAATTCCCAGAATGGAGAGCCTTCGTTGATGAGCGGGGACAGGCTCATCCATGATATGGTCAGAAGACCCAGGATGACTGCCAGTACTGCGCGCGGCCTGCGGACCTTTCTGCATACCAAAGCCAGCAGGAACAGTCCGAGCATGCCTCCGCTGAATATCGACGCCAGTTTCCACCAGGCATCCAATATTCCGTCTATGTGCATCATCATCAGCCCGGCAGCTATGCCAAGCGCTCCGACAGTGAAAGTCGCGGTGTACAGCACGGCCATGTTTTGCTTCTCGTCCGTCCGCGGCTTGAAATGCTTGACGAAATCAGTCAGGATGATGGTGGCGGAAGAGTTGATGCTCGTGGCTACCGTGCTCATTCCGGCAGAGAACAGTGCCGCTATTACCAGGCCTGTGATGCCGGCAGGCAGCCCATGCACTATGAAGTACGGAAACACCTGGTCAGCAGGAGTCCCTTCGGGCAGAAGCCCTGGAGATGCTGTATAGTATGCATACAGGGCTGTGCCTATGTATACGAAAACCAGTGACACCGGGATGTACAGCAGGCCTCCGAACAGGGTGGATTTCACTGCGTCGGCTGTAGTTTTGGTGGTCATGTATCTCTGTACATAGTTCTGGTCTATGCCGTAGTTCTGCAGATTTACGAACAGCCCATAGATGAAGACTACCCAGAATGTAGGTTCGCTCAGTGAGAGCGAGAAGCTTCCGAGGCTGAATTTATCTGCTTCCGAGGCTATTTCAAACAGCTGTCCAGGGCCTTCCGGCATGGAAAAAGTCAGTATCAATGCGCAGGCCGCGGCTCCGACGATGAGTATGATTCCCTGGATCGCGTCAGTCCATACTACTGCGGCGATACCTCCTGCCAGTGTGTAAACCAGCGTCACTATGCCTGTAATTATGATGATGGTCTGAATGTCCCAGCCGAACATCGAATTTATCGGCAATGCGAGCAGCAACAATATCGAACCGATTCTCGCCACCTGTGTGAGGAGATAGCAGATGGCAACGTAGCATCTGGCCCAGTACCCGAACCTCTGCTCGAGGTATTGATATGCTGAAACGCTGTTTATGCCCCTGTATAAAGGAATGAATATTTTGGCCGCCAGCCATGTGGCTATCGGAATGGAAAGGCTGAATACAAAAGGGTTCCAGTTTCCTGCATAGGCATCTCCCGGGAGTCCCAGGAAGCTGATGCTGCTTACAAATGTCGCGAATATGGACATGCCCACCGCCCACGACGGCAGTGTCCCCGACGCCGCTGTAAACGAGTCTGAGCTTTTCCGGCTTCTGAACCAGAAACTGCATCCGAAAAGAGCAGTCCCGGCTACAAAGAGGAAGAATATTATATAGTCAAGTGCTGTTATTTCCATGATTCAATTATGCTTACGCCTGTTGTGATCCGTATTGCCAGATGCTGTCCAGTTCTGCAAGTATTCTGCGCACCTCGGCCAATTCCTTCCCTTCAAGTGATGAAAAAGGATGAAGCATCTGCCCGCTGCAGACTCCCTTTTCGTGAAGAGCCGCTTTCAGCCCTTTCAAATATCCCGCAGGGCCGTCTCCTATGCTGTAAAGCGAGGTGCTGATATGCATCACTGTTTTCTGCATCTCCCGCACTTTGTCAACATCTTTTCTGGCGGCGGCCTCATATAGGCTTGCGTAAAACCGCGGGAACAGGTTCGCTCCTCCGTTGACTCCCCCGCAGGCTCCCATGAGCACGCATTCACCGGTAAGTTCCTCCGGGCCGACAAATACGGAAAAACCTTGATGTTTCCGTGCTATATGCATCAGCGTCTGGAAATAGGTCATGTTGGCCGAGCTGTCCTTGATGCCGGCTATGTTCGGATGAGAGGCGAGAATGTCGACTGTCCGGGCTTCCAGGCTCACTTTGACGCAAGATGGCATATTGTACAGAAAAACAGGCAGGGGAGAGCCGTCTGCTAATGACGTGAACCATCTTTTAAGGTCATCCTGCGTATGGCTGTAATAATACGGGGCAGCCGCTACGGTGGAAGAATAGCCGGCATCAGCCGCAGTTTCAGCCAGAGAGACAGAGTCTTCGTGCGATGTGTCTGTTATTCCTGCCAGGAGGGGCACTCTGCCGTCCACCAGCCGGCTGACCATCCGGATGAATGAATGCCTTGTTCTGGCAGGCAGGCAATGGGCCTCTCCAGTGGAGCCGAGGACAAATATTCCGTGAACTCCGCCTTTTATCACGTGTTCGACAAGCCTGGCAGTTCCAGCCTCGTCAATGTTTCCGCCGGCATCTGCCGGAGTCACCAGTGGAACTATGATTCCTTTGAGAGAAGAATGTTCAGCAATGTTCATATTAATTAGTTAAATCGTTTTAGCATTATGGTGCAAATTTCTGTTGTATTATCTCTTCAGTTTTCTGAACTTCATATTTCAGGCTTCGGCTGAATGCTTGTTCCCGGAGATGGATTCATGAACCTGTCCGGTCTGAGTCACTTTTCCGGCATGCGTTTCATGCTGTTGTCCCATACGGCAGATTTGCCGGTGACCAGTTCTGGAATCAGGGATACTGAAGCGACTTTAGTATGGCTTTTTTCTTCGATATTCCTCAGAAGCAGGTCCAGGGATTCCCTTCCGAAGTCTTCTATCGGCTGCTGAATGTATGAAATCGAAGTGTAGAAAAGTTCGAACGCCTCGCTGCCGTCGAAGCCTACGACTGCGATGTCGTCAGGCACTCTGAGCCCAAGCCTGGAAAAGCATTTCAATCCTTCAATCGTCAGAGAGTTGGTGGCGAATATCACAGCTTCGGCCGCGTCTTCAGTGCCTTTCCTGGCCAGGATTGATTTAATGGCGGATTCTATATCTTCCGGGATGTATTTGAATCTTACCTTGTGCACCCTTATGTTGGAAGCCAGTCCGAAATGCTTCATGGATGCAATATATCCGGCTTCCCGTTCGTGTACATTTGTCAATGCCAGGTCATACCCTATGAATTCGATCCGTGACGCTCCATAGCTGTGGAGAGATTCTACAGCCAGCGATATGGCTTTCCTGTTGTTCAAAACCACATTGTCTATGTCGGCATTTTCTATAAATCTGTCCAGAAGCACCACCGGAGTGCGGGCGGCTATGTTGCAGATGGCTTTTTCGGCTTTTTCACACGGCACGATGATCATGCCGTCCACGCCTTTTGCCGACATGACATTTATCATATTTTCAAGCTTCACAGGGTTCTCGTCGGAGCTTCCGAAGATCACTGTGTAGTCTTTTTCATATGCCCGGTCTTCGATGCACCGGGCAATGTCGGCAAAAAATTTGTTGGAAATGTCGGACAGGATGACACCGATGGTTTTCGTTTTTCCGATTCTGAGACTTCTGGCGGCATAGTTAGGCTTGTAATTCATTTCTTTGGCTGTCGCCAATATCTTTTTTGTCATTTCTTCGCTGACGCGATAGCCCTTGCTGCTGTCACTTAGCGCGAAAGAAACCAGAGCTTTGGAAACCCCGACGGCTTCTGCAATATCTTTTATTGTAGTCCTTTTCCCTGCCATAATTTCAGCCGAACTATTTGAAAATATGCTAAATCGTTTTACATTTGCAAATATATGCTAAATCGATTTAAAAACCAAATTATTCTTGATAAAATGTGACTGTAAATTGCAATGCTATGAAAACTAATTATTTGATAGGTTTGGATTTCGGCAGTGATTCTGTCAGATGTTTGATTGTGGATGCTTCTGACGGGAAAAGTATAGCATCTGCCGCTGCTGATTACAGAAGGTGGTCCGAGGGAAAATATTGCGATTCTTCGAAGAATCGCTACCGGCAGCATCCTCTCGATCATCTTGAGGCGATGGAAGAGTGCATCTTGGCGGCGCTTGATGGATGCGGCCCTGAAGTCAGAGGCAATATTGCCTGTATCGGGTACGATACTACGGCATCTAGTCCGGTTCTGGTCGATGAATCAGGTGCACCTTTGGCGTTGAGGCCGGAATACGGGGAAAATCCTGATGCCATGTTTGTTTTGTGGAAGGACCATTCGGCGATAAAGGAGGCGGACGAGATAACTTCAGCGGCGAAAAATTCTCCGGTGGATTATACGGAGTATTGCGGCGGGTCTTATTCGTGTGAATGGGGGTGGGCGAAGATGCTGCATTGCCTCAGGCATTCTCCTGAACTTGTGCGCGTGGCCTGGTCGTGGGCAGAGCATTGCGACTGGATAGGAGCAGTCCTTGCTGGCTGCAGGTTTGCTGGCGAGATGCCGAGAAGCCGATGCTGTGCAGGTCATAAGGCAATGTGGAACAGTAAATGGGGAGGTCTTCCTCCTATGGATTTTTTTGAAGGGATTGATTCTTTGTTTTCGGTTTTCCGGGGGCATATGTACTCCGAGACTGTGACATCGGACAGGTGTATAGGCTTCCTTTCCCGGGAATGGATGGATCGTCTGGGGCTCAGCGGCAGGATCTGTGTGTCAATGGGTGCTATAGACTGCCATGTCGGCGCAGTGGGGGCTGGAATCAGGCCTGGGACACTGGTGAAAGTTATGGGGACTTCCACTTGCGATATAATGACTGCCGCTCCTGAAACTGCAGGAGAAACTGTCATCAGAGGGATTTGCGGCCAGGTGGATGGTTCCGTATTGCCTGGTTTCATCGGTTATGAGGCCGGCCAGGCGGCTTTCGGGGATCTGTATGCGTGGTTCAGGCGGGTGCTGTCATGGCCGCTTAGGTTTATCAGAGATGAAGATGACGCCAGGAAAGTGTCTGAACGGATGCTGGATCTTCTGTCTGCTGATGCATCTGCCCTCGAAGTGAGGGCCGATGACCCTGTGTCATTGGACTGGATAAACGGCCGGCGGACTCCGGACCTGGACCCATATGCGAGGGGCGCTGTTTGCGGCCTTTCATTGGGGACTGATGCTCCGCAGATTTTCAAGTCTCTGGTGGAGGCGACTGCTTTCGGGGCGCGGGCTATCGATGAACGGCTTGAGAGCGAGGGTCTGTGCATCGACAGGATAATTGCCATTGGCGGCATAGCCAGAAAGTCTTCATTTGTCATGCAGGTCATGGCAGATGTGCTGGGAAAGGATATCTGCGTGCCGGCGAGTGACCAGGCTTGTGCCTTGGGCGCCGCTATCTTCGCGTCTGTCGCTTCCGGCTTGTACCGCAGCGTAGAGGAGGCCCAGTCGCACATGGCCTCCGCCATAGCTTCGGTATATGAGCCAGTCCCTGAGCGCCATATGGTCTACAATCACCTGTATCAACGGTATCAGGAACTCGGCGGTCTTCTGTGGCGCTGATGCGGCTTTCTTTGCCTGATGCCGGCAGGTGCTGAGGAATGGATGCCGGGTGGTATTTTGATGGAGAGGGGAGGGTGAGATGGGGCATTGGTGTGGCTTGTGGCTGAATCATGTCGGACTAAAGCCACGTGTGGCTGAAATCGTAGTTAGTCGCGCAGAGGAATGCCTGACTAAAGCCGCGTGGGGCTGAAAACGTAGTTAGTCGCACAGTTTCATGTCGGACTAAAGCCGCGTGTGGCTGAAAGCGTAGTTAGTCGCACAATTTCATGTCGGACTAAAGCCGCGTGTGGCTGAAAGCGTAGTTAGTCGTGCAGTTTCATGCCGGACTAAAGCCGCGTGTGGTCGAAAGCGTAGTTAGTCGCGCAGTTTCAGGTCGGACTAAAGCCACGTAGGGCTGGAAGCGTAGTTAGTCGTCCATTGTTTTGTTAAATGAGTGAATTTATGTCAATTTGCAACAGCCTGGCAATCTGCTTCGTCGATGAATTGAATCTTTTTTGCAAGATGCCAGCTATAGCCAGGCGTTGGCGGATATCTAAAGCATCTATAGATTGGACTCCATAGTTGACTTCTATGATTGAGGGCAGCATGTTTAAAATTTTATTGTCATTCATGACTAATTTATTTTTTTTGGAAGTCAATTCAAGTTCCATTTCATTGTCAATGTCTTTATTGAGAAAATACATCATTGCTTTTGGCGACACGAAAATAGATTCTACTCTTTTATATGCGACATACTCTTTAGGGGGAATGAATCCCAAATTGCCGACACTTAATGTCGTCTCTTTTGCCTGAAAATTGCTGTGCAAGATTCTGGCATTGGCTCGTCTGCTGTTGTCTTTCAGATCATTTTTGTAGTTTTCGTGCACAGCAATACCATTGAAATATGCATCAAAACTGCTCCATGGATATTTCCAAATCAGTTCGCCAAAGCCCTTAAACGGATTTCGAAGAACGTAGGCTATGGCAGATTTCAGGTAGTCCATGTCGCATATTTCAATAATGCTGACAGGATGTTTCCTTCCTGAAAAAATCTTTTGTTCGTTGTACTTGTGCCAATGTTTGAGCGAGCATCGTCTCTTGATGGAGATGATAAATTTTTTCGCGTTAGTAAAATCTGACCAAACAATGAAATGTAAATGATTGGACATAATGCAGAATGCAAGAAGAGTAATATCATGTTCAATGCAACTAATTGCAACATAATTCATTGCTGAAATATAATCATCATTGTCTTTGAACAATACTCTGTCTTTTGTACCTTTTGTGCAGATGTGGTAGTAGTTCATATCTTTTTTGTTTTTTGCAAATGACATAAAAATTATCCGTTTTATTCAATTTAAACGTTTAAAATTTAAAATAACGAATGATGCTGTTGTAATATCTTGAATATTAGCGATATATGAAAAGGGGCTCTAGCTGTTGCGGAACTATCCGTTTGGGCGTTTTCTTGTGAATCATAGCTATATGGCGGTAAAACCGCAGATAGCCGTGTGTGGATGTGTCGGACTAAAGCCGCGCGTGGGCGAAAGCGTAGTTAGTCGCGCAGAGGAATGCCGGACTAAAGCAGCGAGGGGCTGAAATCGTAGTTAGTCGCACAGAGAAATGTCGGACTAAAGCCACGTGGGGTCGAAATCGTAGTTAGTCGCACAGAGAAATGTTGGACTAAAGCCGCGTGGGGCTGAAAGCGTAGTTAGTCGCACAGAGAAATGTCGGACTAAAGCCACGTGGGGTCGAAATCGTAGTTAGTCGCACAGAGAAATGTTGGACTAAAGCCGCGTGGGGCTGAAAGCGTAGTTAGTCGCACAGGGCGTCAAGGAGGTCAAGAGGCACTAAGGAGCATTAAGAAGTCTTAAGGATCGTTGCAGATATCAAGAGGCATTCATGATGCTGTTTTATTGGCAAGTGCTGAGGATGGTGGCTGCGGAGGCTAAGGAAGTGGAGGGGAGGGGATTGCATTTATTTGAAAATATCTTCTTAAATTTGAAGAAAATGTTGTGGATTATGAAAAGGTTGTTGACATTGCTCGCATTTGTGCTGAGCGGAGCGACATTGACTGAGGCTCAGGATATTGTAACTATGATGAATGGGGATATTGTCTCTGCGAAAGTCCTGGAAATCAATGATGAGAATGTGAAATACAGATACTTCAGCGAGCCGGACGGGCCGGTGTATTCTGTCCGGAAGGCGGCTGTGCAGTCGATAAAATTTGAAAGTGGACGGGTGGAAGTTTTTCATCCAGCTGTCGAACAAAATTTGTTTAGCGATGATTCTGCTGTTTCCCAGAAGGAACATACGGCCTCGCGTGTTCCGGGGATGCGTTATCGTGAGTACTCTGCATATTATAGGGCATCTGATTATATAAGAGCCCCTGGTGACAAGTATCTGCCTGCGCTCGCAGGAGTTGCCTCGTTCATTATTCCTGGTTTGGGGCAGATGATCAGCGGGGAAGTGGGGAGAGGCTTTGCTTTTCTGGGCATGACATTGGGTCTTCCAGTCGTGGCGACTGTCGCGGCTGTGGCTTTTAACAGTTACGCATCGGCGGTTTCATGTGTGGCTGTGGGGGTATTAGGATATATGGCGGTGGATATATGGAACATAGTGGATGCTGTGCAGGTGGCGAAAATCAAAAACATGTATCTTCAGGACATGAGGAGGGAATATTCTTTCGACATGGACTTGTTCCCGTCTGTGAAATGCGTTCCGACAGCTTCAGGCATGCAGGCTTCGATAGGATTGACGCTCGCCATGACTTTCTGATATTTAATCAGGAGTGAGATTGCCGATAAGTACGTACCCTGCTCACTGAAATTTGCCAGCATGTTTCCCCGCGGCGTGAGATTGCAGATAAGTCCCTGTGAAGTCACGGCAGTCTGGTTTTCATATTTTTTGCGAAAGAATGTGCTGGCGATTTGAAAATATTGCTAAATTTGTAAAGAATGTCCAGAACTTTCTGGTTTATCTCCATTTTATGTAAATAAATTTCTTATGAAACGTGCATGCTCAGAAAATTCCTATTCAGCTCCTTCTGTGAAGGTGTTGAATGTCATTGTTGAGAACGGTTTTGCAGGGTCTGTAGTCGAAAAACTTAATTCTATAGGAATCGAAAGCTTCGGTGTAAATGAGGAGTCAGACTGGTAGTGCCGTAGGCAAGGTTCTGAATCGGGAGCATAGATTAAAAAACCGCATCTTTCCCTTTTACTATCCGCTATCATCCACTGTTTCAGCCTTATGGCGGATAAAGCGTAGATAGTTGCGCAATTTCATGTTGGACTAAAGCCGCGTAGAACTGAAAACGTAGTTAGTCGCGCAGGGAGCACGCAACGGCCTCCCTGCGCGTGTATCAGTTTTTCTCTTTAATTAGCGGGACTCTCTTACAAACTCACCGAAAGCGTTGAATATTAGTTCGATGCTGGACGATGCCTGTGGAGCGCTTCCAGAAGGGGCTGAGATCTCCACCTCGTATCCTCCGTATTTCTTGTCTATTTTGTAAGCCTTCGAGCCTGGATAGTTGGCGGCGATATATTCTGATATGGTCGGCAGCAGGGCGGCTTCAGGAAGGAGGGAGAATTCGCATTCTATGCTTTTCCAGTTCCCCTTGGCGTCGAATTCGATTTCTGTGCCGTCAGCAAGTCTGACATTGTATTGCTTCTGTCCGTCTTCTCTTTCCTTTTCGGCGCTCAGCACCTTGGTGTGAGGGAAATTCTCCTTGATAAATGTCCTGGCGGTGTCCGGAAGCCTGTTTTCATTGATTTTCACTTCTTCACAACCTGCAAGGGTAAAAATAAATGCGATGGCGGAAACCAAATAAATCATTGTTTTCTTCATAATTGTATATATTTATGGTTCAAATTTCGCGTCTCCTGAAATCTATTATTCAAATTTAAACATTTTTCTGATTCTGTAAACTCAGCCTCCGGCCAATGAACTCTTGCAGCCGGCACAACACCATCCCCGTCACCTCAAACTCAGCCTCCGGCCAATGACCTCTTGCATCCAGCACAACACCATCCCCGTCACCTCAAACTCAGCCTCCGGCGAAGGCAAGAAATGCACCTTTTCAGACCCAAGCCAGGCCACCGGCATCAAAATCGGAGCACAGCATAAATTTCCAGCACAAAAATGGCTGGCAAATCTGAAAAGAAATTGAAATTATTTTGATAAAATCATTTATCTTTATGATTTGAATGCGGCGGTAAATGCATTGGCCGCAGGCTAACCATATATGAACACTGACGTATGCCGAATTTTTGCATCAGAGTGAAGCAGTCTGTTTTATTCGTTATAGCCGCTGTCTTCGCCATGTCTTTCGTCATCCCTTTCGCTATGTCCTGCTCCAGAACAGAGCAGGAAGATTACCTGATAGGAGTCTCACAGTGCAGCGATGATGCCTGGAGACAGCAGCTGAACAATGAAATACGCAGAGAGTCTAATTTCTACCCAGGAGTGCAAGTCGAGATAAGGTCGGCAGATGATGACAATGAGAAGCAAATAGAGGATATCCGCTATTTCATCAGAAAAAAAGTAGACTTGCTGGTCGTGGCCCCGAACGAATCAGGCGCAGTCACCGAAATCATTGAATCAGCATACAGCGGCGGAATTCCAGTCATCCTTGTGGACAGGTCGATAGATTCGGAAAAATATACTGCATTCATCGGCGCTGACAACCGCGATATCGGCAGGCAGGTCGGGGAATATCTGGCTTCCAGAATATCAGATGGAGACGCCGTGGAACTGACAGGAACTGAAAAATCATCTCCGGCCGCAGAGCGTTCCGCAGGGTTTAGAGAGGGCATCTCAGGGTCAGGAATCCGGCTTGTCGCTTCCGAGGATACAGAATGGTCAGCAGCCAGCGCCTCAGGGATCATGGATTCTCTGTTGACGGCATATCCATCAGTGAAAGCAGTCTTCGCTCATAATGACAGGATAGCCTTGGCGGCCAGGCGTGCGGCTGAAGAAAGAGGCCGGGATGATATCTTCATCATAGGCATAGACGCTATGTTCGGAGAAAATCAGGGAGTGGATATGGTCTATAAAGGGCTGCTTGACGCTTCTTTTGTCTATCCCACCGGCGGCGACAGCCTACTGCGCCTGGCGATGAAGATTCTGAAGCACGAGCCGTTTGAAAAGAATACGACACTGGCTACGGTCCTGGTGGACAGCTCAAATGCGAGGGTGATGCTGCTCCAGGGGAAGAAGATAAAGGAGCTGGATGATAAAATGGCCATACTGCAGGCAAAGGCGGATGAATATTTTACTATGACCCAGCTGCAGAAAATGTTCCTCACAGCCTGTTTTGTGATAGTGATACTGCTTTCAGTCCTGCTGGCCATCACGGTCACCACACTCAGGCACAACAAATTGACCGCCGCGAAACTGGCTGAAGTTAACCGGAAGCTTGAAGAGGCCACGAATGCGAAACTTTCATTTTTTACAAATGTATCTCATGATTTCAGAACACCGCTGACTCTCGTGGCAGACCCGGTGAACCAGCTGATAAGGTCGCAGGATTTGAATGACAGGGAAAGGTTTCTGGTAAATATTGCACACAAAAATGTCACGATACTGCTTCGTCTGGTGAACCAGATACTCGATTTCAGGAAGTACGAAAGCGGGAAATTGAGCCTGGTTCTGAGCCGCTTCAGGCTCGATAAGGCATTGGCTGACTGGATGGCGGCTTTCGATTCCCTGGCGCGCGTAAAGCATATTGACTTCACCCTGGATATCGCTGAAAATCATGCGAAAAGCTCGACTCATGCTTCAGATGACCTGATGGTCAATGCAGAAAATACGACTCCCGTTTCAGGTGTCCTGACGGACAATGCAGCAAGCTCGACTCATGCTTCAGATGACCTGATGGTCAATGCAGAAAATACGACTCTCGTTTCAGGTGTCCTGACGGCCAATGCAGGAAATCAGGAGATGGATGCTGGAGGTCCTGCGGCAGATGCCTCCATAGACGCCGAAATCCTATCTCCGGAGTCCGAAGAATACACTGTGACGGCAGACATGGAGAAAGTGGAGCGCATAGTTTACAATCTTCTCTCCAATGCATTCAAATTCACGGATGGAAATGGGGGGGGGTACGTACATGTACGGCTGTTGCGCCGCGATGACGGCCATGTGGAAATATCTGTCTCCGACAATGGCGAAGGCATATCGGCAGAGCATATAAACAATATATTCAACAGTTTCTACCAGGCGGACGTACACCATTCAGGCTCAGGTATCGGCCTTATGCTGTCCAAGGCTTTCGCCGAGCTTCATGGCGGCTCTGTTTCCGTGTCCAGCACCGCAGGCAAAGGGTCTGTCTTCACCGTAGTCCTCCCTGTGTCCCAGAAGGGCGGTGCAGGGGTTTCTGCTGAACCATATTCATCGGAAATTTCTCATTTCAGGGACGGAGCAGTCTACGATGCGAGCCAGGAATCGCTGTCATCCGGACTCTTCATAGATGAAGACATGTCGGAGTCGAAAAAGACTGTGCTTGTGATAGATGACAACCAGGATGTGCGTTCGTATCTGAAATCCATGCTTTCTTTCGACTACAATGTCCTGGAGGCTTCGAATGGGCAGGAAGGCCTGAAAACAGCCAGAAAGTTCGTCCCTGACGCTGTCATATGCGACGTGATGATGCCTGTAATGGACGGAATGGAATGCTGCCGTATCTTGAAGTCGGACATCCGCACATCTCATATCCCGGTGCTGATGCTCACTGCATATGCAGTGGAGGAGCAGAAGATAAAGGGATATGAATGCGGCGCCGATTCATACATCTCCAAGCCTTTCAGTTCCGAACTGCTTCTCGCCAGGATAGGGAATCTGATAAACAGTCGCCAGATGCTGGCGTCAGTCTTCGGGGAGCCTGCCGCTTCAGCCTCGTCTTTCCAGGATGTAGACAAGGGCTTCATCGACAGGCTGAAGGACATTATCAGCTCCAGACTGTCAGATCCGGAGCTGACAGTCGAATCGATAGGCGAGGAAATCGGGCTGAGCAGGGTGCAGCTCTACAGAAAGACCAAATCCCTGATAGGTTATTCTCCAAATGAATTCTTGAGAATCTGCCGTCTCAGAAAAGCGTCGGCCATGCTGTCTTCTACTGAAAAGACAGTGTCGGAAATCGCGTACAGCGTCGGTTTTTCATCCCCTTCCTACTTCACCAAATGTTTCAAGGAATACTTCGGAGAGAACCCTGTATCCTCCAAGAAAAACCATTCCTGAGGTTCTCCTGCCACACATATGTTGCAAATTATGATACAAATGTTTCATGCGAAACATCAGTGCAAATCTATGCAACGCCGCTCCATCCGCTATGATGAAAAGCGATTTACTTTTGTCATGTGCAAACCGTGAAAGACGTCTGGCCACATGAGTCCGACACGTAACATGACAACACTAATAACTCACATAATGGATAATCAACTGAAAAAAATTGCATTGGCGGCCGTGATGGTATTCGCGGCGGCCGGTTCTCTTTTTTCACAGACCGTCCCTTCATCCGGAGTGGTCATCTCGTCCACTGATGATCTGCCGGTGATAGGAGCGATAGTCTATGAAGAAGGGAATACATCCAACGGCGTCACTACTGACGCAGACGGACGATTTCTCATTCAAGTCCCTGTCGGGGCCAATATTGTAGTGTCCTGCATGGGATACCGGGAAATGACATTGCCTGCATCTGCAGACATGACTATTGTCATAGATGAAGACGTGCAGATGCTTGCCGAAACCGTGGTTACGGGATACAGCGTGCAGAGAAAGGCTGATTTGACAGGCTCGATCTCGGTGGTGGACATGGATGAACTTGCCAAGCAGAACGAGAACAACCCTATCAAGGCATTGCAAGGGCGTGTGCCTGGCATGAACATCACTGCCGACGGAAACCCGAGCGGTTCCACTACTGTCAGAATCAGGGGAATAGGCACTCTGAACAACAACGACCCTTTATATATTATAGACGGTGTGCCCACAAAGGCCGGCATGCATGAGCTGAACGGGAACGATATAGAGTCCATTCAGGTGCTGAAGGATGCCGCCTCTGCTTCCATATATGGCTCCAGGGCTGCGAACGGAGTCATCATCATCACTACGAAGAAGGGCTCTAAAGGCTCTGTCAGAGTGAATCTGGATGCATCAGTGGCTGGCTCCATGTATACGAACAAGATGAAAGTCCTCAATGCGGAAGAGTACGGACGTGTGATGTGGCAGGCATATGTGAATGAAGGCCAGGACCCGAATTCAAACGGACTGGGCTACACATATGACTGGGGTTACGGCCAGGACGGCCTGCCTGTGCTGAATTCCATTTCTATGAAAAGATATCTCGATGACGCTCATACCACTCCCTCTGCAGACACCGACTGGTTTGATGAAACTACGAGGACCGGCATTATACAGAACTACAATCTTTCTGCAAGTGCAGGCTCAGAACGGGCCAGTGCGTATTTCTCGCTCGGATATTACAAAAATGACGGCATCATCAAGTCTACTGATTTTGAAAGATATTCGGCGCGTATCAACACTGAGTACAAACTCATTGAGGATATTCTGACCATTGGCGAACACTTCACATTGAACAGGACTTCCGAAGTCCAGGCACCGGGAGGCTTCCTTCAGAATGTGCTTCAGTTCAATCCGTCTCTTCCCGTATACACTGTAGACGGGGAGTATGCCGGTCCTGTCGGCGGCTATCCTGACAGGGAAAATCCTGTGGCGAGGCTGGAAAGGAACTCAAACAACCGTTATGCCTATTGGAGGACTTTCGGCGACGCATATCTGAATCTGACTCCGTTCAAAGGTTTCAGCCTCAAGACAGTTTTCGGAATCGACTATTCGCAGAAGCAGCAGCGCATCTTCACAATGCCGATTACTGAAGGCACTGTGGCTAACGATAAAAATGCTGTGGAGGCCAAGCAGGAACACTGGATGAGATGGATGTGGAATCTGGTGGCTTCATACAATTTCGAGAAAGGGAAGCACCGCGGCGATGTCCTGGCCGGAGTAGAGCTGAACCACGACACTTCCACATGGTTCTCTGGATACAAGGAAGATTTCACCATCCTGTCGCCTGACTTTATGTGGCCGGATGCAGGTGTGGGCGAAGCTCAGGCATACGGTTCATCTGAGAGCTATGCTCTGGTTTCATATTTTGCGAAGGCAAACTATTCATATGACGACAGGTATCTGCTTTCCCTGACAGTGAGGCATGACGGTTCATCCAGATTCGGAAAGAATAACAGGTATGCCACTTTCCCTTCTGCGTCAGTGGGCTGGAGACTCAGCAACGAGCCTTTCATGAAATCGGCAGGCTGGATTGACGATTTGAAAATCCGCGCTTCATGGGGACAGACAGGAAACCAGGAGATAGCGAACAATGCCAGATACACCATTTATGTCCCGAACTACGGAGTGTCGGAATCTGGAGGGCAGAGCTACGGAACTTCATATGACATTGCCGGCACCAACGGAGGCGGCATCCTTCAGTCAGGATTCAAGCGGAACCAGATAGGGAACGACGACCTCCGCTGGGAGACCACTACGCAGACGAACATCGGACTCGACTTCACATTACTGAACGAGTCTCTCTACGGAGCTTTTGACTATTACTGGAAGGACGCGAAAGACATTCTGGTGCAGATGGCGGGAATAGCGGCCATGGGCGAAGGCAGTTCTCAGTGGATCAATGCCGGCGCCATGAAAAACAACGGCTTTGAATTCAACATCGGCTACAGAGGCGATACAGAATCGGGTTTCATATATGATATCAACGCGAACATATCTGCATACAGGAATGAAATCACAGCTCTTCCAGCCACAGTGGCGGCCAACGGAACATTCGGAGGAAATGGGGTGAAAAGCGTCATAGGCCATCCGTCAGGAGCGCAGGCAGGCTATGTGGCTGACGGCATCTTCAAGTCTCAGGAGGAGATAGACAGCCATGCAGTGCAGGAAGGCGCCGGACTGGGCCGTATCCGCTGGGCTGACATTGACGGCGACGGATTCATCACCGAAGCCGATCAGGACTGGATTTATGACCCGACGCCTGATTTCAGCTATGGCATCAACTTCTATTTCGAATACAAGAACTTCGACCTTACTCTCTTTTTCCAGGGGGTGCAGGGCGTGGACATCATCAGCGACCTGAAGAAGGAGACGGACCTCTGGAGCGGCCTGAACATCGGATTCCTGAACAAAGGAAAAAGGCTTCTCGATGCCTGGAGCCCTTCGAATCCTGACTCGGACATACCTGCAGTTTCCAGAAGCGACTTGAACAATGAAAAGAGAGTCTCTACATACTTCGTGGAAAACGGCTCCTTCCTCAAGCTCAGGAATGCGCAGCTCGGATACAATCTGCCGGAAAAATGGACGTCGAAGATAAAAATGCAGAAGCTGAGGCTTTATCTGAGCGCGCAGAATGTCTTCACTGTCACAAGCAGGAGCTTCACAGGGGTGGACCCGGAAAACCCGAACTACGGCTATCCTATTCCTCTGACATTGACATTCGGAGTTAATATGAGTTTCTAAAAATGACTGCAAAAATGAAAAACAAGATATTGGTGCCATTGCTGGCAATGGCAATATTGAGCTCCTGCTCAGACTTCCTCGGCTCTCCGAGGCCTCAGGGCGTTCTGGACGATGAGCAAATGGCCAGCCCTGAATATGTGGACAATCTGGTGATATCTGCATACGCAATCTGGATATCCGCTGAGGATATCAACTCTTCATTCTCCATGTGGAACTACGATGTCCGTTCCGATGACGCATACAAGGGCGGAAAGGGAACGGAAGACGGAGATGTTTTCCATGCCCTCGAAGTGTCGACAGGCATCATGACTACGGCATGGAATATCAGCGATATGTGGCAGCGTCTGTACAATGCTCTTTCAAGGGTGAATACTGCGATATCTTCCCTGGAAAAGATGGATGCGGAGGAATACCCTTTGAAAGACCAGCGTATCGCCGAGATGAGGTTTCTTCGCGGGCACGGGCATTTTCTGCTGAAGCAGCTGTACAAGAAAATCGTCTTTGTGACGGACCCTGATCTCGGGCCTGACGAGTACAACAATCTGTCCAATGACACTTATACCAATGACGAGGGCTGGCAGCTTATAGCTGATGATTTCAAATACGCATATGACAATCTTCCTGCTGTCCAGGCGGACAAAGGCCGTCCGACCAAGGCCGCGGCGGCGGCATATCTTGCCAAAACCTATCTCTACAAGGCATATCGCCAGGATGACCCGAATTCGCACAAAGTGACGGAAATCAACAAGGACGACCTCAGGCAGGTAGTCGCATATACCGAAAGTTCTATAATGTCAGCCAGCGGCGTGGACCTGGCTGCTGATTTCCATGACAACTTCCGCCCGGAACCCGAATATGAGAACGGCCCTGAATCTGTCTGGGCTATGCAATACTCTGTGAATGATGGCACTACGAATGGAAACTGCAACTGGTCATTCGGGCTTATCGTTCCGAATATTCCAGGTGTGACAGACGGCGGCTGTGATTTCTACAAGCCGAGCCAGAATCTGGTGAATGCATTCAAGACTGACAATGCGGGACATCCATACCTGGAAGATTTCAACAGGGAAGATTATGAGATGACAGGAGACGATGCGGACTATGCAGATCCCCGTCTTTTCCTGACAGTGGGCATGCCGGGGCTTCCATATGAATTCAATCCGAAGTATATGATGGACAGGACTATTCCATGGAGCAGGAGCAACGGCTTGTACGGATATTATGTCACTCTGAAGCATAATGTGGATCCTGACAGCGGATATCTGGTGAAAGGAGCTTATTGGGGATCTCCGATGAACCATATCGTGCTCAGATACGCGGATGTCCTGCTGATGAGGGCTGAGGCTCTGATACAGCTCGATGAGGGCGGCATAGACGAGGCCATGAGCCTGATAAACCAGGTCAGAAACAGGGCAAAGCAGAGCATGTCCATGATTTCCAATTATGAAAAGGACTATGGTGTCAAGATAAAAATCGAGCCTTATTCAGGAACTTTTACAAAAGACGAGGCTTTGAAACGTCTGAAATTCGAAAGACGGCTTGAACTTGCCATGGAGAGCGATCGTTTCTTCGATCTGGTGCGCTGGGGTGAAGCAGAGACTGTCCTCAATGATTATTATGCAGCAGAGGCTGACAACTGCACGATATACTCATCGGCATCATTCACCCCTGATAAAAACGAATATTTGCCGATACCTTTCTCGCAGATCAGCGCCAGCAACGGCCATTACACACAGAATATAGGAAACTGGTAGACAGAAATATGAATTTTTAAATCCAATATTATGAAATTCGATATCATAAATAATATTTTCAGGATTGCATTGCCGGCATTGCTGCTCTTGTCAGGGAGCTGCACGAAGGAGAAAACTTCTGGACTTGAGCTCGATGCTGATGTAAGCGTACTGTCTTTCGCTCTGGACGAATATCAGGGAGAGGTGGATTTGCAGGCTTCGGCCATATCAGTGCCTGTTCCCGCTGACTGCGATCCTTCGGCAATGACAGTCACGGAACTGGAAATCCCTGAAGGGGCGGAAGCTACGCTGAAAGAGGGGGATGTGCTGGATATGTCTCTGCCCAGAACCTTGAGAGTGAGCGCAGGCGATGTTTATATGGACTACAGCATAGATTTGAGATATGACGAGGCGAAGATTCTTTCTTTCACGGCTGAAGGCTGTACAGGCATCATCGACGAGGCTTCCCATAGAATAGTGGTGAATGTACCTGCCGGGACAGATCTGACTTCCATAGTCCCGTTCATCACTGTGAATGACGGTGCATCTGTCACTCCTGCATCAGGGTCGGCCCAGGATTTCTCCCAGCCTGTGAAGTATACCGTGACTTGCAAGACAGCCGTTTCAGTATATACTGTGGAAGTGAAAGCTGTCGATGCTCCTGAAATCGTATTCATAGGCCTTGCAGACACGTTCGAGCAATTGAATCCTGAAGAGAAAGAGGCGGCAGGATGGCTGCTCTCCAATTTTGCCAATGCAGCGTATGTTTCATTCTCTGATGCGGCCGCCGGCATGGCTGACCTGAGCCAGTGCAAGGCAGTGTGGTGGCATCTGCATATCGACGGAGGCATAGACAGCAGAGATAAATTCGAGAATGCGGCTCCGGAAGCCGTCTCTGCAGAGGCTGTGGCTCAGATGCGCTCTCTGCTGAATTCAGGCACTGGCTTCGTCCTCACCAGATTTGCCACATATTATGCATCCGACCTGGGAGTCACGAAAGATGGAAAAATTCCGAATAATTGCTGGGGACAGGTGGAAGAATCAGGTGAAATCACTTCAGGGCCGTGGAGCTTCTTTGTACAGGGACATGAGGATCATGCCTTGTATGAGGGAATACAGACATTCCAGGATGGCGAGAAGACCGGTGTTTACACTTGCGATACTGGCTACAGAATCACGAACAGTACCTGCCAGTGGCACATAGGTTCGGACTGGGGAGGATATGCCACCCTCGATGACTGGAGGACTAACCATGGCGGCATAGATCTCGGCTACGGTGGAGACGGAGCTGTGGTGGCATGGGAATATGCTTCAGACGGCACGCGGGGAAAAGTTCTCTGCATCGGTTCCGGCTGTTACGACTGGTATTCTCACGGCGTGGATGAATCGGCCGACAAGTATCACGGCAATGTCGCCCTTTTGACCGGGAATGCCATAAATTACGTGGCCGCTGACTAAAATTCAGAAAATGGCTGGAGGGTCTCAAAGCCAGTTTCGGGCCACCCTCCGGTCAAAACACAAAACAAATCTGACAACATATGAAACTTCTATACAATATGACCAATATCATGGCGGCGGCCCTGGCTCTGGCTTCGCTGGCGGCATGTGCCGAAAAAGATCTGTATCCCGAGACTGGAAAGGACTGGGAAAACATCACGGATTTCCTCGACTCGGAGGATGACAGGCAGTTCCTGACATATTACAAGCCATATGTAGGGACAGTGGCAGACCCTATGCCTTTTTATGACGCAAAGGCTGGAAACTACAAGATACTGTATCTGCAGGACTATCAGGTGAACCAGACAGGGACTTATCATCCTTTCTGGTGTCTCGAGACTGAGGACGGCTCTTCCTATGTTTCGTTAGGTGAAGTGCTTCCTTGCGGAAACATCGAGGAGCAGGATGCCGCGTTGGGAACGGGGTGTGCCGTGTATGACGAGGCGGGAGATGTGTACCATATATATTATACCGGGAACAAGCACCAGCCTGCGGCATCTGAAAACGGCCAGGTGGTGATGCGTGCCACCTCGAAGGATTTCAAGACATGGACGAAAGACCTGGCATTCTGCATCAAGGGAACAGACAACGGCTATGACAGGAATGATTTCCGCGACCCGTGTGTTTTCAAGGATGATGACGGCAAATGGCATATGGTCGTGACTACCAAGAAGTCCGGAACCAGCGTCCTGGCTGATTATGTCTCCGATGACCTGAATGAGTGGAAGTGGAACGGTGATTTCATGACCACCATCTGGGGCAGGTTCTATGAGTGCCCAGACATTTTCAAGATGGGTGACTGGTGGTATCTGATATATTCTGACATTGAATCCTTTGACCGCAAAGTGCATTATCTGAAAGGCAGAACTCTCGATGAACTTAAGGCTTGCGGCCCTGGTGACGTATGGCCTGATTCGAAAGAAGGAACTCTGGATTCCAGAGCGTACTATGCCGCCAAGACGGCCTCAGACGGCGTCTCCAGGATGATCTGGGGATGGTGTCCTGTCCGCCCTGGCGAGGACAATTCCGATGTGAAATCCGGATGGGGAGGGGCTCTGGTCTGCCATGAGCTCAGGCAGAATGAAGACGGCACTCTGGCATGTGTCGCTCCCGAGTCTGTCAAAGCGTCTTTTGCTGATGCTTGTCCGGTCTCAGAGAAGGCAGGCGAGGAGTGGTCCGGGTCTGATGGAAATTATACCATATCTGACGGAGGATATGTGCTCTTTTCAAGGCTTTCCACACGGAATCTGATCACTTTCGACGTGAAAGCAGAACCTGCGGACAAATTCGGCTTCTCATTCTGCCGAGGCGGGGATTCCGAGGTATGGTATTCCATGGTGGTGAATCCGGAGAACGGGAACACGAACCGGAAACTGAATCTCGAGCAGCAAGGCCCTGAAGGCTCTGGATTTCTGGACGGAGGCGACAGCTATTTCTTTCCGAATGCCGCGGATGACACTTATCATGTCACAGTCATCACCGACAACTCTGTGTGTGTTGTCTATATAAATGACGTCCTCGTTTATACAAGCCGTCTCTATGGCCTGGCCAGAAACTGCTGGTCCATAGATTCATATGCCGGCGAGGTCGCTGTCAATAACCTTTCCATCCGCAAATATTAAAATCCGGGACTATGCAAAAGTCAATATCCAAGTTGCTGGCGGCGCTTTCTGCAATTCTTCTGTGCTCGGCGATATATGCCGCTGAAGATTCCGGAATCAATATCCGCCATCTCTCGAATGAACAGAACATCATAGACCTTCAGCCTGCCGGCAGGTATCTTCTGCTTCCTGTGGAGGATGAGGCGGTGGAGGGGAAGGTGTATCTGGTGCAGGACAATGTGACTATAAGCCACGGTCTTAATATCAGGCTGGCCAGGAAAAAAGTGGACTACTATGTGCCTGTAGACCTGAGCGCATTCCATGGCCGGAAACTCCAGATGGAAATTCAGGCGGTGCCGGCGTCTTCAGTCTGCTGGGATCATATTTCATTTGCAGACGAGTTCGAGATGCAGACATCTCCCGAACCTGCATACCACCACATACCTCCTTATGGATGGATGAATGACCCGAACGGAATGTTCTATCAGGACGGAGTGTATCATTTGTATTATCAGTACAACCCTTATGGATGCACTTGGGGGAATCTTCATTGGGGACATTCCACCAGTACAGACCTGGTTCACTGGAAACATGTAGGCGCTCCGCTTGCCCCTGATGCGTGGGGATATATTTTCAGCGGCTCCTGCGTGGTGGACTGTCATAATACATCCGGCTTCGGGGAAAATGCCGTGGCGGCATTCTACACTTCCTCCAAGCCGACCAGATGGACGGACTGCCAGGCGCAGAGCATAGCTTTCAGCACAGACGGAGGCTATACGTTCGACAAATATGAATCGAATCCTGTCCTGATTTCAGACCTGAAGGATTTCCGCGATCCTAAAGTTTTCTGGTATGCTCCGGGAAAACATTGGGTGATGGTTCTGGCCGCCGGCCAGGAGATGCACATATATTCTTCCTCAAACTTGATAGACTGGAAGTTTGAGAGCGCTTTCGGCGAAGGGCAGGGAGCTCATGGAGGAGTATGGGAATGCCCGGACTTAGTGGAGCTTGAAGTGGAAGGCACTGGAGAGAAGAAATGGGTTCTGATATGCAATATAAATCCTGGAGGTCCTTTCGGCGGCAGCGCCACCCAGTATTTCGTGGGCTCATTCAACGGAAAGCGTTTCGTGAACGAGTTTCCGGAAGAGACGAAATGGATGGACTGGGGAAAAGACAATTACGCCACTGTCACATGGAGCAACGCTCCTGACGGAAGGTGCATTGCCATAGGCTGGATGAGCAATTGGCAGTACCAGAACCAGCTTCCTGTTTTCGGGTACAGGGGAGCCAACACCATTGCGAGGGAACTGAGCCTTTATGAACAGGATGGAGAGGTTTATCTCAAGTCCGGACCGGTGAAGGAGATGGATGCCGCGAGGTCTTTGGTGACGGAGAAAAAACCGTTCCCTGTGTCCGGAATGGACTGCAAGAAGGATTATTGCCTGCCGGAAGACGGAGTGTTCGAGATAGAGCTGACATTCCGGAATCATGGGGCAGAGAAGTTCGGCATCGTTTTCAGCAACCATGATGGAGAGAGCGTAAAAATGTACTGCGATGCCTCCAAAGGCAAGTTCGCGATGGACAGGACCGAGAGCGGGAATGTGGATTTCAGCGTAGATTTTCCGGTGGTCACATGCGCTCCTGTGCCTGAAAACGACGAGCTGTCCCTGAGGATATTTTTCGACAGGACGAGCGTCGAGATTTTCGGAAATGGCGGAGAGTTTGTGATGACAAACCTGGTGTTCCCGTCCTCTCCTTATACCGGCATCGGTTTTTATGCTGACCGTGGCGCTTTCGATGTCACCTCATTCAAAGTATACAGGATAGACTGATAAAAAGTTGTAATATATGGAACAATCAAAATCAAATCTGATGAAGCTGCTGCCTGTCATGGTGTGCTTTTTTGCTATGGGTTTTGTAGACCTTGTGGGCATAGCTTCGAATTATGTGAAGGCCGACCTGTCGCTTTCTGATGCGCAGGCGAATGTCTTTCCTTCATTGGTTTTCTTCTGGTTTCTGATATTTTCCGTGCCTACAGGGCTGCTGATGAACAGGATAGGAAGGAAGAAGACCGTGCTTCTGAGCCTGGCTGTCACTGCCGTGTCTCTGGCTCTGCCGTCATTTGGGGACAGCTATGCTGTGATGCTTCTGTCTTTTTCATTGCTCGGCATAGGAAATGCCCTGATGCAGACCTCGCTGAATCCAT
>CASEOO010000026.1 GCA_949289565.1 uncultured Bacteroidales bacterium
GTGTTGATGATGTATTGTCTTTCCCACTGCATCTTGACTATCCAGTCCTTGTCGTTCTGTCCGTCACGGACTTCGCTTTTGCGCAGGTCCATATATCCTCCGTAGAGCATCAGCTTGTGCCTGTCATTGAACCTGCAGTCAAGCTTGGCATGCGTTCCAAGCCTGTTCTGTTCCTCTGAATATGTCCTTGTTTCCGTACCGTCTCCCGTAGAGCCCTGTACGTAATATATGTCCGAATTCTTTCCCCTGAAGAGGTTCTGGTAAGATACGCCCACTATCAGGCCGAGCCTGTTTCCGAAATACCTGTCACCGAACGAGAAGCCGCCGACGATATCAGGTCTCGGACGGGCCTTGGTCACTCTCAGGTTTTCGTAAGTGAAGTCATCTGCAGTCACTGAATAATCCTTGCTGACATCAGCCCCTATTCTCTCGAAAGGCGACATACGTTGGCCGGCCCTATGGTTGAATGACTGGAAATCACGGTCGAAATAGAGGGCGCTGTACCCTGTAGCCAGATTCGCGTTGACCTCGAACTTTTCGGGAGCGTCCTTCATCACCAGATTCACAGCTCCTCCAATGCCGTCACCTTCCATATCTGCTGTCAGAGATTTCGTGACTTCCAGCCTGTCAAGCATCTCAGATGGGAAGATATCGAGTGGTACGAAACGGTTCTTGTTGTCCGGACTCGGTATCTTCACGCCGTTCACCAGGGTGTAATTGTACCTTTTGTCCATGCCGCGGAGTATGGCATACTGGCCTTCACCGCTGCTGTTCCTTTCTATGGTGACACCTGACATCCTTTTGATGGCATTGGCCACTGTCAGATCCGGAGAAAGTTCCATGGCTTTTGCACTCATGACATTGACCACATTCATTGAAGCCCGCTCTATTCCTCTGGCGGCGGCCTCCGTCTTTCCTCCGTTCACAGCTGTCACCACCACAGCATCCAGCGATATGCTGTCAGGCTCCAGGCTCACGAGAATATTGCCTTCGGCATCCGAATATGAAAAGACGATTTCAGTATCCTTGTAGCCTATGGAAGTGCACAAGAGAGTACATTTTTCAAGTTCGGTGTTCAATGTGAAACTTCCGTCAAGACCGGTGACGGTCCCCTCCCCTGTCATTTCTTTCAGGAGGACTGCCGCACCTATGATTTCTTCGCCTGTAGAGGCATCGATGATTTTCCCTTTGATTATTGTCTCGGCAGAGACCGGGACGGCGGACAGAAAAACTGCCGCAAACAGGAAAAAGTTCATTGCTTTTCTCATTCCTTAAAATTTGCGGCAAAAGTACAGCAGCCTTATTTAGTTTTTATTACTACACTGTTTAGTTTCAGTTTAACGATTGTGTCATTTTTGTTAACGCTTCAGGATAAACCACGTCCACGGACTAACACCTTTGCGGAAAGTGCGGGCCGGAATCTTGTACTGTTCCGGAGCTGTCTTATTCGACGGTGACGCTCTTGGCCAGATTCCTCGGCCTGTCGACATCCTTGCCTTTGCAGACTGCAATATGATAGGCGAGAAGCTGGAGCGGAACTGAAACCAGAAGAGGGTCAAGACATTCTACGGTCTCAGGGATTTCTATCACCGTGTCCGCTATGTCACTGATGGCAGTGTCGCCTTCTGAAACAATCGCTATCACACGTCCTTTCCTGGCCTTGATTTCCTGAACATTGCTCAGAATTTTCTCGTACAGGGCATTGTGCGTAGCGATGATCACCACAGGCATCTCTTCATCTATCAGCGCGATGGGCCCGTGCTTCATTTCGGCGGCAGGATAGCCTTCGGCATGGATGTACGATATCTCCTTAAGTTTCAATGCCCCTTCCAGAGCCGCAGGATAAGAATAGCCTCTGCCCAAGTATATGAAATTCTTTGCATAAGTGAACATCTTCGCCAGCGAGGCTATACTGTCATTGGTCCGGAGGACCACCCTCATCTTTTCGGGGATGGACGCCAGCTCTTCTATCATTCCGGCATAGGTCCTGTCATCGATCGTATTTTTTTCTCGGGCGATGTCGAGGGCCAGCATAGCCAGCACTGTCACCTGCCCGGTAAAAGCCTTCGTGGAGGCGACGCCGATTTCCGGTCCGGCATGAATATATGAGCCTGTGTCGGTCGCTCTCGGTATGCTTGAACCTACGGCGTTGCATATTCCGTATATGAATGCTCCTTTCGATCTGGCCAGTTCTATGGCGGCCAGAGTGTCTGCGGTCTCTCCGCTTTGGGAAATGGCTATGACGACATCGGAACTCCTGATCACCGGGTTCGAATATCTGAACTCGGAAGCATATGCCGTCTCTGCAGGAATCCGGCAGAAATTCTCGATCATCTGCTTCCCAATGAGACCGGCATGCCATGATGTCCCGCATGCCACGATGATGAATCTCTCAGCCGCCAGAAGTCTGTCCTTGTGCTCCCGCACAGCGGACAATGTCACCGTCTTTCCGGCAACATCGACACGGCCTCTCATGCAGTCCGTCAAGCTGGAAGGCTGCTCGAAAATCTCCTTCAGCATAAAGTGGTCGAAACCGTCTTTCCCTGTCCTGCCCAGATTTTTCGGCACAGCCATGATTTCGTGGCAGCACTCCGCATTGGACAGATTCACTATATGCAGGCTTCCGTCACGATGCATTTCAGCGATTTCCTCATCGCCCAGATACACGACTTTGTCGGCATTGCCTGCTATCGGGCTGATATCGGAAGCCACAATGAATTCACCGTCCCCTATCCCGACTGCCAGCGGGCTGCTTTTCCTGGCGGCAAAGAGCCGGTCCGGATATTTCATGTCTATCAATGCTATGGCATAGGCTCCCACTATTTCATCCAGCACTTCCTGCAGCACGGCCACTGTATCAGAATCACTGCATGAAGCCACGTAGTCTATAAGCTGCACCAGAACCTCGGTATCAGTAGAGCTTTTAAATGCATAGCCTTTCTTCTCGAGGTTTTTCCTGATGACGGCATAATTCTCGATGATGCCGTTATGAACAAGGGCAAAACGGCCTGAAGACGAGACATGAGGATGCGCGTTGACCGCAGAGGGCTCTCCATGAGTTGCCCATCTGGTATGTGCGATCCCCAGATGTCCAGATATGTTTTTACCGGCAAGACCGGCTTCCAGATCCTGCACCTTGCCTTTTTCTTTATAGACATGAAGTTCGCCGCATTCATCGACAAGCGCGATTCCGGCACTGTCATAACCTCTGTATTCAAGCTGTCTGAGCCCGTCTATCAAAATCGGGCAGGCTTCCCTGCCTCCCAGATATCCTGTTATCCCGCACATAAAAAATTGTTCTGTATAAAAATTGCGTAAAATTATAAGAAATACAGATGAATCGTCAGCGGTTTCAGGAAATTTTGATTAGGATTGAAAAGATTTTTTCTTTTTCGTAACAATTTTTTCTGTTTTTTAACATTTTATTAACGGAAAAATTCTTATTTTACAAAAATTATAATAGCGCACAGACATATGGCTACCAAAACCAAGAAAATTCCGTACGTAGAAAGAGACATCAGCTGGCTGTATTTCAACAGAAGGGTGCTCCAGGAAGCCTGCAGACAGGATGTTCCTTTGCTGGAAAGACTGTCCTTTCTGGGAATATATTCAAACAACCTGGATGAATTCTTCCGCGTCCGCGTCGCATCGCAGACCAGAATTGCCGAATGGGACGGGAAGCAGGGGGCAAAGGAAGCCGCCAAGGCCAAATCCATAGTCAGGCAAATTTCAAAGCTGAATGCCAGATATCAAAAAGAATATGAAGAAGGCGTACAGCAGGTTTACGAAGACCTGCGCAAAGAAAACATCTGTCTCATCTCAGACAAGGATGTGACTGAAGACCAGCTGGAATTCATCCATTCGTACTATTCGGAGAAGATCGACGGACTGATAGTTCCGGTCAGATTTTCATCTGTAAAGCACTTAGACTACGAATCGGACCAGAGCATATATCATGCAGTCAGGGCTGTAAAAACCACAGCGGCGGGAAATCATGCGTATGAATATGCATTTTTCGAGCTGCCGGTACAGAATTGCGGCCGGTTCATCCGGCTGCCGGACAAGGACGGGAAAAGCTACATCATGTATCTGGATGATGTGGTGAGATGTTCTCTGTCCAAGATCTTTGCCGGGTCAGGCTATACATCATTTGAATCGTATGCATTCAAATTCACCAGGGATGCAGAGATGGAGATAGATGACGACCAGAGAAGCGGAATCCTGCAGAAGATATCTAAAGGCCTCAAAACACGGAAAAAAGGCGAGGCTCTGAGGGTGGTATACGACAGCTGCATGCCTCAGGACCTGCTCAAGCGGGTGATAGGAAAGCTCGATCTCGGACTGAGCGACACGGTGGTTCATGGAGGAAGATACCAGAACCACAAGGATCTGATGAAATTCCCGGACTGCGGAAGAAAGGATCTGAAATACCTGCCTATGCCGCAGATAGTACAG
Source organism: uncultured Bacteroidales bacterium (assembly GCA_949289565.1). Taxonomy (GTDB): domain Bacteria; phylum Bacteroidota; class Bacteroidia; order Bacteroidales; family UBA932; genus Cryptobacteroides. The sequence continues at coordinate 4,456 of CASEOO010000026.1, forward strand.
TCCGCATTCCAGGAATCAGGAACTATCATGCAGCGGATCAAGGAGCAGGACAGATTTCTGCATGTCCCTTATCACAGTTTTTCGACATTTATAGGACTGCTGCATGAAGCCGCTTTGAACAGCAACGTGAAGAGTATCAAGATCACGCTTTACAGGCTGGCCAAAGATTCCAAAGTCATCAAGGCCCTGATCGGCGCGGCCAGAAATGGAAAGAAAGTCACGGCTGTCATCGAGCTGCTCGCCCGTTTCGACGAAGAGTCAAACATGGTATGGGCACAGAAGCTTCAGGATGCAGGAGTCAAGGTCATTTTCGGTGTAGAGGGGCTGAAAATACATTCGAAAGTAGTGCACATAGGAATGAAGAAAGGGCCTGACATCGCCTGTGTCAGCACTGGCAATTTCCATGAGGGCAATGCCAGGACATACACTGACTGCATCATGATGACTGCATCTCCACGCATCACTTCCGATGTGGACCTGCTGTTTTCATTTATCGAAAAACCTTATATCCCTGTGCGGTTCAAAGAGCTGCTGGTATCCCCTAACGGGATGAAAAAGAAATTCCTCAGCCTGATCGATGCTGAAATCAAGAACAAGAAAGCCGGGAAGCCTGCTTATATCAAGATCAAGATAAACCACATCACAGACGAGACGATGGTGGCGAAGCTGTATGAGGCGGCCAAAGCCGGAGTGGAGATCGACCTTCTGGTCAGGGGGAACTGCTCTCTGGCCACAAAAGACCTGCCCGGGAATTGCCACATGAGAGTCTGCGCCATCATTGACAGGTATCTGGAACATTCGAGGATATTTGTATTTGCCGGAGGCGGTGTCGAGAAGGTATTCCTCGGCTCAGCGGACTGGATGCCCAGGAATCTGGACAACAGGATTGAGGTGATCGCTCCGGTGTATGATCCGACTATTAAACTCGAGATGAAGAGGATTGTCGAATATGGACTGAGGGATGCACGCCAGGGGCGTCTGGTGGACGGTTCGGGAGAAAACAGGCCGTGGACATGCGAGGAGCCGCTGGAGACGGGGTCGCAAAAAGCGTTGTATGATTATTATAATGAGAACAGGTAATATGGAAGAAGAATTTACAAGTTACAGAGAAGATGCGGTGACTTATGCCGCGATAGACATAGGCTCGAATGCAGTGAGGCTGCTCATCAAGCAGCTCGAAAGTCCTGAAGCCCCGCATTTCAGCAAAGTGATGCTCCTGCGTGTGCCGCTGAGACTCGGTTTCGATGTGTTCTCGTCAGGGAGGATTTCCGAAAAAAAGGAAAAGAACATGATCAGGCTTATGAAAGCCTACAAGAACCTGATGAAAATATACGACGTGTCGGACTACCGCGCCTGCGCCACTTCCGCCATGCGTGATGCCGAGAACGGACCGGCCATCATCAAGGCCATCGAAAAAAAGACCGGCATCCGGATAGAAATCATAGACGGACAGGAAGAGGCCCGCATGATATACAACAACCATATCGAATACATGAAAGGCCGGAAAGGCAACTTCATGTATGTGGATGTAGGAGGAGGCAGTACAGAAATCAACCTTCTGGCAGACGGGGAGCTGGTATGTTCCCGCTCATACAACATCGGTACGGTACGAATCCTGAACGAAGCCGTGGTGGAAAGCGAATGGGAAAGAATTGCCAAGGACATGAAAGACCTGGCCCTGTCCTATCCGGGAATCAACATCATCGGTTCCGGAGGAAACATAAACAAACTCATAAAATTAGTCAAAGGACGAGACAGCCGCTATTCCCGCATGACGACGGCTTCCCTGCACGAACTCTACGACAAGCTGAAAGACATGACAGTAGAGCAGAGGATGGAAGAATATGCACTGAAGCCGGACCGTGCGGACGTCATCGTCCCTGCAGCCAGGATATTCCTGACCATAGCTGACATAACTGATGCCGCCTACATTTACGTCCCTGTGATAGGACTTGCAGACGGCATCATAGACGGGCTGTATACGAAAAATCACTGACTGCCCTACTCGGCCACAAGATACAGCACGCGGCTGGACCAGTCGTTCTGCTTATGATAATCCACCGTATGCTTGTACGGGATCTCCAGACCGGTAGACATCAGGTACTCTCCGGAGAATACCATTCCCTCGAAAGGCAGAGGCTTGTTGTCGATACGGTTCAATTCATGTACCCTGTACAATTTTTCCTGGTCGAGACCGGCCATTTTCACCCGCGGCAGATGCTCGTCGCAGAAATGCTCGAGCTTCCACCAGTAAAATACTGCCTGCGATTTGTCCTTCGAACAATACATGAGCGAAGCAATATTGAAGCCGTCATACGGAGAAACCAGCCGGTAGATGTCCCCGAACTGAACTACAGGGCGGATCATCTTGTACTCCGCTATTGCCTTGCGGCAGAGTTCCTTTTCCTCCTGCGTCATGTTCTTCGGCTGGATTTCCATGCCCAGACGGCCGCTCATGGCCACATCTATCCTGTATTTCAGAGGTATGGTCCTGAAAGTCTGATGATTCGGGGTCGCGCTTATATGCGAGCCCATGGCGATAGCCGGGAAGAAATAGGAAGTGCCCCATTGCATGTAGATTCTCTGGAGAGCATCGGTATTGTCGCTGACCCAGAATTCGTCGAACCACGGGAGGACGCCATAGTTAGCACGTCCGCCGCCGCTGGCGCAGGCCTGTATGGTCAGGTCAGGATATTTGGCGCGTATCCTTTCGCATACGGAGGCGAAACCTCTGTGGAAATCTATATAAAGATGACTCTGCTCACAGTCTTCAAGATAATGTGAACCATGGCTCATGATGCCCATGTTCGCATCCCATTTGATATACTCTATGCCCGGATTCTCCGTCATGAGGTCATCCACCATGTCCACGATGAAGTCCTGCACTTCCGGATTCGAAAGATCGAGGACCAGCTGGGTACCGCCACGGCCTGTCACAGGATCACGTCTTTCAGCATTCACCACCCAGTCCGGATGTTTTTCGTAGAGCTCGCTCACAGTATTGGTCATCTCAGGCTCTATCCAGATACCGAAACCTATTCCATGTTTTTCCGCATCTTCCACCAGTCCGGATATGCCGTGAGGAAGTTTCCGGGTATCCACCGTCCAGTCTCCGAGAGAGGAATTGTCCCTGTTCCTCTGGTACTTTCCGCCGAACCATCCGTCGTCCATCACGAAAAGTTCTCCTCCCATCGAGGCTATGTCTGCCATCATGCTGTCCATACCGTCCTCGGTGATGTCGAAATACACGCCTTCCCAGCTGTTCAGCAGTATCTTCCTCTCCACATCGCCATGCGCCAGCCTGTGTTTCCTGGCCCAGTCATGAAAATTACGGCTCACACCGCCCAGACCTTCCCTGCTGTAGGTCAGAGCCAGGGCAGGCGTGACGAAAGTCTCTTTCGAAGCAAGACGATATTGCGAAGCATCAGGATTGATTCCGGCGAAAAAATGGTGGAA